>QWHN01000005.1 GCA_021404905.1 Candidatus Saccharibacteria bacterium CPR2 | reverse complement strand
TCTTGCTGTTCGGGTGTTAAAGTGTTAAAGAGATCGGCCGTTTCGGGAGTGAGAACTTCGGGAGTATCAGTAGCAGAGTCAACGGCGAGGGAGCCGACGAAGGCTGGGAGTTCCAGGCCACGAGCCTTGGCAGCTTCACGAATTTCGTCAGCAGCTTCAATCAACCATTCGTCAGACTGCTTCGCAGCAATAATAGATGCTTCAAAACCTTGTCCTTTGATATCCATAGTAATTCTACTCCTATCCAACGCTTAAAATATTATTGATTATAATACATTCATTAGATGCTATTGTCAAATATGACTTGGGGCGTGGCTATAACATAATTGGCACTCTTGACACGAGAGTGCTAATTTTTTACCATTAGAGTGTTGGCTTTTTGATGGATTCGCGCCCCAGCCACCCTGTGCGTGAATCCGTTAGCCACAACAGTTAATAAAAAAGGAGGGCAATATGACTTTCTTAACAAGATGGGATCCGTTTGAGGATTTCGAAGAATTTTTTTCAAAACCACTTCTAAGACCTGGGCTAGTAACGCCAATGACGGACGTTTATAGCGAGGACGACAAGCATTTGGTCGTTGAGGCTCACGTACCTGGGTTTGGCAAGGACGACGTAGCTATAAATTTGCATAACGGTGTCCTTGAAATAAGAGGCGAGAAACAAACCAAGCAAGAAGATAAGAAAAAAAGACGCTACTACTTACAAGAAAGTTCGTCTAGCTTTATCAGACGGGTTCGCTTACCGGATAATGCGGATGAGAGCAAAGTAAAAGCCGATTTTGACAACGGCACACTCAAGGTAACTATCCCATTTAAAGAGTTGCCAAAGCCAAAACAAATCGCTATTTCAGAAGGAAAAAAGAAGAAATAATGCGCTTTTAGAGGCTTACGAACGCCCGAAAGATTTTTTCATTCGGGCGCCTTAAGCCACTAGAGGAAAATATGACACCAGATGCGTTCACCCGAAAAACGTTAGAGGCTTTGCAAAACGCCCTTGAGCTTGCGGGTAATTCAAACCACTCGTCTTTAGAACTAGCTCACATATTAAAGGCCCTTGCCAAGCAAGCCGACACGGCTTTTAGCGGACTTATTCAAGCATATGGGGTAAAAATGGCAAGTTTAACTTTTAAACTTTCATAAAACAGCTTGTAGCTAATATATCTGATTTGCATTTTAGTATTTTTTATTGACAACTTGGCTTAGTAGCACTAAAGTGTAATTGCTCTCATCGCAACCAGTGGAGTGATGGGATGGCCTTTGACAGAAAGTGATGTATCTTGTGGGCTGTCTTGGCGCATCATCAATAGCTGATTTGCAAAGTCAGTCCATGAGAATGAATGATTTTTTTAATTTTTGGGTTTCGACGTCAGCCTGTGCAGGCCAACGTCGAACGGACGGCTCCGCTTGCCTCAATCCCGCGGACAAAGCGGAGCCGTCTCGTTTTTGTCAACTGTGTTACATACCCCAACCTCCCAGGTAACACAGTTGGCACCTGTCGGTGTTTATTAGAAATACCTGTGTGCGACAACCACCGACAGGCCTGCTCGAACGGCAACATTACTAGAGGCAACGCGCCAACCCCGTTCGAGCAAGGTTTTTGCGGGCATTTTTCCTCCCAGTCCGGCCCGCAGCCGAGAAAAGCGAATGGACGGATTCACAACCTACCGCTCTTATGTGGGCACACTGTGGATCCGTCCATTTCGCTAAACCCTTTTACTATCCAATTATTCAAAACATCGCTTTCTGTCTTCTTACTTTTGTTTAATTTATTAAGACCGTTTGGTCTTTTTTATTATTTTGGGCCTGTATGCATAGCCACTGGAACAGCGGTTGTTTATTATTAGATTATGGATGTGATACAAAAATTAAGCACGTTGCCATGCCAACAAGCTGCCCCGTTTTTGCTTGGTAAATATTTGGTGCGCACACTTGACAATGGCACGCAACTAACAGGCAAAATCGTGGAAACCGAAGCATACCACCAAGAAGACGAGGCGGCTCATAGTTTTCGCGGAAAAACACCGAGCAACTCTATTATGTTTGGTTCGGCTGGATATTTATATGTATATTTTACTTATGGAATGCATTACTGCTTCAATGTAGTATGCGGGCCAAAAGGCAGTGGGGAAGCCATATTAATTCGAGCCATAGAACCGTTGAAAGGTATTGAGCTCATGAAGAAATTTAGACATACCGACAAGCTTCATCAGCTCACCAATGGACCAGCTAAATCCGCCCAGGCATTTCAGATATCTAAAAACTTAAATGGGCATGATCTCAAAAAACCTCCTTTTCAACTTATGCAAGGTGATAAAGTCCAAACTTCAGATATTGTCACTACAAAACGGATTGGCATTACAAAAAATACTACAGCAAATTTACGATTCTATATCAAAAACAACCCATTTGTATCAAAGACATAAGTTCTAGTGCATCGGGTGCTTGCGCGCTTTATTACCGCCTTTGAGCAAATGCTTGACACTATATGTATTATCTTGAGGGTTATAAGAAGAACGAAAAGGTTTAAGGATTATATAACCCAGGGTGTAACCTGCCATAGCAATCCGCGGAGCAACAATTGGCAGGCCATGTGACTTGTATGTAGTCGTGTAAGACTTCATATAGCTTCGAAAACTGGCTGGAGAATCGTCATATCTGCGCGCCGACATACCAGCCAGGAGTTTGCGCTCATAGAGAATCTTCATATTTCGCTTATAAAGATGGATGGCAAGGTCCAGATCTTCATGCATAGTTCTGTTTTCACAAAGTTCATTTTTCACAGCATTCCAAGCATTTTTTTTGATTGCCATGTTAGTGCCAAACAAATAGGGAAATTTCTTAGCATATTTATAGAGTGGTCCTTTAAATATATGTTCAACCCAATGGTTGTGGGGTGAAAACGGCCATTCATAAAAAGAGTTTGCCCCTGTTACAGCGGCTATCTTATTATCTTTAAATACTTCCAGAACACACTCGACCCAGTTTGGAGAAAGAATAGTGTCAGCATCTATTCGCCCCATTATTTCGTATTTTGCCTCGTTAAAACCTCTTGTTCGTGCTTGAAGCACCCCTTGAATTGGCTCGTTAATTAATTTTACAAAAGGGTAGCTGCTTGCAATTTTTACTGTCTTGTCAGTTGAATTATTATCAACAACAATAACCTCATCGGGCATTACGGTTTGATTCGCGATAGCGTTTAAGCAGGCATTCAAATAATCTTCTTCGTTATATACGGGAATTACTATTGAGATCTTCATGTGCACCCTTCATTGTACACGAATAAGTAATTTTACAGGCGACTTAGTCAATTATTAAGGTATAATATAGCCACCATAAACGCTTATGAAAAAGAATCCCAAAAAGCAAAAAAAGTCAGGTAAATTAACGTCGCGCCTACTCAGTTCAAAGTTTTTTATTTTTTTCTCAATAATAATTAGCAGCCTGTTTTTGTTTGCCATTGTTTTAATTGTGAGTTTTTTAATTCGGCATGCGGGAGAGCCCACTCAACTTGGAGTAAGTTTTTCCAAAAATTATGCTGAGGAACTCGGTATTAATTGGCAAACTGCGTATGAAGGAGTTCTTAGAGACTTAGGGTTTCGTAAACTCCGTCTTATGAGCTACTGGGATGAACACGAAAAAGAAAGAGATCAATATGATTTTACCTCGCTAGACTGGCAAATGGATCTAGCCGCAAAATACAAAGCCAAAGTATCGCTTGCCATTGGCCACCGTCAACCACGCTGGCCAGAGTGCCATACACCAAATTGGGCAAAAAAATTAGAGAGAAATCAACAAGATGCCGAACTCTTGGAATATTTGGAAGCAGTGACCCTGCGTTATCGAGATCATCCGGCTTTGGAAAGTTACCAACTGGAAAATGAAATTTTTAACAGGCTGTTTGGCGAATGTCCGGATTTTGACCGCGATCTACTGGCAAAGGAATATGGACTAGTAAAAAAACTTGATCCAGCTCACTCCGTAATAATTAACGTTAGCAACCAGTCAGGCACCCCTGTCAGACAACCGGTTGGAGATGAGGTCGGGTTTTCCATGTATAAAAAAGCATACGGAGAAATTTTTGGAATGGGTTACTATTGGTCGTTTTGGTATGTACCATCAGCTTGGCACACACTTCGAGCTGCCGTGATTGAACTTTTACATAGCAGCCCCACATTCGTTCACGAACTACAAACCGAGCCTTGGGGGCCGGTACCTACAAAAGATATGACCATAGAAGAGCAAAACAAGTCGATGGATTCGGAGCAGCTAAAAAAGAATATTCGGTTTGCTGAAAATACGGGTATGAGTCGAATATACATATGGGGGGCAGAGTGGTGGTATTGGCGTATGGATAATTTTAATGACCCATCCCTTTGGAATACAGTTCAGGAAGAAGTGGCAAAAAGACCGTATCCACTTTAGAAAATAGAAAATAGGAATTTGGGATTGGGGATCACCCAATCCTGCTGCCAATATTTCCACCTTGGGCAGCTTTAACCAAATTGTCTTCTTTCAGGAGGTCAAAAACAATAATTGGCATTTTATGCTCCATGGCGAGTCCAAGCGCAGCCTTGTCCATGATTTGAATATCAGGGTTTTTTATAGCTTCTTCATAACTAAGGTTTTCTAAAAATTCAGCATCATCGTGTTCCGTGGGGTCTTTGGTGAATACACCATTTACTTTTGTCGCCTTCATCACCGTTTCACAACCAAGCTCTAGGGCTACAGACACAGCCGCAGTATCGGTAGTAATGAAAGGTTTACCTAGCCCTCCGGCTATAATTATGACTCTGTTCTTCTCCATATGTCTTATGGCTCTACGGCGGATGAATGGCTCTGCTACTTGAGGCAAGGTTAAATTAGTTTGCAATCTGGTTGGTTGAGATTTTGATTCAAGCATATCCATTAACGCAAGCCCATTAATTATAGTAGCAAGCATGCCCATATAATCCGCAGTAGCCCTTTCTAGGCCATGTCCGGAAAAGCTAGCACCTCTCACAAAATTCCCTCCGCCAACTACTATTACAACCTGCGCACCAACATCGACAACTTTTTTTATTTCTTCAGCCAACCAACCCACGAACTCAGGGTCAATACCAGATTTACTCTTACCAGCGAGTTGTTCGCCTGAAAGTTTAAGTAAAATTCGTCTGTATCCGTCTTGTTTACTCACTGACAGCTAGTTTAGCAGATGTAATCAGGCGTTGTATACTATGGGCTATATGGTGAAGATTTTTTCATGGAATGTTAATGGTATTAGAGCAGTTCATAAAAAAGAACTGTTTTTGCCTTTCGTTGAAAAATTTCAACCGGACGTTTTGTGTTTGCAAGAAACTAAGGCCGAGCGCCATCAATCTGAGGTGGATTTGCCCGAATATACAGAATATTGGAGTTCGGCTGAAAAAAAGGGCTATTCGGGTACGGCCATATTTACCAAAAATGAGCCCCTCAACGTGCTTTATGGAATGCCAGAAAATATTATTAAAAAATATGGTTTAACTGAAGACTCTTACGGAGATCCCAACAAAGAGGGCAGGTTAATAACCGCAGAATTTAAAAACTTCTATGTTGTGTCTGTTTATACCCCTAACGCTAAAGACGATCTCTCGCGCATCCCGCTGCGACATGAACACTGGGACCCGGCCTTTTTGGAATACTGCAAATCCCTTGAGAAAAATAAGCCAGTTGTGTTTTGCGGCGACTTAAACGTAGCCCACACAGAGGAAGATCTAGCCAGGCCAAAAGAAAATCGCGGTAAAAAAGGATTTACTAGTGAGGAGCGCGAAGGATTCCAAAAATTTATAGATGCCGGATTTGTTGACACGTTTCGCATGTTCCACGAAGGCAACGGGTATTACACCTGGTGGACTCACTGGGCTAATGCACGAGCTCGAAACATCGGTTGGCGCATTGACTATATATTAGTTTCTAAGGTTCTGGAGCCAAAAGTTAAAAGCGCTCAGATTCATCCCGAAATTTTTGGCTCAGACCACTGCCCAGTCAGTATCGAGCTAGAGGATAATACTAGCTAAGTAATTTTCTCCGGCTGGCCCGATTTCTTGTCCGATCGGACCAATTTTCGGGCATTTTTAATTCGTATCTATTTGAGGTTTTTTATTTTAAAATACAAATACATGAACAAAGATGAGTTTACGATATCGGAACAGTTTTTAGACGTAGGTGATGGGCATAAGTTATACGTTCAGGACTGGGGGAACAAAAACGCCAAATTGCCAATATTAATGCTTCATGGTGGTCCGGGTTCGGGATTTAAAGATACTTACAAAGAACGATACGACCCGAAACAACAAAGAGTTATTTTTTTCGATCAGCGGGGCGCGGGTAAGAGTACTCCAAAAGGGTCGCTTCTAAATAATACAACCGAGCATTTAGTTGAGGATATCCGCAAAGTTATTGAATACACGAAATTAAAAAAATTTGTCATTGCCGGCGGTTCGTGGGGGTCATGCTTGGCACTTGTATTCGCGATTAAATATCCAAAGGGAATCGAGGCAATGGTTCTGGGCGGCATTTTTACCGGCACGCAAAAAGAAATTGACCATATAGATAAAGGCCAATTTCGGGATTTCTTTCCGGATGTTTGGGAAAAATATATAAGTACGGTACCAAAAGAATACAAAAACCACCCCAGCGCGTATCACTATAATCAATTAAATAATAAAAACGCGTTAACTAGAAAAAAATCTATCTACGCGCACGCCATGCTTGAAGGCTCGCTCTGTTCTCTCGACGATCGTTTTACGCCAAAAAACTTTGAAGAATTCGAACCTGAAGGTCATGGAATAGAAATGTACTATCTGGCTAATAAATGCTTTTTGCCAGATAAATTTATTCAAAAAAACGCACAAAAGTTAAAAATGCCGATCTGGCTGGTGCAGGGAAGATACGACATGGTTTGCCCGCCAAAAACCGCATTTGAACTGAATAAAAACCTACCAAATAGCAAGATTGTTTGGACAACCGCAGGACATAGCAACGACCGTCCTAATTATGACGTGGCTCGATCTCTGTTACTCCAGATCACCATGTGATACCATTTTTATATAAACTGGGTGACACTGCAATGAAATGTTTTCTTAGTAGCAATAACTGTCTTATTGTCTTGCACTCAGACGAGGCGATAACGAGGAACGGAGCAAATTGTATATGAAATACAATGCGCGAGTATCACAATTAAATGATCCTCTGCTCGTGAATGCCAAGTATACGACAAATCGCTTATTCGCTTGGGTGAGCTACAAGGCGCAGATGAGTAGCGAAGTGAATCGTACAGACAGTACGGTGAATGAGCAACGAAATCTGCAACGCAGTAGCTCGCCAAGAACATCAGCGGTGTTTCTGGCTGAAACCAGAAAGCAGGCTGATGTGGCGAAAAAGCCATTTGCGGTGTTTGACATTGATGGAACATTAATCAGATGGCAACTCTACCACGCCGTAGTCGACCGTCTTGCCAAAAAAGGTCTGCTTGGTAACCATGCCCATGAAAAGTTAAAAGAAGCCAGAATGGTCTGGAAACGCCGCGAGTATGAGGACGCGTTTAACGATTATCAGGAAATACTGGTAAAAATTTACGAAAAGGCATTGCCGAATATCCCCGTCGACAAATTTCACCAGATCGTTGACGAGATTGCAGGGGAATACAAAGAGCAGATTTACACTTATACCCGCGATCTCATATACGCACTTAAAAAGCAAAATTATTTTCTTATAGCAATTTCCGGCTCGCATAAAGAATTAATTTCGCATATTGCCCAGCAGTATAAATTTGATGAATGGGTTGGCACAGAATACAAACACAGCAATAACCGGTTTACAGGAGAAAGGTTTTTGGCAAGCAGTTACAAGGAAAAAATTCTTAGGAAAATTGTAACTAAACATAATCTGGAATTTAAAGATAGTTATGGTATTGGAGATAGCTCATCAGATATACCGATCCTGGAAATGGTTGAAAATCCAATCGCATTTAACCCAGATAAAGAGCTGTTCGCACACGCCCTGAGCCAAAAATGGAAAGTTATCGTTGAGCGGAAAAATGTTATTTACGAGCTAAATTACAAAAACGGTAAATATGAGCTTGACCTGGCAAAATAAAGAACCGCTCTTTCCTGATATTTTGTGGTCTCGACCCGAAAACAAAAAATTAGCTGGAAAAATTTTACTCATTGGCGGTAATAAAAATTCTTTTAATCTTATTTCAACGGCATTCGCTAATGTTAATCAGGCTGGAGTTGGCGAAGCTAGGGTTGTACTGCCCGATAGCCTGAAACCTTTACTGCAGGATAGTTTTAAAGGCCAGGTTTTTGTTCCTTCCACCAAAACCAGTGAAATTTCCCGCGAAGCGACGCAAGAAATAATCAGCCTGGCGAACGATGCTAATGGGATTTTACTGCCAGGAGATATAGGTAAAAACAGCGAAACCAGCACTTTAGTCCTGGATATTTTGAAGCAATTAAATCAACAAATAACTTTAAGCGGTGATAGTCTGCAGCTAATATCTACAGAGGTCGATTTTATTGTAACTCGTAATAATACCTGCTTGGTGCCAAATTTTTCTCAACTTCAGCAATTATTTAAACAGATAAGATATCCAAAGCCGGTTATTTCGACTATGCCGGTTCAAGCATTAGCGGATATTCTGGCCGAGTTTACATCGTTAAACTCAATAATTATCGTTACTAAACACAACAATCAAGTGTTGGTTGCCCGGGGCGGCAAGGTGAGCGCAACAAAACATTCGACCCAATTAGATGACTGGCAGGTAAAAACAGCAACCCTCTCTTCAGTCTTCTGGCTCCAAAACCCTGGCAAACCCTTCGAGGCGATTACAACAGGCATATTTTGCGCATCAAACAACGAGTATTAAAATTTTGGTGCCGAGAGTGGGAGTCGAACCCACACGAGATTTTACTCTCACTGGATTTTGAGTCCAGCGCGTCTGCCAATTCCGCCACCTCGGCAATACTTTTTGCTGTAATATACCACGGATTTTGCCTGCCCACCGTAGTTTTGCAACGTAGGTGGGAGTCCAGCGCGTCTGCCAATTCCGCCACTCGCCCGGATATACCCATGTTAGCTATTTAAGCAACCATACACTACTTAAGCCTATCTGTACGAAGACTACAGATAATTGTACTATAATACTGTTTAAAGGGCATTAAGTTGCTTAGATTTTTTATGAATTCAAAACATAATCAATTCCATTTACCATCTTCTGGGCATCATGATGCGAATTTTCAAGAACACCATGGCGCATTTCCAAATGATAGACCAGACCCCAAAGTTGATCGTGCAGCATACGAGAGATGGTACCATAGCTTAACTGATGAGCAAAAGCATGCCGAATGGCAACGTTATCACCGCGCTTCGCAAGCCGCAACCAGCCAACATGAAGGATTGCATTCAAAACAAGTTGGTTATGCCCACCCAACCCATCATAAAAGCCATAAAACTAGACTAACGTCAGTTGCCCAAGCAAAAAAACATATTGTTTCAAAACTGGGTCCCCAAACAAAGTCGTTTAGGAAAAAACACGGTAAACCTTTACTAATTGCCGGAGTAGTGGGTTTTATCTTCTTAACACTTAACTATAATCATATTGTTATCGGGCAAGTTAAGTCCTACATCAGCCCTGGTAAAGAATTCAACACTCCTGTAATTTTAGATCCAAATGCCGAAATTCCAGTTAGCAGCGCGCCCAAGATTGTCATTCCTAAAATAAATGTGGATGTGCCGGTTGTTTATGATGAAAAGTCTTATGATGAAGGTAAAATCCAAAAGGCTTTGGAGGGCGGTGTAGTCCATTACGGAGAAAGCGCGCTCCCCGGCCAAATTGGCAATAACGTCATAGTCGGCCATTCAAGTAACAACTTCTTCAACTCCGGAAAGTATAAATTTGCCTTTGTTTTACTTGATAGACTGGAAGTAGGAGACACATTTGTAATTCATTATGGCAGTAAACGATACATCTATAAGGTATTTAATAAACAAATTGTTGCTCCAAATGATTTTTCCTTAATTCAAACTGCCGACAGGCCTATCACATCGCTAATTACATGCACGCCTCCCGGTACAAGCTGGAGAAGACTGGTTGTTCAAGCAGAGCAAATCGTACCCGATCCGCTAAGCGCAACCGCAACAGAAACACAACTGCCCAAAGAAATTGATTCCCAAGTTCCAGGCAGCGCACCAAGTTTATGGCAACGAATTTGGGATGGAATCTTTTAGGAAGCCCAGCTTCCGGGAAATAGGAACTAGCAATTTGGAATTGGGAAATAGAGTATAGAAATTAGGAAACAGCAATTAGGAAATAGAAAATAGTATATTTTTAAAAACTAATTCCTAGTTCCTAATTGCTAATTGCTAATTACCATTTCCCAGTATCTATCAGCTATACTATATGCGTAACAATTTTATTATTTTCATATGTTTATAGACTTTCAATCTGAAAGAGTGCGCTCAACCATTCGTTTACTATTATATGCGCTCGGCGGTGCGTTAGCAGCTATCGCAACCATTTTTATCGTGTTTGCCGCTAAAGGCTACGATATTGATAGGAATACCGGCACATTGATACAAAACGGATTAATACTTGTTGATGCGGGACCAAAACCAGCGCAGATTTTTATTAACGATAAAGCCGAGAACGACACGACCCCAGGGAAACTGGCCCTGCCGGCCGGCGAATACAAACTCGAATTAAAGCGAGATGGTTACCGTTCCTGGTCAAAAAATGTCGAATTAAAGGGTGAAGAAGTGATGTGGGTGTACTATCCAAAGTTATTCCCAGAGCAGATTCTTGCTGCCACGCAATTTACATATCCAAAAGTAAATGATGCCAGCCAAAGTTTAGATAAATTTTGGCTCTTGGTGCGTAATTCTTCCGATAAACCAATTTATGATCAAATTGAAGTAGATAAAATCGAAAGACCTATAAAAAACGTTGTCTTGCCCGAAGAAGTGTTTACTAAAAAAGACGGCAAGCTGGGCGACCTAAAAATTATCGAATGGGCACAGGATAATAAAGTTATTTTGCTAAACCATAAAAACGGGGATATTAACGAATTTATCGTATTTGATCGCACCAAACCCGAGACAAGCCGCAACATTTCCCGTGAGTTTGGCTTGCCCCTTGATAACATCCAGTTTCTGGGAGGTTCGAATAATCAATTATATGCCCTCGTTGATAAATCTCTAAGGCTCATTGACCTTGATAAAAAAACCATATCCAGCTCCCTAATGGAGCATGTTCTGTATTACAGAGTTTATGGAGACAAAGCCGTTTTATTGATTCATGAACTCAAAGACAGTGGTACGATTCGGGCTAGTATTCTAAAAGACGGTAAAACCATGGAGATAAGAGATGTTGCCCCTAATGAAAAATATTTTATGAGAATGGAAAAATATGACGGTGACGAATATCTGGCGATCACAGACTCTCCAACTAATATGACTTATATCTACAAAAACCCATTTGATACCAAGGAAGGCGAAAAGCCAAAGCCGTTTAGAACTATTTCGAGCGAGAAACCGCAAATGGCATCATTTTCTAATAATTCTCAGTTTGTTAGTTTGCAAAATGGGTCTAAGTTTACGGTTTATGACATCGAGTATGACAAAACTTACCAATTCGCAGTTGACCGTCCTTTAGCGGAAAACGTACTTGCCGAGTGGATGGATGGGCACCGATTGATGCTCCAAGACCAATCAAACAAGCTGTTGATCTTTGAATTTGACGGGGCAAATTTAGTGGAGATTGTGCCAATCGACCCAAGGTTTGATGTTTTCTTTGACCACGATTTTGAAAATATATATACAGTCGCTCCTCCCGCAAGCGCAACAGAAACAATAATTCAAAGGGTTAATCTTGTTGTTGAAAAACAATGAAACGGGAATTAGGAAATAGAGTATGAAGTATGCAGTATGACGTATAGAGTATAGAAATTAGGAAACAGCAATTAGGAAATAGAAATTGGGAATTGGGAAATAGAAGCTAGAATCTAGAAGCTGGAATCTGGAATCTGGAATCTGGAATCTGGAATCTAGTTAAAAGTTATCAAGTTCATAAAGTTAAAAATAGGAATTAGGAGTTAGAAACTAGGAATTAGTTTTTTAAAAATATACTATTTTCTAATTTCCAGTTTCTAGTTCCTAATTCCCAATTGCTAGTTCCCATTTCCCAATTCTTGTGGTGCCTCATGGCTAACCTGTGCTAAGGTATTACAAATGGCAATCTTCAGTAAAAAAATTGGTATAGATCTGGGAACATCCAGAACTCGAATTTACATACCTCGTAAAGGGATAATTGTTGATGAACCTAGCGTTGTGGCCAAAAATACTGAGAATGACAAAATTGTTGCCGTTGGGCTTGACGCGATAGACATGCTGGGACGCACACCGGAGCAACTTGAGGCATATTATCCTTTGCAAAACGGTGTCATCGCGGATTTTGGCGCAGCCGAACAAATGCTTCGAAATTTTGTGCAAAAGGCTATTGGGCGCTTTCATATTCAGAAGCCTGAAGCCATGATCACCGTCTCTGTTAGTGCAACTTCTACGGAGCAGCGGGCTGTTCTAGACGTTGGACATGAAGCAGGAATCCAAAACGTATTTCTAATCTATTCACCGGTAGCGGCAGCTTTAGGCGCATCTATTCCCGTTATTGAGCCAAAGGGCCATATGATTGTCGATATAGGCAGTGGTACGACTGAAATAGCAGTCCTGTCTTTAGGAGGAATAGTCACCAAAGAGGCTGTGAGGGTTGGCGGCAAAGCAATGGACGAGGCAATAACCAGATATTTTCGACGGACCCATAATATGCATATAGGTTTGAATACAGCCGAAGAAACCAAACTAAAGATTGGCGCGGTTCACGATGAATTTGATGACCAAAAAATGACAGTTCGCGGCCGTAATTTGTCTGACTCGTTGCCAAAAAGCGTCGATGTTAAAGGTAGAGATTTAAGGCCACACCTTGAAGGCGTCTTTGACAGAATAATTCTTGCTGTGCGCAACGCGATTGAAAGAACCCCGCCTGATGTAGTCAGCGACATTGTCGGTCAAGGTATTGTACTCAGCGGAGGAGTGGCGCAGCTCAATGGCATTGAAGAATATTTGTCCAGAAAACTAAACACACCGTGCTTTATGGCCCAAGACCCTTTGCTTTGCAACGCCAAAGGAACATACTACGCCTTGAGCCATCTGGATGAATATAAACGTAGTTTGCTGGGGCTATAAACTAAATTTTTAACCATTAATACAGGTTGTGAACCAGCAAAACAATTGCTAAGATAAATACACATAAGCATCTTACGGGGGCGTTAAGTTAGGTCTATGGATCGCTCAAAAAAACACAATACAGTCGTTATCAACGGTCGGGTTTATGATGCCAACACCGGAGAGTTGGTAAATAATCAAGATATCAAAACGCACGCAAAACAATCACATAACCAACATAAAAAAACAATTGATGGTTTTGTGCGCCCTAAAAACTCTGGACCAGTAAAAACAAAACAAAGAAGCCACCCCACACCACTTGCAAGTAAAGTTCATAAAAAAACCAAACGTTCCGAGACGCTGCAAAGACAAATTCTAAAAAAACCCCAGGCGCATCCTCGCGTAGAATCAAAGAGTGTTTCAAGATCAATCATCCAACCCGAAAAACATTCTGGTTTGGTGATCAACTCACACGAAGCAAAACTCAGAGAAAGACGAGCTAAAAAATATAGTCTGAGTAATGCCATTTCAAAATTTGGCCAAGATCTCTCCCTAATTGGTTTCGCAAAGCACAGCCAAACCGTTCAGAATATTACCCCGCAACAACAAAGCACTGCCACCACATCCAAGCCAGCAAAAGTACTAAAAAACGAGCTTATTAAAGAGCAAATGAGCAAAGCTAAGCCAGCTCGTATTAGTTCAAAAACACAAAAAAATACTTCAAAAAAGCAGCCAAAAATTTTTAAAAAATTGCGCTCCCGGCCAAAGTTGGTTACAGGTTTGGCTACTTTTACAAGCGTAGTTTTGTTGGCGGGTTATATAACTTATCTGAATATCCCTAATTTATCCATGAGAGTAGCCGCCTCCAGGGCGGGATTTAATGCCAAGATGCCCGGATATACGCCTACCGGATTTGCTTTTAGCGGACCCATATCTTATAGCGCTGGGCAAATTACAATCGGGTTTAATACAAACACAGATGAACGCAAATATTCGATTATCCAAAAATCCAGCGGCTGGGACTCAAGGAGTTTATTTGACAATTTTGTAGCCAAAGAGCATCAGCTCTACCAGACCTATAAAGAACGAGGGCTGACAATTTACGTTTATAACGGTTCAAGCGCAACATGGGTGAATGGTGGCGTGTGGTACACGATAGAGGGAGACTCAAGCTTAAACAGTGAGCAAATCGTAAAAATCGCCGCCAGCCTATAATCTTAGTTTATTTTAAAAATTCACCTTGAAGATAAAAAACTACCAAAAATACCACAGATGTCTGATGCAATATCTTAATTAGATTATTATGCGCTTTATTTTTATGTAGCCAGTAGGCACTACTTAAATAAAAAGTGGATAAAGTAATATATACTGCTAAATTCATAGAATTTGAGTAAAATACAAAAATTAAAGCTATTATTCCTACGGTATAAGCAATTGTTCTAACTGTTTTTTCACCATATCGAACCAATGGGGTAAGCTTGCCATGCAACTTATCACCTTTTATGTCTTTATAATCCTTAGCGAGTAGACCGGCAGTGGTTAGAAGACCCAAGACACATGCTTGAAATAGAGGAAAATACCCAGAATATATACCTGCTAATAATACGGGAGAACCTGAATACATAAGCGAGAGTAATATCGTCGCAATCAAACCCCTTGATTGAATATCTGTTACTTTCCAAGAATATATTAAACTAAAAAACAGTAAAGTAAGCGCAAATATCAATGTTTCAGGTTGTGGAAGAAGTAACTGGATGATAATTAAACCCAAAAGGTAAATTGAAAAAAGAACTTTTACCTCTTGTATGCTTACATTGCCTTTTGCTAAGGGATTGTTCGTTTTATTTAGCTTATCGACTTCAACATCTCTTATGTTATTAATAATGGTGGCCAAACCATAAAGCAGAAAATAAATTAACGAACCAAGGATTATAGCTATTGTAGATAAACCAAAAACCGCTCCGCTTACTATATAGACGGCTACTGTGAATCGCATGTTTTGCGGTCGGGTCATTTTTACAAGTGAATTGATTTTTGCATATCTCGATGTGATTGAAATTGCACTCATAGTAATGTTGGATTTTTTAGCCTGAATCAGGTGGATCCACAATTGTAGCGGTGATGGTAATAATTATATAACCAAAAAATATTATTAAAGTTTCAAAAATTAGTGTAAGCATTGTTGTTATTAAATTAAAAGGGCGCTGACTGTCTATTCGCTTAAGTATGCGGTTAATTAGCACATTTACGGCATAAAGCCAAAACATAAAAAATACTACAGACACGATACCCAGTGCTAATACAGAATTAATAAAATCTGTATTCGAGAACAATACATGCCCAGTAATAAATATCCCGACCAAAAGTGTAAGCCCCCAAAGCGCACCAACAAATTTAACCACTTTAGGTACACATTTTCGATTTGATTGTAATAATTTAATATTGTTTTTAAATATTAATACCCCGGATAGCATTAATGAAAGCTCCAGAGCTAACCAAAAAAATTGACCTCCCCATAGCAAACCATGAATTGCATTAATTGCATTTTCCGTAAGAGTTTGAGTGGAATTAATTATGACTGTAAGAATAAGTGTAAAGATTAATAATAAAACCCAGAACAAAAGTCCAAAAAAATTGAAATAATACAATTTCACAAAAATAGATTTTGTCAAAAATTTGGTAATCTTACCCGGTTCAGTAATCTCAGAATAATCTTGAGGACTGTTTCTATTCGCGTTGTCATATATTTCATTAGGGGTTGGATGGTCGGTATTATTATCTTTTTGAGGGTAAACAATTTTTGGAGGCATAGACATTCTCTGATCAAGTATTGTAATCAAATTTAACTTGAATAGCAATTCATGTTAGAAGATACTATGTTGGTAATGAGTGTCCGAACCCGTTTTGCGCCCAGTCCTACCGGCATGCTTCATGTCGGCGCGATTAGAACAGCGCTCTTTGCCTGGATTATAGCCAAGCAAAATAATGGCGATTTTATTTTAAGAATCGAAGACACAGATAAAAAACGCGAGGTTAAAGGCGCGGTTGAGCAAATTAAAGAGTCGCTGAAGTGGCTTGGGCTTGAATGGCATGAAGGTCCGGATGTCGGCGGTGAAAATAGCCCATATTTTCAATCTCAAAGACTAGACATATATAAAAAATATGCCAGACAATTACTTGAAGCCGGGCATGCTTATCCTGATCCATACACCCAAGAACAGTTAGAAGAGTTTCGGGGGCAATCAAAAAATAGCAACAAGCCTTTTTTATTTAGGGATTATCGCCCTGAATTTTCAGATAAAAGTATTGAATGGGACGAGACAAAACCATTGCGCCTTAAAGTCCCTGAGGTTAAACCTTACTCATGGCAGGATGAAGTCCGGGGCAAGCTTTCTGCCGGCCCGGAGGCATTGGATGATTTTATCCTAATCAAAGCTGACGGTTTTCCGACTTACAACTTCGCTCACATTGTGGACGACTACGAAATGAAAATCACTCATGTTATAAGAGGCGAGGAGTTTATATCTTCAATGCCAAAATTTTTATCGGTTTATGACGCCCTTGGCTGGCAACCGCCAAAATTTATCACACTACCGCCAGTACTTGGGAAGAACGGCGGGAAAAAGTTATCAAAGCGCGAAGGGGCAATGTCGGTGTTGGAATATCGTGACCAAGGTTACCTAAAGGAAGCCGTGTTTAATTTCCTGTCATCACTCGGTTGGAATGACGGCACAAATCAGGAAGTTTATAGCATTGATGAAATCTTAAATGCATTTTCTATAGAGAGAATCCAAAAATCTCCCGCCAGGTTCGAGCCGGAAAAACTTAGTTGGCTAAACGGGCACCACATTCGTTCTAAAAGTATCGAGCAACTTTTCGAGACAATTAAAAATCAGGGATTAGAAACCGGTGCCAAGTTTTGGCCGGAAGCAGCAGGCAAATTTGACAACGCCTATAAAACCCAGGTTTTAAAGCTGGTTCAAGAACGACTAAAGCATTTTGACGAACTTCCCCAATTGACTAAGTTCTTTTTTGAGGATCAGCCCATAGATTTGGAACTTATCAAAAATAATAAACAGCTTAGCCGATTTTCTATGGACGAGATAAAAGCCCTGTTGAAACAAACCATTGACGCTTTGGAACAAAGTGACTTTAGCATTGCGGGTCTAACTGATAGCTTAAATAATTTATTGCAACAAACTTCTCAAAAACCGGGTGTTTTATTTAGCCTCGTTCGAATCGCTACCACTTGGGCACCCTTTAGCCCTCCTCTAGCTGAGACCCTGGCCGTTTTAGGTAAAGAAACGACCATAAGGCGCCTGAATATAGCGATTAGCAATTGGGAATCAGCAACTAGGAATTAGTTAAAAGCTATCAAGCTCGTATAAAGACTTACCACTTATCATTTACCAGTTGCCATTCATTTAGTCAGTTAACTAATGAGATATTTTTATCAATGATAAATGCTTTATTGAGACAATGATTGGTAATTGGTAAATGGCAAATGAAAACTAGGAATTGGGAAATAGTTAAAAGTTATACAACCGTAAGCCTCTTGATAAAAACGGGTTAATTCGAGATACTCATATGTATGAAAAAACGCTTAGCCCGTTTTTTTGACTGGGCCAAGAAAAACAAAAAAGTTTTGTTAGTATCGAGCACCATCCTGGTAGTTTTTTTGGGTATTTTAATTACCGCTATATGGTTAAAAAACAGTAAAGAAGTCAGCCGCACAGACCCAAATGCGACCAGCACTAGCGAGCCTACTATAAAACTGGAAAAATCTCCCCTGACGGGAGTTGAAGTGTCTCCCGACTTAGCAAAACGCCCCGTTAAAGGGATTGTAATCGAAAATAGTCCTGACGCCAGGCCGCAATCTGGCCTTCAAGAAGCCGGGGTAGTGTTTGAAGCAATCGCCGAGGGTGGAATCACGCGCCATTTAGCCCTTTACCAAGAAGCAAGACCCGCGTTGTTTGGGCCAGTTAGATCATTAAGGCCATATTTTCTGGAGTGGGGAAAAACATTTGACGCGGCCGTTGCACACGTAGGTGGAAGTCCGGAAGCTTTGCAGTATGCTCGTAGCGCCAGCATGAAAGATCTCGACCAATTCTCTCACGCCGGATCATTCTATCGTGCCAGCGACAGATACGCACCGCACAATATGTATACGACTAGCGACCTCCTGGATGCTTTAATGAATGAACTGGGTTTTCAGGAAAGCAAATTTACACCTTGGACACGAAAAGCTGATACGCCTTCACCGGCGCCAAACGCTTCGAACATCTCGATTAATATCTCCAGCCAGTATTACGCATCAAGCTATACTTACGACCAGGCTTCGAACAGTTATCTGCGCAGCTTGGCCGGCAATGCGCATAAGGACAGAGAGTCCGGCAAACAAATAAACCCTAAAGTTGTTATAGTCATGAAGATCCCACAAAGTGTTATGGCAGATGGACATTTAAAGATGCCAACAGCAGGTTCAGGCGAATTACTTATCTTTCAGGACGGCACTCTCACCACTGGCACATGGCAAAAACCCGGCGCTTTTGAACAGTATAAGTTCTTAGATGCTGCCGGCGCGGAGATATCTCTCAATGCCGGTCAAGCCTGGGTTGTAGCACTTCCGCCAGAGAAGTCAGTTACATATAACTAATGCAGAAAGATTTAATTCGCCAACTTAGAGCACACATCTCATGGGTGATGTTCTTGTCGTACGGAATTGTGGCTGCATCAGGGACATTAACGTGGTTATTACTAAATATATATTTCGACATTTCAATAGAAATCACCTCAATCATAGCTTTTGGCGTTTCAACATTTGTTGGTTCAATCCTGGTCTATTTTTTACAAACCTTTATCATCGAACCAATAGATGTTCTGACTAAAGTTATAGCCAATATCCTGGCGCCCGAAGAAAGCGCGCAGACACTAACAATCAAGGGCACGTTGCTTGGCCGTGAATTAATAGAAAAACTTACTGATAATATTTATAAACTTGTCAAAAGCAAGGAAGCTGAATCGCAAACAAGTAATAGCAATGCCAGATATATTGAGTCTATCCTTAACAAACTGCCAGTTGCAGTAATGATTCTTGATAACAACCAAAGTCTGGCTTTTGCTAATAAAGAAGCTCTTGAATTTATCGGCAGCGAGCAATCCGAATCAATTGGGGTGCCTTTTGAAAGAATAGTGAATTTGGATTTTCAGGGTGAAGGTGATTATAAAAGTTGGCTCGAATCTTCCAGACAAAATAAGGTGCACGACAAACGCATTTGGAACCGTGTAAAGTTAAGCTCAAAAAATCAGGTGCGTTATATAGATTTAGTAGCGCATTACAGTAAAAATGACAGTCTGAATCAAGAAGTCGTTTTGGTATTCACAGATAAAACCGGTTCATATAGTGAAGATGAAAATCAGCTTAGCTTTGTTGCTTTGGCAGCACATGAGCTCAGAGGTCCGATTACAGTGATACGCGGGTATCTAGATGTGCTTAGCGATGAGCTGAATAGTGTAGCTAATGATGAACAAAAAGGGCTTCTTTCCAAGGTAGTCCTCTCGGCTAATCAACTGGCTACTTATGTCAACAACATATTAAATGTGTCCCGTGTGGACCAAAACGAGTTAAAGCTTTTTATTAAGGAAGAAGATATTATCTCAACTACCAAAGAAACTGTAGACGAAATTGGCTTAAGAGCAACTGCCCTAAATCGTAAGATTATCTTAAAAAGTCCGCAAAATCTGCCCACCGTAGCCATAGACAAAGTAGGAATTACCGAGGTGCTAAATAATTTAGTAGACAACGCGATCAAATACAGTTATGAAGGCGGCGAAATTGTCGTTGAGCTAAGACAACGAGGCGACCAGGTAGAGGTAATTGTTCAAGATCGTGGCATTGGTATTCCATCATCCGTAATTGGTAATTTATTCAAGAAATTTTACCGGTCTCACCGTACCAAAGGAGCCGTAGGCGGCACTGGTCTTGGGCTGTATTTATCAAAAGCCATTATTGATGCGCATGGCGGCCAAATATATGTGAGTTCTAAGGAAGGGGAGGGCTCAACTTTTGGATTTTTAGTACCGACGTTTGCTTCGGTAGCCAATAAACTGGAACAACCAGAAAAGGGTATAGTCCGCAGCTCGCATGGCTGGATTAAAAACCATGCGATGTACCGCAAGTAGAGAATAGAAATTAGGAATTGGGAACTGGGAACTGGAAAATAGGATTTGAAAAACGATGCGCTCTTTCTACTTATTCCTAATTTCTATTTTCTAATTGCTAGTTTCTAGTTTCCAATCTCTATTTCCCAATTGCTATTTGCTATTTCCCGTTTCCTGTATACTTGATACCAGCATGGCACACAAGATCTTATGTATCGAGGACGACCGTTTTATAGGCGAGATGTACCAACGCTCATTGGTAAAAGCGGGTTATGACATAGAAGTCGTACCGAACGGGCCGGAAGGTTTAAAGAAAGCTCAAACTGGAATATACGATTACGTTTTACTTGACTTAATGTTGCCGGAAAAAACTGGCGTAGAAATCCTACAGGAGCTGCGCGGTAAAGAGGGGAATAAACTCCCGAACAGCAAAATATTAGTGCTGACCAATTTTGACCAGGATGAAGATAGCCGTACAGCCATGGAACGCTTGGCCGATGGCTACTTAATTAAGGCAGATCTCACCCCGCGCATGCTGGTGGAAATCATTGGCCAAATGAGTCCCGCCACTAGTTGAGGGTTAACAGAGGCTGTGTTAGAATTCCTAAGCAAATTCCTCCGACAAGGGGCCCCTTCGTCTAGTGGTTAGGACATCAGGTTCTCATCCTGAAAACAGGAGTTCGACTCTCCTAGGGGTCACCACGTGAATGCCCGCGTTTCGTGAAACAGACATTTATTAAATTGAAAAACAAATATAATGGCGCCATAATGGTAATGGTTGAAAAAAGAAACGGATTAAGTCTATTAAGCTATTTCTCGAAGTATCTCCAAAGTGGTATAGCCGTTTGAACACCATTACTACAGTGGTGGGCAGTGTATTTTTTGTATCATATTTACTGCTGCAATTTGTTTTCCCTGGCTTGCAGGACCAACTAAATTTTGGTGTTACCCCGGGGACGGCAATCTTGGGGTTAATAACCGCGATATTTGGCCTCTTTCTCTACAAATATGCGGTACGCCTGAGATTCTGGGTTGGCGCAATTATTAGTTACTCGCTTCTGTTTTCCATGGTTTCCTGGCAAATATATGCTACTGGCGGCGTAGGATCGCCCTATATAGGGTTATGGTATTTGATAATCATGCTAACGGGAATGTTCGGTTGGGCAGTATTAGTCCCTTTAATAGTTGGCACGGATGCGTATTATTTACTATTTGTTCTTGGTATTTTCACCGCTCATGGAGATTTAAGAGACAACATTATCAGAGTGATTATGGTTCAGATTACATTTATTGCCAGTTTAATAATTTGGAGTAATCAGGGTCAAAAGAAAACAGAAAAAGGATCAGTTGAAGGCTTGATGAGTTCTTTGGCGCATGAAAAAAGCAAAGCCGATATTTTAATTAGCGCCATGGCGGACGGCGTGATCGTTGTAGACACTGACTATAAAATTAAACTGTTTAATCCAGCCGCCCAGGAAATAACTGGTTGGAAAGTCGAGGAGGCTTTGGGGCTGGATTATCGGTCGATAATGAAGTTTGTTGATGATAAAAACAAACCGCTTCAAGTAGATCCTCTGATTGAAGTGTTTCAACAGAAGCAACCTGTATCCAGCAATAAATTTAATCTAAACTCGCGCTCAAACAAAATTGTTTCGCTTTCTATAACAATTTCACCAATCCAGAATTTTGACAATGAAGCCAACGCCGTTATAGTTGTTTTTCGAGACATAAGCCAGGAAAAATCCGAGCAACAACAAAGAGCCGAGTTTATTTCTACCGCATCTCATGAAATGCGTACTCCAGTAGCCGCGATTGAAGGTTATCTCTCCCTTGCTATGAACCCAAATGTCGTGAATATTGATACCAAAGCCAGAGAATATCTTGAAAAAGCTCATTCATCAACTCAGCATCTTGGCAAACTGTTCCAGGACCTGTTGACAGCGGCCAAATCAGAAGACGGACGACTAATCAGCCATCCAAAGGTTACTGACATAAGTGCTTTCCTCGAACAAGTTACCCAAGATGTGCGGTTCACAGCCGAAAAGAAAGGGCTGAAAGTTGAATATCAATTTGGCGATGATAACATGGCTACTTCCCAACAAGCCCTCATGCCGGTTTATTATGCGCACGTAGACCCTGATCGCCTGCGTGAAATCATAACTAATCTGTTTGATAACGCCGTTAAATACACCGAGGAAGGAAAGATAGTTATTGGTTTGAGGGCAGATGAGCAAAACGTTCTTGTTACGGTAGAAGATACCGGGCCAGGAATCCCAGCAGAAGATATTCCGCATCTTTTTGAGAAGTTCTATAGAGTTGACAACTCCGCAACCAGACAAATTGGCGGAACGGGGCTTGGCCTATTTATCTGTCGTAAAATTGTCGAGCTTTTTGGTGGGAAAATCTGGGTAGACTCTAGATTGGGCAAGGGCAGTAAGTTTTATGTTTCTCTGCCCAGACTAAGCACTCAAAAAGCTCAAGACCTAATGAAACGAGAAGCTGCCTCTATGAGCCCACTTTCAGATATTGAACAAAGCGTGTAATATGTAGTAAAAATAAGGTTATGGTAAAAAATTATATTTCCCGATAGAATGGAGGTACTATGACGAAAATAATGCTGGTTGAAGACGACGAAAACCTGCGGGAAATTTACGGAGCTCGACTTCAGGCAGAAGGCTACGAAATAGTATCTGTATCAGACGGCGAACAAGCACTGGCATCAGTTGTTAAAGAAGAACCAGACCTAATAATTCTCGATGTAATGATGCCTAAAATTAGTGGCTTTGATGTTTTGGATATATTACGCACCACCCCAGAGACCAAAGACACTAAAGTTATTATGATGACAGCCCTTAGCCAAGAATCAGACAGACAGCGCGGCGAGAATTTAGGTGCAAACAAATATTTAGTAAAATCACAGGTCACTTTAGAAGATGTAGTTAATACAGTCCATGAGGTTCTTGAAGGTAGCAATTCGGCTCAAACACCCGCGGCCGTTCCTCAGCCAGTAGCAGCAGAACAACCCACAGTTCCTGTATCTACGCCCAGCCCAAGTGTTGCAACTTCACAGCCAAGCACTACACCTGCTGGTCCTGCCTCGCAAGCTACTACTGAAACAACTCAAGCAGTACCAGCAGCGAGTGTAGTTCAACCTGACATTGCAAATACAACTCAAACAGTTCAGGTAGATAATACTCAGCCGCCGGCTCAACCCCAAGTCGATCCAACTTCACAATCACAGTTAACTACTCCTCAAAAGCCACAACCCCCAACAAATGAAACTGCTCCAGGAGGGTACTCCAGCCCAAAACCTGAGGCGGGGATTGACATAACCCCGCCCCCCGCACGAGCAACGGTATCCGTCAGAAAGGCTCCGACGGAGCCAGTGGGGGAGCGACTACATGTGCCCCCACCACCTCCGCCAAGACCGGAACCAAACCAAAATACAGTCACTTCTAGCTCGTCATCAAATGACGTTCAATCAACACAAGTTAATAAAGCAAGTGATGCGCCTAATATTAACGCTGCCAGTCAAGGTGATGCGAATATTCAAAGTGGCTCTACAACTGATTCTGCAGTAATAACTCCTACTGAGCAGCCCGGAAGGTTGCAAATTCAAGTCGAAGATACGGATAGCAATGTAGCACAAAATGGTATGGATACTACTAATGATGAAGATGAGGATAGAAGTTCAACAGAGTTGAATTTTGACATTCCAGATTCACCATCACGAAAAAAGAAAGTTATTCAACCAATTAATGACCCGACTCAAAAACCAGATCTTAAAGAACTGGCTCGCAGAGAATTGGAAAAACAACAGCAAGCTGACGAATCACATCAAGCCATAGATGGCGGTCTAAGCGAACCTGCGGCTCAGGAAAAATCTGAGGTTGAGAATCAAATACATTCATATATGGCTGATGGCGGCGACAGCTACCAGGAGAGACAGCAACAAATGACACCGGGTCAAACTATTACACCTGGCTCTCCCGTTTCTGATCAATCAGATGAAAATACGGCTCAATCAAACAATTCCACACAGAACGATCAGGTACGACCTGAAGACATTGCTCTTTAAGCCGTCTGGTATTATTTCAGATAATGAGATTAAACAAATTTTTAGCAAATTCACTAGGAATATCCAGACGCGAAGCAGATAATCTGATTGAAAAAGGCAGGGTTATTATTGATGGAAATGTTGTCAAACTTGGGGCGCAAGTAAATATTAATCAACCAGTAGAAGTCGACGGGGGAACTGTCAAACCCCTAAAGAAACACACATATTTATTGTTCAACAAGCCAGAAGGTTATGTTTGCAGTAGAAACACCCAAGGAGACACTCCTACAGTCTATAAACTTCTGCCAGATAAGTATAAAAGACTAAAAACCGTTGGAAGACTCGACAAAAATTCTACCGGCTTGATACTTCTTACTGATGATGGAGATTTAGCGTACCAATTAACACACCCAAAATTCGCAAAAGAAAAAGTGTATGAAGTTGAGCTTGATAAACCACTGTCCACAACACACAAAGATGAAATCGAAGATGGTGTGGAAATTGGAGATGGTTTGAGCAGATTTAAACTTAAAGCGTCAAAAAATTTTAGCGAAAAAATCAAAAACACCAAATTTCTCGTATACATGCGCGAAGGCCGCAATCGTCAAATTAGAAGAACTTTTTCTGCCCTGGGATATGAGGTTGTTAAGTTGCATCGCATCCAATTCGGACCATATAAGATAAATGGCCTGGAAAGCGGAGAGCACAGAGAGATAGCAATTGGGAAATAGGAATTGGCAATTAGAAAATAGGAATTAGTTTTTAAAAATATACTATTTTCTGTTTCCTAATTGCTGTTTTCTAATTTCTGTACGCTATACTGTTCTCATGAGCAAATTACCAATTGTGGCTATTGTGGGGCGGGCAAATGTTGGCAAGTCGAGTCTATTTAATCGTTTCGTTGCCCGGCGTGATGCCATTGTTGCAAAAGAACCCGGTACCACAAGAGATGCCATATACCGCAAAACCAGCTGGGAAAACCACGAATTTTGGGTTGTTGACACCGCTGGCCTTAAAGAGCCTGAAGATGAGTTTGAGGCAACAATCCAAGAACAAATTGCCCAAGCCGAATCATCGGCAGACGTTATTTTGGTGGTTGTTGAAGCTACCTCTGGTATGAATGAAGAAGATCGCGCAATTTCAAGAAGCGCCCTAAAAACTAAAAAGCCGGTCATTTTAATAGCCAATAAAATTGATAAACTGGGTGGCAGTAGTCTGGATCACTTGGTAAAATTTGGCATCAAGAATATAGTGCCGGTTTCGGCCTTGCACAACAAAGGCATAGAAGATGTGCTTAATTCATTGATAGAAGTTATTCCGAAGCATATTCCCAAAAAAGAAGATGTAATAACCATATCTCTTGTGGGCAGGCCAAATGTAGGGAAATCATTCCTTTTCAATACGCTTGCGAAAAAACAGCAGGCTATTGTATCGAGCATTTCTGGCACAACTAGAGATGTAAATGAAGCTACGGTACGTTATCATGGACAAAACATACGTCTGCGCGACACAGCCGGTATTAGAAGAAGCAGCAAAATTGATAGAGGAGTAGAGCATTTTAGCGTAATTCGTACGCTAGAAGCTATAGAATCATCGGATGTTTGTCTACTTTTAATCGATGCGGTCGAACTCGGCACTCACCTGGATCAAAAAATCGCCGGCATGGTAAAAGAATCGGGCAGGGGTTTGGCGCTCGTCATCAGCAAATGGGATCTAGTAGAGAAGGACGCTTTTACTAGAGATGAAATGGCAAAACAAATAAAATACGAATTCGATTTTGTACCTTGGGCATCGCTTGTTTTTACAAGTTCGGTAACTGGTCAAAATGTCACTTCACTCTATGATGTTGCGCTGGATATCGTTAAAACCCGAGCTCAAAAAGTAAAAACAGTTAAGCTGAACAAATGGTTGTCTTCGGCAGTATCCAAACATCCGCCCGCAGGGTTAAAAAATACTTACCCAAAGTTGCGATATGCAGTACAAACCGACACAAATCCGCCATGGTTTGTAATTTATGGGTCAAATTTAAAACTGCTTCATTGGTCATATAAAAGATATTTAGAGCGAACTTTTCGGGAAGAATTTGGTTATGAAGGCACGCCGGTAATGTTTTCTTTTAGAGAAGGAGATAAACAGTGAAGCTTATTGTCGGTCTCGGAAATCCTGGCAAAGAATACGAACATACTCGCCACAACACCGGGTTTATGGCTATCGATTATTTTGCCAAGCAAAATTCTCTGGATGAATTCAAGGAGAAACCAAAACTAAAGGCCGCTTACACTGAGCAAAATGTAAATAACGAGAAAATAATTTTCATAAAACCAATGACTTTTATGAATCTCAGCGGGGAATCGGTGCTTGCCGTGAAACAATTTTTCAAAATAGAAAATAAAAATGTCCTAGTGATACATGATGAATTGGATATTCCATTTGGTATTGTTAAGACCAAATTTTCGGGAGGAAGCGCAGGCCATAATGGTATTGAGTCTATAATCAGTACGATAGGAGATGATTTTTACAGAATCAGAGTTGGCATCCGAAATGCCGAGACAGAAAAACGCGAGAGCAGTGATTTCGTGCTCTCCCGATTTACGAAAGCCGAGGAAGAAAATTTACACAAAGTCATTTCGGCAAGCTATAAACTTATAGGGAATTTTATCAACAACGATTTTCCTTTAGAAGCAAAAATTACAGTCTAAGAAAAATTTATCTTGAATACTTTGTGTTTTGTGATAGATGTAGGTGTTGTATAAGAGAAGGGGGTAATTTAGCTTTTTAATCGTTTTTGGGTGATTTTCAGCAGCTATATACAAGGAAGGAGCGAGTAACGGACTGAAGCTGTACACAGAAGTACTGCGAAAGAGTAACGCAGCTCCTGACGAAGAGTCGCCAGAGCTGCTGGCTTTTGCCAGTAGACAGGGCGACGTTATATAGCGCTGAAAATTATTCAAAAAAATCAAGGCTCAGCGGGGGTGGGCACCACTGAGCCTTGATAAAACCCTTTAATCACCCACCCGAGAGTAAAGCGACCACTCTAGGTGTGTGTGGAGCCGGCCAAAGGCCATCCAATAAAGGACTTACTCTTGATAACAAGGGATAATCCCCGTCGGGGGAGATTAAAGGGGTTAGTTTACTTGCAACAACTTTATTTACTCTTTAAAGAACAAATACGCGTTGATTGTAAAGTGGAGGGTAGATACTTCACGATGACGCACGTTGCAAGCAACCTAACAGTTCCTCTTTCAGAGAAAGAGAAATCTGTTAAAATGGGGGTATTGGTGTAAAATGTGCGTAAGCAATGATAATGCTTACCAGTCAAGTAATCTAACACGAAATATGTTTAGTGTCAATACTTTTTATAATCTTTTTTAATGAATTACAATATCCTCGAATATAAATATCCAGATTATTCAAAATTATTAACAGAGATTCCTGATCCTCCCAAAATTCTGTACGGTGTAGGCCGTGGCTTGACTGATGTTACCAATCCTGTCGCTATAGTAGGCGCGCGCAAAGCTACCAAATACGGCAGGGATATTACATATCAATTGGCTTATGATTTAGCTAAAGCGGGATGTACCATAATTAGCGGTCTTGCTCTTGGAATAGACAGTATGGCTCACAAAGGAGCTATCGATGCAGGAGGAAAGACTATTGCCGTACTAGCAAATGGACTTGATAGAATTTATCCCGCATGCCATACGCAGCTCGCGAAAGAAATCATTAATCAAGGTGGAGCTATTGTTAGCGAAAATCCTAAAGGCACTCAAACACTAAAGCATCATTTTCTCGCGCGTAATCGAATAATCTCTGGCTTGGCAGTTGGAATAATAGTGACTGAAGCTGCTCAAAAAAGTGGTTCGCTTACGACAGCCAGGTTTGCTTTAGAGCAAAACCGCGCCGTTATGTCAGTCCCGGGGAATATTACAAGTCCGCTAAGTGCCGGTACAAATAATTTAATCAGAATCGGCGCAACACTAGTTAGTAACTCGGAAGATGTCACTCAGACACTTGGGTTTTCTGTTGCAAACATATCAAAAGAAAGAGCCATGGCAGACAACCCGGAAGAAGCAATGGTAATAAAATTGCTTATTGACCAAGCAAGAGATGTAGACGAACTATCCCAATTGTTAGAATCTGATATAACTTTAGTGAACAATATTTTGACAATGCTTGAAATTAAGGGTGTAGTGTCGTGCATAGGTGGAGGAAAATGGGCATTACGATAACAACCACTTGCTATATTTTGTTCATACCAGTAAGCTTTTTGCCATGAGCCAAAATTTAGTAATAGTAGAGTCTCCTGCAAAAGCAAAAACAATATCCAAATTTCTCGGCCCGGATTACGAAGTTGTTTCAAGCTATGGGCATATCCGTGATTTGCCAAAAAAGGGCATGTCCATAGATATAAAAAATGATTTCAAACCAGATTACGCCATTCCGCTCGACAAAGCTAAAGTGGCAGAAAAACTGGTTAAATCAGCAAAAAAATCCCCAAATATATGGCTAGCTACCGATGAAGACCGCGAAGGAGAAGCAATTGCCTGGCACATATTGAAAGTATTAGGTCTTAAAAGTTCAGAGGCAAAGAGAATTGTATTTCATGAAATTACGAAAGACGCAATATTAAAAGCCATAAAAAAGCCTCGTAAACTTGATTCAAATCTAGTAAATGCCCAGCAAGCACGAAGGGTTTTAGACCGTTTGGTAGGGTACGAATTGTCGCCCCTACTGTGGAAAAAGGTCAGGCCAAAGCTCTCCGCGGGCAGAGTCCAATCTGTAGCAGTTAGGTTAATTGTTGAGCGGGAAAGGGAAATCGAAAATTTTAAACCCGAAACTGCTTACAAGGTAACGGCTGAGTTTAAAACAAATAGTAACCAAGCTATACCCTCAGAACTTAACAAGAAAATCGACAGCCTCAAATCAGTTAAAGATCTATTCAATGACATTAAGAGAGCGCATGTCACCATAAAAAACATCGAGCAAAAACCAGGGGTCAGAAATCCGTCGCCTCCATTTATAACCTCAACTCTGCAGCAGGAAGCCAGTCGAAAGCTCGGTTATTCCGTAAAACAAACCATGACCTTGGCACAAAAGTTATACGAAAATGGTCATATAACTTATATGCGAACAGATTCGCTTAATCTTGCAAAAAGCGCCCTTGCAGCCATAAAGAAACACATAGAATCGGAGTTTGGCAGTAATTATGTTCAAGTAAGAACTTTTAAGACCAAGAATCAACTTGCCCAGGAAGCACACGAAGCAATTAGGCCGACCAGATTTAATGTTACAGATGCGGGAACAGATGAAAAACAAAAGAAACTTTACCGGTTGATTTATCAACGCACAGTAGCTTCTCAAATGGCTCCAGCAAAGGTTCAAAAAACTCAAATAGATATAGACTGCGGTAGCAAGGAATATATGTTCATCGCTAAAGGCGAAGTAATTATATTTGACGGTTTTCTGAGAATCTACGATAAAAGTACTCTGAAAGAATTTCTATTGCCAAGCGTGAGCATAGGGGACAATTTAAAACTGCATGAATCGGTCGCTACAGAAACTCAAACCAAGCCTCCAGCAAGATACACAGAAGCGTCTCTAGTTAAAAAACTTGAAGAGCTTGGAATCGGCCGTCCAAGTACTTATGCGCCAACAATATCTACGATTCACACGCGTGGTTACGTACAAAAAGGAGAATTTGAAGGCAAGTCAACTGAGATATCAGTTATAACCTTAAAGGGCAATAAAATATCAGAAAAAATAGAAGAAATTAATACAGGCAGTAACAGAGGTAAAATCATTCCGACAGATATTGGAAAAATTGTAAATGACTTTCTGTCAAAACATTTCTCCGACATAGTAGATTATGATTTCACAGCTCAAATAGAGGAAGAATTTGACGATATAGCCATGGGGAAAAAGGAATGGCAAAACACTATCAAGTTATTTTATAAACCGTTCCATAGCACTGTAGTTAAATCAGAGAAAGTGCCTCGAGCAGAAGTGTCTGGAGCAAGGGAATTGGGAGTAGACCCCAAAAGTAAACTGCCGGTATTTGCCAAATTTGGACGTTTTGGGCCAGTACTGCAAAGAGGTAATGGAGGTGATGACGATTCAAAGCCAGAATTTGCACCTATGCCGCCAGGAAGTTCACTCGAAGAGGTCGAGTTGGAAGAAGCGCTAAAAATGTTTACCTTACCAAGAAAGTTAGGCAAAACCGACTCAGGGGAGCAAGTACTAGTAGATGTTGGGCCATACGGGCCATACATAAAACATGGCGCTTCTTATGTATCAATAGGCTCGGATGAATTATTTAAAATCACGCGAGAACAAGCCATTGACAAAATAAAACATGGAGCGAGTTCTACTAAAAGCGGTGTCATTAAGGAGTTTAAGGAAGACTCTATACAAGTAAAACATGGGCGTTATGGACCATATGTTACAGATGGGACAACTAACGCGCGTATCCCTAAAGAAATCACCCCAAGAGATATTAATTTAGAACAGGCAAAAAATTTATTAACTAAAGCGCAATTAAAAACAGAAAAAAGAGCTCTAAAAAACCAAAAAACAGTCGGAAAATAATCCACAACCTATTTCATTCTGCGTCCATTAAATGCTATAATTGCTACATCAATACAAGAAGTTTGACTCTATTCTTATATTGTGTTATCATATAATTTCTTAGGGCCTAGAACTTCGAAGGAAGGTTGTATGAATAAGACAGAAAACCAAAGTAATATGGATATTAAAAGCGCAGTTAAAGACATTCTAGATACCATTGATCGTGAGCGTGAGCGTGAGATTATTGCGCGCCGCTTTGGTTTATATGATAGACGAGAAACCCTAGAACAAATTGGCGAATTGCTGGGAATTACCCGAGAAAGAGTAAGACAGCTTGAGAAAGCAATTTTGGCACGACTCAAAGCATTTGCCGATGAAGATAAGCTTCCACACATTAGTAAAGTTGAAAAACAGTTTATTATGCACTTACACGAACTTGGACGCGTTGCGCGCATCGAAGATCTAACTGCGCGAGTCAGCAGCGAAAATACCGGCAGAGAACAGGCACACGTAACTTTACTTGCGACTTTAGCGCCTCATCTTACGCTACTTGAGGAAAATGATAATTATTATCAGGGTGTAGCAATAACCGAATATTTTGAAGAGGAAGAACTTAAAAAGAAGGTTGAAGAGATCGTTGAAGCAGTTTCAAAAAACGGTAAGCCCTGTACGGTTGAGGAGTTATATCAACAACTTTCATATGAACATCCCAGTCACATACAAGCTCTTGCATCGTTGTCAAAAAAGCTTGCAAGCCTGCAAGGACAATGGGGTCTTGTCAAATGGCCAACTGTAAACCCTAAAAATATAAGGGATAAAATTTACGTAGTCTTACAGCAAGCCGGCAAACCACTACACTTTAGCGAGATATCAAAGAAAATCCAGGAATCAAATTTCAGACGAAAGGATGTGACAACTCAAGCCATTCATAACGAATTGATAAAAGACAAGCGTTTCGTGCTGATTGGAAGAGGCATATATGCTCTTGATGAATGGGGTTATAAAAGAGGCACAGTGGCCGATATTATTTCTGATGTACTGCGCAAAGAAAAAGGGCCCTTACACAGAGACGAAATTGTTAAAAGAGTGTTAAAACATCGCCAGGTTAAAGAAACTACTATTTTATTAAATCTTCAAGGTAAACCTCAGTTTAAACGTACAGCTAAAGCGACTTACGATTTGGCTAATCAATCTTAAATTAAGCCTTCGGAACTTATTTCAAAATTCCTGACGCATAAGCGAATTTACATGACCTGGCAAAACAGTCGGCGCAGCCGGCATATAAAAGAAACGGATTACACCTTACTCATGCTTGAGGTACCCCGTACCAATGATAAAAAAGAGTTAGCTGCGGAACAAATGTTTGCAGCGCTGCATGGAATTTTAAGGCCAAAGCGAGAATTAATCCAAGAAGGGACCTTGCAGGAGCATATTTCTTTCGAGATAGTTTCAATTGGACACAGAATCCACTTTTATGTCTGGACGCCTCAACATTTACAAAACTTTGTTGAAGGCCAAATATACGCTCAATACCCGACTGTACAAATATATGAAATAAAAGATGACTACGCGGCAAGAAACATCAACCAATCAGTAGCTTATACCACAGAACTCACTCTAGGAGATAATGAGGTTTTGCCTATAAAAACTTTCCCAAACTTTGAAGTGGACCCGTTGGCGGGAATTACCGCCACCCTGGCAAAATTAGAACAAGAGGACGAAGAACTATGGATACAAATACTAGCCCGACCAGTTGATGATAGTTGGCATAAAAAGGGACAAAGATTTATAAACTTAATTAAAAATGGCGGGGGATTTTTGGGTAACGGTTCCAGCAATTTTGTTGGAGCCCTAACACACGGGCTGCTGGCTCTTTGGCGAGCACCCACTGAAGCTTCGGCAAAATCCGCTGCGCCTGAACTTTCAGAAAGAGACAGGAGTAGAATCCAAGCAGTTCAAGAAAAAACTACAAAATTAGGTTACCAAGTTAAAATACGGATTGTTTACTTGGGTAATGACGAACGTACCGCTAAACTTCGTATGCAGGCCATGATTGGAAGTTTTAAGCAGTTTAACTCAACCAACTTAAATCGTATTGTTGAGAAATCCAGATCATTTTCTCCGAACAAACTTAGTGAATATCAGGCAAGATTTTTCTTAAACGACGGCAGGATACTAAATATTGAAGAGCTAGCCAGTCTTTATCACTTACCGCACACATCAGTTGAAACACCGAATATTATATGGGCAACAAGCAAGACTGCGGAACCGCCGGCAACCCTTCCGATTTTAAGTGGTGCATCTGATGAGGAGATATCTCCGTTTGGAGTTACCAATTTTAGGGGGTCAAATGCGCAATTTGGTCTAAGGAGGAACGACAGAGGCAGGCATTTGTACATTATTGGGCAAACTGGAGTAGGTAAGTCCGGGTTGCTCGAACTCCTAACACTATCTGACGTATTTCATAATCAGGGGTTTGCCGTCATTGATCCTCATGGAGATTACGCGACCGATATTCTCAAATATATCCCGGCACATAGAATTAACGACGTTTTATATTTCAACCCGGCAGATACGGCTTATCCTATAGGATTTAATCCGCTTGAAATAACTGATGAATCACTCAAGAACCACATTTCTTCAGAGTTAGTTGGTGTTTTAAAACGAATGTTCGAATCTTGGGGGCCAAGATTGGAATACATTTTGCGATACACTATTTTAGCCCTGCTGGATCATCCTAACACCACAATGCTTGACATAACCAGAATGCTTACGGAAAAAGATTTCCGCGCAAAGGTTATTAGAACTATAGATGATCCCGTTGTACGCAATTTCTGGGTTACAGAATTTGCTAGTTGGAACGATAAATTTGCCGCTGAAGCTGTAGCTCCGGTATTAAATAAAGTTGGAGCATTTACAGCCAACCCCATGATTAGAAATATTGTTGGTCAATCAAAATCCAGCTTCAATATTAGAAAAATTATGGATGAGGGTAAAATTTTAATTGTAAACCTCTCAAGAGGACTTGTAGGCGAGGATAACGCAGCTATTTTAGGTGCACTCATGGTAACAAAGATCCAACTCGCCGCAATGAGCCGGGCAAACATAGCAAGACTAGAAGAAAGAAGACCTTTTTATTTATATGTCGATGAGTTCCAAAATTTTGCGACTGATTCATTTGCGGTGATCCTTTCTGAAGCTAGGAAGTATGGGCTAAACCTAACCATAGCTAATCAATACGTTGCTCAGATGACCCCAATTGTTAGAGATGCCGTATTTGGCAATGTCGGTTCCCTGGTGTCCTTTAGGGTCGGAGCAGATGATGCGACAATACTGCAAAAATACTTTGAGCCTCAATTTGACGCTCAAGACTTGATCCAGCTTCACAATCGACATCTTGTAGCAGCGCTATCTATTAGCGGGGAAAAAACTCCTGCCTTCTCAGCTACTACTTTAGACATACCGTCCCCCCAAATAGACCATAGCCAGAATATTATTGAGCATTCCAGAAAAAAGTTTGCAAGATCTCGCAGCGAGGTGGAAGAACACATTAAGCGCACAACACTCAGTACACACAATAAAGTAGGGGATTCTTCGTCAATACCTAAAAGAAAAGCGGACCAACACAGAAACCCTCACAAAAATAATAAAATACGCGAGAATACAACTCAAATAAAGAAAAGTGGCACAATAATCCAAGAAACAGAAATAAAATTACGTTAATCGTACATTTCTCGTACTTTTAATTATAGGCTGTTGTAAATAATTAATAAGAAATACCAGCAACATAAAAATCTTTTAGACCAACAAAAAGAAAGTAGCGGTATAAAAATTATTAAAAATACAAAATTCATAAGTAAATTTAACCAGACAATATGGACTGTAGAGGGTATAAATACACATCGACAGCATGTCGCACAATGTATATTTTACGTCTTGTTATATGCGTCCTGTTTATGAAGTCTCATACCTTTGTAGTAGGGGGCTAGACTGATATACCAACATAAAATTTACTATTTTAAGCTTTCGTTGCCACTAATTAAATATATTTTTATTTATTGCATTGGTATTGAGTGCACATTGTCTAAATACATAAAGTGCCTATGGTTTATCCACAGTTGTTGCATTTTTTGCATTTGACATGGCACGTTGATTATTACCCCACTTCACTATTCTCTTACAATTTGACATAGATATTTTATTATGTATTTATATAGTTTATTCAGTATCCAAACATTCAGAGAGAACAAAATGCGAACTTTGGAAGAGAGCAGGATTGTTAGATTTCTCACAAATTTTTATTAGTCTTATAAATAAACATACAGTGTGCATTTTTTAAATAAATATTAACAAGCCCACTAAATGCCAAGCTCTTAAATTGCACTGCCCCACTGCCTGTTCTTCTTATTTATATATTGCTTTTCCTTCTACTCTTAGGTCAATATATTCACTAACATTAATCCCGGATGAAGCAACATAGCCTAGTGCCTTCTCATAGGCATTAAGAGAAGCTTCCGGCCCCATGTCCATGTGAGTTTTTATTATGTATTTATTGCTTGAAAATTTAATATACACCTCACGTATTGCTTGAGGTATGACAAAGTATTCAACATTTAAAGAACGCTCACTAGATAAACTGCTAAATTGGTTTATATACAAAGCCGTATTAGTATCGATTGCTTGTTTGCCAAGTATTCCTCCAAATTGAGCTTCATCTTTTATTAATGGCAAGTTGTTATAATTATTGGCATTATCTGAGAATGCAAATCCTTCATTATCTAGAATCAGGATTTTATCGCTAGTGGAATATCTTGCCATTGGTTCTCTTGGTTGAACATTTACTTTGAGACTGCCACTTGCATAATTAAAGCCAAATGAAGCGCTTTTAACTAATAAGTTATCAGCGGTAAAATCCTCTAACATCTCGGCTTCGTTCATAAAAAGTATGTTTTTGCCCCAAATTTTAGAATTAAGCCGTTTTTCAAACCAACCAAGATAGTCAGACATCTGTTGGCCAGAATCGTTTTTTACGCTGGCAGTATTGTTAGGCCCTTCTTCTATTATTGCAATATCAATATTTTTTACTGTGGTTGCCATATAAATTACAAATAAAAATATTATCAGCAATAAAGAACGCGTTATAAAACCAAAGACCGGTTTCCTTTTATGGCGAGCAATGTTATTTTCTGGACGAGATGACTTAAAAGATTTGTCGTGCTTATTAACTACTTTTGAATAGTCATATTCAGAAAAGCGTTTCTGTTTTAACAAAGGGTTACGGGGTCTTTGGATCTTCATTGTTTTCTTTTCTATTATTTGTATTTTCGATAATTTTAACTATTTCTTTAGTGGCATCAGTTTTAAAAAATTTACATAAATTACCTGCAAGCCTTTGGCGAAGTTGAGGTGAGTCCAGTAATTCTTTTATTTTTCCTACAACCAGTTGAGGTTGTTTTTTAGCTTTTTCTTCATCAACCACCATAGTAGCTTTGGCTTCATTATAAATTTTAGCATTTATCGACTGATGATCCCCCGCTAACATAGGATTAGGAATAATTATCACCGGTTTTTGCTGAGCGGCAAATTCTGCTATTGCTGAGCCGCCTCTTGAAATAATAATGTCGGCAGCCCCACTATATTCGTGCATATTCCCCTTTATGTAAGGAAATATGTGGTAATTACCGCGTTCGTTTTTATCCAGTGTATTGTCTATTTTATCGATGACCTCATCATAATTTGAACTCCCAGCTACATGAGCGATCTCGATATTATCTAAACTCAGTATCTCTTTGGCTGAGTTTGTAATTATATCATTTACGTTTTTGGCACCCTGAGACCCTCCAGTAACAAGCAGTAGGGTCATATTTTCGTTAAAGCCTAGTTTTCTCTTTAACTCATGCTGTTGCCTGGCGTCAACTTTTTGAAAAACATCCGCAACGGGAATGCCGACTCTTACAGTTTTACTCTTATCATAATTATAATATTCAGGAGGCATGCCGACTGTGTGGATAGAAACCCAATGTCCGATAATTCTGTTGGCAAGCCCTGGGTATGCATCAGAGTCATGCGTAATAATTTTCTTGCCAAGTAAGCCGGCAGCAAAACCAACAGGTACGCCTACAAAACCCCCTTTTATAAAAACAATGTCTGGTTTTTCTGACGCAACTATGACTAAAGATTGGAAAAAACCGATAATTACCAGCAAGGCATCACGAATATTGAGTAATAACGTTGGTATATCCAGGATTTGTCGCCACCAGGGGACACCGGCATAACGTCGAAATTTGCCTGCCATTATCATTTTAGCTCTGTCGATACTCGGATTACCGGCTAAATTACTGGCAAATTTATCTCCACGCTGGCCGACAAATATTAGTTTATTGTCAGAGTCATGTTCTTTTAATTCATCGGCTATAGCACTAAGCGGCATAACGTGGCCGCCCGTGCCTCCCCCGCAGAGCAGTACTCTCATATGACTTGCCTCCTTTTACAACAGGACTTAGATCAGTAAATCTCGAGATATTAAATACGATACCTAAGCCGCCTAAGATAAATACCATACTGGAACCGCCCAAACTAATAAATGGCAGTGTTATACCAGTTAAAGGCAATATTCCGATCATTGCCCCGATATTTATAACAACATGGCCAAAGAGCCAGGCAAAAACACCACTAGTAATTAAACATGTAAATTGATTTGGCGAGCGCGGAATAATTCTTAATATTTTTACGAATAAAGCGCCGTATAAAAATAAAACGAATACGGATCCGATAAACCCAAATTTTTCTGCCAGTATCGCGAAAATTGAGTCGTTGGCAGGTTCTGGCAAATATCCAAAAACCTGCACGCTTTTGCCCAGTCCCCTACCCAACCATCCGCCGCTGCCGATAGCAATCAATGCTTGGTTTATGTGATAACTTGTACTTTCGGTATTATCCTCCGGGTGTAAAAATGCTGTTATTCTACTGAGGCGATGCGGAAACATTATCACTGCGCCAATTCCTAAACCAACAAGCGCCGCGCAAATGGTCAGGAAATCGCGCACTTTTACTCCGCTCATATAAAGCATAGTAAGTGCGATAAAAACTATTGAGATCATCGTTCCTAAGTCTTTTTGCAGTATTACCACGAATAAACCTACCCCCAGCAACACAAACAAAAACGGCCAAATAGTATGGCTGCGATCGTTAATTTTCTCCAATCTGGTTCTTTCGCTTAAAAAATTCGCCAAATATATTATCATGGTAAATTTTACAAGCTCAGCCGGCTGAAACCAGAACCAGCCAATATCAATCCAGCGTTTGGCGCCATTAGCTTCTGTGCCTATTATTGGCAACAGCAGCAAAGATAAAATAGATAATATTACCAACACCGGTAATAAATCACGCCACACTCTTAACGGAAGTTTAGCGCTTAGCATAAACACAACCAACCCTATTCCTATAAACGCAAGCTGGCGATAAATAAAATGATATTCACTAATTGGTTCCTGCGACCTCTGCTGAAGCGCGGGACTTATAGAATAGATTAATATTAGCCCCAGCAATATAAGAATTCCTGTAATTAAAATAATGCCGTAATCAGGACGATGCCGCCTGAAAGGCAAACTCAGCGACCCTCGCTGCGAATAACTCATACCAGCCCCCCAATTAAGGCGATAATTAAGCCAAGAACACCGGCCATTTGGCCAATCAGCCAGAATCTCATTGTGACCTTAGTCTCTGGCCATCCTATAGCCTCAAAATGATGATGAATCGGGGCGCTTTGAAAAATTTTTCGGCCTAATATTTTTTTGGAAAGAACCTGGATCAAGCTTGAGCCAGCTTCTATGACAAATACTATTCCAATAACTGGCAATAAAACCAGCGTATCAGTTAGCATAGCGACTACTCCCAGTGCTGTGCCAAGCGCAAAAGACCCAATGTCTCCCATAAAAAATCTTGCTGGATATATGTTAAACCAAACATAAGATAGTAATGCTCCCACAATTGTCACGCAAAACCCGGCTATTCCATAGTTGCCTTGTAAAAATGCAATTAATGCATAAACCAAAAACGCGCTTGTTAATAATCCACCAGCGAGCCCGTCTAACCCGTCAGTGATATTTACGGCATTAGCAGTTGATACTACTACTAGCATAAACAGCGGAATTAATAGCCAACCTATATTTACCTCGCCTGCAAATGGAATATTGAACGTATCATATCCGAGCTTAAAGTAAAAATACCACCCACCTATACCGGCAACTATTAGTATGGACAGAAATTTTATCTTCGAATTGAGTCCAGCGATCCCCTTCCCTACACCTCGAAGATTGATAATATCATCTACAAATCCAATCATCCCGGCGCCTATAGTCGCCGCTAGAGGCAACCAAGTCTGCTGACGGTTAAAGTTATAAAATACGGTTACGATTACAATTGAAAGTAAGAATATTAAACCCGCCATAGTTGGAATGTGCCGGCGATGCTTGGCTTTGTGCAGTTTAGTAAAAACCTTAGCTGCCTCACCTGTTAAAGTACTTTGGCGCGGTTTTTTCCATAGCTTATAACGATAAGCAAAGGTTGTGTAAATCGGCGTTATTAACATAGATAAAGAGAATGCTAAAGTTCCCAACATTATGGTGTTAACAGCTTCATTGCTAAAGTATTTAATGTTAAAAATATCCATAATTCGCTACCCCTTATTGTATCACCTATATTCCATATCCTACTCAACCGGAGCTATCTTATAATATCCAATTAAATAATCAGAAATATCGGCAAATATCGGCGATGCAGCCTCCGTACCAGCATAACCGGCAATTTTAGGTTTGTTGACGCGCGTCATAATTACATACTGCGGAGTCTTGCCGGCGCCATAGCCAATAAATGATCCGATTTCTTCCTTTTTAGTATACTGGCCGTTTTCATCCGGTATTTGAGCAGTGCCAGTTTTACCTCCCAAAATATATCCGGCCCTTCTGGCTTTATAGCCGCCTCCAACGACCATAACTTCGCGCATCATATCCTTTAGCTGATTTTGAGCATCTGCTGATATTAAATCTGGTCTAAGAGACTGCGGTTCAATATAGTTAGTTTTATCGTTAATCGTTTTACTTTCTACCAAATAGGGTTTGTAATAAGTTCCCCCGTTTATTAAGGATGAAAACGCCGCTGCCATTTGAACCATCGTCGTTCGCATACCTTGCCCGAATGTCATATTGGCATAGCGTATATTATCCCCTTCTCCAGTATTTGGTCCATTGATTACGCCGGGATCTTCATCCGCCTGTTCAATTCCAGTATTTGAGCCCAATCCAAATTTTCTTGTGAAATAATCGTATAAAATATTCCTCGATTTTTCATTTATTTCCCCGCCGCCCAATTGCTTTAAGACAAATACAACCCCAGTGTTCACAGAATGCGATATTACGTCAAGCATAGTTCGAGTTTTTCCACCAGAACCGCCAGCATTTTCTATCTTCCAACCATCAACTTCAACTGAACCAGAATCATAGTAAGTCATATCTTTGGTGACTGCCCTTTCATTCAGCCCTGAGGCCATTGTAAACACCTTCACTACAGAGCCTGCTTCATAACTTTCATTCACGGTGGCATTTTGAAATACGCTATATTTATCTTGAGGAACATCACCATATTTTGCCGGTTCATAGTCTGGATAGTTAGCCATAGCTTTTATTGCTCCTGTGTTTGGGTCCATTACAATTGCGCTGCCAGAGTCTCCTTTGCTGTTTTCAACGCCTTTTTTCAAAGCATCCTGAACGGCTCTTTGGATGTTGCGGTCAATTGTAAGTATAATATCAGCTCCTTTTTCTGGGGGCCTGACAATATTATCTTCACCAGTTGGCAAAGGAACTCCCCGAACGTCAGTTATTGCTTTCAAAAGTCCGTCCTTGCCTTTCAACTCTGTGTTTAAATACTCCTCAATACCATATTGGCCATTGCCTTCGTCATTTACAAATCCTAAAATCTGATTCGCAAGATTACCCTCGGGATACACTCTTTGTGAACCCTCTTGTAAACCAACCCCTTTTAGTTGTTTTTCCTCCAGGATTAGCGCTTTTTCCCGCGAAATTCGTCTTCCAAGAACCGTATAAGCAGTGTCCTTATCTGATAATTTCGCTTTATAGTCGCTAATATTACCGCCAATGACTTCCGCAATACTCGCAGCGGTAGAATCAACGTTCTCAATAAACCGAGGGTCTGCAAAAACTGTAAACACAGTTTCATTCAATACAAGTGGCACTTGTTTGTCGCCATCCTTTAAATATATCTCCCCTCTCTCTGAAGGAACAGCAAATTTTTTCTCATGTTCTTCCTGGGCTATAACTTGGTAGTGTTTATTTTGTAGTATTTGTATGTATCCAAGTCTCAGAAAAAAGATTGCGCCAAATAAAGCCAAGACAACATATAAAATGCGGCTACGCCAATAAATAGTTGGTGTTTGAGAACTGGGAACCATCGATAGATATTTTTACGGGTTTGTGTAAGTAACACCTGAAGGTGTTACTAAGTTTTTTGCAACATCACTATTTTTAACTCTGTCTAGCGCTTGTAGTCTTGCTGCTTCAACCTGCAGTGCCCGATTCTCATCTTCCAGCTGAGCTTTTTTAGTTGTCAACTCATTTATTTTATAACCATAGCTGCTGGTTTTTGTTACCTGGGTTAAATAAAGCAAGCCCAGTACACAAATTAATATCGCCATCATCAAAGCGTTTGATACGGGACCAAATTTTTTTTCATAACTTTGGAATCTCTCTGTGTTTTGATTGCGGCGCCATGAGCGTTGTCTAATAGCTACTGTTTGGAATGACATAAATGTTTTTACCTTTTTTGTTTTTATTTTTCGCCCGATGAGATCGGTCTAAATTTTTATAGACCGATCTCTCTTTGCTACAAAAGTCTAGGTTACGCGAACCTGAACTTTGTACGTTCGGGAGCTACTTCTAACTTTGATAGGCATAGTTTTTAAGTGCTCCTTTCTTTTTTTACGTTTTTATTTTCACTGCGCCGCGAAGCTTTGCACTTCGCGCCCGCGGATTTGATGCGTCGTATTCTGAACCGCTAATTGGACGTTTAGCGAGTAATTTTAATCTGCTTTCGTATCCGGAACTGGATTCCTCCTGAAGAAAATTTTTCGCAATTCTATCTTCCAAGGAATGAAAGCTAATAATTACCAGCCTTCCGCCAATTTTCATAAGATCAGGCAACATCGGCAATGTTTTTTCAAGTTGCCCAAGCTCATCGTTGACAGCGATTCTTAGTGCTTGAAAGGTACGCGTTGCAGGATGGATCCTAGATCTTGAACCCCCTACCCTGCTCCGAACAGCTCTTGAAATGACATCCGCGAGTCGCTTCGTAGATTCGTGCGGCCGTGAATCGACAATGGCACGGGCAATGGCGCGGGCAAAAGGATCTTCGCTATAGTTTTGAATGATACTGGCAATTTTATCGACAGGCCATTCGTTAACTATTTCCAGCGCAGAAAGTTTCTGCGACGCGTCCATGCGCATGTCCAGCTTGCTATTCCGGCTGAAACTAAATCCGCGCTCGGGACTATCTAGTTGCGGTGACGACACACCCAGATCCAGCATAACCATATCGAATGTTCTATTCTCTTTTCGCAGCTTTGTTACAGCAGCATAAAAACTATCATGGATAACTTCTGCTCCCAGCTTTCTAAAAGAATCAAGAGCTGATATAGCTACCAGATCACGGTCGACTAGGGTTAGATTTTTCCCATTGCCGACTTTTTCCAGTACTTCTTTGGCATGGCCGCCAAAACCTGCCGTTAGGTCGAGATATTTTTCGCCCTTGATCGGCTTTAGTAGAATTGTAGCCTGCTTTAAAAGTACCGGTTTATGGAGTTGGTGTGGTGGATATTTGTTTAAGGTCACCTAACCAGCAATCAGCTGTTTGTTTTTTTGTAGTGTTTTTGTTTTAAAAACTAATGGAATTGTTGTGGTGTAAAGAATTTGCGAAGAAATTCTCTAAAGTCCATTAGATAGATCCATGAGAGACTTATGTGTGAGGTGGAGTTTTTTTGGGAGATGTTTTTTCTAAAGAATGTACAAGGGTTTGTGAGGTGGTTATCCCTAATTGCCACCTGCTGATTGCCAGTTAGCTGACCTCGAACTGTTCGTTCTTTTTGTTATGTAAAATGTTAATGTGCTTCTACTAAAGCCTTAAGCTAAGAGGTCTTTTTTCTAAGAACCCGGCATAAGGCGCCAGTAATCACCTACGCGTACAGCAATTACGGATTTGTCGATTCCGGCATAATCCAGTAAATGCTGCTCAATAGTTACCCTTCCCTGCTTATCATCCATCTGGGCTGTAACTTTTCCCAAACGAAATTGTACATTGAGGTCGGCAACTTCCTCGCTCAGGACATCTCCTTTTAAGCGAGGTTCTACTTTCTGCTCCCAGGTTTCTTGGGTGTAGAGATGTAGATAGTTTTTGAAGCCACGCGTTAAGACCACCTCTCTGCCCGCAAATTCATGACGAAGCTCAGCTGGAATTGTCAGTCTGCGCTTTTCATCAAGCTTGCGTTCAAAATAATCTATAGTGGTCATAGGTGTTATTTGTTAAGTTAGTGGTTATTTTTGTTTTCGCGTGTGGTGGCCTTTTGTTTGTTGGGCTACCCACGGCTACCCACTGAGAACTATATTACTACCCACAACTACCCACGTCTATAGTAATTTAGTATTTGTCATAACAATTTTATGCTTAGTTTTCCACACAAATGTGGAATTCCATGTCATCCCAAAAAACTTAACACGACATCTAGTGTTTCATTTGTCGTACGTAACACAACTGCTGATTGTATTTAGTGGTCTTGTAGCCAAAGGTTCCACGCATTTTTGATTGGAGTATACTGATATCTAAGACTGGAAACGTATGAGAGATGAATAAATATCAAGAAAAAAACAGATACTTTATAGGGCTAAGTATTCCTGAGCCAATCTCAAGCCTAATCAGCAGATATCAAACACAGTTTATAGATAAAGACATATACATGCGGCCTATTATTCCTCACATTACGCTAGTGCCGCCAAATGTACTCAACGAACTGAGTTTATCTGAATCATTGCAAAGGCTAAAAGATATCAACTCAAAATTAAAATCATTTTCAGCAACATTAAACACTATTAATCACTTTAATAATCGTGTTTTGCATATTGCCCTTAGCGATAAAGTCGGGGTTTTAAGGACGACACACGAATCTCTAATAGACAATTTAGATATTCAATCTACGGTTGACGGGCATATTAAGCAGGAATTTACACCTCACATAACTTTAATACAAACAAAGCCTTATAAGCAGTTTGCCGATCAAAGCCTTAAGAGGCTCATCAGAAATACGCAAAATTATTTTGATTTGCCACTTAAGGTAAATTTTCAACAAATCCACATGTTCTTAAACAAAGCCCCTCGAACTTATGAAATTGTTCATACATTCCAGCTACTTTAACTCTTTGGTATTTACAATTTTACTTATAAATTCACCATACCATAGTGCGCTTGGGCGCGGTTTTCTTTGAAGGGTTTTATAATCAACTTCTATCAAACCGAATCTTGGCCAAAAACCGTCCGCCCACTCGAAATTATCTAGCAAACTCCAATGCAAATATCCACCCACCTCCACTCCCTGAGCAATGGCTTTATCAATGGCTTTTAATGATTGTTGAATCCACCATTTTCTGTGTACGTCTTTTCTATCTGCAACACCACTTTCGGTAATAAAAATAGGTTTTGCATATTTTGAATGTAGACGAACTAGAATTTGGTATAAATTTTGTGGTTTCATATCCCAGCCCAAGTCATTGACTTTGCTGTTTGGGTTTCTTACCCTGAACCCAGAAATGCGATTGCTAAAGTAAAAATTTATACCGATAAAATCTTCGTGTTTCTTTACTCTATTCAAAAACCACAAGTTACTGAGATAATCTAACGCTTTGACCATAATTTTTTCTTCCAGGCTGTTGTTATGAGTATAAAAGTAAGAATAGTTTTTACTAATTCCAATTTTGCAATTTGGATTAATCTTTTTAATGATCTTGTACGCTTTTTTGTGTGCTGATGCCAGGTTAATTATCAAGGATAAGGTTTTTATTCTTGATTTTTCCTGAGGAGGCCATTTGCCATTCATATAGCTCATAAAAGTATAGACCCCAGGCTCGTTTATAGTTGTAATATAGGTAACGTCTTTTACTTCTGAAATAATTTTTTCTACAAACCTGGTAAAATACACAATATTTTTTGAATATAAGAAACCTCCTTTTTCGGCAAACCAATCTGGAAGAGTAAAATGAAAAAGAGTCACGAATGGTTCAAAGTTTCTTGCCCGAAGTTCTCTTACATAATTTTTGTAATATTCAATTGCAGATTCGTCCCACTTACCTTCTTCAGGCTCTATACGTGACCACTCAATACTAAAACGAAATGCATTGAAATTTAATTTTTTTGCTAAATCAAAGTCTTCTTTATATAAACGATAATGATCCGCCGAGACGCCAGAGACGTAATTGTTTGGATCTTGAGCTTCTTTGCTTATCTCTGCCCAATTCTCTAACCAGCCATAACGTTTTGGCGCAGATTTTGACAGCTCATTAGCACTTGCAAGCTCCCATATTGACCATTGATTGTGATTATTTCCTTCAACTTGATGAGCAGAGGTACTAGCCCCCCAGTATTTTATTTTTTTTAAACTCATACGTAGTAGTGTACTAGATTTTAAGCTTTTTTACCTTTCCCCAAAGAAAAACAAATAGATAACCGTAATAAAAAATAATAAAAGCCCTCTTTAAAGAGGGCTTTTATTTGTTGTTATGAGTTGTGTGATCAAACTTGTTGAGACTGGTCGTTTTCGTTGTCACTAGATGGCTCAGCACCGACGTCAGATCCCTGATCGTCACCATCTTCGGATACTGGAGCTGAATCTCCACCACCTACGTCACCACCAGCATCTTGAGATGGTTCAGTTGGGACGCTAGAGTCTCCACCTTCAGCTGGAACACCCTGTTGACCTTGCACGTCTTGCTGGTCATCGTCATTAGTTACAGGATTGTTGTTATCAAAATCCATAACCTCTCCTTTTTTATTTTAATTTAAGCTTAACGCTGATCCCTACGTTAGCATAAGGATTTTAGTTTGTCAATTTTTATGGTTTTTGCCAAATATTTTTTTGTTTTTGAAGCCAATTTTTCCGCGCACTTCATTAACATAAACAAAATATTTATTTTGTTCGTTTTCCGGGATCCTCTTGTATAAAGACGACATCCCCTCTTTATTCGGGATTATTAGCGCTCGTAATTTATTTATACTAATGAGATGCCTGACTAAACTCACGAAGTCACCGTCCCCGCTAACAATTACTGCCTGGTTATAATTGCCTAGTTCGATCATTACATGCAGCACTAATTCAGTATCAATATTGCCTTTTACAGCATCATCGTGGTGTCTAAGAATTGGTTTGAAAAACAGTATAAAGCCCGCGTCCTGAAGCGCATTATATAAATCCTGATTTTCCTCCATGAAACCAATAAATAAAAATGCTTTTACTACGCCAAATTCATCACGAAGATACTCACGGAATTTTTTATAATCGACTTTCCACCCAAGACTCGACACACCTGAATGCAAATTTTGCCCATCAATGAAAGCGTAGTTGTTATTTTTATTTTTGCTTCCGTTTTTGTTCATTATCTTAATCATATCATCTTAAAAATTTTAATAATTATTTTAAGCCGTTAATTGTGTTTGTTGAAACGTACCTTCCCTGTTAAGACACGCTATGATTTTTAATACTTCTGAAATTTCGGCGCTGTTAGGGTCGTTTGTTATCCCGACCGGCCCATTATCTATATCATACGGGGAAAACATTTCCTCAAGGCCAAAACCCTCTATTAGTTCATTTCGACGTTGCGTATTATCAGAATACCGCTTTCCAAGTATTTTCCTGATTGCCAAATCACTCGGACGTTTGGGTCTTGCGTATCCGTCGTCAGACAGCTCTGCCAGTTCAATCCTGCCCATTATATTACCGCTTTTATCACTTTGGATGGCACGGGTTAACTCATGTTTATGCCCACCATAAATAATCAATTCGCGTAAAACAACTGTAAATTGTTGTTCATAAGCCGCACAACTTTCCTCTGTACGTGTATCATTTTGAATTACGATATCACGACGAGAAACTCTAATACCGCCCTGTTTGGCAGGATTTAATTGTGTGGCTCTAGCCATGCGCTTTCCGTTTAAAACATGCTCCAAATAATTATTGAAAAAAGAAACATCGACTGATTTCGGAATGAGGTCAATTATTTCGCCGCAAGCTTCTCTTTCAGCTTTTGGAGTTATGTCTGGCGGAGTTTGTCTCATTATATTTTGCTTCCGACGTATTTTTTAAGTGTATATTATATTTGATAATATGATTATACAATATTCTGAGATATATAGCGATACCTCTTAACCACGAGCAAAATGCTGAACCATATAAAAGTGATCTTTGCAGTTTACGTTGCCAGATTCAACTATTGAAATACCGATATACTGCATCTGTGAACTGACCATATTCGCATAGTGGCTTGGGGAATCTTTTAGCATATTTAGCATCTGGCTAATGTTGTCGCTATACCCCCAAGCGGTAGCCAAATTTTCAGCATATGCCGTAATAGCGGCTCCGTTTCCAAGCTTTGACCCGAGAAAAGGGTTTTTAAATCTTGATGGGTCAAGTCTAAACAATTGTTTGCTAAATAAAGCGCGTAATTTTTCGCATTTTGATTTAAAACACTATCTTCTGTTAAAGTGCCGGCTCCAACTTGGGATCTTAAATTATTAACATAGGCAATGCTTGAGCTATTACTGTGAATAATAGGATCAGTACTAATGTTTTGATTCTGAGTCTGACTGCTTTCGTTTGACCCATTATATGTGCCAGCGCCAGAGGATCCGGAAAGTCCTGACGAATTAGTAGATGTATTTTTTTTCTGATTCTGCCCGCCACTGTTTTCTTCATTCTCAGAGCTTTGGTTCTCTTCAGTCGCTCTACTTTTTTCCGGAGGAATATCAATTTGACTATAACCTTCTGGTTCTTCATACGGAACCAGGTTACGCATTATATTACCGCCGGCATATTTGATCCCTACTGCCCCAAATATCAGGAAAAACCCACAGATAAAAACTACGCTGATATGCACTTGATACTTAGGAGGTATTTTATTTAACCAATTTTTTATTTTTAAAAATATATTCATCAATATGAAAATTATAACGCTTAAATAATAACATCTTGTAAGTTTTATTGTGTGGTATCATTCTACCTATGCAAGTAAAAAGGCTCGTTACCGCAAGAGGAGTGTGCTTCCTTAATGGTAGATTGTTGTGCGCCAGACAAATACATAGTGAACAAAACGGAAAAATAAACGAGTTTTGGAGTACTCCGGGGGGCAAACTTGATCCCGAAGAAGATATACTCAGTTGTATAAAACGCGAGATGGTAGAAGAAACAGGCATAGAACCAACTGTTGGGGATCTTCTTTACGTTCAACAATACAATGACGGAACTTACGAATATATTGAATTTTTCTTTAATGTAGAAAACCCCGAAGACTACCGAAAAATTGATTTATCAAAAACAACTCATGGGGAAACTGAGATTGCTAATATTGATTTTATAGATCCAAAGAATAATTTCATCTTGCCTAAGTTCCTATCCGAAACCAACATCGAAAATGATATAAATTCCAAGAAAACAAAAATATTTAATTACTTATAGAGCCGAGCCTATTCTAGTGAAGTTATTAATTCGTCTATTTTGACTCTGGCTTGTTTGGTCGTATCGCGATCTCTTACGGTTACGGTATCGTTTTCTAAAGTGTCAAAATCGATAGTAACGCACTTTGGCGTGCCGATTTCATCTTGGCGACGGTAGCGTTTGCCAATGTTGCCGTTATCATCCCAGGCTACTTCGCCAAGGCTTTGAAGCCCAGGCATAACAGCAACGTTTTTCTTCAACATTTTGTATACTTCCCTAGCTTTTTCGATTAATTCCGGTTTGTTTTTAAGTAGTGGAAAAACTGCAATCTTGACTGGCGCTATATTTTCCGGCAGTCTCAGGAACACACGTTTTTCACCTCCCACTTCATCTTCTGCGTAAGCACTGGTTAGAACCGCCATTATTAACCTTTCAACTCCAAAGCTTGGTTCTATTACATGAGGCACAAATGGCCTACTATTATCTTTAGGGCGATACTCCATACTTTTTCCAGTTGCTTTTTGGATGTTGGTCAAATCAAAATCTGTGCGATATGCCAATCCTAATAACTCATCACTCTTATGAGGGTAATCAAAATCGAAATCCACAGTCCTCTTGCTATAGTGCGCTCTTTCTTTTTCTTCAACTTCAACCTCATGGTAGCTGCGTGAAGGAATCGAAAGCATAGCCAAAAATCCACGAATTAATTCCAACCAACGTTCAAACCATTCTTGCCAATTGTCTGGATGCACGAAAAATTCAATTTCCATCTGTTCGAATTCGCGCGAACGAAACACAAAGTCACGGGGAGATATTTCATTACGAAATGCCTTGCCAATTTGTGCAATGCCAAAAGGAATATCCGGATAAAAATTATCAACGATGTTTTTATAATTAGTAAAAATACCCTGAGCTGTTTCTGGTCTTAAATAACTTATAGAGCTTTCGTTTTCAATTGGGCCAACGTTGGTTTTGAACATCATGTTGAACGGACGAGCGGCACCGTAAGAATCTTTACTGCCACATTTTATACATGGTTTTGCGTAGTCTAAATGATCTTCGCGGTAAGCCTGCCCACACTCTTTACAAACTATCATTGGATCAGCAAATGTTTCCGTGTGGCCACTAGCCTGCCAAACTTTTTGGTTCATTAAAATTGACGCATCGACGCCATACATATCTTCGCGATCCTCAACAAATGTTTTCCACCAAAGATTTGTAATGTTTCTTTTTAGCTGTACCCCAAGCGGACCATAATCCCACGTTCCGGCTAAACCTCCATATATTTCCGAACCCTGATATATAAACCCCCGCCTTTTACAAAGCGAAACAATATCTTCCAAAGAAGGCTTTTTATTATTCATGAATTTAAGTGTAATGTTAACAGATTAAAAATGCAAAAAATGATTTTGAATTAATGCAACCAAAAATCTGAAAATCTTCTGATAACTGGCAGAATTTCTCCAGATTTTTCACTAATACCATTGATGCTAGTTATCTGAACCGGAAGTCTGTCTAGTAATAACCGCACGGTTTTTATGTGATTAGCCTCGTAGTAACCATTACTTTTGGCGACAAAAGCTCCGTGTTCTATGTCAAAATCGTATGTCCCTTTTTCTTTTAGTGGATTACCCGAACCATCACGATCAACATTTGGCTGATGGCCATAAATTTTTAATAGATTTAGATAAAACCATAGTTCAATTACATGTAAATTTATATCGCGATCATTTAGCTGGTTCAGACTAAGTTCCAACAATTTATAGCCGTCATCAGTTTTGTCATGCTCAAAACGCTTAGCCGTTTTTTTTAAAATATCATAGGCCAATTTTGTCCTGTCATAATCTTTAATGATTTCTCCAAAATGTTTCTCAAGACGCGTAGATATAACTCTCTCAAGTTCTCCCCTGCCTTTTAAAAAAGTTACGTTGCTTATAGAAAACAGTTCCAGTCCTCCGGCAAGCTTGCTTGATAACTTACGAACTCCTTTAGCCAATGCACTAACCATGCCGTTACCCTCTGTCACGAAAGTAACAATACGGTCTGCCTCTCCATAATCAATTCTGCGAACTATTATTGCTTTGGTCTGATATTTATTCATCAGCTACTAGGCCTTCGATTATCAGCGCCAAATCATTTGGTTTCACCTGAGGTTTATACAGATATTTAACAACTCCGTATTCTTCCCATTGTTTTTGAGAGAGCCGAAATTGTTGAGGCGATATAGTACTTAGCAACACAACCGGAATGTCATTCCAATCTTCATACGACTGTAACTCATGCAAAACTTCTATGCCGTTGTGCTCTGGCAACATTATGTCTAGTAGTATAATTTCTGCGTTATTTTCATCTAAAAGATCCATGCTTTCCTGGGCTGTACGCGCATGGAAAATTTCATGCCCGGAATTTTTTAGCTCGCTAATGTAAAGCTCCGCAAGCCACATATCATCTTCAATTAATAAAATTTTTGCCATAAACAACGCTTTTATTACAGTAATTGTGTTTGCATGCTACGCGGTAAAGATACGAAAAAACAGCTGCCGTTTTCCAACTTATTTACTCCCATTTGACCATTCATCGAATCAACCAGTTGACTGGATATATAAAGTCCAAGCCCACTACTGCCGGCATAGTTATTGATAGGCTGACGCACTCTGCCAAACATACGGAACATTCTTTTAAGTTCTCTTGATCCTATGCTCGCCCCCTCATCACTTACGTTAATACGAATTTTTTCCTGATAATTTCTGGTTTCAATTTTAACTATAGTTTTTGAATGTGAGTATTTTATGGCGTTATCAAACAGGTTATATAAAACTTGAAATAGCGCTTCTTTATTAGCTACTGCCAAATAAGAAGGTTTGTGCGATGTGATTTCAATTTTATGATCATATGCTCGGGCCAAAGGACTTATTTCATGCACAACATCTTCTATTATTTTTGGTACACAGATAGGCTCAAGTGTTAGCTCGCTCTGACCTTGCCCCACTTCACCGCCCAGTAATATTGAGTCAATCAGCCTCAGGAGCCGATCACTAGACATTTCAATTCTATCAATATGGTCCTGATTTATCGCTCCACCATTATTTTGCTTGCTAATAACAGACGCAAGGTTGCTGATTAACGTTAACGGTGTTTTTAATTCATGTGCCGCAGCTACAACTAGCCGCAAGGAATGCTGATCGCGCATCAAATAAGAACCATCTACCCTCTTCTTCATATATAGTTACAATTTTACTCCACTAAATAAGGGAGTTAAAGAAAACATTTATGAAGAAAGCTAAAAAATTAATAAACTAAGGCGTGAAACTAAGATTTTTCAAAATTACTTCGTTATAATCAGACAGATATTCAGTTGATTCAGTCCAAACCTTTAATACTTTGTCCCTAGTCGGAATTAAAATTATTGCTCCTTGCACATCTTTTTCTATTGTTCCGTCAAAACGAACTCCTGCCACTCCTGATACCTGTATGTTTGAAGCTTTTACCTCTCCTTTATCTGCCTTCTTTTGATAATCAGAGACTTCTTTGCTGTATTCTCTGTTCAATATTTCAACTCTCAGAGCATATTTTAAGCCGGAATTATCTGACTTAACCGTGCCGGGATGCAAATACCCGTCAAGGGCAACAGTCCCCCTTATTTTTTCATCCATAAAAGCGCTCCAGGTTTTAGGATATGTAATTCTCACGCTACCAAGCTCGCCGGGAGACTCATAAACCTTATATGGTTCTTTCTCTTTTTCGAGAAATTCATTTTCCAGTTTTTTTTGCAAAGCGTCATTGGACTCTTTAACCGCAGCCTCGACTTTTTCCTGAACGTTATTTTTATGATCAACATAATTTGCATAAGCCCAAAAGCCAAAACCAGCTAAAGCCAGGGTCAACACAAGAAGTACAACAACCGGGATTAGCAGCAGATTCATTGATCGAGATTTTTTTATTTTAGGCCCCATATGGGGTGTTCCTATAGGCGGCTGCATAGGAGATGAATTTGAATTCGTTTGCGGAGGCATAGTTAAATGTTATCTAAAGCATAAGTAATATGCAAACTGACTACGGTGAATATTTGTAGAGATATATTGCTCCCTTTTGCTCCTCGGGTTTTTTATCTGGAATACTGAATGTATAGCTGGCAACCTTAATACATTTCTTACATTTTTTTATTTCGCTAAGTAATTTTTTATGAAGTCGACCCATGAAATGATCTATTAAAAATACATAGACAGCGTCTGTGCTGCTCGGAAAAGGTTTGCTCCAGAAGTCTCCCCAATAAACCTGTACTTGTTTCCTGTATTTTCTTGTCCTAACCCAGGCAATAAACCACAAGAACGGATTAACTTCATATCCTATAACTTTAATTCCTCTCTTTGCCGCAATCACAATTACTATGCCGTCGCCACAACCAAGTTCAAGTAATGTTTGGCCAGGTTTGAGTTTAAGCATATCCAGCGCCTGCTCTACTTGCCGCCTGCGTGTAGGAAGATAAGGCGCGCCGCTTACTATCACAATAAAGAAAGGTAAAATCAAGGCCACCAAAAGTAATATAGTCGGGGTCATAATTTATATACTAATTCTCATTTATTATTCTGTTTCTGAGCTTGAATTATATTTTGCCTGAATTTTGGTTACTTTGTTTGATGCTTCTTTTAGGCGTTTTTTTAGCACGTCAACTATTTGAGCACCTCTCTCGAACTTTTTCAAGCCTTCATCTAAATCTACATCTGATTCTTCAAACCAGGAAACTATTTCTTCAAGCTCATTCATCAGCTCAGAAAAATTTGAAACTTTATTTTTTTGTGACACTAATGACTCCTGATTTTATTATCGCGTCGATTAATTCTACCACGAGTTCATCGCCCACTTTCACATTATTACCACTTCTGATCAGAGAGTTATTTGACCGAACTATACTATACCCGCGTTTTAGTACCGCTCTTGGGTTAAAAGTATTTAAAAGATTACCAAAATTTTGAAGTTGATCGGAAATGTACTTAATCATTCTCTCATGTCCAGAAGTTAAACGAGAATTTAATTCATTAATTCTCTCAAGAGGATTATTGATATAACGCAACAAGGTATTTTCTAAATGCTCGATTTTAAAATTTAATTCCTTTATACGATGGTCAAATTTCGCTCTAATGCCGGCAAAAGAACTATTAACCTGTATTGATACATCTCTCATATCCGGAACAAGAATTTCCGCGGCATTGCTAGGTGTTGACGCTCTCACATCAGCTGCCAAATCTGCAAGTGTTACGTCAACTTCATGCCCCACGCCCGTTAATATCGGAACTCTGCTGGAAGATATTGACCTCGCAACCGGCTCTGTATTAAAAGCCTGCAAATCATCAAGACTCCCACCGCCGCGAATTATTACCAAAACTTGAGGCAACTGGGGCAATCGATTGAAAGTTTCTATGGCAGATACAATGTCACTGACGGCTGGCTCCCCTTGAACCTGCACATCAATAAACTTAAAGTCAACACCTATCCACCTTTTGTTAACAATTTTAATGAAATCCGCGTAGCCTGCTGCCTGCTCGGAGCTTATTATGCCAACAGTTTCTGGATATGTTGGCAGAGGTCTTTTGCGTTCAGGGGCAAACAAACCTTCTTTTTCAAGTTTATTTTTAAGAAGCTCAAAAGCTTTTTTTAAACTCCCCTCCCCAACTGGCTTTAGACCGGAAACATTTATGCTAAACCCATATTTATTGTGAAGTTTTGGCAAGCCCTTTACCCGTAATTTCATTCCATCTTCAACAACCGTAGATAGGCTGTATACAGACGCAAAACACTGAACCTTAGACTCGTCATCCTTTAGATTAAAATAAACCCATTTATTTTTGCTGATACGAAATTCAGAAACCTCGCCCTCTACATACACTACAGGGTAGGCATACTCGAGAGTCTGATTAATTAACGTTATAAATTCGGTTACGCTAAGTACAAGGTTTTCCATTTCACTAAGTCAAGTATTTTTTCTAAGTGCGTTGGCGTAGAGCACATAACCTACCGGCAGGAAAAATACCATATTAAGGATTCGGTACATGATAGTCACTGACACGCTAATTCCCGCAGGGACACCGGCGCTAACCATAACTATAGCCATCATACTTTCATACACGCCTATCCCGCCTGGCAAAATGGCAATGGCGCCAGCCAGATTCGCTAGAGCATAAGCAATTATGACTGCGCCTACATTTACCCATTGCCCAAACGCCACATATACAACATAAATAGTGGCCACTTCAGCAACATTCGCCAAAAAAGCGTAATAAATCGGAGTATATAGTTTTTCCTTATTATTGCGTAGCTTCACATAGTCTTCATGAAGTTCGCTAAAAACTTCTTTTACCTTTGTAATTCTGATTGTTTCGGGGTGCCTGGGCCTAAAAATATACAAAATTCTATTTACAACCCTTGCAAGCCAAGTGGTAAAGTTATTAATTCGCTTTTTATCGCTGATAATAAATATGCCAAGCAGTGTTATCGAAATAAGCCCGAATCCAATTGCAAATGTTATAAATAAAGTTAAATCAGATGCTTTACCTCGAAAAAATAGTACAAGCCATCCAAAAATTAATAAAAATTGGTATGAGACAAAAATGAGTCCGAAGCGCGCAATCTGCGCCAACGTAGATTTAGCGTAAGATATTCCATGATGTTTCAATCTATAAGACAAATAAGAGACGCCGGATATTCCCCCGCTCGGAAACGCTTGATTCACAAAATTTAACTCCAGACAAATTCGATACAAACCTTTGTAGCTTGCGTTGTGGCCAAGCGCTCTAAAATACTCCAAATAAAATTTTGCGACAGCGTGATAGCTAAACAATTGGATTGGTATCATGAGTAGAACTATTGCTATATTCACGTTCTTCAAATTAGCCAGTGCTGATGAAATATCATCCCGGGCAACATAAATTACAACTCCAAGCGCGAACAAGGCACCGATGTTAAAGATTACCTTCCATTTCATCGCTTTTAGTATACCCTACTTCAATTAAATTCCAGATGGATGCAGTATTTTTAAGTTAAATCAGTATAATTAAAATTAATGAAATACGCGTTTGTTTTGGGCAGGCAGCCTAAGTTGTCTTTGGCGGAACTTGAAAGTGTTTATGGAGCTAATAGTTTAGCCAGCTTTGGTAAAGACATTGCACTCGTTGATTTAGATACTGAGCCTAGTATCACCAGGCTTGGCGGCAGTCAAAAAATCGCATTGGTTTTAAAACAGGCTTCGGTAAAAAATTTTGAGGAAGCTTGGCCAATAATTGAAAAGATTTTTACAGAAAAGGTAAAGAATGTAGATGCCAAATGTAATGTCGGGATAAGTGTTTATGGGGTAAAAGTTTCTGCAAAAATCCTCCAAAATAAAATGATTGAATTCAAACACAATTTTCGCAAATCTTATAAAACGAATATCCGCATTGTTGGGTCAGGCAAATCTCAGCTTAGCAGCGCCCAGGTGCTTCACAACAATCTGGACCAATCGCCGAATCTCGAAATTATCGCAGCATTTAACCGTAATCAATTAGTTTTATGTCAAACAGTGGCAATTCAAAATATTAATTTTTACAGCAAACGAGACCATGGCCGGCCAAAACGCGACGCCAGAGTTGGCATGCTGCCCCCAAAATTAGCACAAATTATGATTAATCTCTCCGGCGTAAAAGAATTTGGCATTCTTTGGGATCCGTTTTGTGGCACCGGCGTGTTACTTCAAGAAGCACTTTTAATGAACATTGACGTTTATGGAAGTGATATCGATCCACGCATGGTTGAGTATGCCAATGTTAATCTTAATTGGCTGAAAAAAAATTATGGACACAATCGTAGCATGCAATATTCGCTTTCAGTAGCAGACGCGACTAAACTCAAGTTAGAACCCGAACATAAATCACCAATTCAACATATAGCCAGCGAAATATATCTTGGGCCGCCATTACGAGTTTTTCCGGGAGAAAAAGAAATTGAAATAATTAAGACGCAAGTAGATGAAATTTTAGAGAAATTTCTGCTTAACGTCTGTGATCAGTTAAAATCTGGCGCGCGACTATGCTTGGCGGTGCCGGTTTGGTGGTCAAAAAATAAGCTATTACACCTTAAAACAGTTGACCGCCTCGAGAGTTTAGGATATACTCGTCTGAGTTTTTCTCACGCTAACAACAACGACCTAATTTATAGAAGATTTAATCAAGTTGTTGGACGAGAGCTTTTGGTTATGAAAAGGAAGTAAATGTCAAAAACTAAAGCAGGTGGCTCCAGTAAAAACGTACATGACTCCCCCGGACAACGGCTGGGCGTTAAAGCTTTTGGCGGTGAAAAAGTAACTGCCGGATCAGTTATTGTCCGCCAGGTTGGACGCACAAAAATTTCAGGACCAGGTACAAAAATGGGCCGCGATTATACCATTTATGCCACTAAAGCTGGCGAAGTTGCTTTCCGTAAAACCAAAATCCGCCGTTTTACCGGTAAAACAGAACCCCGCACTGAAGTCAGTGTCATTTAATTATCTAAATCTAAGCGCCCAAACAATAGCATTTCAGCTGAAGCACGATGTTGGCCTGATTCAACACTACCATACTCTTGATCGTATTGAATATTATCTGACTTAGGAACTCTATCGTTTTGAAATGTACCATCAAGCATTGATAAACATAAAAGAGCTACATACTCTCGACTTGTTACTCTTTCAGGATAGCCTGTTAAACCGGGCAGCTTTTCAGTATTTCTCCTAATTCTGTCTGGGAACAGGGATATATGCTCTTCTATGCTCTCAAGAGTCGCTCTTGCTATTTCTATTCTCAGATCTGGATTTGTACGCACATCTTCAACCATATTCCCCATCAACAAGTTTGGGCTAGGTTCTATACCCCCGCTAATTTTATTTGCATGTTCTCGTAATATTTTAGAAATCGGTGAAGCATCGTTTCCTAACACCTCTGCCATAGTATGCATGGCTGAGCGGATAGTACCCTCATCTATCGCCTCTCTGCCCTTCCCACCCCAAGCAGATTCGGGTGGGCTCATGGCAGGCGGAGCAAAGATTTCTTCTCTAATTTTTATTCTATCCCTATGACTATTTTCTTGTGACTCGACTGATAATGTTTCCATGTTTATTTTTATTTTAATTTAACGTTATATACACATCTTAAACACTAGCACTATTGTTGCCTCCTGTCAATATAAATTGTTTCATATAAATATAGTTGCATTAAAGTAATAAAATTTGATATATAGCAAACTTTTATTCTAAGTAGGCTAAAACTCTAATAAACCAGGGGATTATAAAAATATAATTACTGTTTTATTTTAAGAGGTTTAATTATTTGTTGTAATTCCAAGATGATATTTAACACGTTCGATAACATCTGCGATAACAACTTGAGATTTCACTAAATAATCGTCCACGCCTAATTTTTCTGCTTTTTCTTTATCTTTCGCCTGAGACAAAGCTGTGAGCATGATAACCTTTATTTTCGAAGTTTCAGGCGTATTTCTCATAATATCCAATACATCAAATCCGCTAATTTTAGGCATCATGATATCAAGAAGAATTAAATCTGGTTTATAATCTAATGCTTCTGAGAGAGCATTCTCACCATCTGCTACGTGACGAACATCAAAACCTTCTGCTTCCAAACGTGTAGTGTAAACACTCGCAAGTCCCCTGTCATCTTCAACCAACAATATTCTTCTCTTAGCCTGATCGCTCATAGCACTTATGCTACATGATCTTAGCCCGATTTGCAACGAGCTATGAATCCTTCAAATAATGGGTGCGGACGTTGAGGTCGGGATTTAAATTCCGGATGGAACTGACAGCCAACAAAAAACGGATGATTTTTATGCTCTATTATCTCAACCAGATTTCCATCTGGAGAATGGCCGGCAACTATCATGCCGTTTTTTTCAAACCTATTTCTATATTCATTATTAAACTCATACCTGTGTCTGTGCCTTTCAAGCACTTTCTTTGTCTTATATAATTTTTGCACTTTGGTGCCTTTTACTAATACGCATTCATAATCTCCAAGTCTCATAGTCCCACCTGTGCCGGCCAGTGCTTCCTGGCCCTCCATTATGTAAATGATAGGATCCTTTGTGTTTGGCTCTGCTTCGAGAGTATGAGCGTCTTTTAAGCCGATTTCCCTGGCAAATGCCACAGCGCCAACTTGCATCCCTAAACATAAACCCAAATAAGGAATTTGTTTCTTCAAAGCATAGGTCGCGGCTTTAATTTTTCCTTCTAGCCCTCGGCTGCCAAAACCTCCTGGGACGAGAATCCCGTCCAGGTGGCCAAGAAGCTTACTGGGAGATTCCGATTCTAGTTCTTCTGAATCTATCCATTTGATATCTACGTCTACTCCGTGTTTATACCCGGCGCTAATTAAAGCTTCAAATACAGAGCGATAAGTGTCGTCATTATCCATATACTTAGCAATGACCCCAATTTTCAATTTGCGCTCGTGCAGCTCTTTCAGGCTATTAATAAATTCCGTCCACTCTTTTAAGTTTGGTTTCTTTTGCTTAAGCCCAAGTTTTTTTAGTATGACATTGCCTATGCCCGTATGCTCGAGTGTCAGTGGCACCTCATAGACCGACTTAGCGTTTGGCAGTAAGGCTATAGCTTCTTCATCAACACCGCAGAATATGCTTAATTTACGAATAAGATTTCCGTTGCCTGGTTTTTCCTCGCTTCTTGCCACTAAAATATCCGGAACTATTCCTACTGCGCGTAAATCACGGGTTGCATTTTGAGCTGGCTTGGTTTTTATTTCTTTGCTTGTTCCTAAATATGGCAAATACACAACATGAACGAAAGCGCATTTGTTTCTACCGACTTTGTTTGCCAGTTGTCTAATTGCCTCAAAAAAAGGCGGGCTTTCATAATCTCCCACTGTACCGCCAATTTCTACTATATGTACATCAAAATCCTCTGCCGCATCTACAATTCTCTCCTGGATGGCATTAGTAAAATGTGGTACTAGTTGAACAGTCTTCCCAAGGTATTTGCCTTCGCGCTCATCTTGAATGAGATCACGCAAAATTCGTCCGCTCATGACTGAACTTTTTTGAGTAAGTTCAATATCCAAAAATCTCTCGTAATGGCCCAGATCAAGATCAGTTTCTGCCCCGTCTTTAGTTACAAAGCATTCACCATGTTCTGTCGGATTTAGCGTTCCGGCGTCTACATTTAAATACGGATCTAATTTCTGAATGTTTACTGAGAGGCCGCGTGATTTAAGGATGGTACCGATAGATGCGGCTGTAATCCCCTTTCCTAAACCAGAGAGAACTCCTCCGGTTACAAATATAAACCGAGTTTCTTTGCGAGCCATAACCTCCCAATCACAATACTATGAGGTATATATTAATCAAGACAGGGCTAAAAGGCAATATGGAAGTATAGATGTGGGACATAAATTCCAAAATACAAATCTCAAATTTCAAACAAATCTCAAATTAATAAACTTCAGAAAACACTTTATAACCTTATAAACTTGATGACTTTTAACTATCTCCTAATTTCTATTTTCTATTTCCTAGTTCCTAATTGCTAGTTCCGAGCATTTCTATCGCTTTGTCTTTTTGGGGGTCGCGATCAGCTTCATAATCTTTCTCTTCAAGTTTTACTTCAGTATCGGGCTTTATGCCTTCATCATCGATATTGCGTCCGTTGGGCGTAAACCAACGTGCAATAGTGACCTTTAATTTTCCGCCATTACTTAGTGACTCAAGAGATTGAACGCTGCCTTTACCAAAACTGGTAACACCAACCAGTTTCGCAGCACCATAATCTTGCAATGCACCGGCAACAATTTCGCTTGCGCTGGCACTTCCTTCATTTATCAGAACTACCGTGTTTACTCCTTCTAGCGGAGCTGAATTCCCCGATTTGAGCGTATCTGTAACTTTATCTCCTTGACGTTGCTCTACAACAACTTTGTTGTTCAACCAAAGCCCTGCAATGTCTACCGCTCCCTCCAGATATCCTCCGCCATTATTGCGCAGATCCAAAATTACAGAGTTAATGCCCTGAGATTTCATATCACTAACGGCTTTACTCGCCAAACTTGTTGTGTCTTCGGCAAATCTGGTAATTCTTAAATATCCTATTTTCCCACTGATAATTTCGTGCCTGACACTGGGAACAACAATTACATCTCTGGTGATTGTTACATCAAAGCGATTTCCAGCGCGCTGAATATTGAGCGTAACGTCCGTGCCTTTTTCGCCTCTTATTTTAGACACCGCTTCTTCAATAGACATTCCCACCGTTGCTTCGCCGTTAATGCCGATTATGGCATCATTTGGTCTTAAATCTGCTTTTTGAGCTGGATAACCATCAAGCGGTGCAATTATAACTATCTGGTCGTTGCGCTTACCCAGCTCTGCACCGATTCCTGTAAATTCACCGTTTAATTCATTGCTAAATTCTTTCGCCTCGTCTTGATTTAAGAAAACAGTGTACGGATCACCTGACGCTTCAGCCAGCCCATGCTTCAGACCATCAAGTAATTTTTCTTCGCTAAGTTCCCCGTCAAATTTACTTTTTAAAATTTGGTACAGCTCGCTAACTGAACTATAGTCAAGCTCACTTGGAAGACTTGAATTTTGCTTACTAGACTGATGAAGCACTTTGGCTTTAATCTCATCAAACCGAGTTCCGAGAGAAAAACTAATAACAGCAACTAATACCAACGAAAAAATAATGTTGCTTTTTATACTAAAAAAACTACTGTTTTTAGATCTCAAATAAATTTCTCCTCTAAACTATTCTAAACTAAAAATAAATATAAATGTATGGATCACCTGGAGAAATTATCCTCTCAGAATATCGTCCTTGCAAAGCCGGAACGGCGTTATACTCGCTAATTCTTGCCTGTCCATCTCCGTAAACCTCCTCAACATACGCAACGTGTCCTTCAGCCCCGCCCCAAACCGCTATGGCACCTACTTTGGGCGTGCCGCCCGTAGGGATCCCATTGGCAGCAGCAATATACCCCCAATTATTAGCGTTGCCATAACCCACAGGTGCCTGCCTGCCAGACGCGTATAATCTCCATGCAGCGAATGAAGTGCATTGTCTGTAGCAATATTTCCAAGGATCTATATCGTCTCCATAAGTGCATGATCCAGCATGAGTCCAGCTTCCTTCTCGATAATCTGCCCAAGGATAATTGCCTGTACCAACACCAGTTAAAACACGGCTCCTGGCTACAATTTGGGCATAGACTGCGGCTTGTTGATTTTGAAGTTCTTCGGTAACTCGTTTATATTCGACTTCCTCTCCTCTTGTTTGTGCCAGTAATGTATCTTGTTCGTCTTTGTTGCGCTGTGCTAATTCCCGCTGAGCTTTTTGCTGCTCTCGCAGTTCTTCCTGCTCAGTCTTTTTGGCTTCTATTTCTTTCTTTAGTTTGGCAACTTTATCTGCCGATTCCTGTACACCAAGTTTTAGCCTCTCAAGATATTCTTGCTCATTAACAAAATCGGCGTAACTGTCCGTTGAGGCAAGCAACTGCACGGTTGATATATTGCCCTGCTTGTAAAGTGTCCTGATGTTATTTTTCAGAATATCTTTCTGACGATTCAACTCCTTCTCAGTTTTTGCCAGCTCTTCCTCCAAAACATTTATCTTGTTGGTTGTATTTTCTATTTGGGTATTAATCTCGGCTATTTGTGCCCTTAATTGATTTAGTTTTTCTTCCAGGGTGCTTGCTCTTTCGGCCAAGACACCAAGGTGTTCTTCGTTCACCTTAATCTTATTTTCTATTTCACGAGCCTGAGCATTGAGCTCATCAATGGTTACAGCTCTCACACTTAAGAAAGGCACGACGCTAAATACCAGGCTGATCACGACGGCCAGAGACAATAGTAAAAATTTACAGTATTTTTGTTTTATAAAATTAGACATTACCAACATCTAATATACTCCTATGCGCTTAAGCTAGTCAACAGAGGCTACCACTTCTTAAGGCGCAAATACCTAAATAGCGCCAAAGAGCTGGAAATATATCCGACAATTACACCCGCAGACACCGTCCCGAGCAGTACTAAGAGCCAGTTATGAGCAAAGAAACTTACCGTTGGGCCAAATAATAGTTTTTGTGAATCGGCTTTGGGGCCAAGGGCGAGCAATGCGCTGTAAACCGCCACAAAACTTAAAATCCCGGCAATAGCGCCATAAAGAGATGATTCAAACAGAAACGGCCCGCGAATATAACCGGGCGTAGCACCAATTAATTTCATGATTTCGATTTCTTGAGAACGAGTAAATACTGCCATACGAATCGTGTTAAATATTATTAATACTGAGATCGCCGCGAAAACTCCAGCGGTTATAAGACTTGAGATTGTAATAAAATTCTGTGCGCCGGCAAAAGTGTCAATTGATTTTTGATGCCGTTCTTTTTCGATGCTCGTACTTTCGACAATATCTGAAAATTCATCACTTTTAGCAATTGTGCCCACGTTTTCAATTCTTGATAAGTCATGAACTTTAACCTCTAAAGACGCCGGCAAGGCATTATCCGTTATAGACAAACCTTCAAGCAGTTCGGGATTATCTTTATTCCATTCGCGAAACAAATCAAGAGCTCGCTGTTTGGAAACATATTCAACTCCTTTGACATTTGCGTCCCCCTCTAACTTTTCTTGCAGTTTATCGCGGCTTGATGAATCGGTGTTATCTTTAAGATAAACTGAGAGGGTTATATTCGAAGCAATGTCATCAATTGTGTCATTGAGGGCCATGTTGATCGCAATTGCTCCGAGCAAAACTGTCAGAGTTACTACCATAACAGCCGTCGCTGCGGTAGAAAGCCAAGCATTACGTATAAAATTTCGCGCCCCTGCGTGTAAAATTCGCATTAAAGATATAAATTTGTGTTTCATTCTTTATACCCGCCCTTTGCACGATCCTGTACAATAGTTCCGTCCTTGATGGTAATAACGCGGCGTTTTAATTTATTGACAATTTCCTGGTTGTGAGTGGTGAGCAACACCGTTGTTCCGTAACGATTTATTTTTAGAAGTAAGTTCACAATATCCCAAGCGTGCTTTGGGTCAAGATTGCCCGTTGGTTCGTCGGCAATAAGTATTTTTGGCTGGCGCACAACTGCCCGGGCAATAGCAACTCTTTGTCTTTCACCGCCAGAAAGTTCATCAGGAAATTGCTTTTCTTTTCCTTTTAACCCCACTAAATCAAGTACTTTGGGAACCGTATGGTTTATTTCGGCTTTGCTCATTCCCACAATTTCAAGGGCAAAAGCAACATTTTCAAAAACAGTTCTGTTTGGCAATAATTTGAAATCTTGAAAGACCACGCCAATTTTACGTCGCAGACGCGGAATGTCGCGATCCTTGAGTCGGTCATAGTCGATCCCGCCAACTATTATTTTTCCTGAAGTGGGTTTTTCTTCTCTCGTTAATAGTTTCATTAGAGTAGATTTCCCTGCCCCGCTGGTTCCTACCACTATAACAAACTCTTTTGGCTCTACATGAAGGCTAACACTCGTTAACGCATCCGGGGATTTCTTCGAGTACTTTTTAGTAACCCTATCAAGCAATATCATACGCAGACTATTTTAACATAACTAGTTTAGATATAATGTTAATCTTTGCCTATCTGTGCTCTTAAGAAAGCCTCGATAAAGCCGTCGATTTTTCCGTCAAGTACTTTTTGTACGTCTTTTTCCTCGTATTTTATGCGTGTGTCTTTCACTAAAGTATAGGGATGCATAACGTAGTTTCGTATCTGGTTGCCCCACGCAGCTTCTTTTGTTGGGCCTTTGAGCTCGGCAATCGTTTCTTTGTGCTGTTCTTCAGCAAGTTGAGCTAATTTGGAACGCAATACTTTAAGAGCGGTTTCTTTGTTTTGAAGTTGGGAACGCTCGTTTTGTATTGATACGTTGATGCTAGTTGGTATGTGTGTGATGCGAACTGCTGAATCCGTCGTATTAACTGATTGACCACCGTGCCCGCCAGCTCTAAATACGTCAATTTTTAAATCTTTTTCATCAATTTTAACTTCGTCTGGTTCTTCGATTTGAGGCAATATTTCTACTAAAGCAAATGAAGTCTGCCTCAGATGATCGGCATTAAATGGACTCAAGCGTACCAGACGGTGTACCCCACGCTCCCCTTTTAATTTTCCATACGCATACGGGCCGGAAATACTCATTGTTGCACTCTTAATTCCCGCTTCTTCGCCTGGCGACTCGTCAATTATTTTTACCTCATTTTTCTGCGCTTCAGCCCAGCGAATATACATACGCTCCAGCATCTGTGACCAGTCTTGGGCGTCCGTTCCACCGGCACCAGCATGAATTGAAATTATGGCATCATTCTCGTCGTATTTGCCCCTCAGAAGAAGATTGTACTCAAGTTTTTCAAATTCATCTTCCAGGATTTTAACCTGACCTTCTATCTCAACAGCCAGTGAGGAATCGTTAAGCTTTGCCAATTCTCTTATTTCGTTTATTTTTTCGCGTATTTCTATCCAGGGTTTGATTTGATTTTCGATTTGGGCTTGTTTTTTAGCTACTTTTTGAGCTTCTACGCTGTCATTCCAAAAATCACTTTCTTGCATTAAATTAGAGATCTGCGCGGAATTCTCAATTTTTTGATTTACATTCAGTTTATCCCAAGCGCTTTCTATTTTTCCAATGAGTGCATCTATTCTTTTTTTGATTTCTTCCAGCATAACTATATGACCTAACTAGAGACTTTATCGATATATTTCTTTAGCTCACTATGTAATTTTTGTGTAATTCCACCGGGCATACGATCACCTATTTTACTATTATTAATATAGCCTACTGGCACAATTTCCTTGTTGGTTGCCGTCGCAAAAATTTCCTCAGACTCCAGAGCATTATCTAGGCTGATACAATTTTCCTCAACTTTAACATTAATTTGCTTAGCAATTTCTATAACCAAGCCTCTTGTTATCCCGCCAAGCACATCAAGCTTTGGTGTAAACAAAACACTATTTTTAACACAGAAGATATTACTGGTTGACGATTCCAAAATGCAATTATTTTCATCTACATAAAGGACGTCGTCCATCCCGCTTTCCCTGGCTTTATTCATTCCAATAAATGCCAGCTTGTAATCCGCCGTTTTAGCGCTGGGCAAAATACGAACTGAATTAATAGTTTTTAGTCTTAAACCATTCTCATACCAAGCTTGTGGCGGATCTTCAAACTCCTCAAAAAGTATTATTAACACAGGTTTACCTGGCAACAATGAACCTTGTTTCGGGCTAGTGCCGGCAGTAATAATCATCCTAATGCCAAACTCGTCGTAGGTGCTATTTTTCTTTATGCCTTTATTAATAATTGAGGTTATTTCTTCAAATTTAAAATCAATATCAATATTTAAAACTCCGGCGGAGTTTATTAGCCTTTGATAATGCTGCCTTAGCATAAATGGTTTTTTGTTGTATGTGCGAAGGTAATCAAAAACTGCAATTCCTCTGGTTACAGATAAATCAAACACCGAAAGATTCATATCCTTTGCTCTAAGCCAATCCCCATCTTTATAATGAATTCCGTCGTTCATAAATTTTGTACAGCCTTTATAAATTGTTCTCCTCTATCTTGGTAATTTTTAAACATATCGAAACTCGCTGCTGCTGGCGCCAGTACCACAATCTCTCCGCTATCCGCGCAGTCTCGCGCTAAGTTAACTGCCTCTTGTAAAGAGTCAACTCGGCTAATTTTGCCTTGATCAAAACCAGATTTTCTTAAATTCCTGGCAATACTATCTGCCGTTTGGCCGATCAAAATCACTCTTTTTAAATTATTGAGGTGAGCCATTTTTTCTGCCATCAGACTATAATCATGGCCTTTGCTAGAACCACCCATTATTGCTATGACTGGCGCGCTAAAAGCACTTATGGCCGCAATGGCAGAGGTCGGCGTTGTGCCGATCGAATCATTGTAATACTTCACGCCATCGGTGCTGGCAATATATTCCAGCCTGTGTTTTAGGCCGGAAAAGTTAGATAGCACTTTTCTTATGGCATTAATATCTTTTGTAATTTGCCATGAAGCCGTAACTGCCGCACAAATATTTTCCAAGTTATGAGTTCCTATTAGTCTTAGCTGATTTACATTCAAAATTTCTTGTTGATCTATTTTAATTACGCCGTTTTCGACATATGCTCCTTGGGGTGTAAGGTATTTAACTTTCCTGCCAGAACTTTTTAAGGCAATTTCTTGACTATATTTATTGCCTGGATGATAAGTCACAAAATCTTCATTTCTTTGATGAGCCGTTATATTTGATTTCGCAGCTATATAATCATCTAAGTTGTCATGGATATCCAAATGTTCCGGCTCTACCATCAATACAACAGCAATCTCCGGGCTGTTTTCAAGATCCCATAGTTGGAAGCTGGATAGCTCAAATACAACCACATCCTGCTGGTTAATGTCCTGCAAAACATCAAGCGCGGGTATACCAATGTTGCCAATCAAATGTGCGGTGATGCTGCTTGCTTTTAGTATTTCATAGATCAAAGTTGCCGTAGTCCCCTTACCCTTACTGCCGGTTACACCAATTATTTTAGCGTTGGCATACTGAAAAAAAACTTGAGTAGAAGAAGTGACGTTTTTATGGTCCAATCTTCGCGGATTGATGCTCGGTGAACGGAATACAACATCAAATTCAGATAAATTACTAAAAGCATTTTGACCAGTAATAGTATCGACGTCGCTTATTCCTGTTATATTAACTTTGCCAGACTCATCAAGTATGGTTACTTTTTTCACACCGCTTCGCCGGAGGAATTTTAAAACAGACTGGCCTTCGATCCCAAACCCCGCTATAGCTACATGTTTATCATTCCACATAATCTATTTCCAAAGTACGCTTATCTCTTTATGCAGTTTTTCTACGTGAGTCTGCCCGCAATTTCCCAAAATTCCTAGCCCCCAAATATTTTGTGCAAATATTTCCCTGGCAACACTGATGATTGATGCTTTAGTTACAGATTTTATTCGCTCCGGAATTTTAAAATAATCTTCTATTGTTTCATTAAAAAAGTATTCGCCACTATAACTGCCCGCTAAAGCACCTACCGTCTGGGTGCCGCGTTGAAACCTCCCAAGCGAATATTGTTTCGCTGCCTCAATGTCGCTATTTTTGATCTCTCCACGCAAAACTTTTTGTAATTCCTTAATCATAATATTAAAGAGTGCTTCGCTATTTTGTTTCATGACTTTGCCGCCAAACCACCAGCTACTAAAATTATTAGCCAGCGAATAATTTGAGCCCATATTATAGACTAATCCTCTCTCTCGTGCTTCACCTAAAATCAAAGAGTGCAGAGTCGCCGTTAGCATAGTATTCAATAGATGAAGAGCGTCTCTTTGCTCGATACCAAGCCTCTTGGGTGTCATTATCTCAAGGATAAAATGTATGCTGTCGACAGTTTTGTTAGGAATATAAAACACTTTTTCTAGACAAACTGGTGTTTCAAATGGCAATTCCTTGCGCTCGCCCCGCTTAAGTTTGAAACTATCTTCTACTACTTTTTTAATTTCGTTTTCTCTTTTTTTAACCTGGCCAGCGATTACAAACCTCATATTGTCACTAAAATGTGTAGTTTTATAATGGCTTCTGATGTCGAGAGGCTTTACGGAACTCATTAATTGCAGTCTTTCCTGATCTGTTTCAATAAGCAATCCCATTTGTTTTTGAAGCTTGAGGTTAAGCTCTCTGAAATAATTAGTAAGATATCCGGCAAGTTCATCTTTTACGTTGCCATATTCAGATTTAAATTCGTGTTCAACAAACTTTGGCGTACCAAGAGCAAGACCAATTAACTCTAGTATCCTATCCCATTCAAAATCGGCGCATTCTGCTAAATAATGAACAGAATATGTACTCGTAGACGCATTAGCATAAGCGCCGTTTTTTTCAAATTCTGCCTGGAATGTCCGTGCCTTTTCGTAGCGCGCATTAGCCCCAAACATCATGTGTTCCATAATGTGCGGCGCTTCCCATTTCACTTTCGGGACGAGATAATATCCGGCTCGAAACTGAAAATCAAACGACATTACCGAAGCATCTGGCACGTTAATCAATAAACCTCTGGTCCCGTTTACTAATTTTAGTTCATTAACTGTGTGCTTCACTATGTTATTCCTGCCAGGTTACTTTCTCTTTTTTCTATTCTGACGTTGCTGTTTTCGTTTTTTTCTAAGCTGTTGCTTTTTACCGGATTTTTTCTTTTGTTCAATATTATCTTTATTATCTTCTGGTAATCGGGTTGTTTGGTCTTTTTTAGTTAATTCCTTAACCCCGCTCGTCGCTTTACCTGCGCCCAATTCTGTAGAGTGACGGGCTGCTTTGGTTAGTTCAGTCTCAATCGGACCCTCAACAGGTTCTTCAACTCTTGGCACAGCGTGAAATAATAGCTTTACAGCCTCATTCCTAATATTTGCCTGCATTATCTCAAACATTCTTTGACCTTCACGTCTATATTCAACCAAAGGATCCTTTTGCCCAATTGACCTCAAGTTGATTCCTTCTCTCAAATGATCCATATTTTCAAGATGCCCCATCCAATGAGTATCAAGAACCTGCAAATAAATTTCTCTTTCTATGGCATGGAAAATTTCTGATGAAAAAATCTCTTTTTTATCTTTATACATTTCAGCCACGACTTTTTCGAGTTCGTTAGCTCTTTTTGCTGGTTGTGCTTTTCTTAACTTTCTGGCGTACTTTTCTTCAAGTGGAAACACAGAATTTATTTGGGTAATGAATTCTTGTTCTGATTGTGTTTGGTCGACGCTTAGAGATTCAATCTCTCCGTTAATCATCTCTTTTATATTTGTCTCGATTTCTTTGTTCTCAAGAACAGTTCTTCTTAGTGTATATATTGCCTTGCGGTGGCGGTTCATTACATCGTCAAATTGGACCACGTGCTTTCGGCTGTCAAAGTTAAAGCTCTCGACTTTCTTCTGTGCATTCTCTAGCGCTTTACTGACAGCCCTGTTTTCTATTGGAGTCTCGTCATCAACTCCCAGCCTTTCCATTAATGAAGCAACTCTTTCTCCGCCGAATATACGCATTAACTCATCCTCAGCGGAAACATAAAACTGAGTTACGCCTGGGTCACCCTGTCGGCCGCATCTACCTCTTAGCTGATTATCTATTCTTCTCGACTCGTGCCTCTCCGAACCAAGTACCATAAGTCCGCCCAGTTTCGTAACTCCTTCTTCCAGCACAATGTCTGTTCCACGCCCGGCAATATTGGTCGCTAGAGTTACAGCACCTATCCGACCTGCTTTGGCGATTATCGCTGCTTCGCCTTCATTGTTCTTTGCGTTTAAAACCTGATGCGGTATGCCTGATTTTCTCAAGAGATATGATAATTTTTCGTTTTTTTCAATCGAGACTGTACCGATCAAAACCGGCTGCCCTTTTTCATGCAGAGCTTTCACATCTTTAACCAGCGCGCTGAATTTTCCTTTTTCGTTTTTATAAATCCTATCGGGCTTGTCTGTTCTGACGCTAGACTTGTTTGTTGGGATCTCAATAACATCAAGTTTATATATTTGGTGAAATTCCTCTTCCTCGGTTTTAGCGGTTCCAGTCATTCCAGCAAGTTTTTTATAAAGACGAAAATAGTTTTGAAAGCTGATTGTCGCAAGCGTCATAGATTCCTGCAAAACCTCAACTCCCTCTTTTGCTTCGATTGCCTGATGAAGCCCTTCATTGTATCTTCGGCCATGCATTAACCTACCGGTAAATTCATCGACAATTATTACCTCGCCATCATCAGAAACTATATAGTCTCTGTCCCTTTTAAACAGAGTTTGCGCTCTTAAAGCCTGATCTAAATGATAGATTAGTTGAACATTTTCAGGAGCATATAAATTATCAACATTGAGCATTTTTTGAACTTTGGCAATTCCATCGTCGTTAATGCTGACTGCTCGCCGTTTCTCGTCTAGTTCATAATCTTCCTCCGTAAGTTTCCTGGCAATTTGAGCAAATTGAGCATATTTACTGCCGCTATTCATGGCTGGCGCGGAAATAATTAAAGGTGTTCGTGCTTCATCGATAAGAATTGAATCAACCTCGTCGACAATTGCAAAATTCAAGCTTCTTTGCCTGAGCTGCGAGACATCGCGTACCATATTGTCTCTTAAATAATCAAAGCCAAATTCATTATTTGTGCCATAGGTAATATCTGCCTGATATGCTTCCTGGCGTGAACACGGTCTTAAATGCAAAAACCTCTCATCATCATGATCCTCATTGCGATATTCAACGTCGTATATAAATGACGCGTCCGGTATAATCACGCCGACACTTAAACCCAGCATATTATAAATTCCACCCATCCATCCGGCATCGCGCTGAGCAAGATAGTCATTGACCGTAACAACATGAACACCTTTGTTTTCCAAAGCATTTAGGGTAACAGGTAATGTCGCAACCAGCGTTTTACCTTCTCCAGTTCTCATTTCAGCAACATTGCCTTCATGAAGAACCATGCCGCCAATCAACTGAACGTCAAATGGCCTTAAACCTGTTGACCTTTCTCCAGCTTCCCTTACTATTGCGAAAACATCTACCAAGCAATCATCAAGTGTTTTTTTCTTGCTCTGAATCGCTTCTTTTAATTTTGATATTTCTTCCTTTAATTCGTCATCGCTGAACTTAGAGTATTTTTCGCTTAAATGGTTAATTTGTTCAACTTTTTTGCGCAATCTTTTTATAGTTTTACTTTGCAAGTCACCGAATATTTTAGCTAGAACTTTTTTCACTACTGATTTTCCCCTTACACAAAATATATATTTACCATACGTATTATCCCATATAAATGAGTTTAAAAGCTAACTGGTTTTTATTCACTGCCCACGGCGCGAAGAAAATAATTTTAGGCGGTCAAATAACTTTCTCTTGGTTAAATGTTTGGGTTGACGATGTTTATCTTTATATTTCCTGAGCTGATTTTTCAACTTAGCCTCCACGATATCAATAGCGGCAAACATGTTTAAAGTAGATTCTTTCGCGGTGATTGTGCCGCTAGGCAAATGCAAAATTACTTCGCATGTATGCCTTTCATTTTTATTGGCCTTGCCCTCTTGCTGCAATAACTTTATTTCTCCATGAACGCTTTTGCGTATTTTTAGCGAAACGTATCTGTCTAATTTGCCGATTTTACGAAGGGCATACTTTTTTAAGACCGGATCAAGATCATCATGGATACTGGTTATTTCAAGTGGATTTATCATAATTTATCTCCTTAATTAGTTTTTATATCTGTTCTTTTCTGTGCATGTATTTTTGCAACGCTTTTGGCACCCTTACACGCATATCTTCCGTTTGATTGTTTTCAATGATTGCAATTAGAGGTCTTTGGGAAAATACTGTGGCGTCATTTGTATGAACCAGCTCGATTCCATCCTCTTTGCGAACTCTGGTTTTTAGTCGTCTTGATTGGTAATCCGTCATATAGTCAGCCGTATGCGTCTCGCGGTAATTATTCTGTCCAGGCAACCACACATCAATATCCACTCCCCTGGCATTAGGTTTACCAATATCCGCCGTGCATTTCATTACCACTCTATAAGGAAGTTCAAGAGCCTGCATGAGATGCTCCTGAATTGCAATCATAAACAAATGTTCATCCCAAGAAGCCTCGGCGGTGGTCAAACTTTCCATTTCCAGTTTATCAAACTGGTGCATTCTGATAATTCCTTCTGTGTCTTTCCCGTATGTTCCCGCTTCCTTGCGAAATGATGTAGCATATCCTAAATATCTAAGAGGCAGTTGGCTTTCTTCAAGGATTTCATCAAAATGCATCGACCCCAAAACATGTTCGGCACTCCCTTGCAGCCATAAATCCTCCCCTTCAATTTTGTAGCGGTCATCTTTTGGTTCTAAGCGATCCATGGCGTCATAAACATCTGTTTTTATCATCAAAGGAGGCAAAATTGGCAGGAATGGTTTGGTGGCTATCTTAAGATTATTCTCCTGGGCAATTTTCCTTAAAGATTCTTCATCAGTCAAGATATCAACAGCAAATTGCATCATGGCCCACTGAAGTTTCACAAGATCGCCTTTTAAGTAGGCAAACCTCGCGCCAGTTACTTTTGCGGCACGTTCTTTATCAATCCATCCTCTCGCTTTAGCAATTTCCCAGTGGTTTTTTGGCTCAAAGCTAAATTCTGGTTTTATGCCCCATTCTTTGGCAACCTGGTTATCATCCTCACTCTTGCCGACTGGGACGTCCTGGCTTGGAATGTTTGGAATTTGTTTAAGCAACTCTAAATAATCCAGCTCTATCTTGCTAAATTCATCTTCCAGATGTGCGACTTGAGTTTTCAGGGCTTTGCCTTGTTCAACAAGGCCGGAATCTGGTTTCGAGCTTTTTATTTTTGATGCAATGTCTTTTCGCTGAGAGCGCAAATTCTCAATTGCAGCTATTTTTTCCCGACGTTTTTCATCAATTTGCAGCAACCTCTCTATATCTACATCAATATTCTTATTGTTGGCTGCTTTTTTAACTAGTTCTTTGTTCTCGCGAATAAATTGTATGTCTAACATAAAATTCTTTTATAACATTATAACGCGAATGTCTTCTTTAAGCATACTAAACCTGAGAACTAATCTGTTTTCAAGCTTCTAGCCTAAACCTTTTTATCAACCAATCCTTATCTAAAATCGACAAAAACCAGCCGGCACGAGGACCAAGATCTTTATTCAAAAGCACTCTGTAGATAGCCTTAAACGCATCCTGCGGGGTTAGTTTGTAAGATTCTCTTACAGAGTGAATTGCTTCGTGAAACCACTGCCCATCATGTTCGTCAGGCGCATTTTCAATTTTACCCGCTAAGTCTGCCAGCATTGCTTTTTGAGAATTGTTTAACTCAACTGCCGGAATTTCTTGCTGCAATTCAAACTTAACTGACTCCGGCGCGTATTTATCCAGCCAGTTATCAATAAATTTTAATTCCTCGATAATAATTGCTCTTTCCTGATTCACAACTCTTTCATAACCCGTTCGAGCTAGTATCTCCAAAGTATGCTCTGGTTGTTTTAAAGCCGACTGATATACCGCCACCAGATGTTTAAACGAAATACTCGAAACCACGCGCTTAATCGCTTTTTCTTCTGCATTGGTTGCAAAATTATACGCTTCCTTAAATGTCCCGTCTTCTCCATTCGCCACCTTAGAGAATTCATCAATTAAGTTATATATTCCTTCGCCAGAATCGAAGTACAGTGTTTTGTCCGGACGGCTTCTTACTACGTAATAGCGGAGTATTTCTCTGGGCATTATCTCTAGTGCTTGTTTTGGCGTGATCAAATTGCCTTTTGATGAACTCATTTTTTTAGAATCACCAACTAAATGAACGTTGCCATATTCCGCGCCCGGTATGGGGGGGTCTACGTTAAATATACTTTTAGCAAACAGTTTGCCGGTATCATATGAACCGCCCGCAGCACCATGTTCTTGTTTACTGAATGGCTCTACCATAACACCCAGAACCTTCCAACGACCCGGCCAGTCTAACCTCCAGGTTAATTTGGCTTTTCCGGAATCATATTTTGTTCCATTTAAAGTTTTCTCCTGTCTATCCCAACTATCAATAGGAGCATCAACGAATTTATTATTTTCATCCAGTGTCATAACGCCAGTCCATGAGCCATCCAATTTTCGATTCGACACATGCTCAAAAATCTTTAGAATTTCTTTTTGTTTTTCTAAGACTTCCTCAATCCTATCTGTCATCTTGCCGGTTTTATATAAATCTTCGAAACTACGAATAACCTCGTCCGGATAGATTCCCATTTGGCGAGCATATACCTCAAACTCCTGATAATAATGCTCGGAATAAGTTTTATGCTTCTGGGCGCATTCGGGATATGGGTCTGGGATTAAACATACTGGTTGACCAACAAACTGCTCATAACTTTCCGGCAAAAAGCTATAACGCCTTCTCAACGGATCAAAATTATCAACAACATGAATGTGACGAGCCTTAACTCCAGCCTGCCTTAGCCCCCAAGTTAAGGCGTCGGCTGTTAAGATCTCTCTAAAATGCCCAATGTGATAAGAGGCCGAAGGTGAAATACCGCTAGATACTATAATTTCTTCGCCCGCACCGAACTTGGAGATTATTTCATTGGTGGCAATGTTAAGCCAGTAATTACTTTTTTCGTTACTCATATACTATATGTCTTAGTTTATGAGATTTTCTTGATAGTATAAAGAGTTTCTGCTCCACCAGGCGTTGTTATACTAACTTCTTCACCCTTTTTCTTCCCCATAAGCGCTTTGCCAATAGGTGATTCATCCGAGATCTTATTTTCCATTGGATCTGCTTCAACAGAACCAACTATGTGAAAGGTTTTGATTGAATTACCGCCACTACACTCTTCCAGATCTACTTTTGAGCCAATACCAACTTTGTCGTTTTGATTTGGTTCTGTGATGACCTTTACGTTTTGAAGAATGTTTTCAATCTCTTTTATACGAAGCTCAACCCTGCGTTGTTCAGCTCTGGCAGCATCATATTCTGCGTTTTCACTCAGGTCGCCAAATTCACGAGCTGTTTTAAGCTGCTCTGCTACACCAACGCGCTGTGCCTTTAAATCATGAAGTTCGGATTTTAACTCATTGATTCCCTCTCGAGTAAGCTTGAATGTTTTCTTTATCATCTTCACGATCCCTTTATTATAAAAATACCGGAGACTAATATACACTAGCGTAATCTATACGCAAAGCCTATCTCGTTCTCCGTGTTTAATTTTTTAGGTGACTGTAATTATACCACAGCCGTCAAATATTCCCAATCTCACTCCTTTAAACTAGGGTGAATACTTTGCGAAGTACGTCTCCATAGCACCAGCAATAGCCGGTGCCGAGTATTGTGAACCGCCAGATCCTTGCTCAATCAAAACCGTTGCCATAATTTTAGGCTTGTCATAGGGCGCATATGCCGTAAACCATGCATGTGGCTTAGTCTTGTCTCCGGTGCTAGTCTCGGCCGTACCACTTTTTCCTGCAACTTTTACAGGAACACTCTTAAAAATACACTCGCATGTCGTGCCATTAGTTACAACCTGACGCATTCCTTCTTGAACTATTTTTATATTGCCTTTATCAATCGGGACTTCCCGCCTCACTACTCTTTTACCAACTTCCACGCCATCTATACTCTTTAAAACGTAAGGCTGCAGAAGATATCCGCCATTAGCTATGCTCATATCCGCCAAAGTTAGTTGCAAAGGAGTAACTAGAATGTCCCCTTGACCGATTGAGATGTTGTAGGTGTCGCCAACGTACCAAGGCTCGCCTTTATTCTGTTCTTTCCATGCGCTGTCAGGCACTCTGCCTGCAAATTCATCTGGCAAGTCTATTCCTGAGAGCTCGCCCAATCCAAATTTTCTATAATACGACGTAAGCCGATCTACACCTAAACCCTGAATGTTCTCGTGCCCGCCGCCCACAGTATAAAAATATATGTTGGAACTCATTGCTATCGCACTTCTGACATTCATTGGGCCAAGTCCTCCAGGCCTCCAACCCCTAAAAATAAATGCAGCACCTGGCTGATAAACACTTGTAACTGAAATTTGCCCTCTATCAACAATTACAGTCTCTGGAGTAACAACCTTTTCCTGCAAAGCAGCAGAGGCTACAACCGGTTTTATGGTTGAACCGGTTGTATAGCCCTCACCAATCGCTTTATTCAATAGAGGTTGGTTTGGGCTGTTAACCAAATCGCTAAACTCCTTTTCACTAATACCGCGAGCGAATAAATTATTGTCATAATAAGGAATGCTGACCATAGCCAAAATTTCTCCAGTTTCCGGACTGAGGACTACTCCTGCTCCTTTTGTCGTTTTTGATTTTTGCATTTGGGCTAATATCTCCCTCTCCAGGCGTACCTGTACATCGTAGTCGATAGTAAGAATTATGTCAGAGCCTTTTGACGCAGGTTTTTGAGCTAAAAACCTTACCGGCCTTCCAAGAGAATCAACCTCTGTTCTTTCAAACCCATTGTCTCCACGTAGTACTTCATCATACTGTTTTTCAATACCGGCTTTTCCGATAAAATCAGTGGCCAGAAGCCTAGAGGTTTTATCGACTTTTATATCGTCTTCTGAAACCCTGCCGGTGTAACCTAGAATATGAGCCAGACCCGCATCGGCTACGTAACTTCTTGAAGGTACCGAATCAACAGTAAAGCCTTTTGTTCTTGGAATTATCTGCTCAAGCGCGATCGCGGTTTCGTGATCTAAATTTTCCTTAACTAGCACCGGTAAAGGATATTCCTCGCCTTTGGAAAAAACAATTTCCTTTAGCTTGCCCGCATCAATATTTATTATGCTGCTCACATTGTTAAGTATGTCATCTCGATTTTTTTCATCACTTTCAAGCAAATAAGGTATCACCGAAAGCTGGAACGTTGCTGTGTTTTCCGCCAACACTTTACCTTTTCTATCTAAAATTCTACCTCTTGGAGCATAACTAATACTCTCCCTAACTCTGTTTCCATTTGCAAGTTCCAGATATCTTTCCCCGGCAAGAACCTGCATATAAAAAAGCCTCGTCGTGATAGAAATAAATAGCAATAGAACAAATATCAGCATAGCTAGCACAAGACGATTCGATGTTTTACTGTGAATGTAATGTTGGCCAATATCATCCCCGCTTGGCTCAAGCATGGAAAACCACCCAAACACACGGTCATTCATAATGCTTTTAGGTGTTTTTACCTTTATTTCATCATGAGCCAGTTTGATATTTTTTTCTTTACGTATCATGATCTTAATTTTTCAATAGTTTTTTCCGTTGCCAGTATCACAACGGTGCTAACAAGGCTCACCCCAAGCAAAATTACTAAATACGAAATCCAATACTTAAAGCTGGTTTCTAGCGCGAATAAATAAATGACCAATTGGTAAGTCAACAACATGGCTAGAACATAAATTGCTGTCCTAAAATAAGTTAAGTTTTCTCTTTTATCATATAACTGGATCAAACTCAAAACTCCCGCGCAAGCCAGCCATGCAAAAAAATGAGCGCCCCTGTCTACTCCTGCCAGAACGTCACTTATATATCCAAAAACAGCCGCGGCTATCCAAATCCTTGGTATGGAAATAATATTAACGTTCAGTACCATGACTAGAAGTGTAAGCGGCACCGCTACCCCTAAAATTGGCAAGTACTTTAATGCCAGCATCTCGATAAAAAATATTGGGACCAGCGTTAACCATACCGGATGGACTATCATTTTGTTTTTAAAACCACTACGTTATTTAAGAAATCAACCTTAATGGGAGTTCTTAGAGCATACGTATGCATGACCTCTTTATCGCCCGATATTCTTGAGCCAACCACACCAATAACCAATCCGGAAGGAAATAATTCTCCAAGACCGCTGGTCACCACGCGTTTTTGTAATAGACCATCATCAATAACCGGCACTTTATCAATAACAATTCCTCCTGATTTTGACGAAACAATACCGCTAACATCAGCTCCTTCAATAACTGCTGCTGCTCGAAAATCCGGGTCGCCTATTAAAATTACGCTGGAATTGTCTTCATATATTTGATGGGTGTTGCCCACCAAAAACCCCTCCGCAATTACCGGCATATCCCCTTTTATTCCGTCTTTAGAGCCACGGTTTATCCAGACAGTTTTTCTGTATGTGTCAACAGTTTTGCTTACTATATCCGCCCCTACAAATTGATATTGTTGGCTGTCTACAAAATTAAGTTGATTTTTTAAAGACAGGTTTTCTTCTTTGATAGATTCATCGTCCGAGGCTTTTAATTTTTTTAAATCATCTTTACTATAAGGCACTGCTTTTTCCTGGTTAAAATACAATTTTCCAAAAATATTACTAATCGGGTTTGTTGCCCTAACAAGCAAATTCGAAAAAGGATCAGCCACAAAAATTAGTCTAATCACAAAAAGAATTGCGACAGTTAACAGTATCGTTCCAAATCGCCGACGTTGCTTGCTTCTGTTCATAAAATTAATTTTTCGACCCTGTTAATAATACGTCTCTGTAAACCGATAAATTACGCAAAACTCTAGCTGCTCCTTCAACTACGGATGTCAATGCGTTTTCGGCAATAATTGTATTTATTTTTGTTTCTTGCTTTATTAAATGATCCAGCCCCGCAATTAAAGCACCTCCTCCTGCTACAACTATCCCCTTTTGCATGATGTCCGACACTAATTCCGCTGGCGCTTCTTCAAGAGCAAGTTTAATCGCATCAATAATAGGTCTGGCTTGTTTTGTTAGCGGGATTCGCAGTGCATCGGAATTAATTTCAATTTCTTGAGGCAGCCCTGTCACTAAATTGCGGCCCCTAACTTTAGTTGTTTTTGGATCTGCGTGAACATATACAGCTCCAATATTCATCTTTATATTCTCAGCTGTTTGCTCGCCAATCTGCAAATTGTACTCGTCTCGCATAAATTGCATTATTGATTCACTCATTTCGTCACCCGCGATTCTAAGAGATTTTAGTACCGCGACTCCGCCTAACGAAATAATGGCCACTTCCGTCGTACCGCCGCCTATATCGACAATCATGCTGCCACTACTGTCATTAACAGACAGACCACAACCAATAGCGGCTGCCATCGGCTCCTCAATTAAATAAATTCTTCTAGCCCCAGCACTACGAGCAGCTTCTTCAACTGCACGTTGTTCCACTTCGGTTACACCAGAAGGTAAACCAACAATAACTCTGGGACGCGGCCAAATTACTTTATGCTGCTTATGAATTTTGCCAATAAAATAATTGAGCATTTGCTCGGTGATTTCAAAATCACTTACGACCCCGTCATTAAGCGGTCTTGCTGCTTGAATATCTTTCGGGGTTTTGCCAAGCATTTGCTTCGCTTTTTCGCCAATAGCTATAATTCGTTTTGTTTTATTATTGATAGCAACAACGCTCGGCTCATTTACCACCAAACCTTTTCCCTCTACCGTTACAAGTGTATTCGCGGTTCCAAGATCGATTGCGATATCATGCGCGACCAGTTGCCAAGCCTTCTTCATTTTTGCCATATACTAATTGTACGGGCAACCATCTATAACCAACAAGCATAAACGGTTAGAAACTAGCAATTGGGAAATAGCAATTGGGAAATAGAGTATGCAGTATGACGTATGGCGTATAGGACAGGGCATAGCACACATATCTAGCTAAATTATCATTTACCAGTTTTCAGTTTTCAAACACTAGTTGCTAATTCCCAATTGCTAGTTTCTAGTTCCCAATTCCCAATCTCTATTTCCTAATTGCTGTTTCCCAGCATCTGCAGGAGTTCTTTCTTATTAACTATCTTGGTCTCTTTCTCGGTGCGTTTTTTAATTTCAAATCCGCCATTTTCGAGGGATTTTGAACTAACTACGACCCTCATTGGTATGCCCAGCATATCCGCATCATTAAGTTTTTCACCAGGGCTAATTTCTCTGTCGTCAATGATGGTCTCGACATTATTATTTTGCAGCTCTACGTAAAGATTTTCGGATTCCTTTTCTCCGCCATGAAGTGCAGCTATATGAACTTGGGCAGGAGCTACAGACTTAGGCCAAACTATACCGCCATCATCAGCAAAACATTCAACAATAACGCCCATCAATCTCGTCACGCCTATGCCGTACGATCCCAAAATTACCGGCTTTTTTTGGCCTTTTTTATCAGAAAAATAAAGATTAAGCTGTTCGCTCTTAACGCTACCGAAGCTAAATATATTACCAACTTCAGATGCTCTTACTTTTTCAAGATCGCTTCGTTTGAGTCCAACTTTTTTCAAGACATCATCCCTTAATACTTCTTCATTTATCGCTATTTTTTTCGACCTATCAAGATAGATCGTGTCTTCGCCCGCTTCAGTCAGAGTTTGGAATTCATGACTAAATTCTGTAAACGCACCGCCAGATGCAAAAGTCAAAAATGTTTTTTTACCCAACCCTACATTTTTAAAAACTCTTAAATATGCATCTATAACACTGTTATAAAATTTATCGTGCTCTGCTTCAGAAACAGAATATGAATATAGATCTTTCATAACAAACTCACGGCCACGCATAATTCCGCTTTTTGCTCTGGTTTCATTACGTAATTTAGTTTGAAATTGATAAACGTTAGCTGGCAAATCTTTATAGCTTTTCAAATAACCTCTCATCATTTCACTGATCGGCTCTTCATGAGACCATCCAAACCCAACTTCTTTGTTGTTCTTTAACTTCGATTTAAACCACACATCAACCTCTTTATCGTCCCATCTATCTGTTCTTTCCCATAATTCTTTTCGCTGAAGACTTGTCATCAGCAATTCCTGACAGCCAAGATTATTCATTTCTTCTCTTATGATAGATTTAATTTTCTCAACAACTCTGAGCCCCAGCGGCAAAAGAGCATATACGCCAGCCATCTCTTTATATATATAGCCAGCTTGAATTAATAGCCGTGCGTTTTTGGCAACTTCATCTGCCGGTATCTCTTTGCGTGTTTTTGTAAAAAGTTTGGAAAGTCTCATAAATAAACTTTATATTGGTATCTTGATAATAAAGTATAACAAGAAAGCTACAAAGTTTTTCATGGCATGCAAAGTGATCGACGGCCACAGACTTTTAGTTTCTTCGGCCAGCCAAACAAGTAATAAACTTAGCGCAAATGTATCCATACCAACATTTAGCTGAAAATGTGCTAAACCAAATAGCAAGCTGGTTATTAGTCCGGCAATTAAAGGTTTTAATTTTGTTCGCAGTCCTTTATATAAAAATCCTCTAAAAATAAGCTCTTCAGCTATCGGGGCCACTACGCAAAAGGCTAAAAATGCCAAGAATATCTCAGAGTTAGCCGATGCACTATCAAAAGCCGTTTTCTGATCTTGCTCTAGATTCAAATTCGGAAACAACCTCTGGGTTAAAGCAAATAACCCCGTTGTTATCAAAAAATACAGACCAAATGCAGGAATCGCATACCAGATTTTTGTTAAGTTTCGTTTTGTCAGACCTATTTGGCTTAAAGTAATCTTGCATTTGCCCAGATACCATAGGAGTAAGCCAACTGAAATAAATCCAGTTAATGCATAAAGGGCAAATTGCCATGAAATATTTTCACCACTGTTAATATTTTCTACCAAGTTTTTATCTACCAAACTCAGCAAAATAACAATTATTATTTGGGGCAAAATATAAATTACCAAACTAAACAATATTACCGGTATCGGAGACCACAAAACTTTGTTTAAACTGTTAGAAGAATCTTCTGACATCAAGAACGGTTAAAACGACTACCAGCGTTAGTAAAACAGCCATGCCTGTGCCATGAATAGCTTGTTCTGTTTTTGGAGTTAATGGTTTTTTCAGTAATCTAAATATCCCCATGACCGCCAATCTGCCGCCATCCAGTGCTGGAATTGGTAAAAAGTTAACAACCGCAAGAGTCACCGAAATTATGGCTATAAAGAATAGCACATAAGGCAAACCTGCAACGCTAACATTTTGCAATAGAGCAAAAATACCTACAGGTCCTGCCACACCCTCTGCTGCTTCTGCTGTGTTACCGCTCACTAAATTAGCAAGAGTCTGGCCAATACCAGCCAGTGTCATCCAGGCAAACTGCAAGGCGGAACCAATACCAACTATCGGTGACGACCAAGTTGATCGCTGTAACACTAAATCTCCCGGAGCAACACCCAAATAACCTTGCTCTTGATTGCTATCGTTCAGCTTAACTTGAGCAATCTGGATATTGCCTTCTCTTTTATACTCAATTTGTACATCTTTGCCTGCATATTGTTCTGTAGCACTAAATAAATCATCCGAAGATTTAACTTCTTTTTCACCAATCGAAATAATTTCATCCCCGTACTTCATGCCAGCTTTTTCTGCCGGAGAATCTTTCTCAACATACGATGCAATTGTTCTTTGAGTAATTACTTTTGTATCTCTTGGTATAGAAAATTGATTATCTATGAATTTTGGCATACCTACTGCGGCCAGTACGGTCAATATCACCATTGCGGCAAATAAATTCATTGCAACTCCAGCTAGGGTAATCTTGGCCTTAACTTTAAATGAAGCACTACCAAAGCTGCCCTGACGTTTATCGGCATCATTTTCTCCTTTTAATCGTACAAAGCCGCCAAGAGGTAACAAATTGATCGTGTAGTATGCCCTAAATATCCCCTTGCCCATAGTCTTGCCGGCAATTTTTGGTGGAAAACCAATTCCAAATTCTTCAACTTCAACACTGTTGCGTTTTGCTATTAAAAAATGCCCGTATTCGTGGACTACTATCAATAAGATAAATAGTAAAAGGCCGATCACTAGTAATAAAGTTGCCATGTTTTACGCTCCAAATCTTCTTTTTCTATTACTGAATTCATTGATAACTTCCTCTAGCTTAGCTTTGTTAAAATCCGGCCAATATTCATCTACGAATATTAGCTCAGCATAAGCACTTTTCCAAAGCATAAAATTGCTGATTCTCTTTTCGCCTGATGTCCTAACCAAGCAATCAACATCTGGTACATCGTTTGAATACAAATATTGTTCAATTTTTTTATCGTCAATCTCTTTTGGCTCAACCTTGCTGGCGATTAATTTCCTGCAAGCATCAACTATTTCTCGCCTGCCCCCATAATTAAAACAAAGTAGTAACTCTCCTGCACTGTTATTTTTGGTTTTGTCCTCAGCGTTTTCTATCGCTTTTATTAATTTTTTATTTAAGCCATCTCTCGAGCCTATAAAACGAACTCTGATATTCTCTTTGTTTAGTTTTTCAATATCTCTATTCGCGATCCAAAGTGCTAAATCCATGAGATAATCTACTTCCTCTTTGTCTCTCTTCCAGTTTTCCGTTGAGAATACATAGGCTGACATGTATTTTATCCCCCTGCGAAATGCCTCTATGGCAATATTACGCAAATTCTCATAGCCAATTTTATGGGCCTCTAGTTTTGTTACGCCCTTTAGTTTCGCCCATCGGCGATTGCCATCTGGAATAATCCCCAGATGTTCAGGCAAGATGATATCTAACTGTGTATTTAAAGCATGCATAACCGACTTAGCCTCATACAGTCATTACTTCCTTTTCTTTTTCCTGAACTAAGTTCTGGATTTTTTGTTGATACTCATCAATAATTTCGTTCAGTCTCTTTTCAGCGCGGATTAATTCATCTTTTGAAATACTCCCGTTTTTTTCTTCTTTTTGCAGTGATTTCAGGCAATCATGTCTATTATTTCTAAGAGATATCCTGCAGTCTTCTGCTTTTTCATTAATCTGTTTGACAATCTGCTGACGCCTTTCGGTCGTTAATGGAGGCACAGGTATTCTGATAACTCTACCGTCGTCCGTCGGATTAAGCCCTAAGGAGCTATCTTCGCGTATAGATGCGGCTATTGCACTGAGATTATTCGGGTCGTACGGTGTTACTTGGAGCATTTGAGCATCCAGAGTAACAACGCTTGCAATATGGCTCAGAGGCATTTTTTGTCCGTAAACTTCCGCAAAAACATTATCCAACATATGTGGACTCGCCCGACCAGTACGAATTTTTTTAAATTCTTCGGTAAGCCTCGATACTGCAGCCTCCATTGGTTGCTTTACTGATTCAACTTCTTCCACTTTACACCTCCGAATGCAAGAACTAACTTATATTTTATACTGGATAATTTTTAGTTGCTAGCGCCAAGTTCCAAATATGCCATTTGGCTAACTATGATGTTTTCGCCAAGTCTGGCAATTGCCTCTTTTAATCTGTCCTCTACTGTTTGGTCGGGGTTTTTTACAAATGGTTGATTTAACAAACAGACCTCACTATAGAATTTATTAATTTTTCCCTCAACAATTTTATCAAGCATGTTTTCAGGTTTCCCGGAATTCTTTAGTTCTTCTTTAATTAGATGTCTTTCTTTTTCCAGCTCTTCTTCGTTAACATTCTGCGAGCTAATAAACCGCGGAGCGCTTGCCGCTATGTGAATAGCCAAATCATGAGCAAGTTCTTTGAAATCATCTGTTCTTGCCACAAAATCAGTTTCGCAGTTAACTTCCACTAAAACGCCTATACGACCATCGTGGACATAGCTTTCAATCAAACCGGCTTTGGTGGTTCTTTCACGTTTCTTGTCGGCTTTTGCTAACCCTTTTACTCTCATAGCCTCGAGTGCCTTATCAAAATCCCCTTTCGTTTCCTCAAGGGCTTTTTTAGCATCGGTAATTCCAACTCCAGTTAATTCCTTTAATCTTTTTATGGTCTTTACATCAATAGGCATAACTAACTACTCCTTGGTACTCTTTAATGTCTTTTTGGGTTTTGCTTTAGATTTTGGCTGAGCATCATCATCTTTTTCAGACGGTTTGGCCTTTGCTTTATGCTTGCCATTCTCTATGGCTTTGGTAACACTGCTGATAATCAAATTTAAGGCTTTTGAAGCATCGTCATTGCTTGGGATTGGATAATTTACCAACGTGGGATTACTGTTGGTGTCTACAATCGCTATCACAGGTATACCTAACCTCGCAGCTTCTTTAACAGCGATTTCATCAGACACAACATCAGCGACAAAAATAGCTCCCGGCAAACCAGCCATGTTTTTTATCCCGCCAAATTTCAAATTTAGCAGTTCAATCTCTTCGCCAAAACGTTGAACTTCAAGCTTATTATAACGACCGGCCAACTCGCCACTTTCCATTTTTGATTCCAGTGTTTTTAATTGTTTGACCCTGCTGGAAATAGTTTTAAAATTCGTAAGCATTCCGCCAAGCCATCTTTCGTTGACATAGGGCATGTCAACAGATTCAGCATTACCCTTGATGATTTCCTTTACTTGCTGTTTAGTGCCAACATATAGGATTTGCTTGCCTTCAGATGTAATTTTTTCGACAAACTTAGTAGCTCTGTCCAGGCAGTCTACTGTTTTTTCCAGATCTATTACGTGAATATTACCGCGTTTTCCATAGATGTAAGGCGCCATTTTTGGATGCCAGCGGCTGGTTGTGTGCCCAAAGTGAGCACCAGCCTCAAAAAGCTCTTTAATATCTACATTGCTCATAATCCTTATTACCTCCTTTGTGCGCACTCAGCCCGCCATGACGGGAGGATTAATATATGCACACTGTTTTATTAATATTAATAGTTACTCTAACAGATATGAATAATTATTTCAACTCTCTGTACGGGATAAAATATTGACTCCTTAATAACAGATGTGTATACTATGCCGAGTTATGAAAAAAGACATTCATCCCAAGGATTATAGACCAGTTGTTATTCAAGACCCATCGGCTAATTTTGCATTTTTAACCAGATCTACCGCGAAAACTACAGAAACCATTAAGTGGGAAGATGGCAAGGAATATCCTCTGTTCAAAGTGCATATTTCTAGCGCATCCCACCCTTTTTATACTGGTCAGGAAAAGCTTGTAGACGTTGAAGGTCGAGTTGATAAATTCAAAGCACGACGCGAAGCCGCTAAAAAAAGCTTGGAAGAAAAGCGCAAGAGAGTTGAAGCTCAGAAGAAAAAAACTATAACAGCCAAAAAGAAACCGACGGAAAAACCTGCTAGTCCTACGGTTGCCAAAGACGGCAAATAACGATTACAAGTTGGTAAAAAGTTTTTAAGATTCATAAAGTTTGAAAACTGATAACTGAAAATTGATAATTTAATGTGCACTATAAACTGTTTACTGTAAACTGATACCATATGAACGATCAAGAAAATAAGTTAAAGCAGGAGTTTGATGAGCTAAGCAAGTTTCTATCTCGCCCGGGCGCTTTTGCCGACTCGGAAATCTCCAAAAAAACCAAGCGGCACGGTGAACTCAAAGAAACATTGCGTCTCTTTCAAGAAAAAAGGAAAATGGAAAATGAAATAAGCCAAGCATCTGAACTAGTCGATAGTAAAGATGTAGAGGTCAGCGAAATGGCGCGTGAAGAACTAAGTCGGCTAGAACAAGAGTTGGCCAGTGTTAATAACAAACTCTCTGAAGCACTCACCCCGAAAGATCCAAACGACGCCAAAAATGCCATCATGGAAATCCGTGCCGGCGCCGGTGGCGATGAAGCATCGCTTTTTGCTGGGGATCTTTACAGAATGTACAGTCGTTTTTGCGAAAAAAACCGATTTAATATAGAAATAATTTCCGAAAGCCCTTCTGAAGCCGGTGGTTTTAAGGAAATTATTTTTGAAATTACCGGTAAAGATGTTTACGGAACATTAAAATACGAATCAGGTGTTCATCGAGTCCAAAGAGTACCGGTTACCGAATCTAGTGGCAGAATCCACACTTCAACAGCAACAGTTGCCATTTTGCCAGAAGCTGAGGAAAAGGATATTGAAATAGATGAAAACGACATCCGTGTAGATGTATTTCGCTCAAGCGGTCATGGCGGACAATCCGTTAATACTACCGACTCCGCAGTTAGGATTACTCACCTTCCCAGTGGTATTGTGGTATCCTGCCAGGACGAAAAAAGTCAGATAAAAAATCGCGCCAAAGCAATGAATGTATTGCGATCACGTCTGCTTGCAAAACAAATTGAAGAAGATCAATCTAAAGAAGCTGAGGCTAGACGAAAATTAATCGGCACTGGTGACAGAAGCGAAAAAATCCGCACCTACAATTTTCCGCAAGACCGCATTACCGACCACCGCATAAACTACAGTCGCAGCAACCTCCCCGCCGCCCTCGATGGCGACATCGGCGACCTCATCGAAAACCTTCAAGAATTCGCAACTTCAACACACTCTGATTAAGCTTCGAATAATCTTATATTGACATAGTAGCATCACTAAATTGAAGAGACCTGAATTAACACTCAAAACGCGAAAATCTAATCCTTGATGAGCCACTGGGCTTCCACGTAATCTGTTGGTTACAACAATCAACTAATACGAAGGGAG
>QWHN01000002.1 GCA_021404905.1 Candidatus Saccharibacteria bacterium CPR2 | reverse complement strand
TCTTGCTGTTCGGGTGTTAAAGTGTTAAAGAGATCGGCCGTTTCGGGAGTGAGAACTTCGGGAGTATCAGTAGCAGAGTCAACGGCGAGGGAGCCGACGCCTAATCCACGATTCCGTATTTCTTGAAAAAGTTCTTCATCACTTAAAACTCCCGCTACTTGTTCAGGCGTAACGGAAAAGCCACTGGCGACTGACGCGCCGATTATTTCACCAAATTTTTCAACATCCATTTATAACTACTCCAACTCAATTACAATAAAAATATTATAATACTTTAGCATCTTTATAGCAAACTTCTTTTCTAAAGTTTTTTGTACACGTCTCTTCTGTGCCCAACTTTGATTACGAAAACTATCAGTTTTTGGTCATAGATACTGTAGATAATACGGTACGTTCCCACTCGGATTCGATATGATGACTTAGAGCCTCGAATTTTTTCGCACCCTATTGGTCTTGGTGATTTAGCCAGTCCTTGAATCTTTGAAACAATTCGTTTTCTTTGAGACGCTGGCGTATTTTTAAGCTCTTTTTTAACTCTGTGGCTATACCTTATTTCATATAGCAACACGTTAAAGCAGCCCCTCTTTTTTGAATTCTTTTACCAAGTCATCGAATAGAAAAGTTGGATCGTTCTCGCGGTCTTTTATATCCTGCAAATCTTCAATGTCTTCAAGTAGCTGATGCTTGATGGCTTCTTCAATCAGTGTGGACAAAGATTCACCGCTAGCAGCCGCTTGCACTTTTAAAGTTTTATATAGCTTATCGTTGAGTGTGATTGTAGTTCTCATAACTCCAGAATAGCATAAACGCATCAATACATCAAAGCACTAATGTGCTTACGCCAAGGAATGTCCATTTGCTAGCATCAATAGTCTATGCCTTTGTTTGCCAAATATTTATCGTCAAAATGGTGTTTGACTTTGGTCATATTGGTAGCAATATCAGTAAGATCAATTAGTTTTTCGGGGAAGTTACGACCTGTTAAACAAAGACTGGTTTTTTGATGACGAGAATTAATTAAATGTTCCAAAAGAGCCATCTCTAGCAAACCATCATGGATGGCATTATTAATTTCATCGCAAACTAACAAATCAAATTTTCCGGAAGACGCATATTTAAGCGCGCGCTGGTAAGTTTTTTTGGCAAGATCTCTATGGGTTTTGTCTGAAATATTTTTCGCACTTAAACTGCCCGCTTTATAGAACCCGGCGCCACCTTTATAAAAAACTAATTTATTTTTATAAATATCACTAATATCGCGCAAAAACTTGTGTTCTCCTACTTCCCAGTGTTTTATAAATTGCACATAAGCCACACGCCATCCATTGCCCAGTGCCCGGGCCATTAATCCAAGGCTTGCGCTGGTTTTGCCTTTGCCCTCACCCGTGTAAACGACCACCACGCTGTCTTTTTGTTTATAATCGTCAAAAACTCCCATAAGGTTAGTATAACGTATAGGTGTTAGGAAATAGCAATTGGCAACTAGCAATTAGAAAATAGGAATTAGTTTTTAAAAATATACTATTTTCTATTTCCCAATTGCTGTTTTCTAATTTCTATACTCTATACTCTATTTCCCAATTCCCAATTCCCAATTCCCAATTCCCAATTCCTATCTCCTAATTTCTATTCGTCAGTAGCTTGGCTTTTTCTGCTAATTGTAGAATGGATGTTTCGAGCTCTACGTGCGGTAGAATCGCGGTTTTTTCATCGTACACCAAAACAACGATGTCTTTATTCGGCTCAATTTTATCCCAGTTCTTTCGAAAAATTTCATAAATCCGCCGTCTAATTCTGTTTCTGACAACGGCTTTTTTAGACACTTTTTTGCTGACCACAACTGCCACTCGGGATCCACTTCGACGATTGTTTTCGATCGTCTTTATAGACAAAAAACGTCCTCTAGAAATTTTTCCATATTTGAGAACTCTCTTTATGCCCTTTTGGCCAAAAAAACGGTTGCGCGCGCTTAACATAAGCTAAGTTTAATCTATAGATGCAATTCCATCCAAACCAAACCTATGGATTTGAAAATTGAGAACTGAAAATTAACGCATGCGCCTAGTATGCTCCGCCAGCGACGCGCAGCAAGAAGCCGCCTACGATAAGTATCATACCCGTATACGCCAATACCTTTTCCTGGCGTATTACACCAAAAACCTTGCGGTCGATTTTTTGTTCATGTCTGACTTGCTCATGGACCGCCAAGGCCATATAAGCAATTAAAACAGTACCGATGACCTCAAAAATATCACCTATAATTATCAACTCGCTTATCATGCCTGAAATTATAACACTAAAGCAAAAGCGAATAGTTAAAAAATTTAATCGTTATCGTTAAGCAAAGAATCAATCCGAAATTTATCAAATCCGACCACTATTTTCCCGCCAATATCAAGTACGGGAACACCAAGTTGGCCCGATTTGTCTAGAATTTCTTGGTACGCGGTTTTATCAGTCGTGACGTCTTTTTCGGTAAAACCGATACCCTTTGATTTTAAATATTCTTTTGCCATATGACAAAAACCGCATGTTGGGCTGGTGTAAACAATTACATTACTCATTAGAATCCTTTACCTTTAAAGTTACATTAATTATTTCCTGGTGTATTTTGCGCGATGGTTTGATGATATAACAAGTTCTTTGCCCCATTCTTTGTCGTTCAATTAGTCCGGCTTGTTCCAGTATTTTTAAATGTTGAGACGTGCCGGCTGTAGTGATCCCCAGTGACTTCGCAATCTGAGAAACACATATTTCATTGGAACTGGATAAAACCTGAAGAATTTTGAAACGTGTCTCATCGCCAAGGGCATTAAAAGCTTGGACGATGAATTTTGAAGTCTGATTTAATTTCAGAGGCATCTGATAAAGTTTAAGTAAACACTTAAATTATAGCAGTCTGGTTGGTATTGTCAAATATCACTACCTATTGCCAACAAAAATAAATAACCCTTGCATGTATATGTCACTACTGGTAACATTCTGCTTGGTAGATGAAGAGTAAGGGAAAATCAAAATCGACTCCAAAGAATAATGAGCCGCACCATTCGGGTGTGTTGTTAAGTCGTGGTATGGAAAGGCATCTTGCGGAAGCTTCCTGGCGAGTGGCTTTATCATTTATTTTGCTTGGGTTACCAGCTAGCTTTCTTGATAAAACGCTGTCCGGAAATGGCAAAATACTGTTTTTGAGTATGATTTTCTCGTCATTTGTGTCATTGACAATTGTCTATCGATATTCCCAGCAATATTTTCCAGAAAGTTTTAATAAGAACAGGACGAAGAAATGAGTTGGTTAGTTTTAGCGTCAACGGATGGTCCTCATATTAGCCTTAAGGCTGAGCCTGTTTTTACCATCGGTTCTTTAAATATTACAAATTCCATGCTTTACGGTGTTATTATTGCTGTTGCTATTATTATTCTTGGCGTTATAGCTGGTAAAAGTGCTGGCATTAAACCAGCAAGAGGTATCACCAGATTGTTTGAAATGGGAATGGAATTTGTCATTAATCTGCTAGCTGAAATTATGGGCAGTCGCCGCAAAGCCTACAAATACGCCCCAGTTTTTGGAGCGTATTTTGTTTTTATAGTCATTAGTTACTTGGCTGGTTTATTCCCGCTTGTTGGTGAGGGTGTGACTCATAACGGATCTCCCCTCTTCAGGCCATTTACTGCCGATTTAAATGCAACCCTGGCCTTAGCGCTTAGCGCTATTATTCTGGTTCAATATTTTTCAATCAAAGAATCTGGGTTAAAAGGCCACCTTAAACATTATTTTAGCGACAAACCACTGAACCCGCTGAATTTCTTCATAGGGTTGCTGGAGGTATTTGGCGAGCTGACACGTGTTATAAGTTTATCGCTGCGATTGTTTTTCAACACTGCCATGGGAGATATTTTAATTGCAATTTTTGCGTTTATCGGAGCTAATGCGGCAACGTTTACTCTTTTGCCCATCATGGTTTTTGAGATTTTGGTCGCGTTTATTCAAGCTTATGTATTTACGGTGCTCTCAGCTACTTACTTGGCGTTGGCAACTGCGCATTCCGAACACGAGCACCAAACTGAAGAACAATTTAGCTACTCACAATCACAAACCGGGCTAATGGTCGAGGAGCTCGCCAATGGGTAGGAAATCAATAAAAAGTATCCAAAATTAGAAAGGGAGAAAAAATATGATTTCAACACTAACAACATTTGCTGCTGAAGGCGCACAAGCTGCGGAAGCCGCAACTCAAGCTGCTCCGTGGCAGCCTGAATTTGGCAAAGCAATCATGGTTGCTGTCGCCATGGCGTTAGCCGCGTTTTCGCTTGGCATGATCGGCAGTAACTACATGAAAGCTTTAGGTAGAAACCCTGAAGCTGGCAAGGCCGCGGGACAAATAATTATTATCGCAGCTATGGTTGAGGTAACAGCGCTACTGACAATCGGCGCAATATTCCTCATTTAAAAAAAGATAAGGAGCGAACGTGTTTACGTCACTGTTAATATTTGCTGCAGAAGAGAAAGGTGTATCTGCTCTTGGTATTGATCCAAAAGCGATTCTTTTTCAGGCGGGCACGTTCGTTATTCTTTTCGTACTGATTAGAAAATTTGCCCTGGATAAAATCGTAAAAAGCTTAAAAGATCGGGAAGATACGATCAACGAGGGGCTTGCCAATGCCGAGAAAGCTGCTAAAGCCAGCGAGCAAGCCGTTCAAGAACAGGAGAAAATTTTACAATCAGCTCGAAAAGAAGCAGATTCAGTACTCGCAAGGGCCCATGAAGAAGCCGGTGCTATTGTAAAGCAGGCTGAAGACGCCGCAACATCAAAGACTGAAACCATGATTGGCGATGCCAAGAAACGTATAGAAAATGATGTCGAAAAAGCAAAGTTAGAGTTGAAAAATGAAGTCAGATCTTTAGTGGTCCAGGCAACTGAACAGTTAATTCATGAAAAACTCGACGAAAAAAAAGACGAAAAATTAATCAAAAGCGCCATTGAGGGCAGATTATGAAGTTGTTATCACGAAAAAGTTTGGCAAAAGAAATTGCCATAAAGCTAAATTCCTCAAACTCTAGCGAAAGGCAAGAAATCATCAAGATGCTTGCGGCCTACATCGTTGAAGAAAAATTAACGGACAAATTAGACGTATTTATAAACGATATTGCCTTGGAGCTTGAGAAAATAACTGGCAGCATTCAGGCAAGCGTAAAATCGCGCTTTCCTCTATCGGTCAGTTTAAAAAGACAGATCAAAGAGCTGATCATTAAAGAAACCGGCACTAAAAACGTAATTTTACATGAGGAAATTGATGAAAACTTATTGGGTGGAGTAACAGTTCGCTCGCCCGAACTGGAGATAGACATCTCGCTAAACAATGCCTTGAAAAGCTTTAGGTTTTCTCAGTTACAGGACCAGATTAATTATGAATATCAAGAAACAGGAGGAATAAAATGACCGATATTTCAATTAAAGAACTTTCTAAAGAGCTCAAAGATGCAATTTCTGGTTTAAAACAGTCCGTCGAAGTTAAAAAAGTTGGCATTGTTACTCGCGTTGGAGACGGAATTGCCTGGATTTACGGACTGAGCGAGTGTGGTTATAACGAAATGATTGAAGTTGACGCTGAAGACGGCTCAAAAGTTACTGCTTTCGCGCTTAACTTGATGGAAGACGAGATTGGCGCCGTCTTGCTCGGCAGCGACGTTAACGTCAAAGCCGGTGCAAAAGCGCGCTTAACCGGCAAAGTTCTGGAAATCCCTGTTGGCCCCGAGCTAGTTGGACGCGTGGTTGATCCACTTGGACAGCCGCTTGACAACAAAGGTCCGATAAAAACAAAACATACGGGCTTAATAGAAAAACCAGCGCCTGGGGTTTTAGACAGAAAGTCGGTTCATGAGCCGTTGATGACTGGAATTATGGCAATTGATACTATGGTTCCAATTGGCCGAGGGCAAAGAGAATTAATAATTGGCGATCGTCAAACCGGAAAAACTGCCATCGCGATTGACACCATGATCAATCAGCATAAATCAAAAACCGGTGTTATTAACATTTATGTAGCTGTTGGCCAAAAACTGTCAAAGATCGCGCGGCTGGTTGAAAAATTAAAGCAAGAAGGTGTTATGGATCAAACCATTATTGTCGCGACTTCAGCTTCCGACCCTGCCTCGCTGCAATATCTTGCCCCATACTCCGGCACGGCCATGGGCGAATATTTTCGAGATAACGGCGAGCACGCCTTGATTATTCACGACGATTTATCTAAGCACGCTGTTGCCTACCGACAAATGTCATTGCTGCTTCGACGTCCGCCCGGACGCGAAGCCTATCCGGGGGATGTATTTTATCTGCATTCTCGCTTGCTTGAACGAGCTGCGAAAATGTCTGATGAAAAAGGCGGTGGATCTCTCACGGCTCTGCCGATTATTGAGACTCAGGCCGGAGACGTTTCCGCATATATTCCGACGAATGTTATTTCTATCACCGATGGCCAAATTTTCCTTGAAACAGATCTGTTCTATCAAGGGATCCGGCCGGCTATCAGCGTTGGATTATCAGTATCACGCGTCGGCGGTTCGGCTCAGACTAAAGCCATAAAAAATGTTGCTGGTAGTTTACGTCTAGATCTGGCTCAATTCCGGGAACTCGCAGCTTTCGCGCAATTCGCAACGGACCTAGACGCAGAAACTAAGGCTCGCATCGAACGCGGGCAAAGACTTACGGAAATCCTTAAGCAGCCTCAATACAGCCCGTACAGCATCTGGTCGCAGGTCGCGGTTTTAACTGCTGCTTCAGAAGGCGCGTTTGATGAAGTTCCCCTGGAGAACGTTAAGAAAATGCAAAACGAACTTCTCCAGGTCCTAAAAACCGAGCACAAAGATTTGATGAAAGAGCTCAATCGAGGCGATAAGCCTAGCGAAAAAATCCAGGAACTGGTCAGAAAAGTAGCAAATCAGGTTGCGAAGGGATATACACGCACTGAGGAGAAAACATAATGCTTATGCAGAATCTGGAAACCAGAAATTGGCAATTAGTTGAAAAAACACCAATTCCTATTTCCTATTTCCTATTTCCTAACGAAACGGAGTTTCGTTGTGGCTAGCACCCAACTAATAAAAAGAAGAATCCGTAGTGTGCGCAGCACCAAGCAGATTACCAAAGCTATGGAAATGGTAGCGGCCTCAAAAATGCGCCGAGCTCAGGAAGCAACTCTAAAATCTCGCGCGTTTAGCACGACCGCAAGGGAAATTTTAACCAACGTCAAGACTCTTACTGATGTATCGAAACACCCGCTTTATAAAAAAAGAAACGTTAAATCTAAGCTCTATATTTTAATTACGAGCGACAAGGGCTTGGCTGGTGCGTATAACGCGAATTTGCTGAAGAAATTCACCCATCTTTTAAATGAAGATAAATCAAATGAAATTGGTCAATTCGTAATTGTTATAGGCAAAAAAGGTTCGCGATTCGTCAGTAAATTAGCTGGAATAAAAAACATTGGAATTTATGAGGATTTTCCAGACGTACCTAGTATTGACGACATTAAGCCCATTGTCATGAACACTATTGAGATGTTTGTAAATAAAGAAATTGATGCCGTGGACGTTCTTTATACCCATTTTTACTCGAGCATTAAACAGGAAGCGATCGTCCAAAGAATTCTACCGGCTGCTTTTGAAGAAACTGAGCTTCGTAAAGATTTGGGAGACGCCATATTCGAACCTTCACCTCAAGCCGTACTCGACAACGTAACTCCGCGGCTCATAGAAGCCCAGCTTCATCAAACATTTTTAGAAGCCGGCGCGTCAGAACACTCAATGCGCATGCTGGCGATGAAAAATGCGACCGATAACGCGTCGGAGCTTATAGATGATTTAACGCTGGAGTTTAACAGCGCTCGCCAAGCGGCCATTACTCAGGAGTTAGCGGAAATAACTGGAGGCGCAAGCGCCGTAGGCGCGTAGTATTAAGTATGGAGTAGTACGTATGGAGTATAGATGTTAGAAAAGACAATTAGAAGTTGAGAATTTTATAGGAGTATTTAATTATGGCAACAAGTACAAGAATAAAAACAAATGCGGGCAAAGTCGAACAGGTCATCGGTGTGGTTGTGGACGTGGTGTTCGAGGGTGAATTGCCTGCTATTTATAGTGCGCTCAAAACTAAAGTTGATGACCGCGAGCTAGTACTGGAAGTCGCCCAGCATTTGTCAGAAAATAGTGTTCGAGCAGTGGCGCTTAGCAGCACGGACGGTTTGGCTCGCAAAGATGTAGTCGAAAATACAGGCGCGGCAATTTCAGTTCCGGTTGGCAAAGAAACTCTAGGACGAATGTTTAATGTAATTGGCGAGCCGATTGATGGCAAAAAAGCTGAATTTAAAAAATTCGCGCCGATTCATAGAGAGCCACCTACCCTATCCGAACAAAGTTCTAAAGTAGAAATCCTGGAAACGGGCATCAAAGTTATTGACTTAATTTGCCCCATTACAAAGGGCGGCAAAGTTGGTTTATTTGGTGGTGCTGGTGTTGGTAAAACCGTACTGATAACCGAGCTGATAAATAATATTGCCAAATTCCATAGCGGGTATTCCGTGTTTGCCGGTGTTGGTGAGAGGACACGTGAGGGCAACGATCTTTACTATGAGATGGAAGAATCCGGCGTTCTGGATAAAACTTCTTTAGTGTTTGGTCAGATGAATGAACCGCCCGGCGCGCGTCTGAGAGTTGGTCTTTCCGGGTTAACTATTGCCGAAGGTTTTCGTGATGAGGGCAAGGATGTTCTGCTTTTTATCGACAATATTTTCCGTTTCACTCAAGCAGGGTCTGAAGTATCAGCCCTACTTGGCCGTTTGCCTTCAGCTGTTGGTTACCAGCCAAACTTGGCTACTGAAATGGGCGCGCTGCAGGAAAGGATCACTTCAACGGACAAAGGTTCTATCACATCAGTCCAAGCCGTTTATGTGCCAGCAGACGACCTTACCGATCCTGCGCCGGCAACAACTTTTGGCCACCTGGATTCAACCATAGTTCTTAACCGTGCTTTAACCGAGCTTGGTCTTTATCCCGCCGTTGATCCGCTTGATTCCAGCTCGACCATTCTTGACCCGCAAATTATCGGTGAAGAACACTATAAGGTCGCCCGCGAGGTACAAAGGGTTTTGCAAAGATATAAAGACCTCCAAGACATAATTGCTATTTTGGGCATGGAAGAGCTTTCGGATGAAGATAAAAAAATGGTTGCCCGGGCTCGTCGAATCCAGCGCTTTTTAACCCAACCATTCCACGTTGCTGAAGTGTTCACCGGAAATCCGGGTAAATATGTATCACTCAAAGATACGATCAAAGGTTTTGGAGAAATTCTGGAAGGCAAGCACGATGATAAATCCGAACAAGCATTTTATATGAAGGGCTCGATCGCGGAAGTCCGCGATTAGGAACCAGGAATTAGCAAATAGGAATTAGGAATTAAAAAATGGCAGGATATTTTAGTATAAATACTAGTAACCAACTCCCAATTGCTAATTCCGAATTTCCAATTACCAATTACTTGTTTCAAACCAGGGGCTTAAAACAATGCTAACTTTTGAACTCGTAACTCTGAGCGGGATTAAATTCGACGAAGATGTATATGAGGTGATAATACCTACTGCGGACGGGCAAATTGGAGTATTTGAAAATCACGCCCCACTTGTTGCCACTACAGTTCCGGGTATTGTGAGCGTACGCCACTCAAAGCAGGATCCAGATAATAAAATGGAACACTTTGCTATAAACGGCGGTGTGGTCGAGGTTAATAAACGAAGAGTCAGATTGCTCGCGGATGAAGCGACCCATTCCGGTGAGCTGGTTCACAAGGAAATTGAAGAAGCATTAAAACTCGCAAAAAAAATGAAAAAAGAAGCAAAAGATCAAGTTTCTTTTGAAAAGGCTCAAAACCTAATCGAGATTCACCATGCGAAACTAAAAGTAGCAAGTATTAAAAAACGCCGCCACTAGAGAAACTAATCGTCTTTCGAATCTAAATTATATTCAGACTCAAGCGCATGGATCTCTGCGAGAGACTTGCCTACAGAGTGCAACACTTGTGCTGCTCCTGCAATGGCGGCTTTGGCTATTATCCCACGAAGTTGGTCATCTGTCGCCACTAGTCTTTGATTGGCGTCTCTTGGCAATTCATTTTGCATTTGAGTATTAATCGCATCAATATTCCCTTTTATCACCTCATATAAATTGGGATTATTTTTTTCAAGTTCTCTCAACACGGCGAGGGCGATCTTTTCCCGTATTGCTTCCGGTAATTCTTCAAAGTGAGGAATAGCGCCTACTTGCCTTTCAATATCGCCATGATCGTGAGGTGGTGGCATATATAGTGTCTCCTCTATGAAATAATACCACAAATGTGAGGTTGTTTTTATTTATATTTATGTTTATGATAGGGCTTTGTTTAATAAATGTTAAAAAGGAAAAAGATGGAAAAAGGTAACGACGCAGATCTATTAATGGGAGGTTTCGAAATGGAACAAAAAGAATACTCAATTCGGTTAATCGCGCCAAACGGACTGGGTTTTGGCGAAGGAGATATTTCCGCGAAAAAAGTTGGCGTAGAGGCAAGAGACGCAGTTAAAGATGCCGTTGAGACCCGGCCAGACAGCGTTTTAGTTGATATTGATGAAGAAGCTAGCGACGATGGTTGCGGTGATGGGCGATTTGCCGAAAAAGTATTCAACAGATTTGGAGAATTTAAGAGATCTTTAAATAGGGCAAAAGTTTTTGGCGGAAGCGCAATAATGATGGGAGCCGCTTTAATTGGTATGGGAAGAGTTAATGATAAAGATGAATCGCTAAACGAAGTTTTTAAGTCTTCAATCGGTTTATTGATGGAGCGTGGTATTGATTTTGGCGCTCACACAGACGATCATGCTCATGGTGAAAATTGTGGTTGCGGCGCAATAGATAAGGCGCCTGATATCATAAGAAATGTTGGAAAATATCATGATCATATTGTGGGTTCTCTTAGAGCCCTACTTGGTGATGATGTTGACAACGATATTGTAAAAAATGTATTAGGGTCTTTTAGAAATTATAGCCAAGGCGCTAATAATGAAAATTATAGCGGTAAAGATGTAAAGAACGAAATTGTAAGTAAGGGCAAGATTGTCAAGGAACTTGAAGGCTCCCATAAAGAGGTCGCGATTATCATCAATACAGTGCGCGGAAAGACAGTAAATCAGGGTTGGGTAAGAGAAATAACAAACAACAATGCTCAAGTATTCGCAGTAGATATGTGGAGGCTTGAAGATATTTCACATCAGGCGTTTGATAATGATGTCGAAAAACAAAAAGCTTTACTTTCTATGCTTGTTTATACCCTGTCAACTGCAGCTACTCTAACTAAGGGTGACTTGCCTGTTTATATTGTTTCTGAGAAAACCGAAATGGCGACAGTTGCTTAAGGTCTAAATTGCTTCGCTAATCCCCTGTTTATCCCGAAAGTCAGAATTGTTAGCATCCTTCTCAATGTTCCACTTTATAAAGTCATTAGCTCTTGATTCATCCAGGTTAATGTCTAGAACTTTTTGCTGTTCATTTTTAGAACTTAGCAGGTAAAAGGCCTTGCCTTCATTAACTGTTTCGTTAAATGGATCTGGTACATCAACTTTGCCCTGATAAACCTCCACCCCAATAGTATTTTTAGAATTTACAGATATAAATGCGGCTTCGGTGCTCAGGAAACGAATGCTCTCAAGTGCAACTTCAAATTGGCGGTGACCGGATTGAGCTGCTCTTGCCCATACTTCACCGCCGAGATTTTCAAATCTCAACTTGGTGCTGCTCAAATTAGTTATTTTGAGTTGAGTGTTGTAGTTGAGCCTCAGTAAACTCTTGTCTTCTAGTTTAAGTTCTGCCCTACTCTGCTCAAGAGTTCTTATATAAGTTGATGATTGCACGTCTTGATCAGTTTTTGCGGCCTGCCAGTTTTGCCCGTCCGTACTTGTCTCAACTGTGCCATCAACTGATGATATTTTTGCATTTATTTTAGATCCGACTGCCTCCAGCGCTCCACGCGCGACGGGGTCCTCGTGTCTCATTATCAAAACAGAGCCAGTAATGACAGCAACAACCAGCAAAGCAATGGTTACATACAAAAACACTTTGATTTTTTGAGTAATCAAAAATCTCTTGTTTACATTTGATGACGGCAAAGCAACACTATTAAACTGGCTCCTGTTAGGAGAATCGGGCATGTCTTTTACTTGCTTTATAAGTTCCTTGTTTTGTTCTTCTGCCGGATCTTCCAGTTGTTCGCTCATTACTTCTAGTCTGCTTATGGTTATTAGTATACAACATAAGCGAAATATTACCCACGGACGTGAAGTTTTTGCCGTTCAACTTTTAGTTGTTATAATTATATTCGTAATTATGAGGGGTGTTTATGAATAAAAAAATTTTTCTAATAATTGGCGGCATTATTGCTGTGGGTTTTCTGGGTTATGTGGCATATGGCCAATTTTTCCAGAAAGATAATACTCAAAAAATTATTGATGCAAGCCAAAAGCAAGAGACAAATCAATCCAGCGCCAGTCAATATAAATCAGCTTGCGACGTATTTACACTAGAAATTGCCAAAAAGCATTTGGGTGAAAATGCCAGACTTGGAGATACGCCCTCAAGCGATGACTCAACCGAAGGTGACAACCTTATAACTTCGTCGTGCCTGTATGGTGCTGGAGAAGACTCTTTGGAATCACGCAACATACAACTAAACACGGCTAAGAACTCTACCGGAGAGGAGTGGAACAGAAACAATTATGAGCAGGCACCGTTTGAAACTGCCGAGTTTGGGGAAGAAGAACCACCAAAGTTGCAACAAATTTCTGGTGTCGGCGACAAAGCTTATTGGAATCCACAGCTGGGCCAACTTAATGTGTTAATTGATAATGGCAAGTATTGGCTTACTGTTCAGGGAAGTATTAACGATGGGCCTGAGGAGATAGAACAGCACCATAAAATCATGGCCCAAGAGATCATTGCGAATTTGGAATAAATTAGAAACTAGCAATTGGCAATTAGAAATTAGAAACTAGAAAATAGGAACCAGGAATTAGTTTTTTAAAAACACTATTTTCTAATTCCCAGTTCCTAGTTTCTAATTCCTAATTCCCAATTCCTATTTCCTAATTCCCAATTCCTATTTCCCAATTGCTATTTTATATATGTGTTTGATATTTGGGAACTGATAATTGATAATTACATGCGGAGTGTGTTCGCGGGGATTAGCGCAGCTCGGTAGCGCGCCGCGTTCGGGACGCGGAGGTCGTGGGTTCAAATCCCGCATCCCCGACCACGTATAACTAGGCAAAGTTTCTACTAATTAGATCTTGTTCAAACTGAAGTATGCCTTTTAAGTCGTTTGAATATGTTGAGGTGTCGGGAAAATTCAGATGCATAATTCTATTCCACACTGAATTTATAAGTTTTTCTAAGCGCTTAATATCTTCCTCTGTCACTCTGTATTTTTGCATGAGCTGCTTCTCAGTTTCGGCGTGCGCATATATCATTTGAGTCTCGATATTTTTATTTCGAAATTCTGGCTGGTTTCTGGCTATTATGGCATAAAAAATCAGTTGCGTGCGCTGTTTCCAGGCTTTTATCCCTTCATTCTTAGACATTGTTTTGATGTTGGAGAGCGGCTTGCCGGTTTTATAGTCAATAATAGTTACGGTGTTATCAGAAAAATCAATGCGGTCAAATTTACCGTTTAAGTTTGCGTTGCCAACAACAATATTTTTATAAGTTCGCTCTGGTCTACTTCCTTTTTGCATATGAGCGCCTTTAAATGAAAAAAATCTATTTAAAATTCTTATTCCTTCATCTTTAAATCGTTCGAATTCACCATGTTCTATGTGTTGATTCTCCAAACTTTTTATATACTCGTTTTCTATCTTTTTAAGATTAAAAGAGTTGTTATTAACCAGTTTCTGGGCAAGTTCGAGCGCGTCGTGCATGGCGCTGCCGTAAGCTTGCGATGGAGTTTTGGCTTCTGGAAGCTTAAGCAGATTGCGTTCATAAAAATATTGTGGGCCTCCTCTCGTTACGTCCAAGAAATTAACTAGGTGTGTGATGCTTAGAGAGTAATTTTCAATTATAGGTGCCAGCAAATGTTTTTCATCAGCCTTGTTAAGCTTAGGCCAACTCAAAGCAGTTTCGAGTGTAGTTGTGGCTTCTTTTGCTTCAAAATTAATCAACCTGACATTATCTTTAAATACCGAACTTAAGATTGGAGTCGGCAATAATCCTTTGCCGGCAGAATTCTCACGATATGCACTAAAAATAAGGTTTGATACTGCTCTGGTTGCGGATACAAACATCAGCCGAACGTAGTCGTCCCACTCATCACCCGCTGGTTTCAACGGTAGATTAATTGGCGGTTTTCTATATCCGGAGCTTGGCGACCAGTCGTTTTCAATACAATCAACTACGTATACTGAGTTAAATTCCAGCCCTTTGGCTTTGTGGGCGGTTAAGAGTTCCACGGCATTGCTGGCAGAAACATAAATGGATTCATCTGCTATAACTATATTATTTTCCTCGTGTAGCGCGCTAAAGTCTAGAAAATCTTTTAAAGAAGCCTGCCAACCCTGGCTAATTTCATTTACCAAAGTTCTCAACAGATGTATCGCGGAAAGACCGGTGAGATACTCATTGCTAGGCTTACTTTGTTTTATATAATATTCGCGCAGCGGACTGGTGTATTTACTTTTGCCAACAGGCATAAGTCCAAGCATCATATCCAGCATTACCGCCAGTGGCTGAATTTGAGATTCCCGAGCAAGATCGAAGAAATAATCTGCAATTTGTTGAGTAGAGGTTGATCTTTGAATACTTTCAAGCCACTGAGCTCTTTCGCGATTTTTCAATGCCAGATTCCATAAAATTGCAAGTTTTATATTCCACATCGGGTGGCGCAAAACAATTGCAAGCTGTTCGTTAACAACCTCTTTGTTGCCATCGTTTAGAGCATTAACCAATCGTGCCATGTGAACGACAATCTGGGTAATGGGGTGGACTAGCACATTATTGCGCTGTTCGTATCTCACTGGAATGTCGTATTGTTGCAAAATATTAGCGAATTGGCGCAATGACTCATGAGTTCTGGCGATGACCGCGATATTTTTATCTTGTTTAAATCTTTGTTTTATTTTTTTTGCCAGATATTGAAACTGTGCTTCTTTAGTTGTAAAAATAAGAAACTCAATTTCTCCTTTTGAATGACTACCGGCTGCAAAGATATATTTGGAAATCTTAGTATCTTGACTCACTAATCTAAATTCAGCTTGCTCAATAATCTCCTGGGCGACATTGAGTACACTTTGATGAGAGCGATAATTTTTTTCTAAAACTACTATTTTTGCAGACGGATAACTTCGGTGAAAGTTCAATAAATTATTGGTCTGGGCGCCTTGGAATTTGTAAATAGTTTGGTCGTCATCCCCCACTACCATTATGTTTGGTTTGCCTTCTGCAAAGTGGTGATCGGCTACCAAGTGAGCTAACCTCATTTGAGCTTCATTAGTATCTTGAAATTCATCTATCAGCACGTAAAGAAAACGTTCCTGGACAAGAGAGCGAAGCTCCTCATTTTGTTCCAGCTGCATAATTACCTCTATAAGCATATCCGAATAGTCAAAATAACCTCGTCTGTAAAGTTGTTTGCGGTATTTTTCGTAAACTGAAGCTAGCTCAAGCCACCATAAATTGCGCTTTTTTTCATCGCGAAGCGAATAATGATTGCCATCTTTTTGAACCCAATATCTTTTCCAGTTACTAATTGGCCTTGTTGAATTTGTAGAAATGGCTTCGTTATATGCCTTCTGAAAAGTCTCCTTCAACAAAGTACTTAGCGGTTGAAGCGGTCTTATATATGACCGGATGTTTTGTTCAGGTAAGCGTTCTATGACATTGTTGATTTTCTCGATGTTTTTCTTTGTAATTCTCTCTTCCATCACAGCAATCACGTCTTCTTCAATTGTTTCAAGGTATGCAATGTTCGCTTCTACTATGGCCCTGAGTTTATCTGGAGTTAGCCCGGCCTCTTTTGTGTATTTAAGGGCGTCTTTTACGTCTTTTGTTAAAGTCGGATTCCCGCCGAAACGTAGTGCCAATGGGTTGCTAAGCCGCAGTCTTTTTAAGATGCTATGGACTACTTCATATTGAATAACATCTGGTGCTGGAGCAGGTTTTGCTGCCTGCCAAAAATAGTCTGGATATGAATTAATAATTTCCGCGCCGAAGCTATGAAAAGTTTTAGTAACAACTCCGTGTGCTTCGTGGCCAATAAGGCCAATTAAGCGGTCGCGCATGTTTGTCGCTGCTTTTTCAGTGAATGTCAGGCATAAAATTTCGTGAGGCTGCGTATCAGTTTTTCTCAAAATATTGGCAACTCTCATAGAGAGCAGCTGAGTCTTGCCCGTTCCAGGACCGGCAATAACCAAAACTGGACCATCTATTGAATCGACAGCATCTTTTTGAGCAAAATTTAATTTCAAGAATTCTTTGGAAATGTTTGACATATGGTGTCTTGAGTATATCACGGTAAAAGGCGTAGCATTGACGCATAAGCATAACTATGTCAGGATAAAACTATGAATGGCGATAGTGAAATTAACAAATCAAACGGCAATCCTGAAGCTATAATTCCTGAAAAATGTTTTAGTGTTTTTTCTCCTATGGGTGATGACGTCGTATTAAAGCCAAGGGAAGTTACGGCCATTCTAACAAAGTTTACTGGAGCCGCACCAAATGGGAATTGCACATCTGAAGTAGGCACTGAAGGAAATTCTTTTTCGGTAGGGTTTTATTTAGAACAAACCACTCTCGATAGAATCGATCACTTATGCACTACCATAAACAATGGTGGCGAAAAAATGATTATTTCTAGAGAAGACGCGGTTCGTTGGCTTTTTGATGAAACACATGGAGAAAATGGAGTTAATGTGTCGTTTGAGCCTAAAAAAGGCAGATATCCACACATAACTCTTGAGCCGAATCATAGACTAACTGTATCAGTAAAGCCACCGGAAGGAATGGGATTTAATCGTAACCTGGAAGACGCATTAGCTAAATTATCTACATTGGTATTTGGTGAAGATTCACAAACAGAAAAAAATTAATCAGGAGCTTTCTTAAGGGGATGATTTTTGTAAATTTGCGGATGTACTTGCCCAATTAGCGCGTTGTTTAAGAGCATCCAGGAGTTGTTTGTCGCCTTTTACGCTAAATCTACCAGTTGCGTCAACGGCTACTATGTCGTATTTGACTCTAAAACCAATTTTTTCTAATCCCTTATTCTTCGCTTTTTCTAAACAGCTATCGTTATGGTTTTTGCATTGTTCGGCAATATCCAGCCAAGCCTGGACGTTCTCATCGTAGACGGCTGTTAAGGTTATATCGACGCCTATACCCCTCATTACGTCCGGGCTCCAACGCTGATCGAACATAAAATTTCCTACGGAGTAAACTATCAATTTTTCCTTATAAACCTCGGTATTTTGCACCCAATGGGGCTGACCGCCAATTATAGAATCGGCGCCTTTGTCTACCATTTTGCGAAAATATTCTATCTTAAGTTCATCGGCCGCCGGCTTGTATTCCTCGCCTTGTTGTGGCGTAGCGATGGTAAAAAACTGCTTGGAATACGGAGTGATCGCGTCCAGCTCTTGTTCGGTTGGTAAGCGATAGACATTGTTATATCCGCAAAAAGCGACCGGCAAGTAAACATCACTATTTTGGTTTTCGTTGTCAACTGGTTCTGCGCGTGCGGGGAAAGACAAAACTTCGCAAATTTCGTCGTTTACGCCCGCGTCGAAGTGGCCGAAATGCTGGATGTCATGTTTTTCAAGATTCTTTAATGTTTGATCAAACCCGTCCACCTCTTGCATGTTATCAGTATGATTACTAGCAGTGTTAAAAGCATTGAACCACTTTTTGGCTTCTTCCAAATATTCGGGCAGACAATTGAACTTCAATTCGTTCTTTTGTCTCTCAAAGGGTACGGCAGTTGACGTAATTGGGCACTCCATCGTGCCAATCCAGGCGTCATATTTTTCTCTTTCAAAAGTGTTTAGTCCTTGAAACGGAAATTTTATTGGTTCGGCAGATTCGTTTGCCCAGATTTCTGTTTGTCTTCCCCAAAAAACATCGCCGCCAACTAATAATCTTGTAGATATTGAAGTTGGTGTTTTTGGCTCAGATAACTTCTTTTCAAGTTCAGGGTTGGACCGTTCAATTGGGCTGCTATTGTTTTTGGCAAGATATAAAGTTGCCGCAACAAATAAAGCAACAAAAAACGATATTGCGAAGATCCACCCAAAGCGCATATTTCCGCGCATGTTTTCATTATATGCTATTAGCACAAATCGCGCATTAACGCTCTTGCAAATAGGTGTATAATAATTTTAAGGATAAGGTCAAGCTATAGACATATGGAGGCGCACGTATCCACTATCAATCAAAATCCAGATGGATATTTGGGCGCCGAAAATCATGAAACCGAAAATTTTAGAGACAAACTTGAAACAATCGGGTGGCGCGTAGGAAGACTTGCGGTATTGCCTTTTATTCATAGAGGTTTGTCTACTTCCCCGGAAAACTATCATCCAGTTAGATATGCCGAAGTTACCCCTGATATTTCCTACACGGTAGAAACTGATACCGGAGAATATCCGGTTCATATTTATAACCGGGATTGTTTGGGAGACAGGTCAGATAACCCGGACATCTACTTGCATATGTCTTTAATGGTACGGCCTGATCAAGGGTTTGTTGCTCCTATGATAAAAAACCTTGATCGCCTTGCGCATGAACAAGACAGAGGTCTAGTGGTGATTGGTGCCCCCGCAAGTCATGGTCGCGGCATGAATTCGTTTCAGCTCGCGCGATTTGACTTACATTCAATAGTTAGTGACACCCATGAAGCTATAGACGGTATTGCCGAAACAGAACAAGTAGAGCTAACGCGAATGGTACATACCGGCGCGTCTCTTGGCGGTTATTTATCCTTAGTTTTCGCAGATCAAACAATTGCCGGGCGTCGTGAGGAGTCTGGAAAACAACCTCACATTGTCGAACTAAGCTTGCCGGTTGCGCCGGCTGGGTGGAGTTTAAGTAATAAACGGCGAATTAAGGCGGCATATCAATTCTTAGTTTTAGAGCCAGCGCATTTTGTTGAAAAAGCTTCTCACATGAACAAGCCCGAGCGCGATGAGTATATAAGGTCGTTTGTTAAAACCGTGCCTTATAAAGAAGCACTTCCCGGAGCTGCAAAATTAGCCGTTAACTTCCTGTTTTCCGGAGACCTTGAAGACACAATTCAAAGATTGCCGCGAGATTATAGAGTAACAGCCGCCGCTTTTAATGGAGACTACATTACCCTTCCTTATTTACTAAAACAACACCTAAATGAAAAAGATTTTCCAAATTCAAAAGTGCATATCATTGACGGCAGACACTTAAGCCTGGATAGTTACAGAAAAATTTTTAAGGGTATTATTGAGCCGGAGATTAACGCGCTATATGAAGAAAGCGCCAAGGTAAAGTCTGCTCACACAGGCGCTTAACCTATAAATAAGACAGACCAAAGCGCAAACATAAAAATAGATATTTGCCAAATATCTGCCTTGCTCCAAGGCCTGCCCCCTCCGGGTATAGGTGTGTTTGGCGGATTGTGCCAGTGCGCGATTTTACTGTGGAGATACGACTCAAAGCGTGTAATTGTGTTTTGTTTAATGCGCGTCAATTTATTTATTCCCTGCCAAACATCTGGAAGTTGAGCGCCTGTTATGGCAAATGCAATCAACCAAAAGCTACTTGTCAGACCATATTTGTACAGAGCTATTAAGAGGAAAAACATAGCCACCCCGAGGGTATCCAGTGTAAAAAGCGCCAAACTTTTTTTAGTTAATTTTTCCGGGTCGATTGCATAGTGGCCATGTGGTATAAAGTCGGTAATATAGTGAGATATTACTCCAAGTAAAGAAACGATAAAAATTTGTGTTGGAGTGGAAATTTTTTCAGGTAAAAATTGTATTGCTCCGATGCCGATTAGCACCCCTGTACTTGTATGCCCAAAACCAATCATGACTTTAAAAATGTATCACTACTCAGGGCTTTTTGTAAGCAAATTCATACAATAAAGCTTATGATTGTCTAATTTTTCTGTAAGTTGTATATTACTCATTATCGCCAACTTATGGAAACAGAGAGAGATTCTAGACAGGTTGAAAGAGTTTTTGGGGCAGAGATTGGTTTTAGTATCCATGCCGAGCTTAATGGCAACTCAATTACATCTACTTCCTTAAATGATGATACAAATTTACCTGCTTCTGCTGAAATAGTAAACGTGTGGTCAAATTGGCGAAATGATGTGCTTAGCGATCAAGGAATAACAGATTCAAATGCTTATGGGTTCATGAGCAATGGTGCAAGGTTCTATTTTGACCAAAATAGAACACCTGAATATTGCACTCCAGAAGCAGCTAGTCCAGAGCAACTAGTAAAATACGAATTGTCTTCAGAGAAATTCATTATGGGGATGCTTCGTAGGCTGAGAGAAGCAGGAGTTATTGATAAATACTACGCGAATAAACGAACCACTGATCAATTAGGAAATTCCTGGGGTTATCACGAAAATATATTCTCACGCGCTCGGATAGATAAGTCTGATGAAAATACGATCGCGCTTATGGGTTCATTCAATGCTACCAGGGCAGTTTACGCGGGAACGGGCGGCATTATGAGTGCAAATGGTGAATTTGGGTATGTTGTATCTCCAAGATTATCTGTTACAAAAGAGCTCGTGAGTTCTTCTCGAACAGGTATGAAAAAGCCTCTTATCTGTAATGATAATAGTAATGGTGAATTTGGTATGTATCGAGTACATCAAGTATGCGGTGATGCCTCTCTATCTCCGTGGACCATTAGAATGCAACATGCAACGAACTCGCTTTTAATGAAGGCCATTGAGTCGAGAAAGGACTTCTCTGATTTATTTTTAGAAAATCCTCTGATGGCAGCAAGTCTGGTGGCCGGTGATTTGTCGCTTAGGTCTACACTGAGACTAGATAGCGGCAAAAGTATTGGAGCGACTGAATGGCAATCAGCATTTGCCGAGAAATTTATAGAGTATTTTGAGCCGGAAGGATTGAGTGAAGATGAAATATGGGCGCTGGAGCAAATCAAAGAAGTGACAGATGATCTGGAATTATCAACTGATCTGGCTACTGACCGTGTTGAATGGGTAGCACGCCTTGATTGCATCAGAGAATTAAGTTTGCGTGATCCAGAAACACAACCGATAAATGAAAAAATGCGCGATATAGATTACACCTGGGATTCTCTTGATAATCGTGGAATCGCAATAAGGCGCAGAAATAATGGTTGGGGTTGGCATGGATTCGACTCTCAATATGAAGACTGGGAAATTAATTATGCGCTTCAGAACCCTCCCGCTAATACCAGAGCCTGTTTTAGAGCAGACATAATTCGATCTGGCGAGGGCAAAGAGGTTCATAACTGGGGGGTTTTATCAAACGACAGGCGCATACACCCTCTTGCTTTTAGTGGCGGCACAAAATCAAAACTTAAAGACAACCAGTAACGAATTTAGAAACGATTTTTAATAACTTCCACTACTTTGCCGTGAATGTGGTAGCTTTCAACATCGTTTGGGTGAATAAATATTGGTGGGCGTTGACGCGTGGATTCGCTAAGCAATGCTATTACGCCATATTGCTGGTCTAGCATATATTTTTTTATATTTGCCAGCCCTTCTACTGATGAAACAATAAAGTCGCCGTTTTCTGGAATTTGCGTGCTGCCATCGACTATTACATAATCCCCGTCCTCAATAGTTTTTCCGTTAATCACTGCTTTGTTCATGGAATCTCCACTGGCCTTTACGGCAAAAAGTTTTTTCGGGTGTTTTGACTTCACTAAACTCGGAGAAAGCGAAAGCCAATCTTGGGCATAATCTTCAGCGTAGGATAACGCTTCCCCGCAATTAGCTTGGCCTAAAATCGGAATGCGTAACATCTTGCCGCCAGCAATATTTGGCTTGCTGGCACGGAGCCCCCCTCCAGGTGTTCTCACCAGATAACCATCATTAATAAGTTTCAAAACATGGTGCTTAACTTGCTGGGGATGCTCAACTTTAATTTTTTCTCCAATTTTGCGGTAGCCATAAGCGCCAATATCTTCCTTTTGAGCCAGTTTGTAAATCTTTTTTTGAATTGTGTGCATAAAAATCTCGCTTTGCTTGATTAATTTACAGTTTTCATTCGCTATACAGCGAATCAGTTTTCATTTATTTTGCATTTAGCGGATAGCATTAGCTCGCATGTTCATTGTGGCAGACTATATGGCAAGTGTCAAGATGTTCAAAAATGCTCAAAAAAAGTCGTTGACGCATTTTGTATGTTTCATTAAAATTAAACACATAAAGTTAATAAATATGGAGGGCATCATGGCAAAAAGAAAGGGGGAAAATTTTGTCGATTTAGTTATTACCGAAGCCCAACCAACAATAAAGAGGCTTCACAGCACGTATCGGGTTTGCACTATCAGCACCAAGATAAACGGGCAAAAAGTAATTAATTTACAACTGCCCCAGTCTGTACAACAAAAGATATTCCAAGCCTACACTAATGGCAAAAAAGTAAGAATATTTGCTTAGTAGCTGCCTGTTCAAGAGCGTATTTGGATGACGAGTTTTTCAATTGGTTGATTAAGTGCGGACTTGATAGATTCAATAATCTCTACCTGTTGAAAGCGTAAATTACTGGCCATGGGGGCATGAGGTGTAACTACATATACTGCTCCCTCATCAGTAATCTTACTTACGCGAGCAAACTCTGGCGCGAATCTTTCCAGTTCTTTCTGAGCAATGTCTAAAGCGGACTTCTTAGCGCTAAAGTCCATTTGGTCTGCTTTTTTCTTTAGCAAGTCATCAAGCGAGTTTGTTGCCATTACATATAATTCCTTTTTTTGGATTGAGCCTGCTTTGCATATTCTGTTCTTTCTTCTGTATTCATACCTCCCCACACGCCAAATTTTTCTTCATTGTCAATTGCATAGTCAAGGCAAGCAACTCTTACTACGCAGCGCCTGCAAATTGCTTTAGCTGCATTCTCTATCTGCCTTTCTATGACATATTGTTCTCTAGATTTCTCTCTTCTTTTTGTATCGCAAATGTCAAACGTTGCATTGAAAACTTCATGCTCGTCTTTACATACGGCTTGAGCTTGCCAATCTTCAGAAAACTCGTCTAACTGTGCCACTTCTTCACTACTCATCTAAAACTAGTTTAACAATAATTTGCGCCACACGAAACAAAAATGTTTAAATATTGTCTCAAACTAACTCATATGTTGGGGTATAATCTATTTGACGATGGGGAGTCGTCTAGTGGTAGGACACTGGGTTTTGGTCCCAGCAACGGGGGTTCGAGTCCCTCCTCCCCAGCCATTCGACAAGCTCATAGTTTGTAGCCATACTTCGCCAAGGCTTCGTAGTGGCAAGCCATTTTTCGCTAAAGCTTTACTTTAAGATAAGCAAACTATTACACTAACAGTAATGATTAATACTAAAAAAACTGTTTACTTTGTACGTCATGGGCAAAGTGAACATAATGTCGCACCGGTTTTTCAAGCGGAAGATTCGCCTCTTAGCTATCACGGTAATCAACAAGCTGATCTTGTTGCCGAGCGAGCATCACATCTGAACTTTGACGCATTAATTGCCAGCCCCTTGCCACGCGCTAAAGCAACTGCTCAAGCAATATCAAATAAAACCAAGAAAAATATTATATTTTCTGATTTGTTTGTAGAAAGAATTAAGCCAAAAAGTATTAACGGCAAGCCATATACGGACGAAATCGCCAACAAAATATGGAGACAATGGGAAGAAAGTATGACTACTCCCGGCATGCGCGTAGAAGATGGAGAAAACTACGATGATATTATCGTCAGAGCTAAAAAAGCATTAGACTATCTTTTGGAACGTCCCGAAAAGTCAATTTTAGTTGTTACTCATGGTTATTTCTTGCGAACTATTGTGGCGAGAGTTTTGCTCGCAGAATCACTAAATCCAGCTGCCTTTAAAAATTTTCACAGGGCTGCATCAATAGAAAATACGGGCATTACCGTTTTACAGTACCGAGATGATTTCGAGCAAGACCACTCCTGGCGGCTATGGACTTATAACGACCACGCGCACTTAGCGAATTAGTATCGATTTCGGCGGAAATTATTGTTGCCGCTAGGGCGTCGGTCTTCTTGGGGTCGAGCTTCGTTGACTACAATTGCCCGTCCGCTCATTTCCTGACCATTAAGATCGTTGATGGCTTTTTTTGCTTCGTCATCATTGCTGAATTCAACAAATCCAAAACCCTTTGATCGGCCGCTTTCGCGGTCTTTAATAACTACTGCGCTAACTACCTCGCCATGACTTGCGAAAAATTCTCGTAATTCATCGTCGTTAACGCTATAGGGAAGGCTCCCTACGTATAGCTTAGTTGCCATTAATTTATCCTTTCATTTATATTGTGCCGCTTCTGTCGATACTGTCTGACCGTGATACTAGTTGGTCATTTTGGACAAACTATGGCTACGGAAAGCTAAGATATCTACTTAAGCAAATGAATTATAACATAAATTTACTATGAGATGCGAATATTCAATTCAGTATAATTTGAAAGGGTTGAACTTTAAGACTAAGATATGCTTATGGTTAAAGTTCGAAATATTGATCTGATAAGCCCTAAACTCAGAAAAGTTCTTACCAGAGACGGCATTATTGTTCTGCATTTTGTCATGGCTATAGTTGCCGTGATTGATATTAGCATATCTCCTCTAGAAGAAACTTGGTTCCAGATATCCACTTATTCGCTTTTGCTTATTTTCACTCTGTTTGGCTTGTTAAGGTTATTATGGAAGGATTTTCTTGAAAAAAGACCTGCCGTAAGCGTTACATTTTATACAGTAATTCTTTTTGTGACAGTTGTATTTTTTAGTGACTATGGCCAGTCTTATTCTTATTTGTTTATGGTGCCTGTTATGCTTGCAAGCTTATTTTTCTCAAGAAAAATGGCGTATGTCATACTTGCTATTGCAGCACTGGCTCACATATTGCAGCCAGTTATACAGGAATTTTTATATGTCGATACATTTGGCCCGCAATTAACTCTAAAAAATTATGGTGTAGTATCTGCTACCTATTTGGCTTTGTTTGCGCTTTCGCAAATTGTTATAGATGCAACCTATGTTAGCGAGAGCGACAGATACACCTTGGAACAAGCCTATAATAAACTTGACTCTGAGCAGCAGAAACTACAAGGCTTGCTTTCCAGTATGAGCGACGCGGTTGTAGGTATAGATAAAATTGGAAGAATCAATGTCTTTAACCCTGCATTTTTAGGGCTTGCCGACATTCAAGTTAGCCCGCTTGGTAAAGATCTGGCGGAATTGATTAAACTCTATACTACAAAAAAAGAGAAACTGAATTTGCTTGAATATGTCACAAATAAGCGCCGCCGCAACAATGGCGATGTTTTTGTGTTGGAATATGATGAAAATGACAGAATTTTTGTCAATTTACTATCCCAGCCAGTGATAAATCGTCAAAATGAAGTTGAAGGTTATGTTTTAGTGCTGCGCAATATTACCCAGCAAAGACGAGCTGAAGAGAATAGACAGACATTTCTTTCATTAATGGCGCATGAAATGCGCACGCCAATCGCAAATTTGGAAGCGCAAATTTCAAACATAGCATTTTTTGCAAATAAAGGCAGTGAATACTCTGGAAAATTAGTTAACGCAACTAATGAATCCCATGACGTTATAGTGCGGCTTTCGAAGGTTGTCAACGAACTTAATTTACTGATTCAGTCCGGCTCCGAAAGTCCTCAACTTATTCGACAGGAGATAAGGTTGCAGGATTTTGTTGGCGAATTTGCGAGCCAATTTAAGCAGCTAGCGCACGACAAGGGTTTGGAATTTAACTTTTCCATAGCAGAAAATGCCCCAAGAACGTTTATTAGCCACACCGAATATTTGGGGCGTATTATCGATGCGCTGCTGGATAATTCAGTTAAATTTACCAAAAAAGGTTTAATAGAATTTTTAGTTACAAGACAGGAAGACGATTTAATATTCGTTGTTAAAGATACTGGGGTAGGAATTCCAAAATCAACGCTCAACTCTTTATTTGAACAAGATTTTATTCAAGCGGAGCACTTTGAAGTCAGGAGTTCGGGCGGGTTGGGTATAGGACTTTATATCGCATCGCGCATGGCGCATTTGCTAAATGGCGATCTAAAGATTACCAGCGCGGTAAATGAAGGTACTAAAGCGATTCTGAGTATTCCGATATTAAGCGTGCAATCAACTGAATAGGCCTAATGGCCATCAATGGCTACCACTATGCATCATTGATCCCATATCCATAGAGTTTAGCTCATTTAATATCTCTGAATCAGTTGCCCCTTCTTTAATAATATCTGGACTTGAGTCACCTTCTACTTGAAGAACCGCCCATGCGCCTTTATTCATACGTGCCAGGGCATGGTCAACCAGAATATATTTGCCAGGAACGTCCACAGTAAATTCAACTATTGAAGCTCCACCTGGAAGGACAGTTGTTGTTTGGACGTTTTTTAGTACCGCGCTTCCCTCGCCCATGGCTGCTTCGGGATATACTTTGTCAAAAATTTCACCGATTATATGGAAAGAAGAAACCAAATTCACGCCGCCGTTTCCAACATAGATTCTGACTCGGTCGCCTTTTTTAACTTTCATCCTGGGAGATTGTTCAACTTTGCCATTAAATGTCACATACGTTGGGTTGCCATCAAGCAAAGCTTGCGGATCAAAAAGTACCAGACCTTTTTGGCCGATGCCGCCTTGAGTATAAAGTTCGCCTTGGGCTATATAAAATTCTTTATCTACCGATTCCAGGCCCGATTTTGGCTGAACCAGAATCAAACCGTATTGGCCGTGAGAATTATGAACACTGACATTTGAGGTGGCGCAGTGGTAAATATAAAGTCCGGGTGCCATAGCTTTCCAAGAAAAAGTTTTGCTTTCCCCTGGCTTAACTTTGGTAAGTTCCGCCCCGCCGCCGGGTCCGGTAACAGCGTGAAGATCAATATTGTGTTCATGAAGGCTGGTTTTGTCATTTGTCAGAGTGAGCTCTATCACGTCTCCTTCAAGAACTCTTAACATTGGCCCAGGGGTCTGTCCGTTAAATGTCCAGTAGTTGTTATAAATTCCTGGTGCAATTTCACTTATGACTTCTTTTGCCGCAAGTGAAATTTTTACAACCTCATTGTTGGTTCGTGTTATTTGAGCTGGAACATCGTTGGGGTCGGCCCCAATGTCGCTTACTTTTTCAAAGTCTTTTGATGTAAATAAAAAGTCAATCGCGTTTAATATTGGCAAACTGGGCGGATTTTTATCCGGAGTGTGGGAATGCATGTTGGGCGGCATTGCAAAATGCAGGGCAAACTTTTGATTACCCAGTAATAATAAAAATAATCCAACAACTGCGGTTAATACTAATAGCCATGTCCACAAATTGAACTTTCTTATTTTTTTAAATAGCCACTTCCAGAAACCCAGTTTTATGAGTGTTAGTAAGATCACTAAAAGTATAAGCAGAGTACCGATGAGTTGTGTAATTAAATACGTGTACATAGTTTATATATTGGTAGCAATTGAATTATAACAAGCTCTAGCTTTCTGTCTAATAATCATAAACATTTTCATGATTCACTATAAATCTTGCGGCGTCAACACACTTTTGTAATTTTTCATCAACCAGCTCGAGTACTTGGTCGACTTCATTAAATGGGCCTAAGATTGGCTCGCCAATACACACGATTGGATCTCTTGCGTCTAATGCTTTAGAGCTTCTATAGCTCATTCCAATTGGTAATATTGATAGATCTTCCACTTCTGTGGAAGCTTCACACGCGACTATGCCAACACCAATTTTTAGCGGCAGTAAGTTTTCAGGATTTTCTCTGTTTCTGGTTCCTTCTGGAAAAATTGCCATACTCATACCATCTTTTGTTACGCGCTTAATGCAAACATCAAGCAATGCTTGCCTAGAAGCGCTATGGGCTTTATCTCTTTCATCGGGGTTCAAGTGGCTATTTTCTTCGCTTAAAACTTCTTTGGTGCGAAATGTTGGCACAGCACCGAGATTATCTACGAATGAACGCAATACCGGTATTTTAAATACTGGCGCCTTGCCAGGTATAACAGTGTTGCCCATAAATGGGCGCAGAACTTCCTCGCGTCTTACAATTGATCCCAAAATGTATTGGTCGGCGGCGCTTAGATGATTGGATGTCATAATAAATTGTCCGCCTCGCGCGAAGGTTTCTTTTATTTTTTCCTTAGAATCATCAATGTAATGAACTCTAGGCTTAAAAGCTTGTGATAATAAGAAGTGACTAATTCTTACTATGGTTGGGCTGAGCTTTTTCTTAGCGTAATATTCATATAATTCATCGTGATTCTCAAGTGAAATTTTTGGCTTGCTCATTATTCAAGCAATTGTACAAGCTATGGCCAAATTATGAAAATTATTGTTTTTCATTTATACATTTTGAACATATGCCATAGAGTTCGAATTGGTGACGAGTAGGTTTTAACCCGGCATCTTCAGTGATGCTATTTAACGTTGCTTCTATTTTTTTATTTTGAATTTCTGTGGACTGGCCGCAAACTTCGCAAATCGCGTGATGGTGATGAGGCCGGAACATATCGCTTAGTTCATACTTATTTTTAAAACCAATATTAATTTGGTTTAGCACCTTGGCTTTTACAAGCGTATCAATCGTTCGATAAATAGTTACAAAATGAGCTGTTTTGCCGGTTTTTCTGATGATCTCGCGGATGCTCATTGGCTTATTTTCCAGAAAAAGTATTTTTGCAATATTCATTCTGGGGGTTGTTACACTCAAGCCCGAAATTTTTAATTGGTTTTTAACTGATTCTTCAAACTGAACATTTTGCATTTTCATAGATAATCGCAAATAATTTGCAATATTTTATACACAGCGAGATACTTTTAGCAAGTAACAAGGAATAATTATGGCAACATTAACTCAAGTAATACTGTTTTCGTTAATCGGAGGTGTGTTTTCTCTTATCGGCGGTGTCACACTTTTATCCAATAAGACTGTGGCGAAAAATTTGGCTAAATATGCAACACCGTTTGCCGCGGGAGCGCTTTTGGCGGCAGCTTTTATAGATTTGTTACCGGAATCGGGACATTCTGGTGATTTTGAGAGAGGTTTGGCTGGTGCCCTGCTTGGGATAATCGGGTTCTTTCTACTTGAAAAGTTTCTTAAATGGTTCCATCACCACCATGAACACGAGTCAGATAAAGCCGACCCCAGCGCATCATTAATTGTGATTGGAGATACCATACACAATTTTATTGATGGCATAGCCATAGGCGCTGCTTTTCTGGTTAGCATACCCACTGGAGTAGTTGCCACTATTGCTGTCGCTGCGCATGAGATACCACAGGAAATAGGCGATTTTGGGCTTTTGCTCAAAAAAAGAGTGAGCCGAAAGAATGTTGTTATGATAAATATTTTCAGTGCGCTAGCGACAACCGTCGGAGCGGTCTTGTTTTTTCAAGCTGGAAATTCATATTCAATACAACTTGATTTCATTTTGGGGTTGGTTGCGGGATTTTTCATTTATATCGCGGTGAGCGATATTATTCCCAGTATTCATCGATCCGAAGCAAAAATTATTGCCGGATCGCAAACCTTGATGCTATTACTGGGCGTGATAGTAGTTAGCTTTCTAATCATTCAGCTTCATAAATATATTGAAGTTGAAAGTGACGAGGAAAGCCCGAATCGCCAATTAATAGAGAGTTATTTAAAATCAGAAAATGACCGACTTTCGACTTGACTAAGGGTTAATTAAATCAGACAATTAGTGGAAGCTATTGTCTAATCATGGGGGTTTATATGAATAAAAAAATTTGGCTAGCAGTTGTTGCGGTTTTAATTTTGCTTGGGGTTGGCGGATATTTTGTTCTGGGTTCAAAAAAGGATTCAAGCAATAGTTCAACTCAAGAAAGCAGCAGTTCTACGGAAGTAGCAAGCACAAAGAAAAGCCTTAATACCTCGCTTGATGAGCTGGCAAAGCTTGGTGAAAATATGCAGTGTAGTTTTACGCACACCGATCAATCTACTGGGAGCGTATCTTCAGGTACAGTTTATGTTGCCGGAGCAAAAATGCGAGGCGAATTCAGGGTTCAAGATGCCACTAGCGGTGAGATTAAAAGCAGCATGATAAACGATGGCACTTACGCATACACATGGATAGATAGCGAAAAACAAGGCAGCAAGTTTAAAATTCCTGCGACTGGAGAAAGTACAACCGCAGAAACTGGAGATTCAGCCCAAACTAACGAGCCGGTAAATACAGATCAGAGCTATGAGTTTAATTGCGATAAATGGAGTGTCGATGAATCATTCTTTACTCCACCTGCTGACGTTGAATTTACCGATCTTACAGCTCAGCAACAACAGTTACAGCAATCTGCTCAAAGCAACATGGAGTTACAGCGACAAACCTGTGAACAAATTACTGATCCCGGCGCACAACAGGCTTGTTACAGCGCATTAGGCGAATAAGAAGCTTTAAATAAAACACTAGAATTTTACATTTTAGCAAAAATAACGCACAATATACGCAGAATTAATGGATTTAGTATGTGCGTAGATTAACCACAGTATTTTTCTCAGTAATATTAGCAGCTTTAACCTGGGCTCTGCTTTCAAGTTCTGTCCGTGCAGATGCTCAGCCAGCTTATCCAAAAGTTAGTTTTACGTTTGATGATGGATATTCGAGTACATTACTTGAAGCTGCTCCGGTACTTTCAGAGTTTGGCTATACTGGAACCGCATATATAACAACTTCATTTGTTGGCCAAAGCGAGTATTTAACCTGGAGCCAAACCAGCCAGCTTGCCAGCCAATATGGCTGGGAGATCGGCGCCCATAGCGTTACTCACCCATTAATGAGCCAACTTAGTGACCTAGAAATTGAGAACGAAGTTGCCACCAGCAAAAGCATCCTGGAATCCAAAGGGTTTAATCCAAAATCCTTTGCCACTCCATATGGCGATTATGACAATCGTGTTATTGAAGCAATAGCGCGTCACTACACTTCTCATCGACCGTTTCATGATACGGGTTACAACACCTGGCCTTACAACGATTATTTAATTAAAGTCCAGCAAGTCCAGGTTGGCGTAAGCGTTTCTCAGGTTAAGCAATATATCGACCAGGCTAAAACCAATAACTATTGGCTTGTACTGGTGTTTCATAATATTGCCGACAATCCAAGCCCGGACAGCAATGATTATGAATATAGCACTGAGGATTTGCGGCAAATTGCTTCTTACGTAAAAACTCAGGGTCTTGACGTGGTCAACGTTAGCGACGGGTTAATAAAAGATACAGTAAATATGGTTAATAACTCTTCATTTACCAATGGTCTTAGCGGCTGGACGACGGACAACCCAAACTTAGCGATAGATCAAAACAATAACGGCAGTGTTCCTGAATCTCAAAGTTCAGCCAAAATTGTGTCAACGCCAGAGAAAAATGTTCACCTGTTTTCAGAAAAAATAAATGTATCGGACCAAAAACAATATGTACTAAAGAGTTACGTGAATTTGGACAATACCCAGATTACAAGCGAAGCTGCTTGGTATATTGACGAATACGACCAAAATGGAAACTGGATCAGCGGACAGTATAAGCCAATTAGCTTTGTTGATAACGTGCTGGCAAAAAACGCTAACTACGTTTATGTGCCGACTTCCGTGAATGTTGCGAGCATTAGTCTGCAATTCATACTAACTGCCTCGAGCAGCAATGTACTTCTTCTGGATAATGTGCAACTGTATTGTGTTGGTCCCAAAGGTCCTGGCGACCCCAATCCGGAGCCTCAGAATTTGCTTGTGAATGGTAATTTTGAGCAGGGTTTAAGTAATGGCTGGTCAACCGATGCTTCGCAAAAAATATTGCTTGACGTCAATAATAACGGCGCTCCCAGTGAACCTAAAAACTCAATTAAACTAACTTCGCGCAAAGACCGTAACGTGCATTTATTCTCGCCAAAAGTTAATGTCAGCCCTGCTCAAACTTATAAAATTTCTGCATTTTTGAATGTGGCTAGGCTACGCAATAATTCATCAATTGGATTTTACGTTGATGAATATGATGTTAATGGCCAATGGATATCAGGAAAATATATTGGCTCGTCGGTCGGCAAAGGCATAAAAAATGTTGAGTTTAGTTACACTCCATCCAGCACTCAGGTAACAAGCGCAAAATTACAAATAATAGTTGTAAAAGGCTCCAACACTCTTGCCTATATCGACGATATTTGTTGGCAGCCTATCTAAGCAATATTTTTGCCCCAAGTCTTTTTGGGGATATCCAAGTATTATTACTGGAATTTGATGTGGCTATAGATGGAATCTTGCCTAAGCATTTTATCGCAGCGGCAATTTGTATAAAACTCATTATATAAAATAAAAAATATAGGGCTGGCACGGCAAGGCTTAGTTTGCGTTTATTGGCTACAGACAAATATTCGTCGCTCCACAAAACAAAGGCACTGTAGACGCTGAGCAGTATATATGCGCTCACAAATACAGAAATAGTTCCAGACTTATAAGACAAATAAAACGCGTAACTAAGCAAAAACGGCTCAAGTAAAAGCAATATCTCAGATAAATAAGACATCGGTAAGCGATAAAAAAGCATTACTTTCGACTGGTTTTTTCGATTAGCTATAAATTTACTGGAATATTTAAATAAATTTTGCAGATTTCCATATTTCCAGCGATAGCGTTGTTTGAGCAACTGCGGGATTGTTGATACTGATTCGGTGAAAGCAATTACATTGGACGCGTATTTTAACTTCATGCTTTTTGTCCCGCTTGAAGCTATTTTCATACTTAGCCCGATATCTTCAGTAGCCGAAGAATCATCATAGTATCCAAAATTTTTCATCGTATCTTTTCTGTATACCGACCCTACCCCGCCAATTATGAATTCAGAGTTTGTCAGTGAATAGAATTTTTTTGTTCTATAACTCACCAAATACTCGAAAAGTTGCAGTAAGTTTAAGAAAGAACCCCTGCTAGGCAAAATACGTACGTTTGCCGCGATTCCGTGAATATTATTATTGATAAAATATTTAACCGCGTTTGATATAGTCCGTTTTTCCAGAATTGAATCAGCATCAAGAGTCATTATTAGCTCGCCTGTCGCGTATTTCTTCAAAGCATAGTTTAGCCCCATGGCTTTGCCCTGATTTTTACGCCTGGATATAAGACGTATGTTTTTCTTGGAGTTATTTCGGATAAATTCTCGAACAATTTGCGCGGTGTTATCACTAGAATTATCGTTAATAGCAATAATTTGAAGTTTTCGATGCTGACTTTTTATAACAGATTCCAAACATCTTTCAATTACGAGCTCTTCATTATAGGCTGGGATCAGCACGCTTACTTGAGGGTGATATTTTTTATACCTTGAATTTTTTAGCTTGTTTTTGTTTAGCGTCTGGACGATGTCGTAAATATTGCCGCCAATGCAGAATATCGCGATGTGGGAAAAATAAATAAACCCAATAATTAAAAAAGTGTAAAAAGTAATCTCTTGCATGGTTTTTAGGTTACCTCAACATATTCAAACCAAAACAGAGAACGTTTTTCATACCATGCCCCGGAGCATGTTTGGATTGTCAGCACGGGACTGCCGCTATATCTAAGAACAGCCGTATCGCTTGGCGATGCCACCGTTACTCTATTTAAGCGGTATTTAAAAGTTTTACCATTGTCGGTGCCGATATAGGCTATATCGCCAGCTTTTAGGTTTGAAAGGGGTTCAAACACCTTAGGTAAATTATGACCGTATATAAATGTATTACCTTCTTTATTGTTAGCCGGCTTCGTGATAGTGGCATAATGAGCTGCGGTTTCAGATAGAGTCCAGCTTTGGGACGCGGCGTTATAATACCCGGGCTTAACTTCCAGATTCATTCCTATTGAAGGTATGGAGATATTTACGGGCTTGCCGCTGACATACTCGATTTCTTCCGAACTTGTTTGAGCAGCATTAACAGGCGTGTCGTTAACGTAGTCAAAAACTATTGGGGTAGTTTTTTGTATATGCAAAAATAGCCCCAGAATACCCGCGGCTACTAATGCCATGCCTAGTATAGGCATGAAAAACTTTTTGTATTTAGATAACTTCACGATAGTTTAGTTAACGTGTTTGGCGTATTTACGCACAACAGCAGTAATCAGCAAAGCGCTACCAAGTATGATTGCGGCAATGCTCATAAACTGTAGTAATGTTGACCCAGCTGTGTTGGGCAAAACAGCAACTCCAGCGGCACCAGCTAAAGTGGTTGTAGCGGCGCCAAGAACTTGACCTGTTTCATTTGAACCATTGCTCATGGCGTTTCCCTTCTCCCACCCCTTATACTAATCTGTCTAAAGTAATATACTATATGCTATATAATAAATCAAGCATCTAGTCAATACGCTTATGCTATCTGTTATAGTATGGGGTATGGTTTATTAAAGGTAAGTTTGCTTGTCGGGCTTATGAGATATATTATTTCAAGAGGCAAGCAATCATTGATACAAGGAGAAAATATTTAAAAATGCCGGCACTAAAAGAAATTTTTGACAGAGGCGTGATATCTGAGGTAATTCCAAGCCGAAAAGCTTTTGAAGAAGCAGCAAAATCAAGAAAATTGAGGTTTTATATAGGATTTGATGCAACCGGAGAAGCTTTACACCTGGGCCATGCGCAAAATCTTATTTTGCTGGAAGAATTTCGCAGTCTTGGACACGAAGTAATCGTGTTATTTGGTGATTTTACCGCACGAATTGGAGATCCAACAGATAAAGATAGCGCCAGGGCACAGCTTAGCAAAGAAGAAGTAGATAAAAATGTTAAACTTTGGTTAAAGCAAATAAAACCATTGCTAAATTTTCAGGACAAGCATAATCCCGTGCGTATTATGTACAATTCTAAATGGCTGGCGAATCTAAATTTTGAAGAAATACTCAGCTTGGCAACAAATTTCACAGTTCAACAGATGACTGAAAGAGATATGTTCCAAAAGCGCCTAAAAAACGACAAGCCGATCTATCTCCATGAGTTTCTTTACCCTCTGATGCAGGGTTATGACAGCGTGGTCATGGATGTTGACGTTGAGCTTGCCGGTACTGACCAGACATTCAATGCCTTGGCGGGCAGAATTTTGCAAAAACGATTAAATAACAAAGAAAAGTTTGTAATTACAACTAATTTGATAGCAGATCCGGAAAGTGGCAAATTAATGTCTAAAAGCCAAGGAACGGGTGTTTTCCTGAATGTATCCCCTTCAGAATTATTCAGGAACATTATGGCGTTGCCGGATAGTATGACGGAAGTGCTGTTAACGCGGTTGACGCGAATCCCTCTTAGAAATGTGGCGAACATAGTTTCGGGAGATCCGCTTGAAGCCAAGGAGCGAACCGCGTTTGAAATAACAAAATTAATCCATGGAGAAAATAAGGCCGAGTCAGCCAAAGAAGATTTTCAGCGTCAGGTTAGGAGTAAGAACTTGCAGGATAGTGATTTTGAGAAAATAAACTACAAGCAAGGTCAATTTTTATGGGAAGTGTTAGTGCAAAATAAGATTGTTCCCTCTCGCAACCAATTTAACCGGTTGGTTGAGGCTGGCGCTGTAAAATTGTTTGATACGGGTGAATCTGTTAATGACAAAAACATCAAGGCTTGGAATATAAAGCTAAAGATTGGCAAAAAGCGCTATGCGCGTTTGACTCAACAAGGATGAAAATTACTGTAATTGGCGGAGGATTTTCGGGGCTAGCAGCCGCTGCTTTGTTATCCAATCAGGGAAATGAAGTTACCATACTCGAGAAAAACAGGCATGTTGGCGGTCGGGCTGATTATCACACTGCTCATGGTTTTAGTTTTGATCTTGGCCCGACATGGTATTTGATGGGGCAAGTTATCGACGATCTTTTCAGAGAACTGGGAGAAAACAGAGAAAATTATTATGATTTGGTTCGTTTGGACCCAATGTTTCGAGTTATCACTCCTCAAGGCTACCGCGATGTAAAAGCTGGTTTTGAGGATAGCCTTAATACATTTGAAAAAATGTCGCCTGGTTCCTCAGAAGACGTAACAAAACTACTTGTTGAATCGAGAAGAGCTTATGAAATTATGAGCTCAAAACTCCAAGATGATGGTAACCAATCCGAATCAATACAATTAAGAAACTGGGCGTATAACCAGTTAAAAAAATTTAACCTTCTTCGCTCATATCATGGTTTTTTGAAGCAGTCGCTAAAAAGCCAAGAAATTAAAGATTTACTTGAGACAATACCAATGCAACTTGGTCTTAATCCTGTCCTGTTGCCAGCTTTTCACATATTTTGGCTGGCTTCACTTTTTGACGATGGGCTGTGGTATCCGGTGGGAGGTTTTAAAAAAGTCGTTGAATCTCTGGAAAAACTTGCTTTGAGTCAAGGGGTTGATATTTTATGCTCGGAAAATGTGAGTAAAATTAACATAAATAAGGGAAAAATCAAAGGTGTAACTACAAAAGAAGAGACCTTTTTTGCTGATAGCGTTGTTTCGGCGATGGACTATGCTTTTACAGAAACAAAATTAGTGCCATATATTTATAGAACCTACCCTAAAACCTATTGGAAAAGTGCTGCTTATTCTTCATCGGCAATTATCATGAATTTTGGTGTCCAGGGTAATTTGGGCGACTCTTTGGCTGTTCACAATGTGTTTATTGATGAGAATTGGCATGATTTTTGCTTGAAGTTGAAATCTAAAAAATCTACTGACAATATTCAATTTTTTGCAACTTTATCGTCACTAGCTGACAAGTCGCTTGCCCCCGAAGGATGCAGTTGTTTAAGAGTGGTACTTCCCTTCCCTACTGGAATGAAGATGGATATAAATCGTTTAAGCGAATTAAGACAGGCAGTAATTGAAAAGATTGAGCGGCATGTTGGCAAGAGGCTGGATATTGTTTACGAACAGATCAAACCTCCCGGATACTATAAGAGCAGGTTTAATGCTTATAATTCCAGCGCTTTTGGTTTAGCTCACACAACCAGCCAAAATGTTGTTATGCGGCCTCCCAATAAAAGTCTAAAAGTTTCCGGGCTATATTATGTTGGCCAAGACACAAAGCCTGGTGTTAGCATACCCTTTGTTATTACTTCAGCTAGAACAGTTGCCGATGAAATAAAGAAGTCTTCAAATCACGCAAGGAGACGCTAGACTCGTATATAATAATTCCCAGTATAGTTGTTAACTTATTCTCTAAAGAGTAAAAAATGGCGAAAAAAAATATACAACATGAATCTTTATTGACGCGTGATTTTAATACGCAGTCTGTTGAGCCCAATTTTTTTGTTCGTTGGGGTATTAGAGCTGTAGTCCTCATAATTGGCTGGTTCGTAATTTATTTTAGCGTTAAGTGGTTTATCCCTAAGATATTTCAAGCGACTCCACTGATTATCAGCATATTTCTAGCCTACATATACGTGACTTATATCGCTTTGCCTGCTCTGGCTAGAGTAATAACGAGAGCTATAAATCGGCAAAATATTCCGCATAGAAGCCAAACTGCTGATGGACTATTTGGAGATCCTGTGAATATTGCTGTTGTTGGCTCAAAAATGACGCTCCAAAAAAGCATGACTTTAGCCGGTTGGAGGACGGCAGATAAAATAACTTTAAAAACTGCTTTTAAAATGATAAAAAGCACTTTGCTGAGGCAATCTTACCCGAACGCACCGGTATATAACCTCTATCTTAGGGGTAAGAAGCAAGATATGGTGTTCCAGCAGGAAGTTAATAAAAATCCGTTTCGGCGACATCACGTTAGATTTTGGCGCTATACAGATTTACCTGAGACAGATAAGAATAATCTTTGGCTTGGAGCTGGTACGTACGATAACGGTGTTGGAGTGTGCTATCGAACTGGCCGGGTTACGCACATAATCCACCCGAACGTTGATGCCGAAAGAGATTATATCGTCCAGTCTTTAGACAAAACCAAATTGATCAATAGTGTAAAAAAATTCCCAACGGCGGGCTATTATTATGAGTCGCGCAACGGATATGGACATAGGTTTTATACTGATGGCCAGTTAATCATGTGCTATCTTAAACATCATGGCTAGACCAAACACCATGCCTCCTATCCCAGTTGAAATTCCAGAAAATGAGCTCTCAATTGTTAAAATTGGAGGGTATAAAACTCGAAAGCTGTTTTTAAAATCAAGCAAAAAGAAAAAATATCTAATAGTTTATGGCCATCATTCCAACATAGAAAGAATCTATTCATTGGCAGTTTATTTGAATAAATACGGTTCGGTTACGGCTGTAGATTTACCAGGCCATGCCGGGATATCTATGAAATGGCAAAACCCAAATTTCAACAACTATGCGGATTATTTAAAAAAATGCATAACTGGTCTTTATCAAGAAAAAGACAGTGTGAATATCGTTACCATGTCTTATGGTTTTATTATCGTGACAACAATGCTTCAGATCTGTCCTGATTTGCAGCAAAGAATTAGCAAGGTGATAAGCTTAGGTAGTTTTACGTCAGATAAGCAACTGAATTTTTCGCCTTTGCGCAAAAATGTTTTCAGAATACTATGCTGGTTGTTCTCAAGAAACACTATTTCGTGGCTGATAGAAAAATTGATTATTAAAAATAATAAACGCTTAAGACAAATAATCGAGTTTTCAATGAGGCGAAGCCCCAAGACTAAAGGAGCCGGTAAGAGTGAATTCAATAAAATTGTTGATATGGAAATGAACTTATGGTCTCAGAGCGATTTTAAAACTCACTACAAAACTACGCTGAAAATGCTAAAGTTTTCTTTACCCAATAAAAAAATCTCCACATCTCTTGTTAATTTGTATTCTGAAAACGACCAGTATATTGTTCCCAAGAAATCCATTAGCGCGATTGACACAATTTATCAAAATGCAGTTCATCTGCCCGTTGGCTTATCGAGCCATGCTCCAAGTCTAGTGGCTTCCTCTAAAGAGATCGATGATTTTATGCCAGATGAATTGATTGGCTTTCTTTAGAGACTTGTGTTTAATCTGTTATAATTTTGGTACATTATTTATGAAAATTGGTATAGTTTGCCCTTATAACATTTACCGGCCAGGTGGTGTTCAAAGTACTGTCTTGGCGCATCAAAGTGAACTAAAAAAACGTGGTCATACTGTAAAAGTTATTGCTCCCAAGCCAGTTAAAATGCCAAATAATGAGATCGAAGATACCATATTAATTGGCAAATCTGCAGAGCTCAATACACCGTTTCACACTCTTGTAGACATTGCTATTAGTACTGATACTTCAATATTAGATGACTTACTAAGTAGAGAGAATTTTGATATATTGCATTTTCATGAACCCTGGGTGCCGATACTTGCTATTCAACTGCTTTCCAGATCTAAAACGATAAATGTAGCTACGTTTCATGGAAAGTTGCCGGAAAATTTGATTAATCGTTACGTTGAACATGCCATCAAACCCTACACAAAAAGCGTTTTTTCTAAATTACATTATTTAACGGCAGTCTCTAATGTCCCAGCCCAATATGCAAAGGAAATCAGCAAAAAACCGATAGAAATTATTCCTAATGGTATTGATTTAAAATTATACAATCCTAAAGAAACCGGAAAGATAAGCAAATATGACGACAAATTAAAAAATATTTTTTACGTAGGAAGACTGGAAAAAAGAAAAGGAGTTATATATCTTCTCAAGGCATTCAAAGAGCTTACAAAAAAGCATAAGGATGTAAGATTAATAATCGCTGGAGATGGCAAGCAAAGAAACACTTTAGAGCAGTACATCAAGAATAATTCGCTCAAAAACGTTGAATTTTTGGGTTTTGTAGATGAAAGCGAAAAACTCAAATTATTTAATACTTGTGATATCTTCTGCTCCCCAGCAATATTTGGGGAAAGCTTCGGAATAGTTTTAATAGAAGCTATGGCTTTCGGAAAGCCGGTGGTTGCCGGAAATAATCAAGGGTATGCTTGTGTGCTGAGCGGTAGAGGCTCGTTGGGGCTTGTTGACCCAAAAAATTCGGTGGAATTTGGCAGGCTTCTTGAGATGGCACTCTTTGATGAAGGAGTTAATCAACTTTTGAAAGATTGGAGTCTGAGTTCTGTAAAACAATATAACTATCCAAAAATAGTGGACAGGTACGAGTCCATTTATAAAGATCTGGTAAGATTAAATAATAAGGCTTAAATTAACGATAAAAAATGAAAAAGAATTTACAAATCGGGTTTTTGATTGATGACTCTTTAGATAGATTTGACGGCGTGCAACAGTATGTGACGACAGTTGGAGGGTGGCTTGAGAAACAAGGTTACGGGGTCGTTTATTTTGCGGGAGAGACAAAAAGGCAGCATGTATATAGCTCCCCCATTGAGTCGCTTAGCAAAAACATTGCCGTTATTGGCAATAAAAATCGGCTTAGTGTCCCGCTTTGGGCATCAAGGCCAAAAGCGATGAAAATTCTAAAGTGGTATAAGCCTGACATACTGCATGTTCAGTCGCCTTTCAGCCCGTTGATGGCCGGCAGGATCATTAGTTTAAAAAATGAATTAGGTTTTAAGGTTGTAAGCACATTCCATATTGTCGGAGCCGGTTGGATAGATAAAATCGGCACGCAAATTTTAGGAGCATCACAAAGAAAGCAGCAATCGCTTATTGACAAGCATATTTTTGTTTCAAATGCCGCCAAAAATTTTGCCGGGAATTACTTTAAAAATGTTACCGGGGAAATTATTCCAAACGCGGTTGATGTATCCAAATTTCGAGTAAAAAACGTAAAAAATAAGCAGAAAAAAAAGAATAAAATTGTATTTTTGGGCAGGCTTGTAGAGCGCAAGGGCTGTGAGTATTTAATACACGCGTTTAGTTATTTAAAGCGCCAGGGCCATTATCAAAATCTACGGCTTGTGATTGCAGGTACAGGCCCCAGAGAGGTGTATGCCCGTGATCTCGTCAAACAATATAAACTTGGAAAAGATGTGGCGTTTCTAGGTTACGTTGATGAAAAGAAGAAGCCGGAAATATTGGCTGATGCTGATATATGCGTATTTCCATCACTACACGGGGAAAGCTTTGGTATAGTTTTGCTTGAGGCTATCGCTGCTGGTTCAATCATCATTGGCGGCAATAATCCGGGATATAGCGAGGTTTTAGAAAATGACGAGCGCATCTTGGTTGATCCGCGCAATATTGCTAATTTTGCCGAAAAAATTGCAAATCTACTAGAGAATGATAAGGATATTAACGACCTAAACAATTCTTTGCCGCTAATTCTAAAAAAATACGACATAAACACGGTGGGGCCGAAGATACTTAAAGCCTATCAAGATGTTCTTAAATGAGATATGCCAATTTAGTAGAAATGTTATAATTTGAACTAAGGTCAAAATTTATATGTTTACTTTTTTGAGGCAAGGATGGCAACACAGCTGCAGATAGACAACAGAACAATCGTGCGAATCGTTGTAATAATAGGTTCGTTTGTAGTTGGAGTTTGGTTAGTCCATACACTTAAACAACCTCTAGTGATTATCGCAATGTCCATCTTCTTAGCCATGGCTCTTAATCCGCCCGTTAGTTACCTGGCTAAAAAGATGCCCAAAGATAGCAGAGGGTTAGCCACAGGTGTTGCCTATACAGTAGTTTTGCTAATTTTAGCAACGATGCTTTATGTAACGATACCAACTATTGTAGAACAATCAAGAAACCTTTCCCAAAAAGCCCCTTCTTATGTAGAGAATTTATCAAGGGGCAACGATGTGGTTTCGCGAACAGTACAAAGATATGAACTACAGGATGATATCAAAGCAATGCAATCGGAACTAACTCAAAGATTAGGTTTTGCGAGCAATCCCTTAATAGCTCTTTTTGAACGGGTAACTTCAAGTTTTGTTACAGTTTTAACTATTCTGGTACTGGCGTTTTTCATGCTGGTTGAGGGCCCGGATTGGTTGGATCGGTTTTGGACTCTAATGCCGGAAAATAACCGTGCTCATCGTAAAAAACTTGCATACAAAATGTATCGCACAGTCACAGGCTATGTTAACGGTCAGCTTCTGATCGCAGTTTTATCAGCGACTACTTCTTTGGTTGTAATGTCGATTGTCGGCATCCCGTTTGCTATCCCACTCGCTACCATTGTCGGCCTGTTTGGTCTTATTCCTCTCATAGGCGCAACATTAGCTGCGGTGGTTGTGGTTACGGTGTCTCTATTTAAATCCTTAACTGCAGCGATAATCATGTTGATATTTTTCATTATTTATCAGCAAATAGAAAATAATGTAGTTCAGCCAATTGTCCAGTCAAAAACAGTGGATGTATCTCCCCTAACTGTTTTGGTGGCGGCGATAATTGGAGTATCGCTGGCTGGTTTTATCGGCGCAATTGTTGCTATTCCAATTGCTGCTTCTTTGAGAATTTTGGTGCTGGATTATATAGATAGAAAAAGGCTCGCAAGCCCGAGTACCTAAACTGGGTTCCAAATAGCACCGTATTGAGTGTCTCTTATTTCTATACCCGTATTCAACAAATCTTTACGAATTACGTCAGCGTCATCAAATTTTTTGGATGCTCTAAGTTCTTCTCTTTTTTGAATCAATTGTTTTTGTTCTAAACTAATATTTTTTACTCCAGAAAGGTTCAGGCCGAAAATATCGTCAATTTGCTTCAGAAAATTATCGAATATTTGTTTTTCACTTGTGTCTAGTAGACTATCTATTGTTTGATCAACACATGCATCAAATTGCGTTAGCGCCATTGCAGTATTTAGATCCTCAGCTAGTGAATTTTTAATCTCATAGTAATATTTATCAAAATCAATTTTTCCTTTTGATTGTTTTTTGACGGTTTGCCACTTTAAAGCCGCAAAAGCGCGGTATGTTTTTAGTCGATTCTGTGATGCTTCGAGGCTGCTCCAAGTAAAGTTGGTTTGCGATCGATAATGTGAATGCAAAACCAGCAATCGGAAGGCTAGCGGGTCAAAATCTTTGTTTTTTATGTCGCTCAATGTAAAAAAGTTTTTTAGGCTTTTGCTCATTTTTTTACCGTCAACGAGCATGTGTTCATTGTGCATGAAATACTTTGCGAAAATAGTGTTCTCTCCCGCTGCTGTGCTTTGAGCTATTTCGTTTTCGTGATGGGGAAAAATGAGGTCTACTCCACCTGTGTGAATATCAAATGGCACCCCAAGCGCATGCTCGGACATTGCCGAACATTCAATGTGCCAGCCAGGTCTTCCGTCTAATTTATTGCTCTCAAGTTCAAACTCCCAATATGGCTCACCTTCTTTTTTAGTTTTCCAGAGCGCAAAATCATGTATATTGTCTTTATCGTATTCATCGTTATTTACTCTTTGCCTGCCCGTACTCTGGGCGGTTATATTAGTAAGCTGGCCATATTTTCTACCTTTTGCCTTATAATTTTCTATTGAAAAATAAACCCCGTCACTGGCAATATAAGCAATTTTCTCTTTGCAAAGCCGGGATATTAAATCTTGCATAAATTCAATGCTTTCAGTAGCTCGGTAAAATTTTATGGAAGATAAATCGCAGCCTACAGAAGAAAAATCTTGCCTGAATAACTCCTCGTATTTTCTGGTTGTTTTCTTGAGGGCTTCCATTGGTGTCAAATCTGGGTAAAGCGACTGTGATTTGTTGATTGTCTTATCATCAACATCCGTAAAATTCATAACGTGGTCAACATTAAAACCCCAAGCATTTAACGCACGCCGAAGAGTGTCGGCGTATATATATGAAGAAAGATTGCCAATATGAGCGCTGTCATAAACAGTTGGCCCGCAAGTATATATTCTTATATGGTCGCTGCTTGATGGAACGATCTCTTCAATTTTTTTTGAAAGGGTGTTGAATATTCGGGGTTTTATCATTGATCTAAAGTAATTGTTTTGTATAGTCTATCACTTCCTGCTTAATATTTTTATTTGATCTGTCAATGATTTTAAAACCGGCCGCATAACTATGGCCTCCACCGCCAAAATTTTCAGCGAGTTTTGCGGATATTGGGCTGCCAAAACTGGATCTTATTTTGCCAGTAACCTTATTATTGTTGTAATACTTCAGAGCAACTGCTATTTCTACTCCAATTACCAACCTCATTTCATCCAGTACCAGCATCGGCGGATTGTATTGATCACCAAATTTTTCGATTTCCTCCCAAGGGATTTCAATAAGTGCCAATTTGCCATCGTTATAAAACTCAATTCTGTTCATAAGGGCAGCTTTGTACCTCATTATTTCTGCCGAGCGTTTCATCGTTTCCCTTCGATCAGCATCGATTTTTGCAAGGCTTACTCCTTTTTCTACCAAGTCGGCAATTATTCTAATGCTGCGGGGCGTGGTAGATTCGGTACTAAGGCCCAAAGAGTCATAAAGTATAGAAATTGCTATCATCTCTCTGCCAATGTCACCTAAATCCCAATCGAGCTTTTGGGCAAGCTCATATATAATTTCTCCTGTTGCAACAGCTTTGCTGTCAATTACGCTTATAGTTTTAAACGGCAAGTCACTCTCATAATCATGATGGTCGAGGACAAACACGGGCTTATTTTTTATTTTGGATAGATTGAGAGGATTATTAAAAGCCTCTAAAAGTGACCATTGAGATGCATCTACTATAATTGCCGTATCTACATTGTTTGGTATCTCGTTTTCTACTCTGTCCCAGCCTGATAAGTACCTAAGATGCTTGGGGATTTGAACTCTACAAAAAAGTTTGGTTTCTTTATTTTGGCCATGAAAGAGTGACTCTAAAGCAAGAGCTGAAGCAAGGCTGTCGCCATCCGGGTTATCTGCCTGGATAATTAAAATAGAGTGTGCGTTTGCAATTGTTTCTTTAAATATTCCTAGTTTTTCTTTGTTCATTAAAACCAGTATATCTTTTTTTAGAAAAGTTGTCGTTCCTGCAGAGCTCTAGAAAGTGTAATTTGGTCAGCGTATTCAATGTCTGCTCCTGCCGGTAGACCTCTGGCAAGACGAGTTATTTTTACGGACTTTCCAGCTAGTAATTTTTGAATGTAAAGAGCGGTTGATTCACCTTCAATCGTCGGGTTAGTCGCTATGATTACTTCTTTAACTTTGTCCTCTTTGATGCGCCCAATCAACTCTTTGATGTGTAGCTCATCCGGCCCAATATTGTCTATTGGCGAGAGAACACCGCCAAGTACGTGGTATGTTCCTTTGTAATACCCTGTCTTTTCAATCGCGGCAATGTCCAGTGGATCTTCAACCACGGCGACCAACTTTTTGTCACGCCCTGGCGCCTTGTAAAGATTTGATATAATTTCGCCTTTTTCTATCAATGCGAAAGTCTTTGGGCAATAGGCAATTTTACTATGAATATCTTTTAAGGCTGCAGATAAAGAGCTTACCTGGTCTGGTCCTCGCTTTAGTAAAAAAAACGCATATCTTTCGGCAGTTCTCGGCCCTACTCCTGGCAGTTTGCCAAGTTCTTCTATTAAATTTTCGAGTGCTGAAGGCAGAACCTGCATACGCTAATACAAAAATCAAAAACCTAAGTTTCCAAGTCCACCCATGACTGGGCGCATTTTTTCGGCGGCTACTTTTTGACTTTGCGCAATTGCGTCCTTAACGGCGATTTCCAGCCATTTTTCGAGTTGGCCAATATCATCAAGATCAACACTATCAGGATCGATTTCAATACTTTTAATTTTTTGCTCGCCCGTAATTTTCACAACAACCGCTCCATCGCCTGCTTCAACTTCAATAATCTCCTTGGCAAGTTGCTTTTGGAGTTTTTTCATTTTCATTATCATTTTTGCTTGGTCTAGCATCTGCTTCTCCTCAAGTTACCAAATGACATTATACCAATTTTTAGAAATCATTTCATAATCCGCTTCAGTCCCAGTTAATTCTAGGTTCGGATTATCTCATTTTTTGGTGTATCTAATGAATAGCATAGAGTCGCTGGTCGGCTCATTGCTTGGGATATAGTCCACATTATGGTCGTTTAGCATTTCGCTCGCGTTAATTTCCTTCTGAGCTGATGAAGATAGATACACAATGTCATAGTTCTTTAAGCTGGTTTGGTTGATTGTGCTACTGACAGATACATTTTTAAACTCAAGACCTGCAAGCTGATATCTTGGAATTTGCGATTCGCTACCAACGACTAAAATTTTTGAGTTTGTTTGCTCGAAGATTTCCATTAGCTTTGGATAATCCTCGTGGAACTCCTGCCTGACTTCCGGCGTTTGAGGCCAAGCGACAAAATATCTTTGATGGTGATAATAAAAAACTGTTGCCAACAAAAGCGCGAAAGGTATGATCCCCACTGTTCTTGCTATTGGGTTTTTAGGAAATATTCCGTACCATTGGCCGAGTAATGTACTGGCACCACTAGTAGCAAGGATATAAAAAAGTGGAATTAGAATTACAAACGATGTTGGCAGAGCTTTTAAACTTACAGCAAGCGTTATGACCGGCAAAGCAATAAATAATGTTTTCGATCTTATTGAAGGCCAATGCCTTTCATAGTGGTACAGTCCCAAGCCAACCATGCTGGCTGTAAATATGTCGAACATTGGCAATGTCCCCAAGTGATATCCCCAATTCTCCCGAGAAGTCCAAAAAATATGTGCGATAGTGCCCCAATAATTTACCAACAAGGCTTTAATACCTATGAAATTATCGGGAATCCCAAGAAGTTCTTTTGCAACTGGGGGCTTAATATATATAGCATAACCTAATGGAGCCAGTGCCAATATGACGATAATTATTAGAACAGGCATAATCCAGGCTTTGGATTGGCGGAGCGTTGTTTTTATAGCCCATAAGTTTACCAGAATTGAAGCAGCTGCGAAGTACAAAAAATATGGGGTATACATTCCAATGACAAAAAATATAGCTGCCAGAAAAATCCAGTAAAATTTTTTCGTTAAGCGAAACCGCGACAGGGTTAAGAAAAACCCCAGCACTGTTGGCGCCACTAAAATTGCAGGGTTGGCGAACCTGGCGAAATGGAGGAACCAACTTGAGGTGACAAATAGCAAACTGCCTAGTATAGCTACTCTGGGCCAATACCAAGTTCTAAGCAAATGATAAAGCAGGAAAACCGCAAGCAAGCCGAAGATTACTGAAGGAATTCGCAGTATCAATATTTTTGGCCCAAAAACTGAAATTAAAGACCACTGGACTAATTTGTAAGGAAAATTTATTGGGTTTTCAATAATTTTACTTAGCGACGCATTGTTGAGAGCAGAAATTGCTTCATCATTATGTATACCAGGCAGCAAACCGCCTAATTTATATAGCGTCATGTATAGACCTAGCGCGATTAAAACACTATAGCCAATAACGTATCTATATCGATAAACGAATAAATGTTGTATTTGCGCGGATCTTTGCATATTCAGACTATACCTCAATAGGTGCTTCGTGCCGTTTATCAATTGTCCTGAACTGCAAGGTTTCCGGGTGGAAGAATAACTCTACTGATCCGGTAGGCCCATTTCGGTGTTTTTTAATCAGAATATCTGCTATGTGTTGCCTGTCCGTTTCCGGATTGTACCATTCTTCACGGTAGATGAAGGCAACAACATCCGCGTCTTGCTCTATAGAGCCGGATTCTCTTAAGTCAGACAACTGAGGTACTGGCGGAGTACGGCTTTCTACGCTTCTTGAAAGCTGCGAAAGTGCGATTACGGGCACATTCAACTCTCTGGCAATACCCTTTAGACCGCGTGATATCTCTGATACTTCCTGCACGCGATTATCAGAGAAAGATCTTATGTTGCTGGACATGAGCTGTAAATAATCGACAATTATTAATCCTAAAGGATGGGTGTGCTGTTCCCTTCTGGCTTTGGTGCGCATTTCCATAACGCTAATCGCTGGTGTGTCGTCAATGTAAATTGGCGCTTCCGATAATGTTCCCATAGCATGGCCGAGCCTTTCAAAGTCTTCATCAGACAAATTTCCGGTACGGATATTCCAGGCATCGATGCCAGCTTCGGCTGCCAGCAAACGGTCAACAAGTTGCTCTTTGCTCATTTCCAAACTAAAAACCAATACGGATTGCTTCTCTTTAGTTGCTACGTGATGGGCTATATTCATGGCGAGAGTCGACTTTCCCATTGAAGGACGCGCAGCTAATATTATCAAATCAGATGGTTGAAGGCCGGCAAGGAGATTATCGACATCTCGATATCCCGTCGGCAAACCTCGGATTTTTGAGCGATCTTTATGTAGCTCGTCTAATCTATCAAAGCTTTCAGACAAGATGCGTTCTAATGATACTAGATCTTGCTTAACATATGTTTGAGACACTCCAAACAAGCTGCTTTCTGCCTCCTCGAGCAATTCTGGAAGCGGCTTGTTGTCTGTATAGCCCAGTTTCGCCATTTCCTCAGACACTTTTATTAAGCGTCTTCTAATTGATTTTGTACGGACGATATCGGCGTAGTGCTCTACGTGGGCTGCCGAGGGAACCATATTTGTGAGTTCAGTTAAATAAGTGGCGCCTCCAACTTCGTCAAGGCTAGAATCTGAGCGAAGTTTGTCCGACAAAGTCAAAAGGTCGATGGGTTTTCTTTTTTCGTACAAACTCAACATAGCCTCGTATATTGTCTGGTGCTTTTTCTCATAAAAATCTGGCGGGTAGATTTTGTCTGCAATTTTAGTGATCGCGTCCTCATCGATTAGTATTGAGCCTAGCAAAGAGGCCTCAGCATCGCTGTTATGGGGCGGAATAATACCGGTTTGGTTATCAGTATTCATTTTTTCTCACCATTATTGCCTTTACACATTTGTCACAACCTCGCCTCCACCCATAATGTCGATGATAGCACTAATCTTAGGATCATTAGAGTCTGCATTAATGATATCAGGAATACGCTCGGGCAACTTAATATCATGGTTTTCGTCAACCGAAGTTTCTATTTGTATCTCGCTCGCAATATGAGTTTGAAGGGATTTACGAATCAGATTCATATTTTTTTGTTCATTTACTCTTTGTTGGTGAAACGGAAACTTAAAACCAAGCATGATGCTTCCATTTTTACTTTCAACTTTTGCGAGACGCAAAATCGCATAAAGCGGATTATTGTGTTTTTTAATATCGCTGAGCACATCGTTCCAAATATCTGGGTCAAGGTTAGAAGATAAATCTTGTTTTGCTACCTTTTTCACTTGCTTGCTGTCTGCATTCGAGCTATTATTTACAGCTTTTTTAGCTTGCTTTACATTACTGATTTTCGGTGTTATTTCCTCGACAGTTACATCACTAGTTTGATTGGCATTTAAGTTTTCTCTTAACAGTACCGTCTGAAGCTTTAAGTCCGGAAAGTTAGACACCGACACACCCATTAAATTATCAAGCAAATTGAGTCCGGAAGAAACATCAATATTTTGATCACCATTTTGAATCGAGGTTTGTAAATAACTCATGCATTGCATAGCGATTTGCTGTGAAGCCACTCCCCGGTCAATCAAGCTGTGGAGTAAATGTAGTACATCTGAACTTTGCCCAGTAAACACAGCATCAATCAAGCTTTCAATTAACTGCGCCGGCGCCAATCCCAAAGCTCTTTGGACGTCACCAGGGGATATTTTTTTTGTATTGCTGGCAATAGATCTAATTTGATCAAGCATGCTAATGCTGTCCCTGAAGCTGCCATTGCCATGTTTGGCTATTAGTTCGAGCGCGTTTTGATCAATATTTATCCCTTCAATTTTCGCGATATTTGACAAGTGCTCTGCGATTAGGGCAACTGATATAGGTTTAAAACTGTATTGTTGAGTTCTGGAAATAATTGTTTCGGGAAGCTTATGCGATTCGGTTGTTGCCAAGATAAAGATTACGTGACTCGGCGGTTCCTCGAGCGTCTTTAGTAAGGCATTAAATGCCTCTTTTGTTAACATGTGCACTTCGTCCACTATATAGACTTTATATTTCGAGCTTGTTGGAGAGATATGAATTTTTTCGCGAAGATCCCGGATCTCGTCTATTCTACGGTTTGATGCCGCGTCAATTTCAATAATGTCTACAGGGGGAGTTTTTAGAGGATCATAAGGCAGTTCATTAATTTCGTGAGCCAAGATTCTAGCAACACTGGTTTTCCCAACTCCTCTTGGGCCAGTAAAAAGATACGCATGACTAATCTTGCCGTGCTTGAGCGCATTTTTTATAGTTTTTGTTATATGTTCCTGCCCGACGATATCATCCAGTGATCGGCTGCGATGTTTTCGGTACAGGGCTAAATAACCAGCCAAAATATCCCCCTAAGTAAGCAGTTAATAGTATAACTCAAACAACCAAACTAGTACCAGTTAGTCGTCATTAATATGCTTAAAAAATTACAGTGAGGCTTCTATCGCCGCCCACTCAACCTCATCGCCATCTTCGGGGATAATAATACTGATTTGATCTCCCGGCTTTGCTTTGAAGTATGTTACGCTTGCGAGCAGAACTCTATATTCCCTTGCGTTTGCCTCAACATAAAAATTGCCTTCTTTTTGGACTAGGGTGCCAATCAACTGTTTGCGTGGTACAGGACCGATTTGCTTGTAAATAAAACCTCCGTCATCAGCGATAGTCAGTTTAAGAATATCTCCTTGAACAAGTTTTGATTTTGACGCGTAATTGGCTGGAACTGGATAGTTTTTCCCGTCTGGCCCAACCATAGCCTGACCGTCAAATACGCCTTCAATTATTTTGCCCGCATTTTCTTCAATAGCAGCTTCTGTAACTACCGGATCCTCTCCGACTAAGCTAATTAGCAGCTCTTTTGCTGCGCCTAAAGATGTTTCTGCATCCTGAATAAGAGATTTAAGTCTTTTGATTTGTTTTTCGGGAAGTTCTGACATTTTAGTTTCTCCTGGTGTTTTTTTATGTAACTTTATCTTTTTAACACCTTACTTTACCTACACAGGGCTAGAGTATCATCAAATAGTGCCAAGGTCAAAAGTTTTAACCATATTTACCCACAGGTAGCAATAATATCCTCATAAATCAAAAAGCCTCCCCGTGTTTTACGAGAAGACTTTTTGTGTATGTTGAAGCTTTCTAATTAGCTCAATTCGACTGTAGCGCCAGCTTCTTCAAGTTTTTTCTTGGCAGCTTCAGCTTCATCCTTGCTCATTGATTCTTTAACTGTCTTTGGCGCGCCATCAACGATTGCTTTGCTCTCGCCTAGTCCAAGGCCGGTAATTTCTTTGACAGCCTTGATAACGGCAACTTTTTGAGCGCCTGCGTCCTTAAGAACCAAATCAAACTCGCTTTTAGCTTCAGCTGCGCCGTCGCCTGCATCCGCGCCGCCGTTGGCTGCGGGAGCTGCTACGGCTACGGGTGCGGCTGCGGAAACGCCAAAGTGGTCTTCAAGAACTTTTACGAGCTCGCTAAGTTCGAGCGCGCTTAAGGATTCAATTTCTTTAACTAATTTTTCAAATTTTTTTGGAATTTGGGTTTTTTCTTCTTTAACTTTCTTATCTTCTTCAGACATTAGTTTCTCCTTATAGATTAAATTTTATTGAATTTTTTCCGCTCTTGCGTTTAAGACCGTTATGAACCCGCGCAAGTTACCAGAAAGAACTTGGACGAAGCTGCTAAGCGGTGCCGCGATAGTGCCGACAACCTGAGCCCTGAGTTGATCCTTAGTTGGGAGGTCCGCAAGTTGTTTAACTGCCTGCTCGTCTAAAACTACCCCATGGCTATCGATCGCGCCCCTTAACATTAAGTTGGGATGATTCTTTGCGAACTGCGCCAATGTTTGCGCCGGAGCTACTTCATCTTCGGCGTTAAACGCATAGAGCAACTGTCCGCTCAAGATATCCGCTTCAGTGTCTTTTAGGTTGTCGACATCCTTTAGAGCAAGTTTAACCAGTCTGTTTTTGCTAACTCTTAAAAAGGTTGAGCCTTCTTTCGCGGATTTCCTAAGTTCCTGAAGTTCTTTTACGCTTACACCTTTATACTGAGCAAAAACAGTCATTTTAGACGAGGAGAATAGATCGCTTAGATCGCTGACAATCTCTTGTTTCTTATCTTTGCTAATTGCCATGTATTACTCCTTTATTTAAACAAATTAACTCAATTTTTAATGTTCTGATTTGAAACCATGTGACCAAAATAAAAAAACGGTCCTTGGTTCTCGCAATGCCAACGACCGAATTCTATTTACTACACAACAAACAGCTGATGCATTCCTCGGTAGCAGATTAAGTCGCTTTGGCGACAGCTACGGTCTTTGGCAATGTCCAAAAAAGTGTACACGACATGCTTAACTCCGTCAACGGTAAATTAAGTTGCCGTGTATTAGGTAATGGCTTACTATACTTAACATGCTCGATATTCCTGAAAAAAACGCGGCAGAAGAAGAGGCATTAGAAGCCATAAGTGTTGAGGGTGCCTTACAGGTGCTAGCGGATGAATTTACCAAATTAGAACCAGAAGCTAGGAAAAAATTCATTAAGCATTTAGTAGAGAATGAAGGTCCTGAAGGAGTTCATGCGATAACGACCGCTCTAGTAAAGATGCAAGAAATGATTCTTGAAGAGGCATCCATAGATCCGACTACCGGTGTTATGTCAAACCAGTACTTCAGGCAATACGAATTATCCCGCCTGGAAAGCGTATATCCGCTTGAATCCGGAAGTAGAACCGGTGATGCCGTCTCAATTATTTTTATAGACGTTGACAGCTTAGGGATATTGAATAAAAAATGCGGGTCAAAACACGGCGACGCTTACTTGCGGACTGTCGCTCAAAAAATTGCGGAGGTCACTCGTCAAGGCGATATAGTTGCGCGATACGGGGGAGACGAATTTTTGGTTGTTTTGCTTGGGGTTGATGAAGATACGATAAATGTTGTTTTTGAAAGGTATGAGAAGGCGGTGGATGTCGAGGAATTTTCCGAGCTGGAAGAAGTTAGACGGGGAATAATAGAGTCCGGGAAAGATCCAAGGTACTTTCAACCCGGTGTATCTATGGGATTCGCAGTAAAAAAATCCGGCGAGACGTTAAAAGGCTGTATAAGCGAAGCTGATGATATGATGCAATATCACAAAACAAAGCGTAAAGAAGAACAGAATAAGGATGTATAAAACTCAAAACCTTTGCAATGTTTTGGTGGGGCTAATTTTTCCGAGTTGACTCCAGAAGATCTTAATAGCCCCGACGGAGGATTATCAAAAATCTTACGCGAAGCTGATCAAAGAATGTATGCGGACAAGGAAGAGCGCAAAACTGGAGAATAGACCTAGAAAATCTCTATGCCTATCGAACTATCTTCTCTCTCATAACTGAAGAAAAAAGTCGAGCTACACGTTTATGTGGTTGCTTCTTTTCTTTGGCGCGTGAAAGATAGACGATATCTTCAGCTAATATCCTGAGCGGATCTATTATTTGAATGGGTTGAGATATATTGAGCAAACTAAGTTCCGTGCATCCCAAAATAAAGTTGTCACAATTTTCATTAGCTTGAACGCGTTTCATGATATCTTCAAGCGTCTTTTCATGAATCCTCATAACACCAGTTCGCTTAATTTCATATATGGTTCTCATTATTGAATCCTGATCATCAGATGAAAGCTTCACGGGTTGGAAATTGAACTGCTTTAGGTAACAATCATAAATTTCAGATTTAATAGTTCCCGTTGTCCCAAGCACACAAACTTTAGTTTTCAAATCGCCATGTTGTTTGCGTAGTTTTTCAACTGTTAACTCAACCATGTTAATTATTGGGATAGGGCTGCGACACAATACTTTATTAAAAATTTTTGGCGCATGTGCAGTATTGCACGCAAGCGCTGCGTGAGTTGCTCCAGCTTTCTTGAGTTTTTTTATACTTTTAATTATTTCGTTGCTAGGATTTTCTTGATTTTCCAACAAATATGCACTTCTGTCAGGAATTTGCGGATTGCTAAACATAAGCAACTTTATATGTTCCTGATCGGAATGCACATTAGTGTTATCAGTTATTAGTTCCAGAAGTTTATTACTCGCGGCTGGACCCATTCCGCCGACTATGCCAACTATTGTTTCTTTCTTAAAACTAAACATTTGCGGCTCCATATGATGCTTGCGATTGATCATAATATACTGCCCAGCGTTGATCACCGTAGCTGTAATGCCACCATTCGGAAGCTAAACTGGCAAAACCAGCTTCAAGCATTGTAGTTGTTATTAGCTTTCGATTTGAGATTTGAGCATCTGTTAATCCTATAAAATTCGATGTCCAGGAAAGATCGTCTATACTATTCACCGGATTACCCATGTCAAGATAGCTTTTAGCTTTTGTATCATAAAGCACAATGTCAATAGCTCCTCCAGTTGCATGAGGCGGAATGTTGACTTTCGGGTCTGTTACGAACTGAAGCGTATAATTGTAAATTTCATCGTAGCTTTTATCAGGAAATTTAATTTTGGCATTTTTAAATTCTTCATCAAAAACTTCTTGCTGTACGGAAATTGGCCGAAGTGAAGCTTTTAAAACTATTTTTATATGGTTTGGTAATAGCTCATTAGCGCGCAGCAGCTTTTCAAAAGCAGTTTTGCGCAGCATAATGTCAAAATCTTTATGAAGAGAGCGGTAGCGGCTAAATGCCCTGCCCTCGCTGTCAATATTTAATGTGGAATCTTCCCAAAAAGGCTGGCAAAGAACGCCGCCGGCTTCAATCTCTTTTCGAGTAACGAGTGCTTCGTTCTGTAAAATGAATCCCTTTTTTTGAGAAAGTAAAGACCTGGCCAAATAATATTGCCATCTTTCGCGAACGGGTATTTTTTTGAGTTCCTCGAAAGTATTAATGAATTTTTTTTGAAATACAGCGTTTTGTTGGCTCATTTTTTATTCTCTATTTTTCAACAATTTTTTTGCGCGTTTGGCGAGTGTGTCATACATGGCGTTTAGTTTACTAAGCGGTTTTTCATATATGACCGGGTGCACATATACGCCATCTTCTTTCAGATGATCATAATGCGAAACGAAATTTGCATTTTGGATCCCGGTAAATATATCGGCATTGGCCTGGATTAAGCTATCGAACTCAAGTATGCGGACTTGTTTTTCCTCTCTACTTCTTTTTGCGTATAATTTTTTTTCTTCTTCGGAGAGATCAGGATCAGTAAATACGGCACGTGCTTGTTCTTGAGCAATTTCCTCTTCAATACTATGCGTCTCATAAGTATCTACCAATGCGTCCAGTTGATCTTTCAGGGCAGCGCGTACAACAAAACGAGCTCCCGCAGTAGGCACTATTCGCATATCTATTTTTTCAGGCAAATCTTTACCAAAACTGGCCTTCTCACGAAGATAGGTATATTGCTGGCCTAATCTGTCGGATAGCGACGACGCGTACTTTACCATGTCTGGACCTGAAAGATGGTACATAGTTCCGTTGCCTGTTCGCAGAGCCTCGGTAATACCATAGATGATAAAATTGTGCTCGTTGGACATTAAAACTCCGGTTTCATCACGTCCATTAACTGAGTAAATACCTTGTTTACGGATGGCTTCCTCGGGGTTCGCTATATCGCTAACTTCACCAAATTCATTAACGCAGCGTCTGTATTGATCACTGTAGCCTGCATTGTGCAGTAATGTTATGGTTTCATCAATTACGTCCTGATTGTCTCGTATGTGATCAGAGTGTGTTTTGATAATTGTGTATGGAAAAGCCGATTGTAACGACTCGGTGTGTAATTGAAGCGCCAACATTCCCAAGCGAATTTCTACGGGAGAATCTTGCAAAATATTCTCAATACGAGCGTGTGTTGTCAGAATACCAACTTCTTGGTCCGAGGAACCATATAACCTTTGTGCGGCGTTGTTCTTTATTAACATGTCGGGATGGTAATTGTTATCTACACCGTTGATGGTGCGGTCATATGTGTATGTTCTTCCCCCTAGTCCATACCAAGCGAGGTTCGCAGGGTAATGGTTGCCAACGTGGCTGGTTCTGAAAACTGCGAATTTTTCATCCATATCCCTTAGTTCCGGCAAAGTCATAGAATCATCCACTGATATCTGAAAGCTGTCAGTGTTTGCCACTTGTTGTTCGGGATATATTTGTTGTTCAACTCTATTCATAATTGGTTAAATGGGTCTTAACGAAAAACCGGACCCCTGCGTGGAGTCCGGTTTTAGTTTTGATGATTTCTATTTATTTAGTTAACTTTTCCAAACTCCATGCAAGGCCTCACTAGTAGGCTAAAAATAATCACCTCAAAAAGCATGTAGTTATGGATTTTTAACATACCAGGATATATTACTCTATTTAGTCTTTCTGTCAAGCTCTTTTAATTTAAATTGGCTGTAACGCTCGGCTGCGAGTCTGGTTAGCTTGGGGTCTTCATCCTTATTTATAAACTTCATGCCTGATGCTGTGAGCGGATGGATCTCAGCGATTTTGTCATGCATGGTTTTAACAAGTTTGCGATAACCAGGGTGCCCTTGCGGAGCGGTTCTTAGTTCGTGCAAATGAAAGGCTTCTCTGGCATTATAGGTAACTTTCCAGCGCATTCTATGCCCCAGTAGCGTTGCGTATTGAGCCTCAAGTTCATAGCCTGCTTCCTGCATTTGGCTGTAAAGTTGGTAGCTGATATCAAAACAATCTTCAAATAATTCGCTCAAGTTCGCATCCTCAATTAGCTTTGGAATGTCATAGCCGTATCTCGGTGTGAGTTCCTGCCAGGCTAAGTCGTCGACCATCCTATGTCTCTGGAGATCTCGGAATATGCCGTAGTCGCAAACAAGATCCCAACTGTAATGCGCTTGCTCAAAAGCTCGCCCTGGTTTGTGGCGACGGTTCAATCGTTCGCCAATGTATGTCTTAAACACTTTTAGTTTACGTTCATACGGCCAGTTTGATATCTCGTGTTCAAGCTCTGGTATGGATAGATTGCTGTGCTCGTAGAGCATATATGGTATAAGCTCAAGTTCATTTCTTGGTGTGTAGTTTATGAGCAGAGCGTCCTGTGTTGGAGATGGGCTGAGAGATTGAGGCAAATATTCTCGGGAAAGTTTTCGTACTTTAGCGAAAGTTTCTGCCTTGTAAGCTATCATCGCTCCGCCCCTGTCAGGTTTATCGGCTCGTTCGAGAAAAGAAGGAACTACTTTTCTAGCCTCTGTGAGTATTTTATCTCCGGTGATTTTAAATTCATCTAATTTTTCACTTTGAAGGTGCATAATTAAGCTCTCGATTGCCTGGCCGGACGCGAATATGCCCACGGTAGACTTGGTAGCCACAGGAAGCAGCCCTCTGGCAGCGTCGCAAGCCTGCGCTTTAGTAGCGCCCTTCCAGGCCATATCGCGTTCGTCTTGGGGGACGTCAGAGCTGGAACGAACAAATTCGGTAAGCTTATGTACTATAATCGAATATTTTTCAAAAATTTTGTTCATTTTTGCTTCGTATTCTTTCGCCAATTTTGCATCGAGATTGACTGGCGTGTAGTACTTAAAATTGCCCCGTTCGTCTTTTTGATCAAAATAAATGTATCTTGTTGATTGCTCGAGGTATGCTGCCAGTCTGCCCCATTCAAGCTTTTTCGTCAGAAGATTTGATGCCGACTCTACAACCACATGAATTCCGGTAAGTTGTTGCACCGAGTCATCACCGTATGCCGTAATAACACGTTTTAGCAGGTCTTCATCTTTACCTTTTCTGCCAACAAACTCATCTAAAATCGTCACCCTCATATCGTCTTGACGACGAGACAATCTTGCCATAGCGGCAGCAACTGTTACGTTGCTTAGCTCATCCGTAAACGCATAGACGTTGTCGGAAGTGTTAGTAACAACTTTCTCTAGATATTGATGGCCTTCAGGGGTAATTTGGAAATTACCATTCTCATCTTTAATAACATAATTTACATCCGAGTCTTTTTTGCTTGGCTTTATGTCGGGATTGTGGGCCATTAAAGTAGATTTGGGAATAATTTTAAAAACGTGTTTCCAGATATCTTCATGTACTTGCTGGGTGTTATTGAGCGCGTTTACAATGGGTAGTTCCAACCTACTCGCTTCGGTGATATAACCGCTACGCACTTTTCTGTGAAAATCCAGCCCCAGGCTTTCGAAATAATCATCATGATTATCTCTATCTCGCAAACGATCAGCTAATTCTTTTGGATCCGCGTCAAGAATTAGCGTTAAATCTGGGTGAGTGTCTTTTACCGCTAGCTCGCATATCTGGCGCACTTCGCCCAGGGGTAAGCCTTCAGCATGTCCCTGATAAGCTATGGTTGATAAATAACTTCGATCACTTAAGACCCATGTTCCTTGGTCCAGGTGTTTGGATATTTCCAATAAAGATTCCGCCCTGGCGGCGTTAAATGCGAATAGATTCGCCGTAGAACTGCGTTTTGGGCCGGTTTTTAAAATTTTTCTAAGTTCTACGGCAAAAGGAGCGCTACCAGGCTCGCGCATTACAACATTTGGAATATTAAGTATCGAAAGGGCTTTAGAAAGCATATCTATCTGGGTACTTTTCCCAACACCTTCACCACCCTCGAGAACTATATACTTCCCTCTCAACGCATTGTCAGACATCTAGCGGCCTCATTCTTTTGTCTTTATACGCGCGTGGTAACATCTGCTGCGGTTTCCAGGTGCGGATAATTTCTTTTAAATCAGAATCTTTACTGGCTTGATACTTACCACTGAGTTGACTGTACTCTCCCTCAACCGGTCCTGTTTGATAAAAAACCATTTGCGCTACTCTTTCGCCTACCGGCAGCACAACGCATTCGTGCTGGTTCATATTATAAATTTCCATAGTCCAACGGTTGATATACCCCGGGTCGCCCCAGCCCGCGTCAAGACAAACGGCAACACCATTTCTACCCCACGTAGAGCGAGCCTGCATTGTACTGGTGCCTGGCGCACGGATCCCGATAAATTCATGTGTGTGGGCAAGAATTCTCTCGCCTGGTTGCAAAACTATAATTGGGTGGTCTTCGGGAATATTTTTAAAAAGTGAGCGCTGATTTTTTTCACACCAAAGACTATGAGTTTCAGCGTGGTGTGGCCCTTCAAAATATCTGTAAACATCGTCTTCATCAAGCGGATTATACACGCCTTTGTTACTGGTACGCTCTGTTCTGTAGTACCAATAACCCAGAGTAACGTCTATGCTGCTGCCATTAATATTTTCTTCTATATAAGGATGAAATACTATGTGGCCTTCTCTAATGGCATTTTTTATTTCGATATTACTATACACCCCCGGCATGGCGCGATACTCCCCCATAAATACTAAGAATAGTCTACTTTAAACCAGAAACTATGAGCAAGCACAAGCGTTATTTTTAGGAACTAAGAGCTAATCTGCAAAATCGGAGCAAACGTATTTTTCTAAAAGATGCTTGCTTGAGATGTCGTCATAGAGTACTTTCGCAGTTTCGTGGAGCGCGTTTAGACCGGAGTCGTTGAGTACCGTGGTGTCTGGTGTTAAGTAGGCGCGTTCCTTTTCAGTGACTTCATTGCTATCGGCCACCATAGTGGAAGGTCTCTCAATTTTTACAACTACGCCTTGATTATCTTTTATGACTTTCATGTCATATAAAAATCGTACACCACACACGAGCGTGAGCTTTAAACCATCAGAGCCAGCTTGTTGAATCTTTTTATTTATTGCATCGAACCATATTCCCTCGTGATAGTGTTTTACTAAATAACCGCCAATCCACTGTAGAATGGGCCTATGGTTGTCTTTATTATGGGCGCCAATAATTTCATTCGACGCTACTGTTCCAGTTCTAATATTTTCGAGATATTCTAATAATTTTAAGATCGATTGCTCTCTCGATTCAATTTGCAGCTCACTTACGTGGAGTTTTTTCGCATTTATATCGCCTAAACCTTCTCTCCTTATGACGTCCGCGAGTGAGTCTATCCAGTCGTTTAGTAACTCATAGCCGGGAGGATTGGTTTTGAGTGATTCTGGCAAAAATCTAAGCCAATTATTTGCAACCGAAACAATATCTTCAGAAGTTTCAATGATTCGGCCACTACCCACGTCGTCCAGTAGATATTTTGCCAGCGTAGACTTGCCATGCCCTATGGCGCCCGTAATCCCAATAACATGCATAAGCATATTATATGGTTTTTCGGTGTTTGCTTACAAATGTTTAGGGTAAGTTTTAGCTCTTAGCGCTGGAGACATCTACTTTGATACCAGGCCCCATAGTTGAGGTTACGCTGATAGATGAAATTAAAGCTCCTTTAACGCTTGCCGGTTTTGCGGAATAAATTGAGTTAATCAGAGCTTTGGCGTTTTCGACTAACTGATCTTGCTTGAAGCTTACTTTCCCGATTGAGGCGTGGATAATCCCCTGCTTGTCTACTCTGTATTCAACCCGGCCGCCTTTTGCTTCTTTTACTGCTTTGGCGAGGTTAGCGGTGACAGTACCGCTTTTTGGATTAGGCATTAATCCTTTGGGGCCCAGGAGTTTAGCAAATCGTGCAAGTTGGCTCATTAATTTTGGATGCGCGATCAAAATATCAAGGTCCAGATTTTCCTTACTGAGCAAGTTTATAACTTCGTCTTCTCCGGCTATATCAGCTCCAGCGTTTTTGAGCGCGGCTGCTTCTTCGCTTGGTGCGAATACCGCTACTCTCATTGTTTTCCCAGTTCCGTGAGGCAAAACCAGGCTGCCGCGAATATTTTGGTCAGCCAGTTTCGGGTCAGCGTTAAGATTTAGATGGATCTCTACGCTTGCATCAAATTTTACCGTGGATGTTTGAGCGGCAAGAGCAATAGCATCGCTAAGATTGTAATATTTGTTCGAATCGATCTTCTTCGCGCTGTTTCGGTAATTTTTGCTTCTGCGCTCGAGTTTTGAGCGAGTTTTCTGAACGGGAGCTTTTTTAACGCTTTTTTCATCTTCAGTTTGGGCAGATTTTGCTTTTCTGGCTTCTTTATCGGCTTTTTCTTCAGCCTCTTTTATGGCTTTGGCGCTGCGTTTTCCTGCCTTTGCCAGTGGCTTATCTGCATCAACAGGTTTCGTGTCATCTGTAGTATTTTCGACGTTTTTTGGTGCCTGTTTCTCTTTTTCGTCTTCTTTCTTTTGGTTGTTTTCCGACTGATTTTCAACCTTTGCCTTACTCATAATTTTCTCCTTTGTGGTTCAAGCGTCCTGAATTCTGTCCAGCAACTCCCACACTTTAAAATAAATTATTTTTCCCAATCGACTTCAACGCCCATTGACCGGGCTGTTCCTGCGATAACTTTGCAGGCTTGTTCTAAATCATCCGTGTTTAAATCACTCATTTTTACTTTAGCGATTTCTTCCACCTGGCTCTTTGTAATTTTGGCCACTTTTTCTTCGTGAGGCTTGCCTGAGCCCTTATCTATACCTGCTGCCTTTCGGATGAGGTCGTCTGCTGGCGGGCCTGCTGACACAGTAAATTCAAAAGATCTGTCATCGTAAATCTTAACTTTAACTCCTACGTCCTGGCCCTGAAGGTCTTTGGTTTGTTCGTTAAACGGGTTAACAAAATCCATCATGTTTACGCCATATTGGCCAAGAACAGAACCAACAGGGGGTCCCGCCGATGCGCGTCCTGCAGGAATCCGCATCTTTACATTTGCTATAACTTTTTTCTCGCCTTTTGCCACTTTTAGTCTTCTCCTTATCTTATAATCTCTTTACTTGAAGTCCATCCAGCTCAACTGGTGTCTCGCGGCCAAACATGTTAACCAGAACTTTGATCTTACCTTTTTGCTGATCGATCTCATTGATTGCGCCGTCAAAACCTTTAAACGGTCCGTCAACAATGCTGACTACTTCTCCAACATTAAAGTCAATCTTATGTTTAGGTTGCTCTACGCCCATGCGTTTTTGGATCTTTTGCATCTCTTCATCAGAAACTGGGGTGGGTTCTGTTCCAGTACCTACAAATCCGGTAACGTTCGGTGTGTTGCGCACTATGTACCATGCGTCTTCAGTCATAGCCATCTCAACTAGGACATAACCTTGAAAAATCTTTTTCTCTACGACTTTTCTTTTGCCGTTCTTAATTTCAATTTGCTTTTCCTTCGGCACCAATACGCTGAAAATTTTATCTGCCATATCAAGCGAATCTGCGCGTTGGCGTATGGATTCGGCCACTTTTTCTTCGTAACCGGAATAGGTGTGAATTGCGTACCAGTTTCGGCTGGAGTCGTATCTTTTTTTACTCATTTTTTATAGAAATATCCTTTCTGCTATTAATTCGAATCCTGCATCAAGCAGAGTTAGTAAAAACGAAAATATTACGGTAAATATAATTACAGCAAATGTAAGTTTCCATGTTTCTTTTCTCTTGGGCCAATTTACTTTTTTTAGTTCACGCCAGGAATATTTAAAATAGCTGCCAATCTTTCTGATGAATTTAGGGAGCCTGATTCGGTGAGACAAAAAGTTACCAAACTTGTTTTTTGGCATGGGCATATGAAATTCCTTTTTCAAAAACCCCTTGATATCTCTGGATTTTTTCTTACCTTTTGGCATAGTTCTCCCTTTAAAACAAAAAACAGCCTAATTTGGCTGAAACTGTGTCAAGTATATTACAAGCTACCTCTGTATGTCAACACTAATCACTGCTATGGCTTCAACGAACGCATATGCTAGTATAAGCATAATGATTTCTGATTTATCGTTACCGCTTGGGCTATGGGCTATTGGATCTGTTCTTATGCTAGTGCTGGAGATCTATATTATAGAGTTTGGTCCCAGCGAAAGGGTGACTAAATATCTAAGTTTAGTACCCATAACCATACTTGCGGGAAGTGTTATCACGTCCATTAATATTCTCTGGCTGGCAATCATATTGTTTTGGGATTTACTAAACGCAATGCGCTTATTTGAAAGACGCATGGAAGATATCGTACTTATAAAAAAAGTGGCCTCAGCTTGGGCTGAGCTGGTTGCGATCAAACTGATTGCTGCAATAATTTACTATTTAGTTAATTACCTTAATCTGGCGCAAAATCAGATTATTGATGCAATTGGAATTTTTTCAGTGCTAATAAATATTGTTTTCATAGTTACTGTAATTATTCGACTGGGCAAATCACATATTGGCAAAATAAATAAAATAAACAACGACAAACTGCCAACAGTAACTTTGGCGATTCCAGCTCGTAATGAGAACCATGCTCTTAAAGAAGCCCTTGATTGCGCGCTAACCAGTAATTATCCAAAACTGGAAATTTTAGTTTTGGATGATTGTTCTCAGGATGATACCAGCGGCACAATTCGCGAATACGCACATAGCGGCATACGTTTTATCAAGGGAGAAAGACCGGTCGAGGGGTGGCTCGGTAAAAATTACGCTTATAAACTTTTGGCTGAGGAAGCAAGCGGAGAAATTATAGTTTTTTGCGGAGTGGATGTGCATTTCTCGCCAAATTCCTTGAGAAGAATTATAGAATATATGATTGATTCAAATTTATCTATGATCTCTGTTATGCCAGAGAGACGGAAAAGAGACTTATTGCCAAACCTATTTTCATCTTTAAGGTATTTTTGGCAAATTGTGTTTCCTCATGAGCTATTCGGCGGTAAACCGGTTTTGAGTTCTTGCTGGGCAATAAATAAAAAGTTTTTGAGTAATTGCGGTGATTTCAAAAGAGTTTATAGCCAAGTGATCCCCGAAGAATATTTCGCTAAAGTTGCGGCTAATAATAAAAAATATAAGTTTTTAATTAGCGATCACACGCTTGGGATTACAACCAGAAAAAAATTTGGCTCTCAACTTGAAACGTCAGTTAGAAACTGGTATCCGCAGATGGGAAAAAATTTAAACCATGCTCTTAGCGCGGCGATCACGATTCTCATTTGTTTTATTATTCCATTTTTCTATTTAGCAGAACTATTTATTATTAAGCCCTCCGCTATTTCACTTTGGATGATATTTTCGTTCTTCTTGGCGATTTTACTGCACATTACTGTTTCAATAAAAATTAATCATGCCAACTGGTTAATGTCGCTAATAAATATCCCGCTGGTATCAATAATTGAGATTGGAGTTCTTTGCTGGTCTATGCTGATGTATGAGTTTGGAAAAATATATTGGAAAGGCCGCAATGTTTGCCTGCCATATAAGTGAATTTAGCTGTGCTTTTTGTGTACATGAAGCGAGGGAACTTCCAGAATAAATTCAGAACCCTCATTAATTTTACTGTTTATGTAGATCTTGGCCTTTATTTTAACGGCGAGTTTATTGGCTATATACAAACCAAGACCGGTTCCGGTTGTCTCTCTGGTGCGGTAATCTTCAGAGCGAAAGAATTTCTCAAATAGTCGTTTTTGGTCACTGGTAGAGATGCCTATCCCAGTATCTTTTACGCTGAATTTTAAGTTTTCGCCGCTTGTTCCTACGCTGAGGATAATTTTACCTTTTTTAGTGTATTTAATAGCATTGGTTATAAAATTTTGCAGTATTTCTTCTATGTAAAGCTGGCTGGAAAGTATAACTGGTAGATCGTCTGAGGCAACAGATTCAAACTCAAGTTTTTTTGATTTGGCGCTTATACTATAAGACTTATCCATTTCTTCAACTATGTGTTTACCGTCAATTTTTGTAATTTCTGCGTCGACTTTTGCTCGCTCTGCTCTAGCTAATGTTGATAGATCATTGATTAAATTGGACAAAAACATAATATTTTCGTGAGCAAATTCAAGCGCATCAGTAACTTGCTTTTTGTTTTTACTTTTTTGGCTCAAATACAGAGCATTACCAACATTTCCTTCGGCTGTAGTCACTGGTGTGCGCAGCTCATGGGAGACTACTGAAATAAATTCATCCCTTTCCTCTTCAAGAGATTTTTCTTTGGTAATATCTCTCATTAAAAAGGTATAACCGCCCTCCTGATCCTGATCGTAAGAAACGCCAATAGGAGAAATATTGATGTATAGATTCATGTAATCATTGTCAGAAAACTTAAGTTTCAAGTCTGTGCGTTTGGTTGATGTTCTTACTTTTTTTGCCTCACTTATAAGGTTAACTTTTTTATTTTTGTCGTCGTATAAATTAAGAAGCTTTTGAATTGGTTTTAGAGCCAAGCTGTCGTTAGTATTTAGCAAATCCAAAGTCGCGGCATTATAAATAAGGATTTGTCCGTCAGTATCTGTAGCAATAACAGCATCCCCCATGCTATTAACCAGTGACAACAGCCTTTGATGTTCAATTTGCGCCTTTTGCATGGTTTCCTTTAAAAGACGGCGTTCTTTGTGGGACCGTTTGCTGATGTTAGACATAAATACACCAGTAAATCCGATGATAAATATTTGAATTATAGTCGGCACAACAACGTCTTTGCTGATGACACTACGCTGCAATAACAGCGCATACTCAACGGTTATAGCAAGCCATAAAAGACTTACTATTGTTCCTCTGATGCCATACAAATAATGAGTTATATAGATATTGAGCATCCATATAAAAATATATGGGCCTCCTATAGGAGCAACAAAGATTAAAAATATGCTTGCAATTATATGGTAAAGCAATATGTAAATAATTGGCTTGGTAACATTCAAGTAGTGTGCAAAAACAGTAACCAGTGTAGCCGCGAGCGTTCCGTAATAGACGGCTGAATAATCTGTATTAAACTCTCCAGTAAAGAGGAAGCCCATCGTGGTAGAGAAACCAACTAATATTAAAGCCACAATAAATGCCGGATGCTTTAAGGGCTCCATATTCTTAATTTGTTCCAAAAATTCTCTTAATTTCCTACCCATAACTTAATAAACCATTTACATTATTACACACCAGCGCCCGTAACATAAGCATTTAGGACTCAAGATGAGTTCTAATCTCTATAAAGGATGCTATAACTTCTAAGTTCTCTTCTGTGTTCTTTTGCTTCAGGAAGAATAGTTTCCAGTAAATACCAAAAATCCTGGGAATGATTCTGGTGTTTTAAGTGGCACAACTCGTGGACAATTACATAATCAATTAAGTGGTGTGGCAAGCGCATTAGCTGAATATTGAGGTTGATGTTTTTTGCGTTAGAACAACTACCCCATCTTGTAGAGGCATTTTTTAAACGTATTTCCTCATATATAAAACCAAAGCGGCCCGCAAGCGTGTCAAGGCGTTTTGGTAAGTATGCCCTGGCCTCTTTACGTAGAGCGCGAAATACCGCGTTTTTCGCTGTCTTCTGTAATAGAGGATCGTCTATTTCTGCACCATGAGGCATTGAAATTATTACTAGATTATTCCTTACAGTTGATTTTAGCGGGCCTTCATGACATTGAAAAATAATGCGATGCGCTTTACCGATTACTTGTCCGTTTGCAAATGAGTGTTGTTCACTTTTAATTTGAGATAATTGCTGATTAACCCAGTCGGATTTCGAATTCAAAAATTTTCTTGCCAGACTCGTGGGCGTAAAATAAGGTACCGTCATAGTTACAGAGCCGTCGTGTCTGACTCTTATACTCATGCGTCTGGCACGTTTTGACTTTTTTATATTAGTATTGTCTGGCAAGACAGGCATGCTAACCCTGTTAAAGGATATTTTGGCGGGACGGAGTCATTCGTCGGCCAAGATCTACCCTTGGTTTTTTATTTTCGTTTTTATTTGTGGTCTGACTGACATTTTCTGTCGATATGTTTAGCTCAACAAGGTTGAGCAGCCGCAGTTTTCTCAAAACCGTCAAAAACTGCGTTTTAAATAAGTGCTTACCGCTGATTACTACATAATCTTCACGTTCTGGTTTGGAAATATTTCTCTTATATACGTCAAAAATAGCTTCATCAATTTCATGAGTATATTTATCCTCAATCTTGCGCCTATCTCTGGAAGAAGCTCGATCCATGCAAGTATTTACGTCTGTCTGCACCCAAATAAACAGCAGTTTGGCACGGTGCTTTTTAGCTAAATCAACGAGTTCTTGCCGGGATTTCTTAGTGTGATTTTCTGAGTCATATACAATGCTTACATTTCGAGCAAGAAACTCATCTGCCATGTAGTTGCCAATGGAGCCGACTACGCGATTGTCTTGATCAGAATATGATGATTCATCAAACAATTCATAGCGAATTCTATCTTCGCTAATATGAGCTATATCAAGTTGATCAGCAAATTGTCGTGCGAAATATGTCTTACCTGCCCCAGGAAGACCTAGCATGGCAAAAATAGTAGTACTGGTTAGTTTCAGATTAGCCATTACAGTATGTTATACCACAAGAGGTGCAAGATGGAAAATGCTTGCCGGGAAATAGCAATTTGCAACTAGGAAATAGAGTATGAAGTATGCAGTATGCAGTATGGCGTATAGAGTATAGAAATTAGGAAACAGCAATTGGCAATTAGAAAGTAGGAATTAGTTTTTAAAAATATACTATTTTCTATTTCCCAATTGCTAGTTTCTAGTTGCTAATTCCCAACTCCTATAGTTGTTTGGAATTTGTGATTTTTTATACTCCATACTCCATACTGTATACTATTTACTGTATAGGGGCATAGTACAACGGCTAGTATAGCGGTCTCCAAAACCGCAGATCGTGGTTCGATTCCACGTGCCCCTGCCAAAAGAGCGCAGGATATCCCCTGCCAAGCTGAACTGTAATTCTCTGAGAAAAAAATGAAACCTGATTGCTCTCGTATTTTTGGTGGAAAAACAGTGGAATTTTAGCTTTAGCGTCATTATACTTGAACCCAGATAAATTAGTTGGGACCAATGAAAATACTTATGCTTGGATGGGAGTTGCCTCCTCATAATAGTGGTGGGTTGGGCGTGGCTTGCTATAAAATGTGCAAGGCTTTAGCTGAGCAAGGCGTTTCTATACAGTTTGTGTTGCCATATGAGCATAATCAAAAGATTAACTTTATGAATGTTAAGTCAGCTGATGATGAAGCCATTGTCAGCGTCGATAACAGCTATGGTGTCTACGATTCGCATAGTTATCTGATTAAAACGCACGCTGGCGCCAAAGGGCATCGTTCACTACACGAACAAAGGATGGTGTATGAAAATGGCGTTGAGAAACTAGTTGAATCCTTGGAATTTGATATTATTCATGCTCACGATTGGATCACCTTCTCTGGGGCCATGAAAGCGAAAGTGAGAACTGGCAAGCCTTTGGTTCTTCACATCCATGCTACTGAATATGACAGAGCTGCCGGGGGTCAAGGTAATCCAATGGTTCGAGATATTGAATACAACGCTATGATTATGGCCGATAAAATAGTCGCGGTGAGCGACATTACAAAACAGATTATTGTTAGAGAATACTCAATTCCGGAAGACAAAATCGAGGTGGTTCATAACAGCATCGATATTGCTGATACGTATTGTTACGATTGCGGAGAAAATGATTATAAATACCTGGACGCCATGAAGCGGTCTGGCTACAGGGTGGTGGCTTCTATAGGCCGTTTAACTATACAAAAAGGCTTAATCAATCTCTTGGAAGCAATAAAACTGGCGGTTGGCAAAAATCCGAAAATATTGCTATTAATCGTTGGTTCTGGCGAACAATATTTTGAACTGGTATCAAAAAGCGCTGAGCTCGGTATTAGTGAAAATGTTATATTTGCCGATTTTCAACGAGGCAAGAGATTACGTGACGCTTTTAGAATCGCCGACTTATTTGTGCTTCCTTCGGTTTCGGAACCGTTTGGACTAACAGCGCTCGAAGCGATAGGATATGGCACCCCGTCTTTAGTTACCTACCAGTCAGGCGTCAAAGAAGCAGTAAATAATTTTTTGCGTGTTGATTTTTGGGATGCAAAAGAAATGGCAAATAAAATTCTTTCCATAGCGGAATTTGATTCTCTGCGAGATGAACTTCATGAGAATAGTTTTAAGGAATATAAAAAACTTAGTTGGGCGAAATCGGCTGGCAAATTAATTGATATTTATAAGCAATATAATGTGGGAGTAAACGCATGAAATCAGTATGCATGTATTTCCACGTCCACCAGCCGTTTAGAGTTAAACACTATACGGCTTTTGATTCAGGCAATGACCACAATTATTTTTATGTAAACGACAACGAATCAAAGACAAATAATGAAAACGTTTTAAGGAAAGTCGCTCAAAAATCATACAGGCCAACGAACAAAAAACTGCTTGAATTATTGCATAGACACCCGGAAGTTAGATTCAGCATGTCCATTAGCGGCACCATTATTGAGCAGTTGGAGAAATGGGACAAAGAAACTCTCGAGAGCTTCAAGGAACTGGTTAAAACAAACAGAGTGGAAATAGTTGGTGAAACATATCATCATTCACTTGCTTTCTTTTATTCGCGCGAGGAATTCGAAACCCAGGTTAGAATGCATGAAGAAGTTATATCTCGAGTTTTCAATAAAAAACCGCAAATATTCAGAAATACGGAGCTAGCATACAATAATGACTTGGCCTATTGGGCTGACAAGGCTGGCTATAAAGGTATTTTGGCGGAAGGATGGGACCCAATATTGGGTTGGCGAAGCCCGAATTACATGTATCGTCCAGCCTATACCGATAACATTCGCTTGTTGCTAAAAAACTACAAGTTATCTGATGATATTGCTTTTAGATTTTCCGATAGAAATTGGGCCGAGTGGCCGCTAACTGCTTCGAAATTCGCTCATTGGCTGAATGCTGGTGAAGAAAATGAGCAGATTATAAACCTGTTCATGGATTATGAAACTTTTGGCGAACACCAGTGGGAGGATTCTGGAATATTCGAATTTTTGAATCATTTGCCTAATGAATTTTTGCGGCGTGAAGGAAATTCGTTCCTAACTTTGTCTGAAGCTATAGAGAAATTTGAGCCAGTCGATAAAGTTGATGTGCCAAATACGCTTACCTGGGCAGATACGGAAAGAGATTTAAGTGCTTGGCTGGGCAATGCCATGCAGCAAGAAGCAATTAAAGCCATATACAGTTTGCAGGACAAAATTTATAAGAGCGAAGATTTGGCCTTAATCGAGGACTGGAGAAAACTTCAGACTTCAGACCATTTTTACTATATGTGCACAAAATGGTTCAACGACGGTGACATTCATGCCTATTTCAGCCCTTATGAATCCCCGTATGAAGCGTTTATGAATTTTATGCATGTAGTTAATGACCTGAAGTTTAGATTGGTCGAGAAAGGCGTGTCTTTGTAAATGCTTGAGGGGTGGGTTAAGCAATGAGTCGCCAAATAGTTCTCGGCAATGGGTCTATGATGGTGGGGCTGGACAAATACGGTTTAGTGCATGATTTTTATTACCCGTATGTAGGCTTGGAAAACCATTGTACCGCGAAAAATATTCATCATTTGATAGGTGTGTGGGTGGATGGAAAATTTAGCTGGCTCGATGATGGCTCGTGGGAAACTGAGCTCGATTATGAAAATGACGCGATGATCGGATCCGTAAGAGCGCGAAACAAAGAGTTTAAAGTGGAGCTAAAATTCACTGATTTTGTTGACGCAAACAGCAATGTGTTCGGCCGCGAGGTTGCCGTAGTAAATAAAGACGAAAAACAACGCGAGATCAGGCTATTTATGCACCAAGTATTTATAATTTCCCAGTCTTCGCGCGGCGATACAGCTCAGTTTATTCCAGATGAAAACTTAATCATTGACTATAAGGGTCATCGAACTTTCGCTGTTTACGGAGAAACTGAAGATGGCCAGCCATTTGAACAATATAGCATTGGGATATATGGGATTGAAGGCAAAGAAGGAACCTTCAAAGATGCCGAGGATGGCAATCTTGAGGGCAACGCTGTCGAGCATGGTTCGGTAGATACTGTAATCGGGTTTAAATTAAACGTTGAGCCTCATCAGCCAGAAAAAATAAATTATTTCATATCCTGCGGTGTGACGAATGTCGACACCTTTGCTCTGTTTGAAAAGTTTAAAAAAGACGGTTTTAGCGAGAGGCTGAAAAAAACCAGAGAATTTTGGCAAAAATGGCTTCATAAAACCGCGTCCATCATGAGTAAAATCGACGATAAATATAAAGATAAATTCGTGCGTTGTTTGTTTATCGCCAAGGCGCACATCGACAAGCGCGGCTCGGTATTGGCTTCTGGCGATTCCGCGATGCTGAATTACGAAAGAGACAATTATAGTTATTGCTGGCCAAGGGACGCGGCTTATGTTTTGTGGCCCTTCATCAGGCTAGGGTTCTATGATGAGGCCAGGAGTTTCTTTGAGTTCGCGAGGGATGTTTTGGAGCCGGACGGTTATTTAATGCATAAATACCAGCCTGATAGAGCTCTGGGAAGTAGCTGGCACCCATATATTCATAACCGCCACCGGGAGCTTCCAATTCAAGAAGATGAAACCGCGATCGTGCTCTTTCTTCTTGGTGAATATTTGAATTTATCTAAAGATGAAGACTTTGTTAGGAATTTGTACCGAACATTCGTAAAACCGGCAGCTGACTTTTTAGATAAATATATCGATGATTCTACGAAGCTTCCCCATGCCAGTTATGATCTTTGGGAGGAAAAGTTTTTAACTTCTACCTACACTACTTCGGTAGTGTATGCCGCGCTAATTTCTTCCGCGCGCATGGCTGAGCTGTTTGAATTCCCCGACGATGCGATCCGTTGGCAAAATACGGCAGAGGACATTAAGTTTAAATCCAAAGACGTGTTTTTTAATAACGAAAAAGGATATTTTTACAAAGGATTTTTACTGGACAATGGTGGAAAGCTAAACTTTGATGCTACCATCGACTCTTCCAGCTTATTTGGCGCGATTATGTACAAGCTTTTTGATACTGACGATGCCTATGTCGAACGTTCCGTGCGAACTTTGGAGAAAGAATTGGTTGATTATTCTCCTTCAAAAGGTGTGCCTAGATATGAAAATGACCATTATCATGCCACTCATCACGGCACCAAGGGTAACCCTTGGTTCGTTACGACTCTTTGGTACGCTCAGTACTATATTGAAACCGGCAAAATCGAAAAAGCCCACTATATCTTAGATTGGTGCATGAGCCATATGTACAGAAGCGGCGTTTTGTCTGAACAGATCGATCCTAACAGCGGGAATAATCTTTCCGTTGCCCCATTAGTTTGGAGTCAGGCAGAATTTATGAATACGGTTTTGGATTTAACGGACTAGAAATTATTCGTTGCGGCCCAGGTTCTTTTTAGTTTCAACGTATTTCGCGTGTCGGCGAACGATTGGGTCGTATTTTCGAAGCTCTAATTTATCAGGCGTATTCATCACGTTTTTGGTAGTAACATACGTACGATGGCCGGATGCCTCGCTAACAAGTCCTACAATCTTTCTTTTGGCACCTTTTTTTGCCATAGTGCTTCCTCTAAAATTCTAAGTAATTATAACAGATCACTACATTTATTCAACAGGTGTGACGGCCTGTCTTGGTCTGGAGCCATCGACGGGATTTGAACCCGTGACCTCATCCTTACCATGGATGCGCTCTGCCAACTGAGCTACGATGGCAATATACTCGAGAAATTATAATATAACCATGACTTACGACCAATACAAGAATCGTTTATGGGAAAAGAACCTCTTTCCAGTTGCTCCAACCCAATCGCCGCTTGTTTTTAATGTGCCTGTTGTATGACGCGTCAAAAATTATATGTTCCCAATTGGCTTTATCATGGTTTTTTACTTCAGGTTTGTCATCAATTAAAACGTCTCCGCTGACTACATGTTTGCTTCTGGTAATAACCAATCTATCTACCCATTCTCTACCAAAATTGTTATCTATCCATTGATATTTGTCGCTGGCGGCGTATGGGATGTCATTGCCAGCCGAGGTTACAATATAAACTTCATGTCCAGCTGTGATCATCTTTTGAAGTGCATCTTTTGCGTCTGGCATAAGCGGTGTGTGCCTAAAAAAGCCTTTCTCGCGAAAAATATCATAGGCTTTCTCCCCGGCATCATCACCAAACTCATGACCGATGTAAAATTCTTTTCTCGTTCCAGGTTCTGGAGCTGGAGCGTCTGGGTATCGTTCTTTCCAGACCTCAATAAAAGCTTTGTCTATATCGCCGATAACGCCGTCAAGGTCAACCAGAATCCTCATAGTACATAGTATAACGTATGGAGTATGTAGTAAGTAGAGTATCTTATGCTTTGCTGACTAGATCAATGGCATTACGGCACATTTCTTCCAATGAATCAACAATTTGTATATCCGGACAATCTTGATTGAATCGTCTTCGAATATAACTCGCGTTGCCAAAGCCATCCTCTATCCCCAGCGCAAGTTTTGTTTGCTCGTATTCGTGCCGTACCTTCCACTCACCTAATTCAAACCGCGAAGTTTGGGCATATGCGCGACCTGGCGTCTCTTCAGTTTGCGCTGCAAGCCAAAAGCCAATTACTCCAAGTCTTCCCGCTCGACGCAAAAAATGCGTTTCCCAATCGACTTGTTTTTCATATATAAACGTGTCTTCTGGGTGGGCTCTGCGTGGAGAAGCTACTGTGATTGATGCATCCGAATTGTGTATGATTTCAGCTGCTCGCGACTGCCAATCTGGTGCGCCTTGTATTGGCCCTGCAAGAAAAATAACTGGGCTCGTAGTCTCAACTATTTTGGTTGGCTGTATCAATAATCGTTCTACCATATCGAACTGCTCAAAGATTATAACGTACCTGCGGATGGGCTTCTCATCCCTCAATAGTGTAGCTAATCCTCCATAGTTCACCAAATGGTGATCGACAGAGAATGGTGCTGGGAGAGGGATTCGAACCCCCGAAGGAAATATTCCGGCAGATTTACAGTCTGCTGCGTTTGGCCGCTTCGCTACCCCAGCAAGATTTTGGTTTGCAAAATCAATTTTCAAGGTGCAATTATCAATTTTCAATAAATTATCAATGTTCAATCATTAGTGATCAATGACAACTCAATGATTAATGATAAGTGCAAAATGTTAAATGTTCGCCTAAGCGAAGATGGAGCCACCTATCGGATATCGTGTTCGACCAATGGTCTCACACTCCTCCCTGTGGTGCTCGCCAAGAAAAAATGTAAACACTTTTTCTTGACTGTGCTCCTCGTATGCCGAACCGTCGGTTCTCATCCGCTAGTTGGCTTGGAGCCACCTATCGGATTCGAACCGATGACCTTCACTTTACAAAAGTGTTGCTCTGGCCGCTGAGCTAAGGTGGCATAAATGACCTGTTGATAATAACAAAAATTACAGAGGTAGACAATAAGTTAATAAATAACTACATTACAACCTTGCGAGGTTGCTGAATGCGTTTTGGCCGGCCTGCCGGCATGATGAGTTTTTTCAGTTTCCTACGGATTTCTGCAGCAAGATCATCGTTGCCAGTTCTTTCATAAGCATCGGCGAGTAATATATAACTTTGCGGATTTGGCTCGAGTTCTACGGCTTTTTCCAAGGCTTCTATCATGCGGCGTTCCTGCCCCAATTTTTCGAGTACCTTTGCAAAGGCCACGTGACGAGAAGCGACATCATTCTCAATTTCAAGTGCTTGCTCGAATGCCCTATAAGCTTTTTCATACTCACCTGCCTCAAAATAAACTAAGCCTAAGTTATGAAAACTCGAAGCATTTGGAGCCAGAGATGAAGCGACTTCAAAGCAGTGAATGGCATCTTTAAACTCATGTTGTTTGGTGTAAAGAATACCCAGCCTGCTATAAGCGGCAGCGTTTTTTTGATCGAATTTCAAGATAATAAGTAAAGCCTTTTCGGCTCTAAGGTACTTATGCTGTCTTATGCTCAAGTGCGCGTCATCCCAGAGTTTTTGGAGCCTCAAACTGACTTTACGCGAAAGGGGTTGAATGCTTCTTTGGGTACGGTGCGTAACTATCACGGAAAACACACCCAGAAAGGCGATTGCTACTGTAGCGAACATAAGTTAATTATAGCAAAAATACTAATCAATAATTGATTAACAAATAATCAAGGCTTAATCTAACATTACCATTTGAATTTAAGTTTGATAAAGTCTTTTCAACTATTTCGGATCTGTCAATCCAGTGCAGAGTCGAATTAGCGTTGTTGCCAAGAGCTGTTTTTTCAAGGGCAATTTTAGTTATTGCACTGATATCACTGACAAGATTAATCGCTTGTTCGCGGTTGCTGGAAAGATTTTTTACGGCTATCAGTCTCTTGAAAACAGGCAAAGAGATTATGCGTTTTGCTTCCTGCAGATTTTTGAATATATCGAGTTCTTTATTTTTATGTTCCAGGGTAGCAACTTTTCCGCCCAAGGCTAGATAAATATTATTGGCTTCATCGTTTGTATATCCTAGATTTGAAGTCAGGTGTTCCATTGCCTGGCTTTTTGTGATTGGGTGTGTGTGAATAACTTGAGCGCGAGAAGTGATGGTCTCCAGCAGCTTTTGTTTGTTATGACTCACAAGAATAAACATTGTGCCCAAGGGAGGCTCTTCCAGCAGTTTTAAGAATGCGTTTTGGGCTTCACTCGTCATAGATTCGGCGGTGCATATGATAAAAATGCGAGAATATTTTCCAAATTCCTGGATATTCTTATATCTGCTGGAGCTTATTAAATCATGAATTGTCTCTAGAGTTATAATTTGTTTTTCGTTGGGGAGGATGGGAATAATGCTTGATTCACTGCCAGCAATCGAGTTTGCTATGAAAAACCCTAGCTCTTGTGCTCCATACCCTTCAGGGCCTGAAATTATTAACGCGTGAGAAGGGTTGGATATAAAATTCTCAGACGCTGATTTTGTCGAGGAGTGTACGGGTATGTCAAAGTTCATCTTTTAATCTCTTTTTAAAATCTGGCGGAATTTTCGCTTCAAAAGTTTTATCCCCAGACCCTGTGATATTAATACTGAGCTTGCTTGCATGGAGAAAAAGCCTGGGTTCTTTTTGATTTTTTGCGTAAACCCTATCTCCGATAATCGGGTGTCCAAGATGGGCCAAATGAACTCTGAGTTGGTGTGTTCTGCCTGTTTTTGGAGTCAACTTGATAAAAGAAATATTGCCATCGCTAGACGTGCTAATTAATTCATATTGTGTCTCGGCATTTTTACCATTCATTCCAACTCTGAAGGTTTGAGGCTTCTTGGGGTTTCTCTCGATCGGCCATTTTATACTGCCCTTTCTGTGTTCAAGTCTACCTTGCGCCAAAGCGACATACTCCTTGAACACTTTTCTTGAAGAAAATTGCTTTTGTAAATATTTTTTAGTTTCCTGATTTTTGGCGCAAATAATAACTCCAGATGTGTCTCTATCAAGTCGGTGAACTATGCCTGGCCTGTTTGTGTCGTCGTCATTCACGATCGGCTTCATACGGTCCGCAACTGTAAATTCCTCATTAAACGACCCCTTAGAGTGCGTTAAAATACCGCTTGGTTTATTAAAAACTATTACATTTTCATCTTCATAAATTATCGGGACTTCAACCGGTTCTATTTTTACTTTCGGCAAATGAATGGTGATTCTATCTCCCGAAGTTAGCTTTTTATTGCCAGGGCTCACTTTGTCATTAACTAAAACTTGCCTCCTGTCACACAGCTTTTGCCAGTAAGAACGACTGTGGTTCGGAACCGATTTGGCTAAAAATTGGTCTAGCCGAATGGAAAACTCTTCGCTATCGGGCGAATAAATAATATTTTTCATCAACCTCTCAGTCCGACTGCTTTTTGCACTTCGTGTAGTTTAGAATTTGCAACTTCATTCATGGCTTTTTCAGATTCAGCTAATTTCTTATTTAGCGAGTCTTGATCGACTGCGTTTAGATTTTTCTGAAAATCGGCTAAAAAGTTTGAGACATTCCTTGCTACTTCAGTTTTAAAGGTGTTGTAGCTGGTTTCGGCTTTATATTTATCAACGATCTCACTAACGGGAATACCTGATAATAAGGAATAAATGTCAATTAAATTGCTAATTCCGGGCTGGTTTTTTTGATCGTAATTAATTTTGCCAACGCTATCGGTGGTTGAGGACATTATTTTTTTTGTTGCTACTTCCGGTGTATCACCAAGAAAAATAACGCCTTTGCCTGATGCGTCAGACTTACTCATTTTCTTTTCAGGCCTTAGCAGGTCTTTAATTCTGGGGCGTTGCTGCTCGTGAGTAAAAGCCAGCTGTGTTTTCTCGTCTTCGGGGACTTTAAATATTTCTTTGCCAAATTTGTTGTTGAATCTAATGCCGATATCGCGCGCAAGCTCGACGTGTTGAGTCTGATCATCGCCAACAGGCACATATTTTGCCCCATAAAGAAGAATATCCGCAGCCATTAATACGGGATAATCAAATAATCCAGCGCTTACATTCTCTTGATTTGTCTTTTTCTCTTTAAACTGTGTCATTCGGCTAAGTTCGCCCATGTAAGAAAAGTTATTTAGTATTACAGTCAATTCGCTGTGCGCGGGGATAAAACTTTGTCTGTACAAAAAAGTATCATTGTTATTTAGATCAAGACCGGATGCTACATAAAGCTTTAAATTATGCATGGTTTGTTCATATAGTTTTGTGTGGTCAATGGGTGTCGTAAAACTATGCAGGTCTGGAACGAACAAATTAATTTGAAATTCACCAGCATATTTTTTCTGCATTTTGACAATTGGAAGAAGAGCACCTAGGTAGTTACCTAGATGTAGGTCGTTGTTAGCTCTCAGTCCAGTTAAAATTACTTCTTTAGTCTGCATCATTCGCCTCAACTATATCAATATTACCATCGTTTTGGTCTACATCGGTAGAAATTGTGTTGCCGATACTCACCAACCCCAAGGAAGATGCGATCTCTTCGTAGCTTCTACTATCGCATATGTCCACTATCACTCCGCGCTCTCTTAACAAATCTCGCGCATCTGCTTCACTTATTTTTGACTCCATCATTTTTTAAACTCCTTTACAAATTAAAAAAACCGCCTTTTAGCGGCGGCCAATCCATTAGTAAAAATTTAGCAAATAGGCTCTAGCTGCCACTAAAATAGCGGTTAAACCAAAAATATATATTTGCATTACTAATTGACATAATGCACCAATATAGACTTAATATCTCGTGTTGTCAACAAAAAAGCCCTCTTTTGAAGAAGGCTTTTTTGCCGCGGTTTAACGTTTTGAAAATTGTTCTTTCTTGCGTGCGCGCTTGAGACCATATTTCTTTCTTTCTTTTTCTCTGGGATCACGCTTTAGGTAACCTGCTTTCTTTAGCGTAGTGCGAAGATCATCGCTCATACTTGCGAGTGCGTTGCTAATAGCTAATTGACAAGCGCCAATTTGGCCGTGTACTCCGCCGCCGCTTACTTTGATAGTAATGTCGAATTCGTTGTTTTTCGAAACGGTTTGAAGAGGGCGAGACAATTGCCAGAGTAAACTTTCGTTTCCATCAACAAATTGAGGCGCGTCAATGCTATTAATCTCAATTTTACCCTTTCCCTTAAACAATCTAGCTCGTGCTGTTGCAGATTTTCTTCTGCCCAGACCGTAATAGTAATTTTTCTTGGGATTCACCGTCATATTTATCGCTCCAGTTTAGCTGCTTTCTTAAGTTGAATCTTATGCTCAGTGGGCTGTTGTGCCTGGTGAGCGTGATTTTCGTCGCTGTAAACTTTTAGACGCTTTAATCTTTCTGGCTGAAGTTTATTTTTTGGAAGCATACCGCGCACGGCTTGAAGTATAACTTTATCAGGATTTGTGTCCAATTGATATTCGAGCTTGGTTGCCTTAATGCTTCCGGGATATTGGCTGTGTCTATAATAAACTTTTTGAGACGCTTTCTTGCCTGTGATTCCGACCTTACTCGAGTTAATAACAATGACGTGGTCGCCACAATCTATATGAGGGCTAAATTGAGGTTTGTGCTTGCCGGTTAGAAGTTTGGCTATTTCTGTTGAGAGCCTACCTAAAGGTACATCAGCAGCATTTACAAGATGCCACTGTCGAACAACTTCAGATGGTCTTACACTATAAGTTTTTCTAACAATTGACTTATCTGATTGCTCTGGGCTTTTACTTTTTTTAGCGGCTGGTGTCATTTTATTTCACCTTCTCTTTCTTTTTTTCGGATTTGGCGGGCTTCTTAACAGTTTTTTTGGCTGGTGATTTTTGCTCAGATTTTTTAAGTGTCTTTTTACCCTCAACTTTAGGAACTTCAATAGAGTCAACAAAAGATATTTTTGCCATTTCTGCTCCGTCTCCCCGTCTTAATCCGGCGTCACTAATTCTTAGATAACCGGAATTTCGGTTTTGCGTAGAAGGTACTACCTCGTTAATGAGTCTATTTACAGCTTTTGGTGAACTTAGAGAACTCATTACTGAGCGTTGGTTAGCTAAGCCGCCTTTTTTTGCTTTTGTAATAAGTTTTTCGGTGTAAGGTCGGATTTCTTTAGCTTTTGCCTTGGTAGTGGTTATTGAACCATGTTCTATTAGCGAGCTGGCTAAACCCTTAATAAGAGCGCGTCTTTGATCCCGCTCACGTCCAAATTTTCGACCTTTATATCCGTGTCTGTGCATTATAACTTCCTGATTTGACTATAATTCCATCTCTGCGAGTTTATCTCGAACTTCATCAAGTGCTTTTGAACCAAAGCCCTTAAGATCTCTTAACTCAACATCACTGAGCGTTACTAAATCCCGGATTGTTTTTATGTCGTTGTTCAGCAAGGCGTTTGTTGTTCGTGCTGAGAGGTTTAAATCTTCAATGGGTGTTAGCAGTTCGGAAGGTTCGTCTATAGTTTCGTCATTATTGCTGACTGGCGGGGCAGATTCAACTTTAGTTTTTCCTGCGAGCGCTGTATATTGGTTGACTAAAATTGCCGAAGCTTCTTCCATTGCATCCTGCGGTGAAATACTGCCGTCAGTATCAACAGTTATAATCAGTTTGTCCAGGTCAGTAATTTGGCCAACACGAGTATCTTCAACGCGGTATCGAACTCTAAAAACCGGGCTGAAAAGCGCGTCAACAGCTATCATATCGGATGGCTTGCGCTTAGCCTGCATTTCTTCAACGGTGCGGTAACCACGCCCAGCTTCAACCAATAAATCTGCTACAAACTGTCCTTTTCCGTCAATTGTAGCTATTGGCTGATCCTTGTTAACAATTTCTACATCTGAGCTTGTTTTGATATCGCCTGCCTTAACTACTCCTGAGCCTTTTTTCTCGATTCTGAGGGTTTGAGGTTCATCAGAAAAAATTTTCATTCTAATTTTCTTAAGATTAAGCATAATATCAACCACATCTTCTTTGACCCCTGGAACTGTTGTAAATTCGTGAGTTGCGCCTTCGACTTTGAAAGCCGTTACAGCTCCTCCTGCGATACTTGACAGTAAAACTCTGCGTAAGGAGTTGCCTAGAGTCATACCGTAGCCTTTGTGCAAGGGCTCGATTGTAAATGTTGCACTATTCTTATTGTGCTGATCTATATTAGAAAGTGTTGGCGTGTGGATTGTTTTAGACACTGCTAGTCTCCTATTATTAGCGCGAGTAATACTCGACAATTAGTTGTTCGTTTATATCTGGTTCTGCCTCTTCTCTCTTAGGTGAACCGGTTATTTTAATCTCAAATTTTTTACGATCGCACTTTAGCCAGCTACTACTTGTTTTATCAGTGCCCGGGCTTAAGTCGTTAATATTTGCGAAATATTTATTCTTTAAACTTTTTGGTCGTAAATTAATAACGTCTCCACTATTTACTCTTATAGACGGTATGTCGACTCTTCTGCCATTAAGTAGAAAGTGGCCGTGAGTTACTAATTGACGAGCTGCCTGGCGACTAGGTGCTAGCCCTGATCTGTAAATAACATTATCTAAACGTCTTTCAAGGTACATTAACAGTAACTCGCCAGTTTGTCCAGTTGATTTACTGGCCTCTTTTACCAGCTTAACAAACTGCTTTTCCAATAGTCCGTAAAGTCTTTTTACTTTTTGTTTCTCACGGAGCTGTAGGGCATATTGGCTGGGTTTTGATTGTCTGGATCCGGAATGTTGGCCTGGAATTCCCGTTCTTTTAACCATTATCTTATAGGCCTTAGGGTGAAGCGCATACCCTTCGCGTCGACTTTGTTTTGTGATTGGGGCTATGTTTCTTGCCATTTTTTATCCTTTAAGCTTAGACTCTTCGTGCTTTCCTTGGCCTGCAACCGCCATGCGGTACACCTGTTGTATCTTTAATTGAATCAACAGAAATATTAACACTTCCAAGCGCTCTGACAGCCGCGTCTCTTCCCAAGCCGATTCCACTGACGAACACGTCAACTTTTTTTAGTCCGTATTGGCTGCTAACTTCAGATCCGGCCTTTTCAGCAGCTACCTGAGCAGCGTATGCCGTGCCTTTTTTTGAACCTCTAAAACCACAGGCACCTGAACTTGATGCTGTCAAAACATTGCCGTTTTTGTCAGTAAAAGTAACTATTGTGTTGTTAAAGGTTGCTTGAATATACATTCTTCCTGCGGGGATACTTTTCTTTTGCTTTTTCTTCTTCGTGGTTCTGGTTGGTTTAACTAATGTATCGTTCATATATTATGTCTTTGCTGGTGCCTTTTTCTTAGTTCCTCCGACGGTTATTTTTTTGCCGCGGCGTGTTCTAGCATTTGTCCTGGTTCTCTGACCACGGCTTGGCAAATTAACTTTATGGCGGAGTCCTCTGTAAGAACCAATATCCTTAAGGCGTTTTATGTTGGTAGTGACCAATCGTTGTAATTCGCCCTCTACAGTGTAATTCTGGTTGATTTCATCTCTTATCCTTGTAAGTTCGGATTCGGTTAAGTCCTTAACTCGTGTATTGAGATCAACGTTAACTGTTTCTAGAATTTGTTTGCTTCTGGATGGGCCTATACCGTAAATGTAAGTAAGCGCTACTTCGACACGTTTAGTAGTAGGAACAGTTACTCCTGCAATTCTCGCCATAAATACCTCGTTTTACCCTTGTCTCTGCTTGTGCTTTGGTTTTTTCTTGTTAATAACATATAACCTGCCTTTGCGGCGGACTATCTTATCATCGGGAGAAATTTTTTTTACGCTGGCTTGTACTTTCATATTATTTCCGATAAGTAATTCTTCCCTTAGTTAAATCGTAAGGAGTGAGTTCTACGGTAACTTCATCTCCCGGAACAATACGTATATAGTGCTTACGCATTTTTCCTGCCACATGAGCGATTATCTCATGGCCGTTTTCGAGCTTGACACGAAACTTAGCACTAGGCAAAGTTTCAGTAATCGTGCCAGTCAACTCAATAACTTCTTTTGACGTTGTCATAAATATCAAGGGTAGATTATATCTATAACTAAGGTGTTTGTAAAGAGTTTTTTACGCCTAAACAAAACAATGGCTTTTTATAATAAAGCTTTCATGGTAAATTTTACCAAATCGCCAGGATTTTTCAATCGTTGTCGTAGTCGTAAGTAATCATGAGAGCTCGAGATTCAAGCTGTCTGAGGGTTTCAAGAGCGACCGAAACAACAATCAATACCCCTGTGCCGCCAATAGTTAATTGTTGAGTCCCTAGTACTCTCTCAACTATCAAGGGGAGTATGGCTAATATGCCTAGGCTGATTGATCCAAAAAGTGTCAGTCGAATAACAACCTTTTTTAAATATGATTCGGTTTGAGGTCCCGGTCTGATTCCGGCGATAAATCCTCCTTGTTTTTGGAGATTTTCGGCTATTTGTTTTGCGTTAAACACAATTCCGGTATAGAAATATGTGAACATAACTACCAACAAAAAATATATAGCCGGGTATCCATAAGTATTGAAATTATTACTTGGGAGGCCGGCGGATCTGTTTGTTTGAAACCAAGTTACTAATTTATTGCCAATATCTACCATCCATTCTTTGCCGGAACTGATCATTAGTTGTCCAACAAAACTGGGAACCGCTAAAAATGCAACGGCAAAAATTATGGGGATAACTCCGGCGGCGATTAATTTTATAGGCAAGATTGTTTCCACTCCGCCATACGCTCTGTTTCCGCGCACCCTTTTTGCATAGCTTACGGTAATTACTCGTTGGGCTTCATTGATTTTTACTACAAAATAAGTTAGTCCGATACCTCCTAAAATAAACGCCAAAGCTATTGCCACGGTTCTAGGGTCAAAGGGCAAAGCAAACCATCCAAAAACCTCAAACCCTTTTTCACTGCTAACTACTGACTGGACCAAACCGGCTCCAGTACTGAATAACTGGCTTGCGATACCAGCAAAAATCAATAAGGATATACCATTCCCCACACCTTGCTCTGTCATAAGCTCACCAATCCACATAAGCAACATAGAACCTCCGGTAAGGGCGCTTCCCATTAATACCCATTGGAATATTGATGGATGTGCCAGGAAATCTTCCAGTCCGGTAGCACTTTGAGCAGTTTGGCGAATAAGTAATATAAACCCTACAGATTGTAATATAGCAAGGGGCAACGTTAAGTATCTGGTGTATTGGTTAATTTTCTGTCTGCCGTGTTCACCCTCTTCAGACATTTCTTCCAGTTTTGGGATAGCCTTAGTAAGCAGCTGCATGATTATCGATGCGTTAATGTAGGGCCCAAGACCCATAAGCACTATAGAAAAGTTCGCCAAAGCGCCACCTGAGAGCAAGTTAATGAAACCAAGCAATTGTTGTTGATTAAAGATACTTTCCAGAACCTGTTTTAACTCAGTAGTTCCTCCCAGTGGAATTGGCAGATGCGAAAGAGCCCGATAAATAACCATGGCCAGCAAAACGAAAAATATACGCTTGAGCATATCTTTGTTTTTGAATGACTTTCCAATTGTTTTCCAGTTCATGTTCTCACCTTACCCCACATAAGAAATTTTCTAAACAAGAATTCGCAAAAATTTTATTAAGATTCGCTCCTCTTGGCGGATGATGTTTCTATAAAAGTACCGCCTTTGCTCTCAATTACCTCAATCGCACCTTTACTGGCGCCGTCAAGCTTGACTGTGAGCTTACTTTTTATCTCACCCTTCTTTATAAGTTTGACTTTGCAAAACTCATTATTTATGATGCCAGCTTCGTATAATTTCTCTCTGTCTACTACTGAACCTTTGACCAAATTTAATTGTGAAGTCCTGACCTGTACAGCGGGAGTTTTTCTGGACGAAAATCCTCTTTTCTTGGGAACTCTAAGGATATAAGGATTCTGTCCGCCTTCAAAACCAGGCCTTACTTTGCCGCCGCTTCTGGAACTTTGTCCCTTCGTTCCTCTTCCGGCAGTTTTACCCTGGCCTGCGGATATTCCTCGTCCACGACGTTTTTTGTCTGGATTTGATTTTATATCTAACTGGTGTATTTTCATTTTTTAGCAACCTTCCTTCTGGTTACCCATTGTTCCGATGGCACTAGATCACCTAACGCTTTATAAGTTGCATATGCTGTATTAATTTTGTTTGATGAACCAAGGGATTTAGACAGAGCATTTTGCACACCGCCTAGTTCCAGAACAGTTCTAATTACACCTCCCGCAATTAGTCCGGTTCCAGGAAGAGCTGGACGAAGAACAACGTGAGAGCCGGAGTGTTTTAGAGTAACATCATGAGGTATAGTACCGTTTTTTATAGGTATGTGGATTAAATTCTTTCGAGCTTTAGCGGTAGCTTTAGAAACAGCGCTTTGTACGTCGCTGCCCTTGGAAACACCGACTCCTACTTTTGACTTGTGGTCACCCGTAACTACAAGCGCCCTAAATCTGAACCGCCTTCCTCCTTTAACTACACGAGCAACTCTATCAATACTAATAACCTGCTCGTCGTATTGGTCTTTTTCTAATTCAGTTTCTGGTTGCATGTGATCACTGGACATAACTAAAACTCCAACCCTTCCTTGCGGGCAGATTCGGCAAACGCCTTTATCCTACCGTGGTATTTTTTACCATTTCTATCTAGAATAACGGTCTTAACTTTAGCAGATTTTGCTTTCTTCGCAATCTCTTTTGAGACCCAAATGGCCTTATCAGTTAAACTACCTTTTACATTTTTATTCCCGACCGAAGAAGCAAAAGCGATGGTTTTTCCTTCTTCGTCATTAATAATTTGAGCTGAGACATTTAAGTTGCTTATATAAACACTTAGCCGCGGTCGATCTTTTGAACCGTTAACAACTGAGCGAACTCGCTGTTTTCTAATTAGTTTGTTATGCGTTTTAGCCTTTAGACGATTCATTTACTTTCCTCCAGCTGCAGCTGTCTTGCCTGCTTTTCTGATTATAGTTTCATCTGAATATTTAATGCCTTTTCCTTTGTATGGTTCTGGTTTTTTCAAAGACCTGATTTCAGCAGCAACCTGACCAACCCTTTGTTTGTCATATCCTTCTATTGTTATAACATTGCCCTCTACGCCAACTTTTAGGTCATCAGGGACTTTATATTGGATTTGATGAGAAAATCCCAAAGACAAATTAATTGTACTGCCACTCAAACTTACCTTAAATCCAACTCCGTTTACCTCTAGGGTCTTCTTAAACCCATCAGTTACGCCTGTGACAGCATTTTGCAACAGCGATCGCACCAAACCATGGTTGGAACGATTAACTTTGGTATCATCAACCCTGGCAACAATTACTTGATTGTTTTTACTCTCAACACTAATGCCGCGAGGAATGTCTATAATTTGCGAGCCTTTAGGGCCTTTAATTTCAACTATGTTACCCGAGAGCTCTACACTGACATTATCAGGGATTGAAACCGGTAGTTTTCCAATACGACTCATCTTGATTTAATAAACCTTACATATTAATTCGCCGCCGAGACGAAGTTTACGCGCTTCATTATCTGAAATTATTCCTTTTGAAGTTGACAAGACCATAATACCTCGGCCTTGCTTAACTCGCGGGATTTTCTCGACTGGTGCATATAATCTTCTTCCGGGTTTGGAAACGCGCTCAATGTGAGTAATAGCAGGGTTTGAACCTTCATTATTTATGGTTATAACAATGGATTTTCTTTCTCCAGAATCTTGTTTTCTGACATCTTCAAGAAAACCTTCCTTTTTTAGCAACTGAGCTATGGAAAGTTTGATTTTTGAATAGGGCAACTCAATCTCAGTTTTATTGACTAAGATAGCATTACGAATTCTAGTTAGCATATCTGATATGGGATCTGTTGAAACCATTACGCTTGCTCCCTTCTTGCATAGCAATATATTCGGGATTTTTTATCTATGGCATGTCCTGTGTTCATTATATTTATCTCCTACCAGCTCGACTTTGTTATGCCAGGGATCTCACCTTTAGCCGCATGTTCTCTAAATGATAAACGCGAAAGCCCAAATTTACGCATATATGCTCTTGTACGCCCCGTTTCAGAGCATCGGTGTTTTAATCTGCTAGGGGAACTGTTTCTCGGTAATTTGGCAAGACCATCATAATCGCCAATTTCTTTCAACTGGGCTCTTTTATCGGCATATTTAGCGATCATTTTTTGCCTCTTTTTATCTCGTTCGATGATGGATTTCCTTGGCATTATTTATTCTCCTTTGCAAAAGGCATTCCCAAACTCTCTAGCAGTACTTTGGCAGGTTCGCTGTCTTTCGCGTTCGTATTAATCGTTACTTGCAGACCATGAGGCGTGGAGACGTCATCATAACTCAGTTCTGGAAAAACGGATTGCTCGGCAAACCCAATAGAATAATTACCATGTCCGTCAAACCCATGGTTTGATACTCCGTGGAAATCTCGAACGCGAGGAAGTACAGTTTGAATCAGTCTATCTAAAAATTCATACATTCTTTGGTCTCTAAGAGTTACCTTCATACCAATCGCCTGACCTTCTCTCAATTTAAATCCGGCAATAGATTTTCGAGACTTGGTTGTTACAGGATGCTGGCCGGTAATTTTTGCCAGCGTGTTGCTTGCTACTTCAAACATTCTTTTATCATCTTTTGATCTACCCAACCCTACAGACACAACTATTTTTTCAATTTTAGGAACCTGACTAACATTTTTAAGTCCTAATTTTTTTTGAATCTCTAAAACAAGCTTTTCACTATAAAGCTTTTTCAGTCTCGGCATGTCCATTGTAGTCGCTTCACGACTTGGCATTATTTTATCTCCTTGTTACCGACTTGCTTATATACTCGGTGTTTTTTACCTTTATCGTCAATCTTGTAACCAACTCGGCTTGTTCTCTTTTTGTTTGTTGGATGAATAATTCCGACGTTTGAGACATCGATGGGCCTGGTTAATTCAAATACACCTCCGGGGCTCTTATTCCCAGATGGTTTTTTATGACGCTTTGATATATTTATACCATCTACAACGATTTTATTCAACTTGGGTAAGACCTCAGAAACCTTTCCGCTCTTACCTTTGTATTTTCCAGTTATAACAACGACAGTATCGCCCTTTTTTATTTTCATCTTTATAGCACCTCCGGAGCCAGTGAAATAATCTTCATATAGCCTTTATCTCTTAACTCTCTAGGGACAGGACCAAAAATTCTTGTGCCTTTAGGCATTTTGTCATCACCAATAATTACAGCCGCGTTATCGTCGAACTTGACAATTGTACCATCAGCCCTTTTAATTGCATTTTTAGTTCTTACAACCACAGCCTTGACTACTTGTTTTTTCTTGACATTGCCGTTTGGCAGGGCGTCTTTAACTGTAGCGGTTATAATATCTCCGACTCGGGCATAGCGACGTCTTGATCCGCCAAGTACTCGAATGCAAAGTATTTCTTTTGCGCCGCTGTTGTCTGTAACTCGTAATCTACTTTCTTGCTGAATCATTATTTTTCCTTATGCAATTTCGGAGCTTTTTTAATAACCTTGGATAATTTCCAGGTTTTAGTTTTGCTGATTGGTCTGGTTTCAATAATTTCAACCAGATCATTAATCTCACTTTCTGACTTTTCGTCATGAGCAGCATATTTCTTAGTTACCAGATAACGCTTTTTGTATACAGGATGGGTTACATGTCTAACAACAGAGACCGTTATAGTCTTTTCATTTGCAGTGGACGTAACTGTTCCTGTGAGTGAGCGAGCCATATTATTCTTTCTCCTTTTCCAGCTTTTTTTCGTTAGCAATTGTTAGCAATCTTGCGATATCCTTACGCACTTGTCTTATTTGTCTTATATTCTTAACCTGTGAAGAATATAAATCTTGCCTCAAGGACACAAGCTTGTTGCGATTTTGTGATATCTGCTTCTCAATTTCTGAGAGCGATTTTTTGCGGATGTCTTTAATTGTTATCTTTTTCATATTAACAGCCTATTTTACGATAAACCTTGTTTTTACTGGTAACTTATGCGATGCAAGTCTCATAGCTTCTCGTGCTTGTTCTTCTGATACATCATCCATTTCAAACATGACAGTTCCCGGTTTGACTTTTGCAACGAAAAATTCAGGATTTCCTTTTCCGCTACCCATTTTTACGTCCTGAGGCTTTCTGGTTACAGGAGTGTGGGGAAATATTCTGATCCATATTCTTCCGCCTCTTTTTACATAACGAGTCATTGCCTGTCTGGCTGATTCTATTTGTCTTGAGGTAATTCTCTCAGCAGAGAGAGATTGCAGCCCGTACTTGCCGAAACTTATTTCAGTGCATGAAGTAGCTGGGCCCTTAATACGACCCTTTCTGACTTTTCTGTATTTGGTTTTATTTGGCATTAACATAATTTATTCCACTACTTTCATTAGCCCTTGTTTTTATTGGCTTTCACCTTTATAAATCCATACTTTTACGCCGATTGTTCCTGCGCCAGTTTTTGCAACAGCGAGAGCATAGTCAATATCTGCTCTTAACGTGTGCAAGGGAACGGAACCTTCAATTTCTTTTTCTCTTCTTGCCATCTCTGAACCACCCAATCTGCCGGCCATTTCAATTCGCACCCCTTTAGCCCCAGCTCTTATAGACGCCGCTAGCGCAGATTTCATAGCTCGCCTAAATGCAACCCTTTTCTCTAGTTGGTGGGCTATATTTTCGGCAACAAGTTTAGCATGTAATTCCGGCTTCTTTACTTCCTCGATATTGATCCTGACTGGCACTTTAAAAATCTTCTCAACCTCAGTTTTAATGTCCTGAGCGCCCGTTCCGCCGCGTCCTATAACAACACCGGCTTTGGCGGTAAATATTGTAACAGTAACCAGATTTGGAGACCTTTCAATATCGATCCTTGAAATAGCCGCTCTGCTTTTGAATTTCTCTTCTATAAAACATCTTACTTTAAGATCTTGTTCCAAGTATTCGCGATACATATTCTTTTCAGCAAACCACTTCGATCGCCAGTCTTTATTAACCTGAAGTCTCATGCTGATGGGGTTTACTTTTTGGCCCATTAGGCTTTCTCCTTCTTATCTTTTGACGAGATATTGTCGCTATCTTTAACTGAGCTCGTCTTAGTGCTTTTTACCGCGGATTTTTTCTTAACTATTTCTGTACCTTCAAGCACGACTTTAATGTGTGAAGAACGCTTTTTGTAAGGCAACGCCCGGCCATGTGCTGCCGGCCTGTATCTTTTCATCCTCGCACCGTGACTGACAGTAATTTCGGACAAAACTAGAGAATCTTCGCTTAATTTGAGATTGTTTTGAGCATTAGCTTTAGCGCTTGCTATTGCCTTTGATACAGGGATAGCGGCTCGACGTGGGGTGTGCTCAAGTATGACAAGAGCGTCTTTTACAGATCTGCCACGAACTAAATCCGCAACCACCCCAACCTTTCGCGGAGATAATAATACGCCTTTACTGATAGCAGTTACTTTATTGTTCATATACTTATTTCTTTTCCTTGGCTAATTTACCGCCGTGACTTCTGAATTTTCTGGTTGGAGCAAATTCGCCCAATTTATGTCCAACCATATTCTCTGAAATAAACACTGGTACGTGCACTTTTCCATTATGTACAGCTATGGTACGTCCTACCATTTCCGGGGAAACAACACTTGCTCGTGCCCATGTTTTAATAACGGTTCTATCTTCTTTTGATAGAGCTCCGACTTTGGTTGATAATTTGGGGTCTATAAACGGTCCTTTTTTCAGTGATCTACTCATCTTTATTTCCTTTTACTCATATGTCTGGAACGGACAATTAGTTTATTACTCGACTTGCGTCGGCGCGTTTTATATCCCAGCGCCTTTTGCCCCCAAGGAGTTTTAGGGTTACGTCCAACTCCATGAGCACCACCGTCACCGCCACCATGAGGATGGTCAACAGCATTCATCACTTTGCCTCTTACTTGAGGACGTCGCCCCATGCGACGTTTTCGTCCAGCGCTGCCAATTTTAACATTTTGGTGGCTAACATTGCCAACGCTGCCGATTGTGGCATAACATGCCAAATTAACTAATCTGACTTCACCGCTCGGAAGTCTTACGTTAGCATAGCTGCCTTCTTTGGCCATAAGCTGGGCGTAAGCTCCAGCACTGCGGGCCAGTTGGCCGCCGCGATTTTTGGACAACTCAATATTATATATAAAGCTTCCAACAGGAATTTTTTCCAAAGGCATTCTGTTGTGGCTGGAAATAGGCGCTTCGTTCCCGCCGTGAATTTTTTGGCCTATTTTCATGTTATTACCAGCTAGGATATATCGGTGCTTATCGTCTTTTCCTTTTACTCGGGCAATGTGCGCAGAACGCCCGGGGTCATATTCAATGTGCTCAATAATACCTTCAAAACTATCATTGAGTTTAAAATCAACGAGGCGATAGTAAGATTTAGCACCGCCGCCCCTATGCCTAACGGTAATACGCCCCTGATTATTTCTGCCAGACAATCTTTTTTTAGCAACGATAAGAGACCTAAGTGGTTTTTTTGTGGTAATTTCATCAGTAGAGGGTGTTGTCATTCCCCGTCTTGCTGGCGTAACTGGTTTGTAAGTTTTAACTGCCATTTATTTGCCTTCCTCAAAGATATCTATTTTATCGCCTTTTTTCAGTGATACGTATGCCTTTTTCACATCTTTGCGCTTACCCTGCATCGGACTTCGTCTCTTTGAAACGGTTCGTTTGGGCTTGCCTTTGATAATCGCTGTTTTTACCTCAGTTACCGTAACATTAAACTGATTCTGGACTATATTTTTAATCTGATTTTTATTGATGTTAGTCGGAAATATAAATACATATTGATTAGCATCTGAAGATTTATAAGCCTTCTCGCTGATTTTTGGCAAAGCTGCGACTGGACTGAGAGATGATTCACTAACCATTGTCTTCTCCTAGCATCTTCTCTACTTCTTCAAGAGCTGGTTTAGTAATAATGATGTCGTCTGCGTTCAAAACTCGGTAAACACTTAAGTATTTAGCCGTGCAAAGAAACACTCTTTGAATGTTACTTGTTGCCCTTATTAACTCGGGTGATTTTTCAATGTCAACTACTAATGTATTTCTATGCGCGCCTAATTTATCAAGCAAAGCCACAACCTCTTTGGTTTTACCTTCTTTGAGTTTGAAGCCATCTATAACCTTAATTTTCTTATCAGTTGCTGCCAAGCTAAGAGCATGTTTTAGGGCACACCTTTTTTCAGATTTCGACATATTTATAGAGTAATTTCGCTGGTTTGTAGGGCCAAATGTGACGCCGCCACTCCTCCACAAAGGTGATCTAATCGAACCAACTCTTGCTCGTCCCGTACCTTTTTGCCTCCACGGCTTTCTACCGCCACCTCGCACTTCGCTTCTATCAAGCGTCACCGCACTGTTGGAACGGGAATTAGCGAGGTGTCTGAGGTAACTTTTTTTCAACAACTCATTATTAGGAGTCTTAATACCAAAAATAGACTTAGGCAAAGACACGGTCTTTGTTGATTCTGAACCACTACTGGTAAACATTTTTATCGACATCTTGTTAATTTCCTATAATAGTAACTAAACCTTTTCTTGGTCCGGGAACTGCTCCGCGCAGTCCAATAACTTGCTGCTGGCTATCTACAATTACGACATCAAGATTTTTTACAGTTGTTTTTTCGCTGCCCATTTGTCCGGCCATCTTCTTGCCTTTAAATATTTTCTGAGGATACATAGAACCAATAGAACCCGGCTTTCTATAATTGCGGGAACCATGTGTTTTTGGGCCTGTATTAAAATTCCATCGCTTAACCGTACCGGCAAATCCTTTACCTTTGCTAATACCGGAAACAGTTACCTTATCCCCTGGGTTGAACATCGATACGTCTAGCGAATCTCCAACTTTGATTGATTCTTCGCTGGATGCATCGATTCTGAATTCTTTTAGGTGCTTATACTTGGCGTTTATTTTCTTGAGATGCCCACTCATTGGTTTGTTTATTTTATCTGATTTTTCAAATCCTACTTGCAAAGCGCTATATCCATCGGTTTCCATATTTTTAATCTGTGTCACTGAACATGGGTCGGCTTGAATATAAGTCACAGGGATAAATCTGCCTTTATCGTCAATAATTTCTGACATTCCTAGCTTACGGCCAATAATTGCCTTCATAAACCAGACCCTTATTTAGATGGTATTAAAAAAATTTGGTATTTCGATGGTTCCTTGTAGTGTATTCAGGCACACTAAAAACCAGGCCTATCGACGCACCAAACATACACCGCTTGCGCATGCATATATTACCGTATGAGCTTAACAGATGGGCACATCTGTTGTCAATATATAAAGAGCTAGGTTTGTTCTAATTTGCAACTAAATTGAAGTGGCAGAAATTTCATAATCAAGCGGCCAGGGGTTGGCAGTACATCCCTGCAAATCAATTGACTGTTGTTGCATAACAGGCGCAGGAGAACCAGGAGATTGACAGTTTCTGTGGCCATGACCCAGGAAGTGGCCTGTTTCATGATTGACAACCATGTGGCGGTAATCTCTGAGCGACCCAGTCCAGGTAGTTGTTCCCTGCTTCCAGCGATCTTCATTGATTATTACATACCTTCCTGCGTTACAGCTGTAGTAGCTATCACAACCAATAGAAAACGCCGCTACTTCCGGGGGTGTGGCTAAAACTAAAGTAAAATTGCCGCCTGATTGAACCCGAGAAAACGACAAACCGGCGCGACTCCATCCATTGGGACTATTCAATGATTCAAGTGCAAGAGATATAAATTCATTTAAATCCGAGGTAATTGCTCCTCTTGTCTCCACTGAAAAAGTTATTACTTTATTGGTTGCGACTAATCCCAGAACCGACTCACCTTGAAATTTTTGTTCTATAGAGGTTTTTTCAATATAGGCCAGAGAGCATCCTGATATTAAAGTATTGCAACTGGTTACTTCCTGATTTCGCGAAAATTCATTCCAGTTAGCATATGTTTTGGCGCTAAAAGCAAAAATCAGCAGCAAAGACACCAACATATAGGCAACTTTTTTTGTTTTTATTTTAGTTAGTAAGCTTTTTGCGAATTTTCGTGAAAAAAACAAAACTTTACTCATAACACTAAGCCAATGGGAACATAGTAGCTTAAAATAGTCGAAATAATTAATATCGCAAACTCAATTTTTCGATCTATCTTAAAATGATCATGATGGGCAAAAAATATACCAAGAAACAACCCCGCGGGTATGCTAAAGGACGTATCATTAATGCCATCATTACTAATTCTTATCCAAAAAGTCCCAATCAAAAAATAAAATAAAACTTTCAGAAAAAAGACACTGTCTGGCTCAATTTTCTTGCGTGGCATAAGCATAGTGTACCAAATTGTAACTTTAAGCGCAGCAATTTATTGAAGACCAGAGTTACATCTTGATTTCAGCGTTGCAACCAGCTGGAAGACTAAGGTTCATGAGCGAGTCAATAGTTTTAGCAGTAGGTTCAGATATATCAATAAGACGTTTGTGAACTCTCATCTCGAACTGCTCGCGACCTTTTTTGTATACGTGAGGGCTCTTGATGACCGTAAAAGTACTTTTTCTGGTTGGTAAAGGGATCGGGCCCCTTATTTGTGCTCCGGTTCTAAGGGCAGTGTCAATTATTTGTTTAGCAGATTGATCAATAATCTTGTGATCATATGCCTTGAGTTTAATGCGGATTCTCTGCTTTCCAGAAATATCTTTGGGTTTTTCAGTCATGTTAATCTATTTAAATCTTATCTTGATTTGTTTATTTACTTATTAATCTTGGTGACAACACCTGCGCCGACTGTCCTACCACCTTCGCGAATAGCGAACCTTAGGCCTTCATCCATAGCGATAGGCTGCAGAAGCTTAACCTTAAAGGTTACGGTGTCGCCAGGCATAACCATTTCCTTATCAGCAGGAAGCTCTACTTCACCGGTAACATCAGTAGTTCTGAAATAAAACTGCGGTTTATATCCTTTAAAGAATGGGGTGTGTCGTCCACCTTCTTCTTTAGTAAGGACGTAAACTTCTGCATCAAATTCTGTATGCGGTGTGATTGAACCTGGTTTTGCAAGAACTTGTCCGCGTTCAATATCATCTCTTTCAATACCGCGCAGAAGCACACCTACGTTATCTCCAGCTTGACCTTGATCAAGATTTTTCTTAAACATTTCAACGCCGGTAACAACAGTCTTTTTGGTGTCGCGCAGCCCAACAATTTCAACTTCTTCGTTAACTTTTACAACACCTTGTTCTATACGACCCGTAGCAACAGTACCCCGCCCCTTGATTGAGAAAACGTCTTCAACTGGCATAAGAAAATCTTTTTCAATTTCTCTTTTTGGCTCTGGGATATATTCGTCCATAGCTTTTAAGAGCTCCATAATGTTGTCCTGCTCTTTTTCATCACCTTCAAGAGCTTTAAGCGCAGATCCTTTAACAATCGGAGCGTTCTCGTCAAACTCATATTTAGCAAGGAGTTCTCTAACATCCATCTCAACAAGTTCAACAAGTTCCGGATCAGCCATATCCATTTTATTAAGGAACACAACAATTTTAGGGACACCAACCTGGCGGGCTAAAAGAACGTGCTCGCGAGTTTGAGGCATAGGGCCATCTGCCGCGGAAACTACGAGCACAGCTCCGTCAATCTGAGCTGCACCGGTAATCATGTTTTTAACATAGTCTGCGTGGCCTGGCATGTCTACGTGAGCGTAGTGTCTTTTTTCTGTTTCATACTCCTGGTGAGAAGTTGCAATGGTAATGCCACGCTCTTTTTCTTCTGGAGCGTTGTCAATCTGATCATAAGCAATAGCCTTATTTATATCTGATGGAAGTTTTTTAGCAAGCGTAGCAGTGATAGCTGCCGTAAGCGTAGTCTTACCATGGTCAACATGACCCATAGTACCTACGTTAACGTGTGGTTTGTTTCGCTGAAAATCTGCCATTATTTACTCCTAATATTTAGTTAAAATTATTTACGTGATTACTTTATAAGTAGTTTCGCGCATTTATACTCGTGAGATTATAGATAAACTACTAGAGTTTGTAAAGTGTTTTCAAGATTTTTTGGCAATTATAGCTTCGGCTATGTTTGGCGGAACTTCGCCATAATGGTCTAGTTCCATGCTGGAACTGGCTCTCCCTTGAGTCATTGAACGAAGGTTTGTAGTGTAACCAAACATTTCCCCTAAGGGGACAAAAGCGGTTATTTCTTTTACTCCCGATTGAAGATCTTCCATTGACTCTATTCTGCCTCGTTTCGAGTTAAGATCCCCTATGACATCCCCCATGAAGCTCTCTGGCGTAACCACAACCAACTTCATTACAGGCTCGAGTATAACAGGACTGGCTTTTCTAACGCCCTCTTGAAGTGCTTTGCTGGCGGCTACTTTAAACGCGACTTCGCTGGAGTCAACCTCGTGATACGAACCGTCATAAAGAGTACATTTCAGGTCAACTACCGGGTAACCCGCAATAACGCCATTCGCCATTGCCTCTTCTACGCCGTTTTTTACAGGAGCAATGTATTCTTTTGGAACAACGCCCCCCTTAATGGCATCAATAAATTCAAATCCCTTGCCGGCTTCAAGAGGCTCAAGTTTAAGCCATACGTGTCCGTACTGGCCTCTACCACCAGATTGCTTAATAAATTTACCTTCCGTTTCTGATGTGCCCTTTATTGTTTCGCGATATGCTACTTGAGGCTGGCCCACGCTTGCCTCTACGCTAAATTCTCGCTTCATTCTGTCAACAATTATTTCAAGATGAAGTTCGCCCATGCCGCTAATGATAGTTTGCCCGGTTTCTTCGTTGCTCTGAATTCTAAATGTCGGATCTTCTTCGGCCAGGCGTTGCAGGGCTAAAGCCATCTTTTCTTGGTCTGCTTTCGTCTTTGGCTCGATTGCGATAGAAACAGGCGGTTCGGGGAAATCAATACTCTCTAGGGTTATTGGATGCGCTTGGTCGCACAACGTATTTCCTGTGGTGGTTCCTTTTATGCCAACTATCGCGGCTATATCTCCCGCTTCAACCACGTCTATATCCTCTCTTTTATCCGCATGCATGCGAACTAAGCGACCGATTCTTTCTTTATTTCCAGTGCTGCTGTTAAAAATATAGCTACCCGCTTGGACTTTTCCGGAATAAACTCTAATGAAACACAATTTCCCCATGAATGGGTCGGTGGCTATTTTAAAGGCAAGTGACGAGAATGGTTGAGTGATGTCCGGTTTTCTCTCAACTTCATCATCTGTTTTTGGATGCCTGCCCCACACGCTTCCTCTATCCAGGGGGCTGGGTAGAAAATCAGTGACCATATCTAGGACCTTCTCTACTATCACGCCTCGTCCGTCACCACCCGTTACCGCATAGAAATTACCTGAAAGCACAGCCGTTCGGATGGCATGCTTAATCTCGTCTTCGCTCAAGCCCTCTTCTCCGACTTCAAAATATTTTTCAATCATTTCTTCGTCTTCAGCAACGGCGTTTTCTATTAACAGAGAGCGGTACTTCTTGGCTTGGTCGAGCATATCCTCGGGAATTTCCCCTTCAACCAGGTTCTTGTCGGTGAATTCGTTATACGTATAAGCCTTCATGCTTATCAGGTCAACTACACCTTTGACGCCTTGCTCGAACCCTATCGGTAAATGCAGTGCGAACGCGCGTTTACTTAACCTGTTGTGGATTGATTCGAGCGATTTATAAAAATCCCCGCCCGTTTGGTTGATTTTGTTAATAAAACAAATTCTAGGCACTTTATATTTATCAGCCTGGCGCCAAACTGTTTCAGACTGTGATTCCACGCCCATCTTACCATCAAAAACTACGACGGCTCCATCTAAAACTCTGAGAGATCTTTCTACTTCGGCCGTAAAATCAATATGCCCTGGGGTGTCAATAATATTGATTTTATTACCTTTCCAAAAACAGGTTACAGCTGCACTGGTTATGGTTATGCCTCGCTCACGCTCCTGCTCCATCCAGTCTGTAGTAGTTTCGCCTTCGTGAACAGCGCCAATTTTATGTTTCAGCCCAGTGCGATACAAAATGCCTTCAGTAGTAGTAGTCTTACCGGCATCAATATGCGCGATAATTCCAATATTTCTAATATTTCCAAGTTCATGAGCGTTGTTTGTCATCTTTGTGCTGAGTTTTCCTTAAGTTAAATTAGTATCTAGCAAAATGGGCAAAGGCGCGGTTAGCTTCTGCCATCTTATGCGTATCTTCTTTTTTCTTAACGGCTGCGCCGGTGTTATTAAACGCGTCGACGATTTCATCCGCTAAACACTCGTCATATGGCTTGCCCTTGCGCGCCCTGGTAGCTGCCACAAACCACATTAAAGCCAGGTGAACCTGACGAGACCCTCTAACCTCAAAAGGAATCTGATAGTTAGCGCCACCAATACGTCTTGATTTTACTTCAAGAACTGGATAAACGTTCTTCAAAGAAGCCTCAAGCACCTCTAGAGGGTTATCTTTTTTTAGTTTCTTCGCTGCTGTTTCCATGCCTTGATACACCAAACGTTCAGACAATAACTTCTTGCCGCCGAGCATTGATTTGTTGATTAATTTGGCGACCAAAACACTGTTATATCTCCTGTCTGGAGCTATTTTTCTTTGCAGCGATTTGGTTTTTTTCCTTGGCATTATTTATTCTCCTGTGAAGTAACTTTTTAATTGGTTGCCATTCGATTATTTAGAAGCCTTTTTTGTGCCGTATTTTGAACGTCTTTGTGTCCTGCCCTCAACGCCCTGTAAGTCTAAAGCGCCTCTGACTATGTGGTATCTAACACCGGGAAGATCCGGCACTCTTCCACCGCGTACCAGCACAACAGCGTGCTCCTGTAAATTGTGCCCTTCGCCGCCAATATAAGCCCAAACTTCCTCGCCGTTGGTAAGACGAACTCTAGCAACTTTTCTTAGCGCCGAGTTAGGTTTTCTTGGAGTTTTAGTAGTAACCTTAACGCAAACACCTCTTTTTAAAGGCGAAGGTTTTAGATAATTTTTGTTCTTTAATGTGTTGTTGACGCGCATCAAAGCCGGAGACTTAGCCTTTTTCTGGCCAGACTTCCTTGATTTACGAATGATTTGGTTAATTGTTGGCATAACAGTCCTCTATTCAAACAGATTCATCAACTTTCGTCAACGACATCCTTTACGCCGGTTCCAACTGGAATTTTTCGGCCAATGATTACGTTTTCTTTCAGTCCGTACAGGTGGTCAACTTTTCCGCTTGTAGCCGCGTTTATCAAAACTCTAGTTGTGTCCTGGAAGCTGGCAGCTGAGAGGAATGAATCAGACCACGTAGACACTTTTGTTATACCAAGAAGTAACTGATTATACTCAGCAAGATTCTTTCCAGCCTGTTTTAATTCTTCATTTGCTTCGACAACTGATGCCTTTGAAACAATATCGCCCGTAACAAACAAACTGTCGCCTGGGTCTTCAATCTGGACTCTTGAGAACATCTGTCGGACAACTACTTCCAGGTGCTTATCAGCAATGGTTTGCCCTTGAGCTGCGAATATCGCAAGAACCTCATTCATGATGTATCGCTGGGTGGCTTCTATACCCTTTAAGCGCATGAGATCATGAAGATTAATTGGTCCACTGGTGAGCCGGTCGCCTTTTGCGATAACGTCGCCATCGCTTACGACCAATTGCTTGTACTTAGGAATATTGTATCTTTTAAATGATCCCTCGCCACTGACGATGACTATCTCTTCATCAAAAACTTCAACGGTTCCAGCTTTTTTGGCAACCAGTGGTTTTTGATCGTTATCTGCTGTAGCTAAAACATCTCCCACTTCTACTTGAATGCCTGATTTTACCTTTGGTTTTCTGCCTTCAAGTTTTAAGACCGTATCTTTGACTTTTTCACCGACAACCTGGACTACGTAATAGTTCTTGTCTTCCCACAAAGAAACTATACCGCTGTTTTCGCTGATGATAGCCTGGCCTTTTGGAACTCTGGCTTCAAATAATTCTTCGACTCTAGGCAGACCCTGGTTGATGTCTTCTCCGGCGACTCCTCCGGCATGGAAGACGTTTAGTGTCAACTGAGTTCCTGGCTCGCCAATGGATTGCGCCGCGATTACTCCAACGGGTTGATTCGGCTCAACTAATTTACCTGTAGCCATATCCGTACCATAAGATTTCCTGCTTACGCCTCGCAAGTTTTCGCACGAAAGGACGCTCATGATCTTAATGCTATTCATGCCAGCATTATCAATTTCTGAAGCGACTTCGTTGGTTATAAGCGCGCCTTTCTTAGCCAGTACCGTGCCTTTTTTATCCTTTATTTGCTGGGCTGCATATCTTCCGGTAATTCTTTGCGCAAAATTCAAGCCTATTTCTTCAGTATCTTTACGATACACTTCAAAACCAGGATCTTTTGATTCTTCGCTAGTGGTAAACATGTCTTGGGAAACATCCACCAATCTTCTGGTAAGATATCCTGAGTCAGCAGTTTTTAGAGCCGTTGAGATCATACCCATTCGCGCACCTCTAGTTGCGATAAAGTATTCAAGCGGAGAGAAACCATTTTTGTAGTTTGACTTAATGGGCAGCTCAATTTCACGACCCGATGCATCAGAAACCACACCCATGGCTGCTGAAATTTGGCGTAAGTTACTGATGTTGCCTCTTGCACCTGAAAGTAGTGTAACTGAAGTGCTGCTATCTTCTTTCTTGAACTGTTCTTCAAGAGCATTCAAGATTTCTTTATCTACCGACTTCCAAGTTTGGACAGTCAACCTGTATCTTTCTTCATCCGTTATAAATCCTTGATCATATTGTTCGCTGATTTGAACGGTTCTATTCTCGCCTTTTTCTATAATTTCTTTCAGGCCTTCCAAATCATGATAGTCATCCATGCCAGTAGATAGACCGGAGATTGTCGCGAAGTGGAATCCAAGAGTTTTTAGCTCGTCTGCTACGGACGCTGCGATTTCCTGACCATATTTTTCGTATACCTTAGACATGACGGATGATAGCTTTTTCTTAGTCATAGGCTCGTTTTGGTATTCGAAATCTTCGGGGAACAGCTCATTGAATAAAGCTCTGCCCAGGGTTGTCTCTGTTTTATTCCCATTGATAGTGACGATTATCGGAGCTTGTAGTTCTATTGCTTTGCTGTCATAAGCAAATATAGCTTCAGAAATTGAGCTAAATGTTTTTTTGGATTTGACGTCTTTAAACTTGTCATATGTAAGGAAATAACATCCAAGAACGATATCCTGTTCAATATGAAGAATTGGGGAACCATCAGCAGGTTTGAGCAAGTTTTTGTTCGCCGCCATAATTTCTTTTGCTTCCTTTTGCGAAGCGACAGAAAGAGGCAAATGAACCGCCATCTGATCGCCATCGAAGTCCGCATTGAATCCTTTACATACAAGTGGATGCAGCTGGATTGCCTTACCTTCAATAAGTTTTGGCTGGAATGATTGGATACCAAGCCTGTGAAGCGTAGGCGCTCTGTTGAGAAGAACGTATTTTCCTTTGATAACTTCGTCAAGCGCATCCCAAACTTCTGTTTCGTTGGTTTCAATCATTCTGGTTGCAGATTTGATGTTATGAGCATATTCATTTGCAATTAAATGACCGATAACGAGCGGTTTAAATAGCTCCAGAGCCATCATTTTTGGTAGACCGCACTGATTTAGATTTAACTCAGGGCCGGCAACAATAACGGATCGCCCCGAATAATCAACTCTTTTACCAAGCAGATTCTGCCGGAATCTACCCTGCTTACCTTTGAGCATATCGCTGAGCGACTTTAATCGTCTTCTGCCGCCGGTTGAAGACACAGCTCTGCCACTGCGCGTATTGCTGTTGTCTATCAGGGCATCGACAGCTTCCTGAAGCATTCTTTGCTCGTTGCGCCTTATTACCTCAGGCGCTTTAAGGTCAATAAGTTTCTTTAATCGATTATTTCTATTGATTACCCTTCTATAAAGATCATTCAAGTCTGATGTGGCAAATCTGCCGCCTGTTAACTGCACCATTGGTCGTAAATCTGGAGGTATAACCGGCAAGACACTCAATATCATCGAAGAGGGTTTAATGCCCGCCCTTTGCATGCCTTCCAAAACTTTAAGCCTTTTCATCAATTTTTTGCGGCGTTGGCCCTTTGATTGGTCAGCTTCTTCGCTAAGCTCATTAATAACTTTTTCCAGATCAACTTCGTCCAGCAAGGTTTTCAAAGCGCTGCCACCCATTCCTACTTTTATAATCTCCTTATATTCATCTGTGAGATTCCTGTATTCAGCTTCAGATAACAACCCATTTTTTACCAGGGTATCAAGCTGGCTTTTCTTTTTTGCATACTCAGCCATAGTTTCGGTCATTTCTTTTGTTTGTTCTTCGGCTAGTTTTTTGATGTCTGCTTTTTCATCTTCAGCTTGTTTTTCGTACCGTTGTTTTATAGCTATTTTTGCCGCTTCAGATTCAGCTTCAATGTCCGCCAGAAGCTTTTCTCTTTTCTCATCATCAACTGAGGTAATGATGTAGCTTGCAAAATATGCAACTCTCTCCAAACTTTTTACTGTCATTCCCAGTAATAAACCAATCGCAGATGGAGTTCCGCGCAAGAACCATATATGCGCTACGGGTGCCGCCAGGCTGATATGCCCCATTCTTTCCCGACGCACTATCGCACGAGTGACTATTTCACCGTTTTTGTCTACAGCAGCTTCGCGGTAACGCATGCCTTTGTATTTTGCGTCATGAGGGTTGATGTCTTTGATAGGACCAAAAATTTTCTCGCAGAATAATCCGTCTCGTTCCGGTTTTTGAGTCCTGTAATTAATAGTCTCGGGTTTTGTTACCTCTCCATAAGACCAATCTAAAATATCTTCCGGTGAAGCAACTGTAAGCTTCACTGTATCAAAGTCGGCTATATCAGTACCGTGATATCGCTTATTCATTTTTTTCCTCCGTATCATCTTGATCATCATCGTCATCAGAAGAAGACGATGCAGCTACTGTTACGGGTTTGGTCGCGTCTATGTCTAGAACATCAAATTCTTCTGCAACAGCTTCTTCGGTAACATCAAGTGTATTCTGATCAGCTGCGATCGTTGGCATATTGCTGGCTTCTTCCTCGATGACTTCTTCGAGTAGCTCCTCTGCGTCATATTCTTTTTGCTTTTTGCTAATGAGATCTACTTTAAGGCTCAAACCTTGAAGCTCTTTAACTAAAACGTTAAACGACTCAGGTACTTTAGGACCGATTATTGGCTCTTGTTTAATAATTGACTCATAGGCTTTGCTTCGGCCATAAACGTCATCTGACTTGATAGTTAACATTTCCTGCAGTGAGCTGGCCGCACCGTATGCTTCAAGAGCCCACACTTCCATTTCACCGAACCTCTGACCTCCGTTTTGAGCCTTTCCTCCCAGTGGCTGTTGGGTAACCATCGTGTAGGGACCAATGGATCTGGCGTGAATCTTGTCAGCTACCATGTGGTTGAGTTTGATCATGTACATTGAGCCAACCGTTGTTTTTTCCTTGAACTTTTCACCGGTTCTGCCGTCATGCAGCCACACTTTGCCATCTTCAGTAAATCCAGCCTTTTTAAGTTCAGATTTTATCGTTTCAATCGGTACGCCGTTAAATGCTGGCGAAGCGACCCGATACCCTAAAGCTCTGGCAGCCATACCTAAATGATTTTCAAACAGCTGGCCGATATTCATACGGCTTGGAACGCCTAGGGGATTAAGAAGTATATCAACATGAGTTCCATCTTCCATAAACGGCATATCTTCTTGAGGTAATATTTTTGCAATAACGCCCTTGTTACCGTGGCGGCCTCCGAGCTTATCTCCAACAGCGATTTTGCGCATCTGAGCCACAAAAACCTGGATTTGCATAATCACGCCGGCTTTCAAGTCGTGCCCGCTTTCTCTTGAAAAAACTTTCACGCCGACAACTTTCCCATGTTTGCCGTTGCTCATTCTCTGGGAAGTATCGCGTACATCTTTTGCTTTTTCACCGAATATAGCTCGTAGTAAGCGTTCTTCGCTTGAGAGTTCCTGCTCGCCTTTAGGCGTAATTTTACCTACAAGGATGTCACCTTGATGGACTTCAGCTCCAATCCTAACTATACCGTTCTCATCAAGATGTCGAAGCGATTCTTCAGATACATTTGGGATATCTCTGGTGACTATCTCAGGTCCTAATTTGGTTTCCCTGACCTCTGTCATGTAATCAACAATATGTATAGAGGTAAACACATCATCTTTGACTAGTCGGTCGGATATAATAATAGCGTCTTCAAAGTTGTATCCGCCCCAGGATGAAAAGGCAACCAACACGTCTTTACCAAGAGCCAGCTCGCCATTTTCTATAGACATACCTTCAATGATTGGCGCTCCGGCTTTTATTTTATCGCCGCGCGACACAACAACTTTTTGGTTTATGCACGAGCCTTCATTGCTTCTAATATAATGCAGTGGTTTATAAGTCTTTCTTTTGCTGCCATATTTAACAACCACTTCACCGGCTTCAGCTTTTTCAACCACACCGTCATCTTCGGCTACAACTAACTGTCCGGAGTTTAGTGCAGCAACAGATTCTACTCCAGTACCGACAATTGGAGATTGGGGAGTTATTAGGGGCACAGCCTGTCTTTGCTGATTTGCGCCCATCAATGATCGATAAACATAGTTTTTCTCAAGGAAAGGTATCAAAGCTGCTGATGACCCGATAATTTGCGACCTGGATGCATCCATATGCGTAACCCCATCAGCATCTATTTCCTCTGTTTTTAATCGAACTCGGGCTGAAACCCTGTCATTCGCAAAATATCCATCGTCATTTATTTCGCTTCCAGCACTTGCGATAACAGCTTTTTCTTCCTCATGCGCGTCTAAATAAACAACCTTTGCCGTCACCTTTGCCTTGACTGGGATAGTTTTCTGCTTAAGATCTTTTAGCTTGCCTAGATCCGCCTGAGTTATTTTATGACCTTTTTTGAGGATAACTTTTCCAGATTCGCTTTTTACATCATCTCTTGTAATATGACCGGCTGCATTCTTTGGAGTGACCGCGTTTATGACCTGACGATATGGCGTCTCAACGAAGCCGTATTCATTAACTTTTGCGAAACTGGCTAGGTTAAGTACCAAGCCTATATTCGCACCTTCCGGAGTTTCAACGGTACACATGCGCCCATAGTGAGTTGCGTGAGCATCACGAACTTCAAATCCGGCTCTCTCACGGCTTAAGCCGCCAGGACCCATAGAACTTAATCTTCGCTTATGGGCAAGTTCCGCCAAAGGGTTAACTTGATCCATAAACTGAGATAACTGCGAACTTGCGAAAAATTCCCTAACAGCCGCGACAACTGGTCTTGCGTTTATCAGTTGGGCTGGAGTGACTGTCTCAATTTCAGACATCGACATTCTGTCTTTAGCGTTACGCTCCATCCTAAGCAAGCCGATTCTGAACTGTCTTTGGACTAATTCGCCAACTAATTTGACACGTCTGTTCGCCAAGGAATCAATATCATCAGCTGGTTCCTGCGTGTTATTCAAACGAATTATTTCAGCGATAATTGCTTCCAGGTCTTCAATGCGCATTACGCGGTTCTCGACAGTGTTTGGAACGTCTAGATCTAATCTTTTATTAATCTTGTATCTTCCAACTCTTGAAAAATCAAAACGCTTAAAATTAAAGAACATGTTTTCCAGGAGTGATTTCGCGTTTTCAACTGTAGCTAAATCACCAGGTCTTAACCGTCTATAAACCTCTATTAAAGCTTCACCGCTTGATTTACTTGGGTCTTTTTCGAGCGTTGCGTTGATATAGCCGACTTCACCGCTATCAACATGTTTAAACATGTCCAAAATATCTTTGTCCGAAGATTTGCCCAGTGCTCTAAGTAAGGTTGTAACTGGAATTTTTCTGCGGCGATCAATTTTAACATAAATCGCCCCGCCAGCTGCTGTTTCAAATTCAAGCCAAGCGCCTCGTCCAGGAATGACCTTTGCTCCATATAGATTCTTGCTTTCCCCAAGTTCAGCCGTGAAGAACACGCCGGCAGATCTAATTAACTGAGAAACCACAACTCTCTCTGCTCCATTAATGACGAAAGTTCCTCTTTCGGTCATCCATGGGTAGTCACCCAAATATATTTCCTGGTTCTTAACCTCCCCGGTAACTTTATTGGTTAGCTCAACCGTTGCCTTTAGTGGCGCTTCATAGGAAACATTGTTTTCTCTTGCATCAGCTTCGGATATTTTGGGGTCTTCAAAATGATAATCCTTAAACCTAAGTTCCAGCTTGGTACCGGTATAATCTTCAATAGGGTTGATTTCTGCAAATATTTCTCCTAAGCCCTCTTCAACAAACCATTGAAAAGAGCTTAACTGATGGGAGATTAAATTATCTAGTTTTACAGAGTCGTCTACCTTAGTGAAATACTTTCTCTGTATCTGAGTAGATTGCGCCATATTTAATAATAATCCTCGCTTAACTTACTTTTTTATTTAGCAGCCATTTTTGTTTTAAACAGAAGGCGCTCTAAGTTTGAAGCTCGCATTGCAAACAACTGTCTAAAGTAAACAGATACAAGCCACACTTACTCTGTTGCTTCTTGATAAACTATTCTTATCTAAATAACTTTAATTGTCAAGACAATTTAAGCTTTTAAGATAACATCGTCGATTAAACCGTATTTTTTGGCTTCTTCTGAACTCATGTAGAAATCACGTTCCATGTCATCGTGTATTTTCTTTTTCTTTTGCCCAGTATTCTTCATCATAATTTCTTCTAAAGTTTCTTTGATGCGAATTCCTTCTTCGAGGTCAATTTGCATGTCAGTAATTGTGCCCTTGTGACCAGAATGAGGTTGGTGGATCATGATTTTCGCGTGCGGCAGAGCAAACCTTTTACCCTTTTGCCCGGACGCCAGAAGTATGGCCGCTGCGCTTGCCGCTAAACCGACTGCTATGGTAGTTACATCTGGTTTTATGTAGTTCATGGTGTCGTAAATAGCCAGACAATCATATGCGCTTCCGCCTGGGCTGTTTATATAAAGAAAGATATCCTTTTTCGGATCTTCATGAGCAAGATGCAAAAACTGAGCAATTATTAGATTTGCAGTATGTTCGTTTATATCCGTGCCAAGAAATATTATTCTCTCTTTCAGTAATCGAGAATATATGTCATAAGCACGCTCCCCTAGATTCGTTTGTTCAATAACTGTCGGGACCAGAATAGAATTTTTCACTTTGCTCATAAATCTATGATACAAAATTGGCACTCGTGAATCAAGAGTGCTAGCTGTCGGTTCTATTTCTCAGTAGCATAATCAAGCAATCGACTGACAGTTTTTTCTGTTATTAGTCTGCTGGCTATAGAACTGCGGGTTTCTTCGCTGTTTAAAGCGCCCTCTTCATCAGGATTTTTATACTGAGCCTTAAGGAATTTTATGCGCTGATTAATTTCCTCGTCAGAAGCATTTATTTTTTCTGCTTTTGCGATTTTTTCTATCGCCAAAGATGCCTTGACCCGCAAGCTTGCCTTTGGACTCACTACCTTATTTATGTACTCTTCCTCAGATTGATTTATTTGTTTGAGGTATTCATCAAACGTAATTCCGCGATAGATTAAATTTCGCTTCAAGTCATTTAATAATTCCTTTTCTTGATCTTCCTGAAGGGTTTTGGGGACAGGTATTTTTGACTTTTTAATGATCTCAGAAACAATATCATCTTTTAATTTATCCAAAGATTCTTTCTCTTTATGCTGCCCAAGTTGTTTTTTGATGTCTTTCTTCAGTTCATCAATACCAGTAAAGTTGCCGATTTTCTTTGCAAATTCATCATTAGCAGACGGAGTAATAACATTGTAAACTTTGTTTACTTTTACGTTGAACTTAACCTTAGCTCCTCTTAGAGGTTCATGGAAATAATCTTTAGGAAAAGCTAGGTCAAACTGCTTCTCCTGCCCTTCGCTAACCCCTATAAGATTATCTTCAAACCCATCAATGAAACGATTAGTGCCAAGAACCAGTGGAAAATCCTTGCCCTTTGCGCCTGGAACTTCTTTGCCTTTTTGGTCTTTGCCGGCAAAATCAATTAAAACCTCATCGCCCTTTTTAGCCTGTTTTTTACTTTCTTCTTTTTTTGCAGCTTTCTGTCTTAAGTCGTCTATAATTTTTTCAATTTCATCTTTTTTTACCGAAACTGCCGGCATTGTTTTTTTAATGGATTTATAATCAGCCAACTTTACCTCCGGCCAAATTTCAGTTGAGGCAACATACTCTAATATAGAGTCCGGTACAAATTTCTTAATTTCAACTTTGGGATAATTTAACGTACGATATTTGAGCTTATTGATTGCTTCGATGTAAGACTTTGAAATTGCTGAATCTATGATTTTAGAGTGTAAATATGATTCTTCTACATTCTTTTCTACAAGTTTCAAAGGCGCGGTGTTTTTTCTAAAACCAGGTATCTTTACCTCTGACCTAATTTTAACCAAGGCAACTTCTTTTGCTTCTTTTAAGGGTTCCTGAGAAACTTTAACCTCAATCAATATCTCCGTGTCGGATATTTTTTTATCTGTAACCTGCATACGCTATGGGATTATACATAGCATCGGCAAAATATAAAAATCACTCCCGCCGATTGTCCTTTATGTACGAAATCACCCGCTCTAAAGAAAGCTTCTGTTCTTTTTGGCTAGCTAGCTCTTTCAATGTGAATTGTTCGTTTGCAAGTTCATCCGAACCTATAAATAGGGCGAATGGTATGTTTTTCTTAACAGCCGATTTTAATTGTTTGTCGGTTTTACTGCCAGATAAATCAACGGCGACATTTACACCTTCTTCTCTTAATTCTCTGGCGATTTTTTGCGCTTCCTTTAATACATCGCCGACAATTACCACATATACATCCGTAGCAGGCTGGAGTTTTGGAGTCAATTGATGAGTAGCTAAAAAGTCGGCTATTGTAACGTCTCCCATTCCAAAACCTGCGACTGGTAGGGGTTCGACACCAAATAGCCCAACCAGACCATCATACCTCCCGCCGCCGAACATACTTCTGTTATTATCCGGATGTTTATCGCGAACTTCAAAAACTATATCAGTGTAATAATCAAAACCCCTCATTAAAGTAGCATTAAAAACCGCATTATTAATTTTATGTTCTTTTAGCAATGTGAATAATATTTGTATTTCCTTTACGGAGTCAGAGCCAACTATGGACGGTGGCAGGTCGGCCAGTGTTTTAGCATTTAGGATATCTTCGAGATTTTTCATGCCTCGGTTACGCTCAACATCATCAAATATTTGCGAAGCTTCCTGAAGCAGGGTTTCTCGCGGAATTTTGTCGGCTTTATCCAGCAATTTAATCATTAAATGAGATTGCATAACATCAAGCTTAAGGTGCTGCGCCATGAGTAGATTTACTAATTTTCGGCTGGATATTTGAATTTGATACATGTCATCGCTCGCGCCAAATTCATGCATAATATCCTTTGCGATTTGAATCAACTCGAGCTCGGCGTCTATTGTTTTAACTCCAAATACATCGACATTTAGCTGCCAATGCTCCCTCAACCGGCCTCTTTGAGGGCGTTCATACCGCCATACATTTGGTATCGAATACCATCTTAGGGGGTAGCTGAGCTCCTGCCTTCTGGCCGCTACCATTCGTGATACAGTCGGCGTCATCTCCGGTCTCAATGAAACATCACGGCCACCCCTGTCCGTAAAACTGTAAGTTTGCTCATTGACAATCTCCTCGCCTGATTTAGCTCGGTATAAATCAGTAAGTTCTAAAATCGGTGCGTCATACTCTTCATAACCATAGCGCTCGGCAACACCGCGCCAAACGGAAAAAATATAATTTTGTAACAGTTTATCTTCCGGATAAAAATCCCTAGCACCTTTATATGGTTGTACCGGTAATTTATTCATCTTAGATTCAAGTATATCAGAGCGTTGATTATGCTTAACACTTAACTGACAACAAACTTTTGATGTTGGTGCCGCGGGTGAGACTCGAACTCACACGGGTTGCCCCACTGGCTCCTAAGGCCAGCGTGTCTGCCAATTCCACCACCGCGGCATAATATTAGTCCGCATGTGCGCCTGCCATTCGTTGGCCAGCGAACCGCCATATCTTCATTTTGTAGTTTGTTAATTAAAAAAGCACCAGATGGTGCCTTTTTACTTTACCACATTCACACTGGCTTTTCTACCTTGCGGTAGAAAGCCAACGCCGCGTCTCCATAGGATCTATTGTCCACCACAACAACTCCATTAACGTTCGGCGTAGACTCCCTACCTGAGTAGCATACTACCATAAGCTTTTGCGATTTCAAATGGCCTGTGAGCTTATTAATTGTGGATAACTGCATATTATTATGGGGAGGATCGCACAAAATTAAGTCAAATTTTTCTTGCGGATTTTTATCGCTCCAAGATGATATATTGGCATGAATTGCTTTTACATTAGCCATCAGCTCGAGCTTCTTGACATTATTTGAAAGTACCTTGTAAGTTTTTTTATCCATTTCCGTTGCAATCACACTCGTTGCTCCGTGACTTATAGATTCAAACCCCAAGATGCCACTGCCGGCAAATGCGTCTAAAACTCTAAAACCCGACAAATCACCTAAAATATTAAACAGCGCCCCTCTAACTCGTTCAGACATAGGGTGAGTTCTGTGAGAATTAGGGTTTATAACCTTAAGGCCCCTTAAACTACCGCTTATTATTCGCATTCGATGGACCTGGAATTTTATTTAACATACCAGCCTCAATCATTGCCATAAGCCACGCCAGAGCAACGACTTTTACGATCAGTGGAGCCAGATCTTTTCTTACTTCTCTTGCCAGCTTCGGCGTCCAACCCCTTTTGTAGAAACGATCATACATATTAAGTTTGGCTATCTCTTTTGCTGATCTAATAAAAACTTCTCTTAAACCGTCTTTTTTTGCTCTTAAAACATCTTCTCTATTTGGGAAACCATCTTTGAGGGTAAGCGGAGCAATTATCATAGCGATGCCCAGCTCAAATAAGCCGTGAGTTGTAAATAAGCCCTTCGCGCCCCACATTTTCCAATTATTTTTTAACATTTCCTTTTTAGTTTCGCCCGGCATGACGATTTTCTTCTTTACTGTGTCTCTTGTCTCATGACTTTCGCCACCTCTAAGCTTAGTCAAGTGATCTTCGTAAGGAAAATGATGAGCCGGAGTTAACCCGTCTGTTATGGCATGGGCCAACCAAGCCGCTTCGAAGGCAGACCTTTCCATATTTTGATTTTTCAATTGCTTGACCAAATTTTTATAATGATCTTCGATGTGAAGAATTAACTTTGAATCGTCAGGATCAAGCGGATTAAAAAAGTGCCATGGTTCATCTCTGGCCGGACCTTTTGATTTGACTCCATCGGGGCCATTTTTCCCCTCAAAATAAAGAATTTGTTTTATAGTGGGAAAATTTTTGCGCACGCCTAGATTAACCAAGGCCTTGCGGGCAGCCCTGTCGAGTTTCTGGTGAGCACCAAGTATGTGCCCGGAATAGTTGTGTAGTGTTGTTCCTGAATACATTTAATTAATTGAGATTTACGACGGCGCGCAGCGCCTCCAACTTCTTAGCTAGACGTGGATATTGTAACAAGTTTATGTCTTTATCGATAATGCCCAGAGCAGACTTCTTTGCTTTTTTGATGAGATTTATATCAGTTATTTTTGCCACTTTAAGGTCTAATATGCCATGTTGACGAGTTCCGTAGATTTCCCCGGGGCCTCTTATGTCAAGATCAATCTCGGCCAGTTTAAATCCATCATCATTATTAACCATTTCTTTTAAGCGTCGCGGCGGATTTTTTGCATTTGATGGAACTAAATAACAATATGACTGGTCCGTTGACCTGCCAACGCGTCCTCTAAGCTGGTGCAATTGCGCCAGCCCAAAGCGCTCCGCGCCTTCTATTATAATTAAGTTGACGCTGGGAATATTTACGCCGACCTCTATGACAGTTGTGGATATAAGAATATCGATTTGTTTTTTCCTTAATTTTTCGAGTATTTTATCTTTTTCTTCAGTTTTTAATTTTCCATGTATCATGCCAATCTTTCTGTGGCTAAATACGGTCTTACTGAGCTTCTCATATTCCGCCTCAACGCTTTTTACTCCTAACTTATCAGAGTCTGATATTAACGGACAGACAATGTAAACCTGATGGCCTTCGTCAATTCTCTTGTCAATATCCGCATACATTTTCTCTTTATTAAGTGGCGAAATTATTTTGGTAATTGGAGGTTTTCTTCCCGGTGGCAACTGATTAATTATGCTTATATCCAGATCGCCATATAAAGTCAGTGCCAGGCTTCTGGGAATAGGCGTGGCAGTCATAGCCAACATGTGGGGCAACCTACCTGCTTTTTTTTGCAGCTCAGTTCTTTGGTTGACTCCAAAACGATGTTGTTCATCAATAATGACTAAGTTCAGATTCTTAAAATTAATTTCAGATTGAATTAGAGCATGTGTCCCTACAATCAAATCATATTGGCCGGATTTTATTTTGCCTACTATCCTTGTTCTTTCGTTTTTACTTTGCGAGCCTGTCAGAAGAGCAACCTTTACTTTAAAAGGTTGTAATAGTTGCAAAAAGGTCTGGCAGTGTTGCTTTGCCAAGATTTCAGTTGGTGCCATATAAGCAACTTGAAATTTATTTGCTATCGCAACAGAAGCAGCAAGAGCTGCAACCACCGTCTTACCGCTGCCCACATCGCCTTCAAGTAATCTATTCATCGGCGAATGTTTTTGCATATCTTGAATAATCTCCCAGCAAGCAATTTTTTGTGCTTCGGTCATCTTAAAATCAAGGTTTTTCACAAAATTTTTAGCGATTTGTTCGTCAAATTTAATAATAGAGCCCTTTAGAGCTTTTATTTCTTTTTTATTCGTAAGCGAAGCTAAAGCTAGTGTAAAAACCTCTTCAAAAGCCATGCGCTGTTTCGCTTTTAACCACATCTCACGGGAAGAGGGGAAATGTAGCTCTCGAATCGCATTTTTGGCTGGAATCAAGCTTTCTGATTCGACTACGCTACCAGGCAAAGTCTCAGAAATGCTATCTATTACAGGAAGCAGTTCTTTAATAAATGAGCGAATCTGATGAGATTTGATATCTTTAGATTCTTTATATATGGGAACGATTCTGGCTGTATTTTTAGGGAAAGCGCTGACTAGTTCTATTGAAGGATTGTTAATCTGATAATACATGCCGCTATGCTCCAATATGCCGGATATATAGTATGTGCTGCCCATTTTAATAGAGTCTTTTCTGTAGGGTTGGTTGAACCATACAACTCTTACTTTGCCCGTATCGTCATCGGCTACGGCTTCTGTTATATGTATGCCCCTCCTGGCGTAGCGTCCCCTAACATTCTCAAATTTTGCCCTAATCGTCACCTCTCCTGGTTCTATATTGCGTATTTTTTGTACATTTGAATAATCCGTATATTTACGAGGGAAGTACATTATCAGATCTTCTACATTATTTACTCCTACCCTACTCAAACTTTTGGCAATTTTTTCACCAATTCCGGGAACTTCAATAATTTTCGAATTTACATCCATGAGTACAATGATAACAATTTAAATCATTCTGGTACTATGCGCCTAAAATCAATGATATAATGCATGTGTTAATTTTTTCGGGAGTAAACTAAAGTTAATGAACGATATATTCAACAATTTAAAAAAGAAACTATCGACGACATACAGCAAATATCAGCTTCAGGCAAAAAAAGTATTTAACGAATCGAAACTTAAATTTAAATATCTCTCAGGAAACTCAAAACGCAAAAAAGCCAGTGATTTATCGAGTAAACTTAAGGTGTATTCAAATATGGCAAACAAACGTAAAAAAACTGATCTTAACAGGCGTAAAAAGGCTGAATACTTAGCAACTCTACCAAAGTCCAGGTTTAAGCGTTTCATCTATCGCATGCACCCAAAAAGATTCTTCAAATACTGGTTTTCCAAAGAAGGCGGAATAATGGCTTTGAAATTAGCCGGCATCGGCTTTGCTGTTCTGGCAGTACTAATTATCGGAGTATTTGCCTATTTTAGGAAAGATTTGCCCAGCCCGGGTGAAATCAATAATAGACTACTGAATCAAACAACTAAATTTTATGATCGCACCGGACAAATTTTGCTTTACGAAGTATACGGAGACCAAAACAGAACGGTTCTAAAGGGCGATCAAATATCCAGCCATATTAAAAACGCGACCATCGCCGTTGAAGATAAGGATTTTTATAATCACGGAGGATTTAGCTTAGCCGGCATCACCCGAGCAGCTTACAATAACTTTTTTAAAAAAGGCGCCGTTAAAGAGGGCGGGTCAACCATTACGCAACAGTTCATCAAAAACTCTCTTCTTACTTCGGAAAGGACATACACGAGAAAAATAAAGGAATTAATTCTTTCAATCGAATTGGAGCGTCTTTACTCAAAAGACGAGATATTAACTTTTTATTTAAATGAAATATCTTATGGTTCGACAGCTTACGGAGTTGAGGCGGCAGCCCAGAGTTATTTTAAAAAGTCAGCCAAAGATCTAACGCTTGATGAATCCGCAATGCTGGCTTCGATGCCACAAGCCCCTACTTTTTACTCTCCTTACGGTGAAAATACCGGCGAACTCATCGGGCGAAAAAATTATGTCCTTGATTTAATGGTTGAACAAGGTTACGTCAGCAAGGATGAAGCCGAAGCCGCAAAGAACGTCGATGTGCTGGCGAAAGTTGTGCCGCTTGAACAACAAAGCCTCTATACGAACATCAAGGCTCCTCACTTTGTTTTGGCGGTTCAGCAAAAACTGGAGGAAGAATTTGGCGCATCGTTGGTTACCAGCGGCGGGCTTAAAGTCATAACCACTCTTGATTGGGACTTGCAACAAAAGGCTGAAGCGGCTGTTAAGAATCATATGGATACGGTCGAAAAATATAAGGGCGATAACGCGGCGTTAAGCGCGTCAGACGTCCAGACAGGCCAAGTATTGGCGATGGTTGGAAGTCGAGATTTTACTTATCCTGAATATGGATCTTACAACGCAGCTTTGTCAGGCCGTCAGCCCGGATCCAGTTTTAAGCCTTATGGTTACGCGGAACTATTCAAAAATGATAAGTGGAGCCCGGGAAGCCGTATATATGATGTTTCCACTGACTTCGGTGGCTATCGTCCGAACAACTTTGACAATAAATTCCGAGGTCAAATGAAAGTCAGAGAAGCCCTGGGCGAATCACGCAACATCCCGGCTGTAAAAGCGCTATACATGGCGGGGGTGGATAATGTCATCGAGTTGGCCAGAAAAATGGGCAATACATCCTTATGTAACTCATGCGATTACGGTCTCAGCCTTGTCCTCGGTGCTGGCGAGGTAAAACTGGCAGAGCATGTGCATGCTTATTCTACATTTGCCAGAATGGGTAAAAACAAAACTCAAACCTATGCCCTCAAAGTTGAAAACGCAAATGGTGAAGTTATCAAAGAATGGCAGGACAGCGAAGGAGAACAAGTGCTTGACCCACAAATAGCCTATTCGATCACTAGTATGCTAACTGATGACGCGGCACGTGCCGGCACGTTCGGTAGAAACAACCGAAATGTCGTTGTGCCAGGGTTAACTCACGCGGCCAAAACCGGTACAACCGATCTTAGCCGCGATGGCTGGATGATGGGTTATTCCAGATACATAGCAGCTGGCGTTTGGGTGGGGAATCACGACAATACGCCCATGCACTCTATTACCAGTAACCAAACGGGGCCAATTTGGACTGAGTTTATGCGCGAAGCCCATAAGGGTAAACCTGATTTGCCTTTTGAGAGAGTCGAAGGCATAAAGGATGTTAAGTTTGATAGCGCCACTGGTAGGGTCGCTGGTGCTGGCAGCGGAGGTACTTACGCGGATATTGCTCCAGCATGGTTTAAGGGTTGGCCCGCAAGTAACGAGAAAGCAATAATCGACTCTGTTTCAGGAAAGCTGGCAACCGAATGTACGCCGGAAAGAGCCAAAAAAGAAATCAGCGGCGGCGGCCCAGCTCCAGAACTACCTCCAGATGATCCGTGGTTTTATGCTTGGAGTAGAAGCTACGGCGCAACAGCCGGTGTAATACCGACTCAAAAAGATGACGTGCACAAATGTTCAGATGTCAGGCCTAGTGTGTCAATTAGTCTGCAAGGAAAAACCATTAAGGCCACGGTAACCCAAGGCACACATCAACTTGAGACTATTAACTTTATAGTTGATGGTAATGCAGCATCTTCACAAGCAATCAGCGGCGGCGGTACTTATGAATATACTGTGACTGCCGACTCGGGTTCACATACCGTGGCGGCCGAGGTTGTTGACAAAGCGCTTTACGATGCAAGAGACGAAAAAACCATGACAATTTCAGACAGCGGTGATTTTACTATCAGTTATAACGGTGTAAAAGTATCATGGAGCTCAGTACCTGGCGCGTCTGGTTACACGATCTATTTTAAACGTGGTGGTGTTGATGGAGTCTACGATAATGGCGGCAGCACCAACTGGACGCCTTCAGTCGCCGGAACTTATACAAACGTATACGTAAAAACAAATAATAATAAAACTTCTAATTCAATTGGTTTTACCTATCCCTAATTTGACACAAGTATGGAACAGGGTGTAGCACCCATATCTAGCTAAATTATCATTTACCAATTTTCAGTTTTCATCCGCTTTGTAGTGAATCAATTTTCAAATTCTTTTTGTTGGTTTCCAGTTGCCATCTTGAAGAGTCTTTAAGGGTGCCACCCTTACTACTGTTGATTTCTAGTTCCTAGTTCCTAGTTCCTAGTTCCTAATTGCTAATTTCTATCTCCTAGTTGCCATAGGACAGATATTTGTTTAACGTATCTTTGATATTTACTTCTTGCGAATAAATTTTCCCTAGGTTCTCTTTTGACCTAGGGCCAATTACCAAATCAAAACCAAGTTTTTTTGCTTCTTCAACACGTTTTTTGAGCATTTGAACATGGCGAATCTCACCGCTAAGTCCAACTTCTCCAAAAACAACAGCGTCCTTCTTTAGCCCTAATCCTTTCGCTGCGGATCCAATAGCCATGCAAATAGCCAAATCAACTGCAGGGTCATCCGTTCTTATACCCCCGACCAAATTTACATACACATCCTTATCAGATAAATCCAGTTTTGTTCGCCTTGAGAGCATTGCTATTAATAAATTAAGGCGATTATATTCATATCCAGATACAGTTCTTTTTGGATACCCGAATACCGTTTTATTAACCAGCGCCTGAACTTCAACCAATATCGCTCTACTGCCTTCAATAACGGCAGTCACAACCGAGCCGTCACCAGCTTGACGCTGAGAGAGCAACTCTTTTGAAGGATTATGAATAGGGCTCAAACCTTGTTCAGACATCTCAAACAGACCGATCTCATTTGTCGAACCATATCTGTTCTTCACGCTTCTGAGCATCTTATATCCACCATATCGATCCCCTTCAAGCTGTAAAACAACATCTACCATATGTTCTAAAATTTTAGGGCCTGCGATGGAACCCTCTTTGGTAACATGGCCGATTAAGATCAACGTTATGTCTTTAGCTTTAGCAGTCTGGGCTAACAACTGCGCGCAACCGGTAACCTGGCTAACTGTACCGGCAGATGACGACAATTTTGAAGTGGTCAGCGTTTGTATAGAATCAACAATAACTATTTCAGGCCTGGATTTGTCTATAGTCAATACTATATCGTCTACAAGGTTGGTGATTGCCAAACTCAGGTTATTCTTATTGCTTATTCCAAGCCTATTAGCACGATTTTGTATCTGAAATGAAGATTCCTCTCCGCTAAAGTATATGACTTTTTTGCTATCAGACAGCATCGACGCTATTTGCAGTACCAGCGTTGATTTACCAATCCCCGGCTCTCCAGCGAGCAGATTCACGCTACCTGGAATAAAACCGCCGCCTAAAACTTGATCAATTTCACTATTATTAGTCTTAAGTCTGCTATTTTGTTTTGGAACTTTAGCTGAAGTGAATATTTTTTCCAAATCAAGAACTCTTCCAGATTTAGAGGCTCTAATGTTCGTATCGACTATTTCCTCTACAATACTCCCCCACGCGCCGCAATTACCGCATTGCCCGCTCCATTTGGGCGATGTATTACCGCACGCCTCACACACAAATATGCTCTGTCTGTTTTTTGAACTCACAGCGATATTATACACAAGTCTCACATTTTTTCGTTTGTCTCAAGCGTGAGATTTGTGATATTTCAACAATTAAGGACTGATTGGTTGCAAATTACTATCTAAATTTTTTAATAGGTCTTTTTGCTCTAGGGCTATTTCATTTCTCTTAGCAACAATTGTGTTATACGAATCAACCAGGCCTTTGTATTCATCGATTTTTGCGTTATATTCATTGACTTTGGCGTTATATTCAGGAACTCCGGCATTATACTTTTCTATGCTGCCCGCACTACGGAAATTATTAAGTTCGCCCGCCATTTGATCCAGCTCTTGTTTTAGCGACGTTATTTCCGTTTCAAGTGAAGTAATATTACCATTTAAATCTTCCAGTTCTTTATCGTAGCTATTTATTTGGTCCGCTCTCTCGCTGAATTGGCTCTCATATTGCTGCGAGAATGCCACAACGTCTTTCCTGCTCGTAAAATATTTCGCGTAATGATTCTCAAGCTCGGGCGATATTTCGGCCAGCTCCGTGCCAATAATAGAATGGGCTTCGTTGAGTATTTCATCCGGAGATGATTTTCTATACTCATCAATTAATTGCAGGACTCTTTCATCTTTAATTTTGCTGATTTCATTTTCTATTAAACTGTTAAGTGAATTTTTGTCTTTACTGGAAAGTCTTGCATAGACCGCATGAAGCAATTCATGCGCAGCCGTAACTTCTTCCACCCCAGATAATCTTTCATCACTTATATCATAGATGTAAATTTTTAAGTTGCTATAGCAACCCAGTACTATCGTCATTTCCGTAACCGGACAATTATCGTTAAAACTTTCTTTACTGTTCAGCTCCGGCGTAGACGCATAGAACGTATCCTTGCCTTTTTGAGTAAGCTTAATTTTCTCCGTAATGCTTTTAATGTCACCTGGCGGTTCATATTGCCCGCTAACATACCAGTCTCTAATTTCTACTGCATGAGTAAAGCCCCAAAACGCCCCAAAGACTACCAGTGCCGCACTCAGTATAATACTTAACCTTTTTGCCATGTGATTTAAGTATACATTATTGGTTTTCTTGCGCTAATGAACGAATTTAGCCGCTGATCAATGAATACTGTAACTTTTTATTTTTAGCAGTAACTTTTACCACGTCGCCGCGGCTATACTCTCCAGTGAGCAAGCCATTTGCCAGATAATCTTCGATCGTGTCCTGAAGAACTCGTCTTAGCGGCCTTACACCATTATGGGCATCATATCCCTCTTCAATCAAAACTGATTTAGCACCAGCACCTACATCCAAGCCTATCCCCTTTGTAATTAAGCGATTCTTTAGATCATTAATCTGAAGATCAAGAATCTTGCTGGCATCTTTCTTGGTCAGCGCCCTAAAGACTATTATCTTGTCAATTCTATTTATTAGTTCCGGCCTCATTAGCGATTTAAGTTCATCAATAATTCTTTCCTGATTTTGTTCGTGCATATCATTGAGCTTTTCGTATTCATCTTTCTTAGATGCCTGAAAACCTAAAGTCGCTTCTTTTTGTAATTTTTCAGCCCCGACGTTTGATGTCATTATTATGATCGTATTGGTAAAGTCAACTTGACGGCCTTTAGCGTCAGTTAATACGCCGTCCTCCAGTATTTGCAGCAACATATTAAACACTTCAGGATGAGCTTTTTCGATTTCATCAAACAAAACCAGAGAATAAGGCTGGCGGCGGATTTTATCTGTCAGCTGCCCGCCTTCGTCATAACCCACATATCCAGCCGGCGCGCCAACAAGCCTGGATACCGTATGTCTTTCGCTAAATTCACTCATATCGATTTTAATCAGCGCATCTTCGTTATGGAAAAATTCTTTTGATAGTACTCTTGCTGTTTCCGTTTTTCCAACACCAGTGGGACCTAAGAATACGAATGATCCAATGGGGCGTTTAGAGTCACTCACACCAGAGCGGTTTCTTCTTATGGCTTTTGCCAGGGCATTTAATGCATCGCCTTGACCAATTAAGAATTTCTCCAGATGCTTTTCTAGATTAATCAAGAACTTGGCTTCGGACTTTAACACTTTGCTTACGGGCACACCCGTCATAGTCGATATAACTTCTGCTATATCGTCTCTGGTTATTTTCAAATTTTGCTCTTTATTGTTTTTCGCTCTGAGCTGTTTGAGCCTGATATTAATTCGGCTGATTCTGGTTTTATAGTATGCGGCTCTTTCATAGTCTTCAGCATCGCCAGCTTCATTCATTTTGTCAATTAAAAGCCTCTGTTCCGTAATTAATTTCTTTTGCTCGCTGGGGACTTTACCTCGATCGACTCTAACTTTCGCTGCCGCTTCGTCAATTAGATCAATTGCTTTATCGGGCATAGAGCGGTCGTTGCTGTAACGTTTTGCATAGTAAACAGCATCTTCTATTACTTCATCATCTATCTTTACTCCATGGTGAGCCTCGTAATGTTTCTTTATTCCTTTCAATATTGCGATAGACTCCTGAGTTGTCGCCTCTGGCACCATTACGGGTTGGAATCTGCGCTCAAATGCCCCATCTTTTTCTACGTGTTTATTGTATTCCTCGGTTGTCGTTGCGCCGATAACTCGAATCTTGCCGCGCGCCAGGGCTGGTTTAAGAATACTCGCAGCATCTACAGCGCCCTCAGCCGCCCCCGCTCCTACCAATAAGTGCATTTCGTCAATAAATATTAAGGTGTTTTTATCGCTCACTATTTCAGTGAGAACCCTTTTAAATCTTTCTTCAAACTCACCTCGATATTTCGTGCCGGCTATCATGCCTGCTAGATCGAGCATAATAATACGCGCGTCGCTCAAACTGTCCGGTACGTCGCCTTGGACAATTTTTTGCGCCAATCCCTCGACAATGGCTGTTTTTCCTACGCCCGGCTCACCGATTAATACCGGATTATTTTTTGTTCGCCTGTTGAGTATCGTAATAACACGTTTAATCTGGCTATCACGCCCAATTATTGGGTCAAGTTCTTTGCTGTGAGCCAAGTCAGTTAAATTTACGCCAAAATAATCAAGAGCGCTGCCGCGTCTTTTCTTTCTTCTACCGGTTTGCGATGTACCGGTCGCGTCATATTCATATTGTTGTCTATTCAGGTATTGTTCAAGGTCAGTGGTAACTTTACCCAAATTTATGTTCATGTCTCGAAGTAAAACCGTAGCTCGAGCATTTTTCTGTGTCAAAATACTAAAAAGTATGTGCTCAGTTCCGCAAATTTCCTGGTTGAATTCCTGCGCGACGTCTAGGGACATTCTAAGAGTTAATTTAGCCGTTTCACTAAGGCCTTTAGCGCCTTGATCAACTATGACTGGTTTAGGGGTCAAATTAAGAGCTACTTTCGCTCTTTCTAGCGTTACCCCGGAATCACTAAGCACTTTTGCGCCAATCGATCCTCTTTGGGCTAAAACACCCAGCAAGATATGCTCGGTACCTACATATTGGCTGCCCAAACTCCGGGCAATACCATCAGCATGCCGCAAAGATGATTTCGCGTTATCCGTAAGGCGTTCAAACAAGTCGTTATATTCAATAAATGGTGACATATAATTATTATAACCCTCTCTAACAAATATCCTTAGGAAATGACTTTCGTTAGTAATATTTACATTGTTGCAAACTAGCACTCTATCGTCAAGAGTGCCAATTATTACAAAGTAGGTGTATTTACTCTTCTTCGCTATTATTTTGCTGTTCGTTTATGGCTGAGAGCAGCGAATCCTCAATGTTCTGGCGTTTTTTACGTCGCGGTTCATTGTCATTCGTTTTGTCTGCGCTCTTGGCAGGAGATTCTTTAGCCCTTCCGTTTAGCGACTCTATATCAATTTCATACCCAGTTAAGGACGATGCCAGACGTACATTTTGCCCGCCCTTGCCAATTGCAACTGAAAGTTGATCTTCTGCTACTTTAACAGTTGCTTTCTTTTCCTTATCATTAATCTTTACATCTGCTACTTCTGTTGGAGACAGAGCGCTTTTTATGAATACCGCGGGGTCTTCTTCATAACTGATAATGTCGATTTTCTCCTGATCACCAATCTCGCTCATAACCGCCTGGACTCTTGTGCCATGACCGCCGACGAATGTGCCAACAGGATCAACGCCTGGCACAGATGAAGCAACCGCGATTTTAGTACGAACCCCAGCTTCGCGCGCGATTGCCTTTATTTCAACAGCGCCATTTTCCATTTCTGGAACTTCATTTCTAAAAAGATGTTCGATAAAACTGGTATTTGCGCGGCTAAGTATTAACTGAGGCCCACGTGCAGACCGTTCAACATCTTTCAAAAAGACTTTTATCCTGGAGCCGATTGAGTAATGCTCTCCAGGAATTTGCTCTGATTGGGGCAAAATCCCCGATGCTTTGCCGAGATCTATTCTGATAATTCTAGATTCAACGCGTTGGACTACGCCGCTTAGCACCTCTCCAATTTTGTCGTTATATTCAGTTAAGACAATTTCTCTCTCGGCTTCACGCAATTTTTGCAAAATTACTTGTTTTGCAGTTTGCGCCGCAACTCGCCCGAATGATTCCGCCTTTCTTTCGATTTCTACCATTTCCCCGATTTTTGCATTGTCTGTTATTTGTTTAGCGTCTTCAATCGATATCTGTAAATCTCCGTCTTCAACTTTATCGACAATCTCTTTGCTTACGAAAACTCTCATTTCGCCGGTGTTGGTATTAATCTGAGTTCGCACTTCCTGGTCTTTTTTACCGTGATCCTTACGATATGCCGCTGCCATTGCTTGTTCAACGATTTCATGCACAACTTCGTTAGGTAAATTTTTTTCTTCCGCGATTTGTTTAACAGCAAGTACTAACTGTTTGGTTTGAATTTCCATAAAATTTTATGCCTTTCATTTAAAAAAGCCGACCTTTCGGCCGACAGTCATAGTAACATGCTAAGGGTATAACATCTTCTAATTTTATTCAATCACTTTCTGACATTCTTATATTAATTTTACTGTCCCTGATTTATTTTTTGTCTTTTTCTTCGAGATTTACCTCCCCAAATACCAAAACGTTCATTATTATCCTCAGCATAATTAAGACATTCTTCTTGAACATCACATTCAGCACAAACCTGTTTGGCTGCTTTTGAACTTTCTCCCCGTTCTAAAAAGAAGTTAACATCCTTATATGCCGGATCCGCGCAAAGGGCTGCCCGTTTCCACTCTTCCCGCTCAAAATCTATGGCTTCACCAAGTCCATAATCTTGATTTGAGTAAATATCTGGTATTGGTTTTATCGTCTCGCTCATTTTTCTCCTCAATTTCATTTTTAATCATGATAGAATTTTATTCATGAGTCAAGTTAAACGATTATTCGAAGATCTGAAGCCAGAATCCTATGTTTTAAGTTTGGATATAGACGATGGGGAGATGTCTTTTACAGGCAAAGTGATTATTCAAGCAACAAATTTAGTAAAGACAGATAGAATCACCCTGCACAGTTCGGATTTGGCCGTAATTAATGCCCGCATATTATTGGGGAAAAATGAGATCAAAGTCAAATCTGTCGAACTAATCAAACAAAACGATGAATTAATTTTGCATCTTGAGCGCGAGTTGAAAAAAAACAGTGTCCTCGAAATACAAATAGAATTTTCAGGCAAAATCACTGAAACTTTACATGGACTCTACCCGTGCCACTACAAAGATGGAGCTAAAACAAAACAGCTTCTGGCAACTCAGTTCGAATCACATCACGCAAGAGAGGTTTTTCCCTGTATCGATGAGCCGGAAGCCAAAGCTAAGTTTACTCTTGAGCTAAGGACGGATGCCGCCCTCACGGCTTTATCCAACATGCCTGTTAATACCAATAAAAAAGTCGGGAGCAAAAGAATCTGGCAGTTTGAAACATCCCCGATCATGTCGCCATATTTACTGGCTTTTGTAATCGGAGATGTTAAATCTTCAACCAGTGTTTCCAAAAACGGTACTGAGATTAACGTTTGGGCAACGCCAAACAATGCAGGGCACCTATCCTTTGCTCTTGATGTGGCAACTAAATGCCTGGATTATTACAACGAATATTTTGAAATTCCCTATCCGCTGCCAAAATGCGATCTTATTGCTCTGCCTGATTTTGCCAGCGGGGCTATGGAAAATTGGGGGCTAATTACGTTCAGGGAAGCGGCCCTGTTGGTGGACTATAAAAATACATCTCTGCCAACAAAGCAACATGTCGCGATTGTTATCGCGCACGAGCTTGCTCATCAGTGGTTTGGAAATTTGGTAACCATGAAGTGGTGGGATGACTTGTGGCTAAACGAGGGATTCGCCAGCTGGATCGAGTATTTGGCAGTTGATTATTTGTTTCCAGAATGGCAAATGTGGTCTCAATTCATTATCGACAACTTCTTCCCAGCCCAATTCCTCGACTCTCTTAAAAGTACTCACCCCATTCAAGTAAAGATAGACGACCCGGATGAAATTCGCTCGATATTTGATTCAATTAGTTACAACAAAGGCGCGAGTGTCATCAGAATGCTTCACGATTTCCTGGGCGCTGACGACTTTCGAAAAGGACTCATTTATTATCTTAATAAATATAAATACTCGAACGCCTCGACTGACGACCTCTGGGAAGCTCTGGAGTTCGTGTCTAAAAAGCCTGTTAAAAGCTTTATGTCTGCCTGGACAAGCCTGCCGGGATTCCCAGTTGTAACTCTGGAAAATTCTAAAAGTGGACTGGGTTTAACTCAAAATAGATATCTTATAGATCAATCGTCCCGCAAAAAAGCCAAGAAACAAATCTGGCCAATCTCAATTCAGTCTAATGTTGGCAAAAGTTATTATTTTGATAAGCATGCCGATACATGGAAAATTTCCGAGTCAAACAAATTAAAACTCAATTATAAGCAAAGCGGTTTTTATATGGTCGCCTACGAAGACGAGCATTTAGCCCAACTCAAGCAAAAAATTTTAAACAAGCAACTTGAGCCGGAAGACCGTTTGGGAGTTATCAATGACGCTTTTCAGTTGACCAAAGCTGGCATCGGACATACTTCGACGGATGAAGCTCTTGATTTTTTGAGTGGTTTTAGCGAAGAAGACAACGCCCTTGTTTGGGATGTAATCGCAATCCAACTCAGCTCTTTGCGGCGCGTTATGGACGATGATGCTACCATAGAAACTCTAAGGCCATTCACATACAATCTGGCAAAAAAACAATTCGAACGTCTCGGGTGGAACGAAAAAAATACGGACACTCATTTTGATAAACTTCTCCGACCCACAATACTTAGTCTGATGTGTTCCACAAGAGATAAGCAAATCCTTGACGAAGCAATTTCCCGTTTCAACAAAATGGAAAAGCCCGAAGATATTCACCCGGATATAAGAGGCATTATCTACGGCACCAACGCGAGAGTTGGTGGCAAAATGACTTACGAAAAATTGCTAAATCTTTACAAAACCACCGATTCGGCTGAAGAAAGAGTCAACCTTGCTTGCGGACTAACGAGTTTTGAAGACGAGAAGCTTATAAGTAAATCTCTTGGGTATATAAAATCAAAAGAAGTAAGATTGCAGGACGTTCCCTATTGGCTGGGTTATATCCTGATGAATCGAAAAGCCAAAAATTTGGCATTTGATTGGATTCAAGATAATTGGCAATGGATACTTGATAACTTCGCCAAAGACATGTTTTTCGCGTCCATCCCTAAATACATCGGCAGCGCTTTTTCAGACGAATCAAAACTCGGCGAAGTAAAAGGATTTTTTGAATCAGTTCCAACTCCCGGAATCCAAAGATCAATCGATCAAGCTCTGGAATCTATCCAGTGGCAATCCGCCTGGAAAAAACGCGACCACAAAAAAGTCCTAAAATTCTTAGAAAATTTTACCAACTAATACTTATGTCAGTTCTTGAATAAATGCGGTGATTTTTTGATTTTGGCCACTGGCTTCGATGGCTGAGAGCTCATAGTTGCCTTTGTAGCGGTTCTCGCTGATCCAGCACTTGGCGGCAAATTTCATTTGATCCAGTTTTTTTGAGGTAATGTAATCCAACCCCCCTCCATGATCGTCCGATTTGCGATATTTCACTTCAATGAAGTAAACAACCCCGTCTTTGGTCGCGATCAAATCTATTTCGCACATTGGCCTTTTCCAATTTTGCGTTATAACTTTAAAACCTAATCCGCTGACATATTCCGCCGCAGCGCTTTCAGCATTTTTGCCGATACCTGTCGTATTCATTTCGCAAGCTCGCTGATCGGCTTAAAACTAAAACGATGGAAATTTTTTATTGGCCCATGTTTTTGAAGAGCTTCGAGATGCTGTTTTGTGCCATATCCGACATTTTTCTCAAAACCATATTCTTTATACTCGAGTGACATTTTTCTCATGTAATTGTCTCTTGATACCTTAGCTACGATTGACGCGGCTGAAACTTCGGGAAATTGATCGTCCGCCCTTACAACCGCCCGACTTAAATTACCGAACTTCACATAATCAACATTGCCATCAACAATTACGCGCCCAAAGTGGCAGTTCAAACCATTCAATGCCTCTCTCATCGCATTCCCCAAAGCGGCGCCCAAACCAACCTCGTCAATGTCTATCGAGGGCACCCAGGCAATCGCTATATCATGCGCGTTCTCTCTGATGCTTTTCTCAAGTTGTACACGCTGTTTTGAGCTTAGTTTTTTTGAATCCTTAAGTCGTGGCAATTTTATATTCAGATCCAGCGCTACAGCGGTAACCACCAATGGACCGGCCCACGCTCCGCGTCCAACCTCGTCTATACCTACGCTTATCATTTATGAAATCCCAAATAACTCGCTCTGAATTTTCTTGCCGCTCATGTCTTCCACTACTTCAAGACGTTTTGAAACATATTTGCAATAGTCGCAATCGGCACTAAACTTAGGAAGCTTATTTGAATCAAGAGTGGTTTTCATTTTTTCTATCGTTGGCTCAACCCAATCCGTGTTGCCCTTATACATAATCAGATTTATATCAAAATTAAGACAAGCGTCAAACTTTTCTTCGTTAGGCCTGCCCGTGCAATAAACTAAGTAAGCCTCTTCGCTTACCTTAAGCTGACTTTTCCTTAAAAGCCATTGGTAGACTTCCAGCTGCTTTTTGTAACTTTGATGATGAGAGGCATCAGTGAGCTCTTTGACAGGTTCGGATTTTGCCGTGGCTTTATAATCGACAACGATATATTCGTTCTTCGAATTTATCCATAAATCGTCAATGGCACCGGTAATGATGAGGTTATGTTTTTCATCCAAATAGCGAATGCCCTTGAAATTTTCCCGCCATTCGCCCAGCATCTTATGCTCGGCCGGCTTGGCATCAACATTAAAGTCTTTAATGATTTTATGGGTGTCGCCACTTTTTCTTAGCAAATCAAACTCGTTTTTCAGCAAGTTATCAACGGCGCTATTTAATGTAAATGGATATCCCGGAGGTCGACCAACTCCGAGTCTAATATCTATATAAAAACATCGCGGACACTCTAAAAATAAATCAATCTTAGATCTGGATAGCTTAAAGGGTTCTTTGCTTGCCGGGTTGTAAATATTGCGGCTGCGTTTACCGTTATAATAATCTGACATAATCTTTAGATTATATCAGCAATAATCTTTTACTGTTTTGCTGTTTGAGCTTTATCGTTAGGTTCGTTTAGTTTTTTGATCTGCTTGTTCTTCTTTTGTTTCTTCGGTTTCAACGCTTTTATTGCTTTTGACTGGTTTTTCTTCCACTTCTTCGACAACTTCTGTTGTTTTTTCTTCAGGTACTGACACGTCATTTACCGCATCATAATCGTAATCAACCCCCGCAAGTCTTGCTGATTTACCAGTTCTTGCGCGCATATAACTCAAATAATTTCTTCTAACTTTGCTTCTTTTAACAACTTCAACTTTTACCACGGACGGAGAGTGCATAACAAAAGTTTTTTCAACGCCAATACCACTTGCGATACGTCGCACGGTGATTGTAAAATGCAGCGAGCCTCTTCTTTGGGTGCGGATTACCAGGCCTTCAAACACCTGTACTCTTTCCTTGCTGCCTTCTTTAACTTTTTGATGCACTTTAACGGTGTCTCCAGACCTGACGTCCGCGACTTTTGGTTTCAAGTATTTTAAATCTAGTTTTTGAATTACTGATTGCATAACTTCGAAAGACTTTATCATATATATGAGGTGAAAAGCAATAGTTTGTCGCCACCATGTTCCATGGCTGATATAATCACATAAATATGAAGATAAATTATAATGATCCTCTTGAAGCGCACAAACTACTTCGGGGAAAAATAGAAACTAAGCTTAAAGACCCTCTTAATAACCCGCAAAAACTTAGTGCTTACTATACTCCTGGAGTAGCAAAAGTCTCGTCTTATTTGGCAAACAACCCTAGTGAGATGCGCGAATATACGTCCACGAACAATACCGTCGCGATAATATCTGACGGTTCGGCAGTATTGGGGCTGGGCGATATTGGCCCCGAGGGTGCTATGCCCGTTATGGAAGGCAAGGCAATGCTCTTTAAACATTTTGCCCGTATCGACGCGATCCCGCTGGTACTAAATACAAAAGATCCTGATGAAATTATTCGGGTAGTCGCGGCGCTCGCGCCAAGTTTTGGCGGCATAAACCTCGAGGATATATCAGCGCCGAAATGTTTTTATATTGAAGAAAATTTAAAAAAAATGCTCAAAATTCCAGTGATGCACGACGATCAACATGGCACCGCTGTGGTAGTTTTGGCTGGTTTGATTAACGCTCTTAAGGTAGTTGGTAAAGATTTTAAAAACCTCAAAATCACAATTGTCGGCGCAGGGGCAGCAGGAACCGCAATCGCTAAATTAATCTACAAGTACGACCCGACCAGTGAAATTTTAATGCTGGACAGCAAAGGGATAATTTCCAGCGCAAGAAGAGATTTAAATGATGCTAAAAAGCAGCTACTTAAATTTACAAACAAGTCTTCAACTAGTGGCAGTTTAGAAGACGCATTGAAGAACAGTGATGTATTTATAGGGGTATCAAAGGGCGGGCTGCTCAAGGCCGAGCACATCAAAAGCATGGCAAAAAACCCGATAGTTTTCGCTATGGCAAATCCCGACCCTGAAATATTGCCTGGTGACGCTTATGCAACCGGCGCTGCGGTCGTCGCGACTGGCAGAAGTGATTTCCCCAATCAAGTCAACAATGCCCTGGCTTTTCCAGGGATTTTTCGCGGCGCCCTGGATAACCAGGTTACAAAAATAACAGATGAGCACAAGCTCAAAGCCGCACTGGCGCTCGCAGGTATCGTAAAAAGTCCAAGTGCTGGGGAAATTATCCCTAAAATTTCAAACAAAAAAGTCGTTGAAAAAATAGCCAGTGTTATTAATTAGCCAGTGACCTTAAATACTTCCTCTATCGAAGTAATGCCCTCAATAGCTTTTAATACGCCGTCCTGATACATGCTCACCATGCCATCGTTTACTGCCGCCCTGTTGAGCTCGTCCGTAGAAAGGGATTTTATAGGATCACGCAACACCTCCCTGATTGATGGTGTAATTCGAAGCTGTTCAAGAATCATAACCCTGCCTTTATACCCAAATGGATTTTTTTCGCTCTTGCCAGGTTTATATAACACAAGATTATCCAAATTTGGTTTTTCATAGCCTTCTGGCAATGAATTTACGGCTTCGGCGATTTTATTTTTTATCTGTTCGTCTGGCTTATATGATTGTTTAGTCTCATCATCCAAAATACGTACCAATCTTTGAGCAACTATTAAGCTAATAGCGGATGAGAATAACGGATTGTCGCCAATCATTTCCCTCATTCTGCTAAGTGCCGCCGGCGCAGATGCGGCGTGGAACGTTGAGAGCACCAAATGTCCGGTTAATGCAGCTTGAAGGGCAGTCTTTGCAGTGTCCACATCTCTAATCTCGCCAACCATAACAACATCAGGATCTAATCTCAAAACTGCGCGCAATTTATTCGCAAACGTATCCCCGCCACGCGAATTAACGGGAATCTGGCTCACCCCCTCAAACCCATACTCCACTGGGTCTTCGAGCGTAATAATTTTCCTATCAGGTCTATTGAGGTCTTTTATCATCGAATACAGTGTCGTTGTTTTACCAGAACCAGTCGGACCCACCAACATAATCATCCCCTGGGAATGAGAAAGTGCATCCTGTGTTATTTGACGCTGCCTGTCACTTAGGCCCAATTTTTTTAGATCAAGTATCTCCGCATCAATACTTAGAAGTCTTACGACCGCGTCTTGGCCAAAATTTGTCGGCACGGTTTCTATTCGCATATTCAAGATATGGGATTTCCCATCCTTGCCAGTTATATTGTGCGTCATATGGCCAGTTTGAGCCTCAGGAGCATCTATGGATATATTCGCCTTAATGGCAATTGAGGACTGAAGTTGCCGATATTTGTCGTGAGTTAGTCGTGCTACAGGATGTAAAACGCCATCTACTCGCATACGCATACGGACATAATCCTGCTCGGTTTCAAAATGTATGTCCGACGCATTTAATTTATCCGCCTGTGTTATTAAGTAATCCAATATATCGTCAGACTTAACGGATGCAAGGGTGCGGGAAATATTACTAATTGCGTCTTTACTGTCTTGAGTTGCTATCGCGATATCTTCATAGTGAACCTCTTTAGGCGGATCATACCGTCGCATAAATTCTTTGTAACCAGATTCTGAAATCATCAAAAAACCAACATTTACATCCTGGAATTTTTGCCTGATCTTTTGAGCAGTTTGTTGAGGAGTGGAGGTGCAAATGCCAAATGTTAGCGTGCTATGATCTTTTTTGAGAGGAATTACCTTATCTTCGTACATTTCCGGCACGGAAAGAATTCCTTCAAGTAATGGCTCTTTTATCAGCTCACGACTATCCGCATAAGGGATGCCCAGCAAATTTGCCCGCCCTCTGGTTGATAATTCTTCCTGTTCTCGTATATCTTGTACCATATAATATCTATACTATACATCAAACATAACCATTTTAGAGAATATCATATGAGAAAAAATCAGCATGGCAGAACAAGAGTACAGTACCCTTTAGTCGTAGTCGCTCACAATATTCGCAGCGCCCATAACGTCGGTTCAATAATCAGAACATGTGAGTGCCTTGGTGTATCCGAAATAGTGTTTACTGGATATACGCCTTATCCTAAATTGCCCTATGACAACAGGCTACCTCATATCATCAATAAACTAAGTACTAGAATCGCAAAAACGTCGCTCGGAGCAGAAAAAAATATTTCATATAGATATGAAAGCGATATTTATGAATATATATCGTTTGCCAAGCAAGATGGTTTTATGGTGCTGGCCTTAGAGCAAGACGATAATTCTGTGTACCTTGAGAAATTCGCTTTAACAGGTAAGTCCGTAATAATTTTAGGGAACGAAGTGGAAGGAATAGAAAAAAGCGTGCTTAATGAGTGCGATCAAGTTCTGGAGATAGAGATGCAAGGGGAAAAAGAATCCCTGAATGTAAGCGTGGCAGCAGGTATCGCTATATATAAATTACTTCATTAAAAGTAAGCGTTAGCATATTATTTACATGCTGCATATTTAGTGTTTTCCACAGATTTTTATTTGCATGACTTTAAATTAGCTTGTATTCTAAAGTTCAGATTAAAAAGGGTGGGCTGAAGACTAATAGGAGGTATTGGTTTATGTCCATCAAAAAATATACAAAAAGAATTAAATTTAGTGCGTTAACACTTGTTTACGGGATTTGGGGTTTATTGTTGCCTGCTAATGTTGTTTTTGCAGCAGAACCGCAATCTCCAGAAGCGGGAGTAGTTATTAATGCCCCTGTAGAGATCAGCCCCTATCCTTCCGATATCGTCAATCCGCAAGCTGATGAGTCCGCCAATAATACCGACACACAACAAGCCATGGATGCGGTAACAGACTCTCCGAATAACACCACTGATGTTGATGTGACAAAAGAAACAACATCAGAGTCATCAGATAAATCCACCCCGCCTCAATCAGTAGCTGCCAGTGTTATGGCGGTTCCTGTCACCACTACCAAGCTTTACACCGATGTTATCAAGCCAAATACTGATTTGAGTACATTATCTTCGGTAATTGAAGCTTTATCGCTGGAAGGTTACTTCGACACTGAAACCCTAACGGTTTTTGGCCCAAACAATGAAGCTTTTGCTTACATTCCTGAGGCTGAGGTTAACGAGCTTTCATCCAATTCAGAGCAACTACAGGAATTTTTAAGTAACCATGTTCTGCAAACAAAAATGTTCAGCGTTGATCTTACTGATGGGCAGGTTTTAACGTCACTCGCAGGTTTGAATTTGCAGGTTAACATTATAGGGTCAGACATATTTATAAATGGCGAAAAAGTATTAGTTCCTGACCAAGCGGCTGACAATGGCGCGTTACATATAATGGCGGGCGTATTATTGCCAAATAACCCTCAAGTTACAATCAACAATTTTGAAACCAATAAAGTTTCGCCTTCGCTCTCTGGAACGATTTGTGAGGGCGCCGAGACTCTCACAGTGCGCATTAACGGTGTGTCTTACAATGCTGATACATATATAAATACTGAAGACAACACATGGACGATTCCTGAAGGTGTTGTGACTGTTGATCCTCTTTCAGAAAACACGCTCTTCAGCTTGGTAACTAACTGCCCTCAAAATAATTACATGTTAAGAGCAATCAGCGACTTTTCAGAAGAAGAAAATGAGAATGATAGTGAAATTGCCTTGACAATGAGAGACGATGTGATGAAATACAAATCTTCTGAAACTGACAGCGGAAATGTGCTTGGAAGCTCTACAAACGCCTCGGCAACTCCAGTAGCTCTTGCTTCTTCAGTTACAACACCGGTTGCCCAATACTCACAAGGTGGAGGTTGCGGTAAAGGTGTTTGCGGCGAAGACCTGGTGGCTCAAGCTGGCCCAGGTTTTGTGGACGAGAACCAGAACGGCATACCCGATGATCAAGAGCAGCAACAATCTGCAGATGAGGGAAAGACCGATGAAGGAGCGGCTCAGGATACTAGAGATGAATCTGCTGAAGATCAGGCTTCATGGTGGTGGTGGGTCGCCGGATTCGGAACAGTCGGCGTGCTTTGGTATCTGCTATGGCGTAAAAGCGGCAAAGAAAACGAATAAAACATACTCCTCTCTGTCGATTTTATTCACAACGCATAAGACAAAAACCTTAACGCAAATGCTAATATAAGTAAATGAGCTATATAGCCCAAGCTCTCATACCAAACCAATCAAATAAATACAGACCCCATATAATTTCTCATTATGGATTGTTTCTTGTCAGTTTGTCTATTTTGCTTATCCAGGTTTTATTTAACTTTCAAAATACAGGCCAGTTTCAGGTACTTGGATATGCATCAAATATTACTCAATCAGGATTGCTGCAATACACAAATCAAGAGCGCATAAATAACGGGTTGTCATCGCTCAATCTTAATTCACAACTAAACCAGGCTGCTCAGGCAAAAGCCCAGCACATGATTGCGAATAATTATTGGGCGCACGTGGCGCCAGACGGTACTACACCTTGGGATTTTATTAATTCAAGTGGCTATGTTTACGTCGCTGCAGGAGAAAACCTCGCCTATGGTTTTGATACCAGCCAAGGCGCAGTTGCCGGCTGGATGAACAGCCCCTCGCACCGTGATAATATTTTGAATTCAACATATGTCGATGTTGGCTTTGGAATAGCCAATGGAATATTTCAGGGTGGTGAGAATACAGTTGTAGTTGCAATGTATGGGGCACCGTATAGCCCCGCACCTGCTCCAGCCCAAACAAGCCCAGTCCAGCAAGCACAAACACAAACTGCATACGCTCCGGCTAATACCCAAACTGAAACTCAAAGTAGCCCCACGGATGTGCCTCAAAATCCCGCGCAAGAGGATACGCCTAGTGCAGACAAACAAGAGACTGAGGAATTTAAGCTCAAAGTTGATCCAAACACGGTTCCCGATATCAAGCCTGTTTCAGTTAATAACCAACCTAAACAAATAAGCAACCTCCAAGCTTTGTTCAGCGGCCAAGCACATTGGGCTATATATAGCAGCGTGTCTTTAATTGCTGCTTTGGCGTTTATCTATTTATACAGGCATATGTTGTTCATACATCGAATCGTTATTAAAGGAGAAAGTTTTGCTATGTCGCACCCGCTTTTGGAGGCTGGCATACTTTATTTAATCCTATGGTACCTACTTAGCTCCGTATATGGTTCCATCCTATAGTTATGCAATACTTCAAAAGACAGTCTCATCTCCGCGAAATAATTCTTATCGCAATGTTTATAGCGCTCACGCTCATAATAAGCTCTGTTCAAGGAACCTTTGGGCCATTATTTGTGACTACACTTTCGTTTATATATTTCACTGCCAATGTAACTATCGACGTAATTAAGAAAAGGTTTGGATTGCTGCGTGCCATTGAATACGGTTTTATTGCCCTGATTACTGCCTATTTAGGGTTTTCTCTGTAGTTTAGTGTCACTTTAATACAACACAATTATCGCCAAGTAGTTCATTCAATGCATTAATTAAATCGCTGGACGCGTCATTTTTAAAAGGCAATTTGACTGCATGTTTGCCGTCATCGCTTTCAATTACCAGTATTGTTTCCGTACTCCCGGCATATTTAGATACAAGTTTTTTTATAGATACTAATTTATCATGATCGTTAACGTCTTTTGCGTAAATAAACAACCGTTTTTCTGTACTTTGGACATCTTGAGTACTACTTTTTTTCTGTTTTGGCAAAGGTATTTTTTTACCAGTTGGCTTATAGTTTGCCAGTGTTTCTTCGCTGAGAACTTCAATATTATCGACTAATACTTTTGGTTCGTCTGTTTTGTGTCCGTCTCTATCCTTTGTACTAATTTTGCCAGATGCTTTAATAACAGTATCCTGTTCTATTTTGTCTTTAACTTCCTGATAGGCATTGGGAAAAACTATTAACTCCACTGATGAAGTTAGGTCCTCAACAGTAACAAAAGCCATTTTTTGCCCACTCCTTGTATTTATTTCACGAATAGCCTGAATAAGCCCCCCGACTGTAACTTTTGCCTCTTCCTGAAATGACTTTAATCTTTCAATTGGAATGGTATTTTCTGAGAAATAAGCTTTGTAGTTTTCTAGCGGATGTTCTGAAAGGTATATGCCCAGAAGTTCTCTCTCCCACAACAAATAAATATTTTTTGATACTTCCGGCGCTGATTTATCAAGTTGTAAAGTCGGCATAGTGTTTTTATCATCAATGCCGCCAAATAAATCTGCTTGGTTACTTTCATTTTCTTTATGAACTTTTGATACATATGCGATAATCACATCCAGATTAGAAAGCAACACATCGCGTCTTTCATACTCATCAAATGCTCCTGTTTTTATTAAACTTTCCCAGACTTTTTTATTAACGACTCTAGGGTTAATCCGCCCAATGAAGTCCTCCAGTGTTTTAAACTCCCCTTCTTGCCTAGCATCCAAAATAGACTCAACAGCACCGGTACCCACATTTTTTATCGCAGACATGCCAAATCTAATCTGTTTTTTGTCAGGAGTTACAGCAAACTCAACAAATGACTCGTTGATATTTGGTGGAAGCACATCAATACCCATATGTCTGCATTCGCTAATATCATGGGCGAGCTTATCCGTATCATCATAATTACTTGTCATTAAGGCAGCCATAAATGCTTTGGGATAATTCGCTTTGAGAAATGCTGTTTGATAAGCAATCATTGCATAGCAAGCCGCATGCGATTTGTTAAAAGCATAGTCGGCAAATCCTTCAACATCTTTCCAGAACTTTTCAGCTATACGTTTATCAACTCCGTTTTTTACTGCACCGTCAACAATTTTGCTCTGCATTTGAGCCATCATGCTGCGGATTTTTTTGCCCACGGCTTTCCTTAAAGTATCAGCCTCTCCACCACTAAAACCACTCATATCTTTTGCTATCTGCATCACTTGTTCCTGATATACCAACACGCCATAGGTAGTACGAAGTGCCGGTTCCATCAGTTTGTGGTCGTATTCAACTTTTTCAAAGCCATTTTTTCTGGCAATAAATTTATCCGTAAGACCAGCTGCAAGCGGACCAGGTCTATATAGCGAAACCATAGCGATAATATCTTCAAAACGAGAGGGTTTGAGCTCTTTTAGATATCGCTTCATGCCGGAAGACTCAAGCTGAAATACCCCAGTAGTGTCACCCCCAGAGAGCAGATCGTAAGTTTTTTTATCATCAAGTGGTAATGAACCCAAATCAATTTCTATATTCCACACTTTACGGATTATCCTAAGAGCGTTTTTAATAATGGTAAGATTTGATAATCCCAAAAAATCCATTTTTACCAGGCCAAGGTCTTCAATCGGACCCATAGAATATTGAGTCGCAACTACTCCTTTTTGAGCGACTTCAAGGGGGGTGTAGTTTACAATGTTATCAGGAGCGATAACAACACCGGCCGCATGAACACCATGGGAACGGATTGTTCCTTCCAGTTTAATTGCCAAATCGATAACTTTTTTTGCGTTTTCGCTATTTTGATACTCATTCTTTAACTCTATATTTTCTTTTACTGATTTTTCCAGTGGTATATGCCTGCCCTGGATTGGTGGCGGCACCATTTTTGCCAGTCTATCAGCTTCTGCGTATGGCACCTCCAAAACTCTTGCTACATCCCTGATTGCGTTTCTGGCCGCCATAGTGCCAAAAGTTACAATATGAGCAACTTTTTCCTGCCCGTATTTATCCACGCAATATTGGATGACCTCGTCGCGGCGATTATCTTGAATATCTATATCAATATCTGGCATTGATATTCGGTCAGGATTTAAAAAGCGTTCAAACAACAGATCATACTTAAGCGGATCAAGATCGGTTATATTTAACGAATAAGCCACTATTGAGCCTGCCGCGCTTCCACGCCCAGGTCCAAACACTATTCCTCTCTCTTTGCCCCAGTTAACAAAATCAGCAACGATCAAGAAATAACTGGAGTAGCCCATTTTTTTAATTACATTCATTTCATATTCAGCACGCGAAATTATTTCTTCATTCAATTGTCCTTTTAAATCTTTTATCTTTTTCCGGGACCCCTTGCCTGCTTTACTGCTATAACGATTTACTAATCCGAGGCATACTTTTTCTTCTAAATATTCATAGTCGCTTATTCCTTTTGGCAATTGATATCTAGGAATCTTTATTTTCCCAAGTTCTATTTCAACACTGCATCTCTGAGAAATCTTTTTTGTATTTAATATGACTTTAGGATATTTGCTCCAGCGCTCAATAATCTCTCTTGGATCGCTGAGATATAAGTCAAAATCCTTTAAAGACATTCTGGAATTGTCGGATAAAAATGAACCAGTCTGCACACAAAGAAGAATCTCATGGGCTTCTTTATCATCAACATTTAAATAATGCGCGTCAGCCGTTAGAACAACCGGAATTTCAAGCTTCTTCCCAAGCTGCAATACTTTTTTGTTTATTGCATCCTGGACATCCCACTTGTGCCCGTGGTCTTGAACTTCCAAATAATACCTGTCACCAAAAACTTTTTTATACCAAAGAGCTATTTTCTCTGCCTCTTTATCCTGTTGATTTCTAATGGCATCACCGACTTCTCCATTGGCACAACCGGAGAGTACGATAATCCCCTGGTTGTATTGCTCCAGCAATTGGTGGTCAACGCGAGGTTTGTGATAAAAACCATCAAGCGACGCTATAGTTGCCAGCCGCATCAGATTTCTATAGCCTTCATTATTCATGGCTAGCAAGATCAAGTGATAATTCGCTTTGTCTTTTCCTGCTTCTTTATCTGTATGCAGACGCGGCGCGACGTAAGTCTCTATGCCAATAATCGGGTTTATGTTTTTATCGATTGATTTTTTATAGAATTCTATTGCCCCAGAGAGTGTGCCGTGGTCTGTAATTGCCACAGCGTCCATACCATATGCTTTAACTTTATCCAACATGGGTTCAACTTTTTGTAAACCATCAAGAAGACTGTAGTGTGTATGGTTATGCAAGTGTACAAAATCAGACGCCTTTAGTTCGCCCAAAATATCCCCCTGTTATTTTGTTTTAGTATATCACTATATTTAGCTTGCCGGAGCTATTTCTTGACGTCTTTCTTTATAGCATGAGCCTGTTTAATAATTTCTTCAGATTTTGATCCGTCAGACTCACCCTCGTGCATAGCACTTAACTCTCTTTTAATTGCATCTATGATACGGCCTAATTTAGACATTGTCCCGTCAGCTTCTCTTTTAGCTTTACCTCTTAAATTATCGTATTTTTTTCTTAATTGTTTTCTTAATTCCTCAAGCTCTTTGTGTAAAGCTTTAAGTTGTTTTTCAATTTCTTTAGTCGCCTTAACAGCGCCTTTTTTGATGTCTTGCCGCGTTTCTTTACCGCTTTTGGGAGCAAATAATATACCCAAGACCGCACCAAGTATCGCGCCGAGTATTGTACCTCGCATGAATTTACTGTTCTTCATTATTTTTCTCTCCTTTCTTTCTCTTCTTACTGCTAGTATAAGCAGCTACAGCAGATGAAATAATCTTGGACAGTGCGATTGGACCAGCAGCTTTTCTTATGGCTTTAGATGCGGATTTTATATTATCCATAAACGACTCAGCTTTTAATGTTATTCGATTTATGTGCCTGGCAACCTGGATTAAATAGACTACTAAAATAATTGAAAGAACCAATAAAAGAGCTAGGGTTGTTGATAAAATAATTACTAATATGTCATAACTTCTTGAAGACGAGGATGCAAATAAAACAGATGTGTCATACATAGGACATATTATACAACCATATTTTCTACTGCAAAACTATTTAATCTTTTCTTTAAGTATCTTCGAGACAAGACCAGGGTTAGCTCTGCCTCGACTTTTTTTCATCACTTGTCCGATGAGAAAACCGAAAGCCTCTTGTTTGCCAGACTTAATATCGTCAATTGCCTGAGCATTACTCTTAATTACTTCTTCGATTATTCTGTCTAGCTCTCCGTTATCGGAAATTTGAATTAGATTTTTTTCTTCAGCAATTTTTTTGGGATCAACGTCTTTTTTAACTATAGTTTCAAGAATTTCTTTGGAAGCGGTAAAACTAATAGATCCATCATCAATCATATCTGACAACCTTAGCAAATTTTCTGCTGTTAAATTTAGGTCCTTGTCGATATCGAAATTATTTTCACTAATCACCCTTTGGACCTCATTGGACAACCAGTTTGCCGCTCTGACATAAATATTATTACTAGTGCCTTTAGGTAGTTGAATAATTAGATCAAGAATTTTTGGCTGGTCTAAAATCACCTCGATGTTTTCTTCCTTGATGCCTCTGTCTTTCAAAAAAATCCTGGCATCATGAGGCAGCATTGGCATCTGGCTTTTTATCTCTTCGATTAGTTTTCTGTCCAATCTAACAGGTGGGATATCTGGTTCCGGGAAATATCGATAATCATGAGCCTCTTCTTTACTGCGCTGAGAGAAAGTTTTTTGTTTAGCGTCATCCCATCCGCGAGTTTCTTGCACCACCTTGCCGCCTCGTTCGATCAAACCCGACTGTCGTAAATATTCATAAGCAGCAGCTTTTTCTACATTCATGAAAGAATTCAGGTTTTTAATTTCGGTTCTAACTCCAAGTTCTTTTGAACCGCTCAGAGCCACGGACACATTCACATCAAACCTCATGTTGCCGTGATACAGGTCAACATCCGACACACTTGCATATTTCATTAATAAATAAAGCTCTCTTGCGTAAGCTCTGGCTTGTGCAGGAGTGTGTATATCCGGTTTTGAGACTATTTCAAGCAAAGGAGTGCCTGCTCTATTCAAATCTACCAAGGTATAATCAGCACCAGAGGGGTGGGTTAGTTTACCGGCATCTTCCTCTAAATGCGCGCGCTCGATGGCAATTCTGTGTATTTCTGAGTTAATTTGTACATCAACATAGCCGTTTTTTATGATCGGTTCATCATACTGAGATATTTGGTAGCCTTTTGGCAGATCAGGGTAAAAATAATGTTTGCGATCAAATTTACTATATAAAGCAATCTCGGCGTTAAGAGCTAACCCCGCCTTAATGGCAAGTCGCAGCGCCTCTTTATTTAAATATGGCAGTGTTCCTGGCAAACCAAAACAAATCGGTGATATTAGTGTGTTCGGTTCGGCATTTTTAGCATCATTGCTAACACCGCTAAATAATTTTGTTTTCGTATTGAGCTGAACGTGACACTCTATGCCTACAGTTAATTCATATTTTTCTAGTAACTCTTCGTTAGTCAACATATCACACCTATAACGCACCAATTTCTCTTAGCGCCCTATAAAATGACTTCAGTGCATTTTTAGCATCATTTTTCTTCAACTTTATCTCAGTTTCATGTACTAATTTGTTCCTCAATTTATGCGCATCCCAAACTGTATTTATGCTCCTGAGCGATTTTCCCGCGGACTTGAGTCGATCACCAGTTGTTTCACCCGCGTACCCTGCGTTTTTTAAAGCTTGGTCGAATAATTTATCAGCTTCGATAACCGCTATCGTCGGTCCGGTTTCTTCCACCTTATATGTATCACATATCTTTTGCCAGCGTTTTTTGAAGTATGCTCTATCCAGTTTAGAGCGTTTTCTTGAAGCGTAAGTTATCAACCCCAGTATCAGCAATCCACCAAACGCAATTGCTACAAGTTCTAAAGTCATAGTTTCTCCATCTCTCTGGCAATACCCAGCAATTTTTTATCCTCTTTTTGTTTGCTTATAATTTGCATACCAACCGGCATATTAACAGACATTCCTATTGGGATAGATATAGCAGGCACGCCGGCCAGGTTTGCCGCAACTGTTATAATATCCATCAAATACATTTGGAGCGGATTATTTATATTTTTACCAATTTTAAATGCCGTGGTTGATGCCGTTGGACCAATCAACACATCATATTTTGAGAGAGTTTTTTCAAAGTCTGCAATCAATTTACTTCTAACTAACTGAGCTTTTTTATAATAAGCATCATAGTAGCCGCTGGAAAGAACAAACGTTCCGAGCATAATGCGTCGTTTTAACTCGCTGCTGAAACCTTCGTTTCTTGTTTTAATATATGTTTCGTTAATGCTCTTGGCGCTACTGGACGAATGGCCGTATCTTATACCGTCATATCTGGCAAGGTTAGAGCTGAGTTCTGCTGGCATAATTATGTAATAGCAAGCCAAAGCCTCATCTAGAATCGGCAAACTTACTTCTTCGACAACAGCCCCGGATTGAGTGATTTTATTTATCTTATTTTCCACCAAATTTCTAACTTCCCCGTCCAGACCATGTTCCATAAACTGTTTGATAACACCAACTCTTTTTCCTTTTAGACTTTCTTCGTCGGTAATATATGACTTTTCTCTATCAACAGCCGTGCTGTCCTTGCCGTCTTTTCCCGCTATAACGTCGAGTATTAATTGGGTATCTTCCACGCTGCTGGTAATAGGGCCAACGACGTCCAGTGAACTAGCGAGAGCTATAACTCCAAAGCGAGAAACCAAACCATAAGTAGGTTTATAACCAACTACGCCGCAAAAGCTTGCCGGCAACCTGATTGAGCCACCCGTATCCGTACCAAGAGAAAATGGCACAACATCTAGAGCAACAACTGCAGCAGAACCACCCGAAGAACCTCCAGCTACATATTCGGGATTATGAGGATTTTTTACCACCCCAAAATCGCTGTTTTCGGTTGAGGAACCGCAAGCAAATGCGTCCAAATTAGCTTTTCCGATTAAAATTGCACCTTCTGATTCTAGTCTTTCAACAGCTGTCGACTGATAAGGAGCATGGTAACCCTTTAAGATATTGCTGGCCGCCGTTGTCTCGCTTCCAAAAGTCATAAAATTATCTTTAACAATAAAAGGCACGCCCGCTAAACGGCCAATGTCCTTTTTATTTTGAATTTTCTCGTCTATTTTTTTGGCTTTTTGCATTGCTACATCTTCCTGAAGACTAATAATCGCGTTGAATTCTTTTGCTTGCTTGGCGTTATTGATTGCCTTATTAACCAACTCAAGAGGGCTTAATTTTTTATTCCTTACTTTTTTGGCAATCACATCGATGTTTTCCCAAGTACCCATCACAATACCTTTTTGGTTTTTATATATCGTTTTTCTCTGTTTGGAAGACTCGATAGTATATTATCGCTACTGCACGAATATTCCTTGGTGACATCTTCCCTTGCAACCATTTCCAGCCCAGTAACCTGACCTTTCACTTCAACGGCTCTCGTATCAACTTTTGATAAGCGTTCAACATACCCCAGTATTTCTGTTAATTGATCCTGATACAATTTAACTTCTTCTGGAGTCAAACTTAACTTAGATAAATTAGCAAGTTTTTCAACTTCTTCTTTAGTAATTTTTGACATGAACGCTAATAGTATAGCAATTTCAAAACAAAATGACGAAATTTAAAAGCTATCGCCAAACAAGATAAAAGAGCCATTCTTTGATAGCAACAAGTCTTGTTAACTAAGCTCAAGATTCTGAAGACTGAGCATCTGAAGAATTGTTGTATTGCTCAAATAAATTATCAAAATTTTCATATTGATAAAGATCATCCGGATAAAGTGACTCAACTTTATAATCAAAGCACTCCTGGCCGCTCTTGTGGCGAGATGGATCGACATTGTTTTTGCTATATTTACTGCCAAAATCAAGCCAAGAGTTAGAATAACTGTCTTTTTCGCCAGTTGTATCGGATTTAAATGTCGCACAAAGCTGATATTGGTTTTGAGACTCAACTTTATAACTATATCCAAATGTTTGAGCTCTTTTTTTGACTTGTCCGGATAATTCTAGAGCGTCCAGATTCTCAGGAAGCTTACTTTTTTCCAATGCGTATGACTCTATATTGGTGGAAATGCCTTTTATATCGTTCTCTATAAAATTATCCACATAGGTGTTGTACTGAGCATTAAACGGGAAAATGATTACCAGTATTGATCCTGCAACCGCTACCAGCCCTAATCCCAGCGTGAAATACACTCCGCTAGACTTAACTCTGGATGAAGCTCTTCTGACTACAAAATAAATGGCGGTGACTACATAAAAAGTAAGAGCAATGAAATGATTCGCTGCCCTAACCCAATACGGATCAGAGTCGCCATCTTTAAATTTCCCACCTGCAATAATTTGATCGACTGTATCGAAAATAAATGTAGCCAAACCAAATACCGCAAACAACGTTAACACCAGTAAGAATAGATACAAAACTACTCGCCGATTCTTGTTTCTAAAAACGTTTTCGTCCTCAATTTCTTTAAGCCGAGTCCGCCTGGAAAAAATAACGGAAAGTGGCAGAACAACTGCAAGCAAGGTCATAAAGTATAGTGATATTTGGTATTCATAAGAACCAAACAATCCGCTTCTTTTATCGTCACCAAAATACAGAACCGTGCTTTGCAACATAAAGATTATCGTTGCCAGAGTTAATGATAAGCCGATTATATAAATGATAAATTCAAGTAGATATAGTTTTGCGGGCCGCTTAAAAAAACCGAATCTATCAGAACTTGCTATCCTAACATGTTCTTTAACTGGCAATACCTCGGGGGAATCTTTTTTGGAATCATCCTCATCATCGGCACTCGACTCATTAAATGCTGACAAATGCATGTTAACTTGCTGATGCATACTAGCTAAATTTGGATCTGTTGCGGGAGGTTGGTATGTTTCTTTTTTCTCTTTTCTTGGGGTGATATCATCAATTATATTGTTGTCATTTTGGTAAAAACCGTTCAAATTTTTTGAAGAGTCCTCAAGCTTGTCCTTACTGCCTTCATTATCGGATTTCTCTAGTTCGGTGTTCGACTTGTAATCGGCGAATTTATTAAACTTTTTTGATGGCCGAAATTTATTGTCCTTATTATGGCTATTATTCTGGATGTCATCACCTTTGTTGCTCCCATCGTTATCAGAATCACCATAATGCGTATCAAACTTTGCCTTTTGCTTATCATTATTTGTATGGTTATCAGAGCCGAAATGATGAAAACTGCTACCATCGTGGCCATGGTACACTTCGTTTTTCTTGACCTCATTGTTGCTGTCATTATTTTTTAAATCTTCCTGCTGATCTTCATTATCAAAATCATCCATGGCCCAACCTAGAAACGTATCTAATTTAATAACTTAAAATTATTATAAGCCTTACTATAAAGTACCGTCAAATTGGTTATGTTTTATCGATTTGAGCAATCAAGTCTCTGAGTTGGGCAGCTTTTTCAAATTCCAGATTCTTAGCGGCAAGATCCATTTGATTTTTCAGGTCTTTAACCAAATGAGGTATTTCACTATCTGGTATGTTTTTTACATCAATTCGCGGTCTTTCCTCTTTGGGCACTAGTGTCCTTAGGCCTTCATCAATATCTTTTTTAATACTCCTAGGCACTATTTGGTGCAGTTGATTAAACTCTTCTTGAATAGCCCGCCGCCGCTTAGTCTCAGAAATGGCCCTTTCCATAGATTTCGTAACTTCATCCGCATACATCAAAACCGTGCCATCCTCATGTCTTGCTGCTCGGCCAATTGTTTGGATCAGTGCCGATTCGCTTCTTAAGAAACCTTCTTTATCGGCATCCATAATTGCTACCAAGCTAACTTCCGGCAAATCTATTCCCTCTCTTAATAAGTTAATGCCAACTAGCACATCATACGTTCCCATTCTCAGGTCTCTTAAAATATCTGTTCGCTCAAGAGTGTTTATTTCTGAATGCAGGTATTGAACTTTTATATTTATGTCTCTCAAATAGTCGCTCAGATCTTCGGCCATTCTTTTCGTCAATGTGGTAATGAGCACGCGCTGGCCTCTTTCGACTCTCTTTTTTATTTCCGTAATTAAATCGTCAATTTGGCCGTTTGTTGGGCGCAATTCCACTTTAGGATCAAGCAAACCTGTAGGTCGAATTATTTGTTCTACTGCATCTTGGGAATGGCTAAACTCGTATTCAGCCGGTGTTGCTGAAACGTAAATAACCTTATTTACGTGTCGCTGAAATTCTGTGAATGTTAAGGGCCGATTATCCAGAGCACTAGGTAACCTGAAACCATGTTCCACTAGTATTTCTTTACGAGCACGATCACCATTATACATACCTCTTATCTGTGGAATGCTCATGTGTGATTCGTCGATAAAGAGCAAGAAATCATCTGGAAAATAATCAAGAAGCGTTGCTGGCTGTTCGCCAGGCTCTCTGTTTGTTAAGTATCTTGAGTAATTCTCAATACCCTTAACAAACCCTGTTTCTTTTAGCATTTCAAGATCAAACCTTGTTCTTTGCTCCAGACGCTGAGCCTCAAGTAACCTGCCCGCGTTTTTAAAAAAATCGAGCCTGTCTTTTAGCTCGTCCTCTATTTTGACGATTGCTTTTTCTACCTGCTCGCGAGGAGTCACATAGTGAGAATTTGGGTATATTGTAACTTCATTTAAATTTTCAATAATCTCCCCCGTTATGGGGTTAATTTTTGAAATTTTTTCAACTTCACTGCCAAAGAATTCAATTCTATATGAAAATTCTTCACCTGCGGGATAAATATCAAGAACGTCACCTCTTACTCTAAACGTGCCTCGATAAAAATCAATGTCATTTCTCTGATATTGATTGTCAGTAAGATGACGTATGATTTTATCTCTTTGACGCTGTTCGCCTCTTTTAATTTTTATAGACAAGTTGCCATAGTCTTCCACCGATCCCAATCCATATATGCAACTTACCGACGCAACAATAATCACATCTGGATAGCTCAGCAGCGAAGATGTAGCCGCATGTCGCAATCGATCAATTTCTTCATTAATTTTCGAATCTTTTTCAATATAGGTATCAGTTTGAGGCATGTAAGCTTCGGGCTGATAATAATCAAAGTAGCTCACAAAATAGTGCACATGGTTGTCGGGAAAAAATTGCTTAAACTCGCTATATAATTGGGCAGCTAAGGTTTTGTTATGACTGATAACCAATGTTGGTTTGTTGGTGTGCTCTATGACATTTGCCATCGTAAATGTCTTACCAGAACCGGTCACGCCCATAAGTGTTTGATGTTTTTTATTTTTCTCAATACCACTACAAAGCGATTTTATCGCCGCAGGCTGATCCCCCATGGGTTTATAACCAGACTTTAATTTAAAAACTCCCATAAAGCTAATTTTACTGCATATAAAAGAAACGTGCTCTATGTATATTATGATTCAAGGCATTGATTGTATGATACTTAAAGACCTTTTAGGCTGAGATCATATAAATCCAGATAATTATGGTTGTCTTCATTAAGCAATTTAGTGAGCCTATCGACAATTACTTCTGGGCTGTCATCAAATATTACATCTTCGTCCTTGCGTTTACCGGCAGCCCTCATAATATCCTGAATCTCATCACTGATTCCTCCGGCTCCCATCAAGAAACCAATAGGCTTGTCCATTTCCATTGCTACCGTAAACTCATGTAAAGTTCCGATTCTGCCGCCAATGCTAATTACTGCGTCACATGATGATATTAATAAAGCATCTCTGCCAACGTAATGTAGACCTGTGTACAAAATAACGTCATATCCCTCTGTAGGAAGATTATATTTTTTTGCGTGAGCAATTTTAGAAGATGCGGGCGAGATACCGACAGTTCTGCCACCAACAGATTTCGCCCCTAAAACTGCGTAGTGCGGCAAACCAGTCGTGGCACCCGTAAGCAGCATATGACCAGCTTTGGCAATAGCCACACCCGCGCTAAAAGCCAGTTTTTGCCCCTCTTCAACACTTTTGCCCTTAGCGGCGCCAGAAACGCATATTTGGTATGAAGTTTTTGCTGTCTTCCTCATCAAAGCAACTCCGGAGCTATCATTTCATTATCAAGTTGTTTGAGAATTTGATCCTCTAAAGATTTTTGACCCATATAGCGCATAAATATCTCGTTCCAAAGAGCCTCTCTAAAATGATAAAAATATCTTTCGTCATATGGTATATCGTTGGCATAACTAAAGGCAACATCAAGCATATTGAAAGTAACCGGCTTTTTATCAAACATTAGTCCAACATAGTCCATGTCTCCCCAGAATTTTTCGAGCTCAGGATATATATCGAACAATACCGTTTCGGCTTTTCGCCAATGCAAGTCCTCAGGTTGTACATGGGGCTCAAAGGCTTCAGGATGGTATTCGTCACCCAGCTTGCCAAAATATCTTTGGATCACGCGCCAATGCACGTGTTGCCCTGCCATAACCGCTGCTTTGCCGGTATCGGCAATGAGTGTGTCTACCAAGATTTCCCCAAAGTCGGGCTGTACTTGTTTAAGTTTAAAGAAAGCGCTATAAAGTCTTATCTCGTTGTAATAATGTGCTAGAAGCGGCATTATTTTTAGCGCCAAACCTTTCATTCTTTCAATTTTAATCGGCAATATACATATAACACCCAGCTCCTTAAGATGAGTTATGTTGTGCATTTTCTTTTCTATGAAATGCGCAGCGATATCACCCCATTTTTCGTGCGAATAACGGACAATTTCAATTTGTCTTTTTTCAAAATCACTAGGGTGCAAATCTTTATATAACTCTAAAAATTCATTTAGCCACTTGCTATCCTGTGCGAAACGCAAAGCTCCATAAATTTCATTTAAATTTTCCCTTTTTAGCATCGAATCCAGCGAACGGTAGCCCAAAAGGTCCATAACTCTCTTTGGCGGCATTTTTGCCAGCATTTTCTTGGCAACGGACTTTTTCATCACCCAACAGTCCTTCGGGATGTCCGAGCTGTTGATTCTATTAACCAGTCTAGGAATCATTTCCTGAACACTTTCAGGATCTTTAACTCCGAGGGCTTCGGCAACAAAATTATTATCCTGGTGAACTTTGTTTAACAAAGCCTGATACAATTCTTTTCCATCTGTATCCGCATGATCTAACCCGAGTTTTTTGATCCGATCATGAGCCTTTTCAGTAATTTCGGCTATGAGTTTTACGTCAATTGCTTTTCTGCCGCTCGCTTCCTCCAATTGTTTGATAGACATTGAAAACAAAGGTTCTTTGGCAGCCAGTAATTCAGATAGAAATTTGCACATAAATTATTTATATTTTTCTCTATTTCAAGCTTAAGCTTATCATAAATTATGCTCCGCGCTCAAACAACTGCGCACATGGAAGTAATATAATGCTTGCAAATATTATAGAATAGGAGTATAAAGTCTTTTGGTTTTCACCGCGGGTTGTAGTTCAAATGAGTAGAACACTTACGATAACATCGTAAGAGATAGTGGTTCAAATCCACTCAGCCCGACTAGAGAGAGGGCAACTTCTCTTTAGCTGGCGGTCGTAGCTCAAAGTACGCGGTATGGCAGCATCATCAAGCCAAATACCGTGTTTGGAAGAGCATCCCGATGGCGCATCGGGAGGGCTGAGGGTTCGAATCCCTCCGACCGCACGTAAGCCGGATTTCTTCCGGCTAAAAAGTGGGTGGTAAGGCCTCTGGGCGGTAATGCGACTTGTTCGCACACCCTTCTCGGGATCGCCCAGAGGCCACTCACCCCCCACACTTAGGACGCGAAACGTCCCCAATGTATGATTTATTTATTTTTTATCGTACCCCTTGGAATCACTTCGTTTCGCGTTTTTTCTTTTTTAAAGAGCAATTAAAATGGTTTTTCTTTGATGGGCATATCGTGAAGATGTACATCCCCGTTTAAGATTCCTTCTTTTGCGCCAATATACTGAACTACAGATGTAGAATTCGCGCTGCCAAAAATAACTGCCTCTTTTAACGATAGTCCCTTGGCAAAAGACGACACAAAACCCGAACAAAACGCATCACCCGCACCAGTACGGTCCCGTACTGGCACATCTTCGTACATACCCGCTTTTATAATTGTATTTCTATCAGTAGCCACTAATCCGCGAGGTCCATCCGTCATAACTACGACCGGTATCATCTCGGCTGCATTTCTAATTATTTCTTCGTTGTTTTCACCATCCACCAGCATCTGTAGTTCTTCTTTATTGAGAGACAGAATATTAACTTCTTTGAGTAGTTCTTTAATTTTTCGCTTTTGTTTTAACTCACTTTTTCCCGGATTGATGGCAATTTTTATTTCTTTCTTTTTAGCAGTTTCAATAATAGCTTCGAGCACGTCCATACAGCCGGCAAGAGAGGAAATATATATCCAATCCGCATTAATTTCCTTTAGGTTAAAGTTGTTGACATGGTAATGAGTGGATGCGCCCCTGTAGGTCAAAATGGTTCTCTCTCCATTTGGGGAAAGCAATATCGCAGAGTAGCCGGTATTATAATCGGACGAATATGCGACTAAATGAGTATCGACGCCTTCATTATGCAAATCAGCCAGTACAGCCATTCCGGCAGGATCATGCGCGATCTTTCCCATGAATGCCGAATGCAATCCTTGCCGAGCAAATGTTACTGCCGCATTAGTCGCCCCGCCTCCAGTACCAAACACAATTGAATCTAAGTCTAGCTTCGCGCCAACAGGAAGTTCTTCCACCCACTCGCCATCCTCATCTTTTTCGGGTCTTAAGACTTTCCCTGTCAGAAATACATCCTGAACTCCTGCTCCGACCGATAATATTTTAACGATTTTATTCATCAACTAATTTTTTGCGTGAACAATTACGCCAAGCACCGCTCCTATAACAAAAAACAATAGGCAATAGAATAACGACTCAACATACATTTGCGCATAATAGCCTTCTCCGGGGTAAATATAATAATATTTAATTACCGCAGTAGTATAACCAATTACTGACAAAACTGACGCTGTGTAAATCGCACTTCTTTGCCTCAACACTCCGGCAACAGCTATTGGCAAAGCAAAGAGGATGACTGATTTACTAGCCATACCCCTCTCAGCATAGACATTCCATGACGCAAAAATTATATCAACCACAACGAGCACATAGATCAACAACATGAGGTGTCTTGAACTTTTAGCAACCGAACTCGACAAGTACCATACGACCGTTACTAATACGCCTAGCAGCCCAATAGATACCCATCTATTATAAACTGTCTCTAGAGTTATGACTTTCCAGGCATGCAAAAATATAATTGTTACAGCATAAGATGCTATAAAAAAATAATGAATTCCCGCAAGCCGATGAACATCCTTTTTTAGTGTTTCCGGCGAGGGTTTGTTTTTCTTTGACATAAATTTCAAATCTTAATTAATATACCCCCAGTTTCGCATAAAGCTAATGTTTACGTCAATTTTGCTTGAATCTGCTATATCACTGCTTTGCCGGCTGAACCGAACATATCAATCTTTTCTTCTACGACTGACTGCAATGCCTTTTTGACTTCCTCCATAAGTTTCATGACCGCGAATTCATCCGGATGCTTATCCAACTCAGTTTCCAGGGTTTCTCTAAAGGCGATTCTAAGGTCGGAATTGATATTTACCTTACTCACGCCAATTCTAGCTGCCTCTTCAAAAAAATGACCAGGCGTACCGCTACCGCCATGCAAGCTGATATTACAATCAATTTCTTTTCTGATTCTCGCTAGCAAATCCAGATCCAGTTCTTTTGGAACGTTATATTTGCCATGAAGGTTCCCAATGGCAGCCGCGAAAGTATCAATTCCCGTAGCTTCAACAAATTTCTTTGCGCCCTCGGGGGTACTGAAAGTCTTTTTTATCTCCTCGTAATCAATGTTTTCATTATGCAAATTGGAACTTCCGCCGAAGTAGTGAGGCTCTGACTCGACAAGCGCTCCGGTGAATTTGGCATATTCAACGACTTGTTTGGTTTTTTCAATTATCTCCTCATCGCTCGCTTCATGATTTGCCTGAGAAATATCGATATGAATAAATTCAAAACCGGCATCAATACCGCGCTTAGCATCTTCAACGGAGGGCGAGTGGTCTAGATTGATAAATACTTCTATCCCGTAGTCTTTTTTATAGTTATCGACCATATCGCGAATATTTTCCAGCCCAATAGCTTCAACTTCACCATGACTGACCTCAACCAAAACCGGAGAATTTTTATTTTGCGCAGCCCTGCAAATCGCAATCAAAGTTTCCTGATTGTCCACGTTAAAAGCACCGACCGCAAAATGCTGCTGGCGACTACGCTGCATCAAATGGCGCGCTTTGATGCAATTATCTCTTATCTCGCGAATTGTCAAACCCATGTGCTTGCCTCCAGCTGCGCATTTTTCAATTTACAGTTTTCAGTTATCAAACTATGGAACATGAAAATTATATGCTCTAAAAGCAGTCTGCTCCATGACATTTGTTTTCGCACCCAAAGAGGGCAGTCCCGATACAAATCGGGATGGAACGCCTTCTGAATGTACATATAAAGTTTATTCCCCATCATTGTCGCCCCATGTCTTGTAATAACTCGTGGACTTTCATGGCAATATGATGTCCGCTCAGCCCAAACACGTTCATCAGTTCGTCCGGAGAACCAGATTCTCCAAACCTGTCTTTGATACCAATCCTGCGAACCGGCACGGGATTGTTTTCTGTTATCACTTCAGCAACCGCGCTGCCAAACCCGCCATTTATCTGGGCTTCTTCCGCAGTTACTACAGCCTTGGTTTTGCTCGCCGAGGCAAGTATTGTATTCACATCAAGCGGCTTTATCACTGGCACATGAATAACTTCCGCGTTAATTTTGTCTTTTTCTAAAATTTCCGCGGCAATTAAGGCATGATATGTCATCGTGCCCGTAGCAATAATTGAAACATCTTCTCCAGATTTCAGAACATAAGCGCGATTAAGATCAAAAGGCGTTCTTGAAGTCGTAAAAATCGCAGTGGCTTCTCGCGCCAATCTTAAATACGCAGGCCTTTCGTCTTCAGCAAGCGCCAAAGTCGCTTTTTGGGCTTCAACTGAATCCCCGGGAGCAACTACGACCATGTGAGGCAACACTCTCATTAGCGCAATATCTTCAAGCATCTGGTGCGTAGCTCCATCCGGTCCAACCGATACGCCAGCATGCGAACCAACTACTTTTACGTTTCTTTCATTAAGGCAAACAGTAGTTCTTATTTGCTCCCAATTACGACCGGGGCTAAAAGCGGCATAGCTGGATGTAAACGGAATTTTTCCCATAGCTGCCATACCTGATGCGACCGTAACCAGATTTTGCTCGGCAACCCCAACTTCAAAATATCTCTCAGGAAACTCACCCGCAAACGCATCCATTTTTGTGGATTCAGTTAAATCAGCGCATAAAGCCACGACATTTTCATTTCGCCTGCCAGCCTCAACCAAGCCTCTGCCAAACCCATTTCTAATCGGCTCTTTCTCAATTCTCTCCGGATGAAGATCGTTGATTATGTACATACCACTCATGCTTCGTCTCCTCGCATGAGAATTTTCAAATTCCAATTATCAAATATCAAACTAAAAACACTTATTGCTAATCTGAAAACTGATTCGCTGTATAGCGAATGAAAACTGAAAATTATATTACTCATGTTCACTCCGTATTTTGCCGTCTAACGTTCTCAATTTCTTTAGTGCTTCCTTGGCTTGCTCAGCGTTTGGCGGTTTACCGTGCCAGCGGTAATCATACTCCATAAAATCTACGTTTTTCCCAGGTATAGTATGAGCAATAATCGCCACAGGCTGTTCGACAATCGCGCGGGCCATGGCGCATGCGTCTATTACCGATTCAATATTATTGCCATCAACCTCTATAACGTGCCAACCAAACGATTCCCATTTAGCATGTAAATCTTCAAGTGGCATCACGTCTTCTGTCGGCCCATCAATTTGAATGTTGTTACGATCAATAATTATAGTTAGGTTGTAAAGTTTGTATTTGGCTGCAAACATCGCCGCTTCCCAGACGTTTCCCTCATCAAGCTCACCATCGCCCATTATGCAATAAACCCAACGGCTATGATCATCGTCAGCAGCCAGGGACAGCGCCATTCCCGCCGCCTGACTCAAACCGCTGCCAAGCGGCCCGCTGGTCGTTTCAAGACCAGGCAAACGCACTCTTTCCGGATGGCCTTGCAGCCTGGATCCCAACTTTCTTAAAGTTAGGAGTTCCTTTTTAGGGAAAAATCCGGCATGAGCCATAGTAGCATATTGGACTGGCACAGTATGACCATTTGATAAAACCAGCAAGTCTCTTTCCTCCCAGCCGGGATTTTTAGGATCTAAATTTAGCACATCAAAGTATAAAGCTGTAAAGACATCGGCAAGACCCAAAGGGCCAGCCGAGTGGCCACTGCCGGCAGTTTCAAGCATTGTTATAATGCTTTTTCTAATGTTGTTTGCGATTTCTTCAAGCTGAGTTATAGTATATTTTTTTTTAACGGTATTCATGTTTTATCTCTCTTGTCTTGAATCTCAAACTCGTTCGCTATCCTACGAAGTATAGCATAAGCAGATTTAGGGTCGGGTGATTTTTGGATATAGCCCCCGACGTTAATCACATCTACGCCATTTTTGAAAATTTCGGCGGCATTTTCATCATTTGCGCCACCATCCCACCCAATTTCAATATCCGGATGGATTTTTCTGATTTGTTCAACTTTTTTGAGATTACTCAAATCTGCTTTGCCCCCGTACGAGCCCAAGAACCCGCCAAAAATCATCACATGGTCAGAATTTTCGATTAACTCTTTGTACATTTTTACGTCAGATTCTGGCAAAAGTGCTATACCCGCCTTTATCGTACTTTTGTGCAGACGCTTCAAAATATTCAGTAAATTACCGTGAGCTTCTGCATGCACTATTACCATATGGGGATGTTTCGCAATCGCCTTATCAACTATACTTTCGGGGTTTTCGTACATTAAATGCAGATCCGCTAAAATTTGAGACGGCCAAAACGTATCTTCGATGTTTATAGTCTCGTGGTTCGCGAATATTCCATCGCTCAAATCAATCTGTATGCGTCTGGTTAAATTTACGACATTTAAAAGCAGTTTGTTGTATTCAACGGTTGTTTTGGCAAGTAGTGCCGGGCATATTTCAGCCATAAATATCTTCTATCTCTTTAATGCGCCTTATATGTCTTGTAGCTCCAGAAAATGGAGTCGATAGCCATGTCTCGACTATCCCGTAAGCTGCTTGAGGATCTTTTTCCAGTACGCGAGCGGGCAGACAGAGGACATTGCTGTCGTTGTCCTCTCTGGTGACTTTAGCTTCATGCGCATCCCACACAACCGATGCTCTAATCCCGCGAACCCTGTTGGCCGCAATGCACATTCCCTGGCCACTACCGCAAATTAGTATTGCTCTTGGGTCTTTATCTTCACTACCCAGCAATTTAACGGTTGCCTGGTATGCAAACTGAGGATAGTCGTCATCAGGATCAAGTGTTTTGGCGCCAACATCTTCAACGTTATATCCATTTTTCGCTAAGTACGCGAACACTGCTTGTTTTAAATTAAATCCGGCGTGATCACTTCCAAGAAAGATCTTCATGAAGAGCGTTTCTCCTGGCAAATTTTCAATTTGCATTCGTATAGCGAATCAGTTTCCAATAATTTTTCATTTGCCAATTGGTCAATGGTTAATGATGACTTAACATTAAACGATAAATGTAAGTTGTAAGCTAGTTGCTGCATGTTCCTTTAGCCTAGCCTTCTTTTTGAAGCAATTTCCCGGCATCAACAGCAAGCTCAACAAGGCGGTTGCTGTATCCCCATTCGTTGTCATACCACGCAATCACCTTTACCATATTTCCTGCCGTTACGTCTGTTAATGACAGGTCGACAATGGCGGAATGGCTATCCCCGATAAGATCGCTTGACACCAAAGGTTTGTCGGTAACCCCAAGAATCCCTTGATAATAAGGTTGTTTGCTGGCTTCAATTAAGGCCTCATTAACTTGGTCCTTGGTGGCATTTCTTTTGGTAATAATAGTGAAATCACTGAGCGAAACTACTGGCGTAGGAACGCGGATACTAAGGCCTCCAAATATACCTTTTAACGCCGGAAATGCTTCACCGGCCGCAATGGTAGCCCCGGTTGTTGTTGGCACAATGTTTGTAGCTGCAGCTCGAGCTCGGCGCAAATCTTTATGCGGAGCATCCTGAAGACGCTGATCTGCCGTATAGCTATGTATGGTTGTCATCATTGCCTTTTCTATGCCAAATGCGGATTCAATTACCGCCGCTACGGGTGTAATACAATTAGTCGTACATGACGCGTTAGATATAACTTCTGATGATTTTCCCAAATCATCGTCGTTAACTCCTATGACATAAGTTTCGCCGGCATCGCCCTTCCATGGAGCGGACACAATAACTTTTTTTGCTCCGGCCTTAATATGTGCTTTGGCTTTTTCTGGTTCGGTGAATATTCCGGTACTCTCTATTACCACATCAATTTCTTTTTCTTTCCATGGCAAGCTGGCAGGATCCTTCTCGTTTAAAACATCGATAGTCTGCCCATTAACAGTTAGTAAATTGTCGCTTGCCGAAACTTCTCTTTCATATCTGCCGTAATTCGAGTCATACTCAAGCAAATGGGCTAAAGTTGCAGCATCTGTTAGATCGTTTATGGCGACTACCTCGGTATCAGCTCTATCAAAAGCAATTTTGAATGCGCTCCTGCCAATACGCCCAAAGCCGTTTATCGCAATTTTTATCTTCATAATATCCCCTTGTTCACTAAGAGATATTTTAAAAGCTAGCGCTTAAATTAGCAATGTTTAGGTATCTTTTATTTATTCTGAATGGATTTGCTAATAACTTCTTTGGCTTTCTCGGCATCGCCCCAACCGTTAAAAGAAACAGGGGAACCTTGCCAATCTTTTTTCCAGTCTTTGTAGTGAGCATAAAAGTGCTCAATCATTTTTTTGAATTCTTCACCTAAATCATCTACGTTTTTGATATGTTTCTTGGTTGTGTCATCACTTGCTACGCAAATTAGTTTTTCATCATTTTCGCCATCGTCAACCATATAAAGAACCCCTATGGGTCGTGATGGCACAACTACGCTATGAGGAACCGATTCATCAATTATCAAGAGGGCGTCAAGCGGGTCGCCGTCTTCGCAAAGCGTGTTTGGAACGTAACCATAATCGGCAGGATAACCCAAATGAGTAGCATTTACTCTGTCCAAGGTTAACAGTCCGGTTTCTTTATCTACTTCGTATTTATTACGTTCGCCTTTTTTAATTTCTATAACAACATTTACCACCTCAGGTGCATTTTTACCGTATGAGATTTCAGCCATAACTACTCCTTAGATTATTAGTACTTTCCGATTTATTATACCAATTTTAAAAACCTAATTCTCCAAATATTCGCGAATCATTAGGGCCGCAGTCGCGCCCTCCCCACTGGCGGTGGCTATTTGCATTGTTGCTCCGCTGCGCACATCTCCGGAAGCAAAAACGCCCGGCACATTAGTTTCGAGTCTGGAATTTGTTTTTATAAAACCAGCTTCGTCCAGTTCAATCGCTGAATCTTTCAAAAACGATGTATTGGGATTTAGTCCAACGAAAATAAATACACCGTCACACTCAAATTCAACTTTTTGGCCTTTAATTTTATCCGTTCCAACTACCTTTTTTACGCCCGTATTGTCTCCAACTATTTCATCTGTTGTTGTATTTAGATGAATAGTTATTTTGTCATTTTCCTGTAGTTTATTAATCAACACGTCTGATGCTCGCATCTTATCTGAGCGAACAAGCATATCAATGTGGCTGGCATACCTAGTTAAAAACAAGCTTTCCTGGGCGGCCGAGTTCCCGCCGCCAACAACCACGAGTTTTTTGTCTCGGTAAAATGCTCCGTCGCAAGTTGCACAATAATGGACTCCTCTACCATAGAATTCTTCCTCACCCGGAACGCCAAGCTTTCTGTGATCTGTACCGGTTGCCAATAAAACCGTTTTGGCATATATAGTACCCTCAGTCGTGTCTAATCGTTTGGTCTCACCTTCACCAGTGATTTTCGTTACTTCACCAAGCATTATTTTGGCGCCAAATTTTTCAGCCTGTTTGCGTAAATTTTCAGAAAGTTCCAGGCCTGAAACTCCATCCGGGAATCCAGGATAGTTATCTATTTTGTCTGTTATCGCAGCCAAGCCGCCAATGACTCCTTTTTCAATCAAAAGCGTATCAATATCTTCACGGGTCGTATATATAGCGGCAGAAAGTGAAGACGGGCCGGCTCCGACCATAACAACATCATGAATTTCTCTATTATTCTCAGACATATTATCCTATCACCTCCGTTTTAGATTCTTTAGTATCATACCAAAAAGTAAACAAAAACAGAGGCTTGTTGCTAAATAATTTCTTCTATTTGACTTTTTCGTTTAAAGCATTGATGCAAGTTTGCCAATGTTGTAACCAACAGCTATACTTTTTGAACCATTGGCTGCGTTTACAACTGTAACCGGAACAGACAGGCTGCCACTCATTTCAAGTACTTCCTGCTGTCTTTCAGGTTGTTCTTCAAGATTAATTTCCTGGTAGGCATAGCCTTTTGTGTCAAGCCAACGCTTAACCATGCCACAATAGGCGCAAGAATTAGTTGTGTAGACAGTTATGTTTTGAGACATTTTTTTCTCCTGTTTTTTAATATTTGTTAATGTTTTTATGGATACTTCCATGTTAGATAAATAGCGCCGCAATGTCAAGCATAAACGCTACATGTTGTGTTTTTTACTCACTTCACCCCCTATTTCTGTTTTTATTTTATTTCCAGCAACTCCACTACAAAGACTAAATCCGTATTAGGCGGAATATCTTCGCCAGCGCCTTGCTCTCCGTATGCTTTATCTGACGGTATATTAAGCTGTCGTTTCCCGCCCACTTTCATTCCGGGGATACCTTCCTGCCATCCTGCTATTACCCCATTCAATGGAAACTCTATCGGCTCGCCTTTTTCATAAGAACTATCAAAAACAAATCCGTCGCTTGCTCTTACGCCATGATAATGAACTTTGACAGTTGCATTTGGGTTAACTTCATCGCCGCTACCCTCAACCAAGTCAATAATTTGCAGTTCCGCAACATCGCCTTCCGGTAAAGTAAATTCTGGAGGCGGTAAAGACTGCGCATTTGATTGATTTGATTCTTCCTCGACTATCTTGGATAATTCCTCTTCACTGAGCTCGGGCTGTTTGCTTTTTTCTGAAATTACCAAGATGACTGAGACTGCTATCACGCTAAAAAACATAACCAAAACCATCACGTAAATAACAACTTTCTCAAGGGTTTTCCTTTTTGCCATTTCTATGTTTCTCCCAAAACCAGATACTTAAATATTAGCAAAGTCGGATCAAAAATGAAAAGCTTATTTTTACAACTCTTAGTTTGTAGATGGAAAGCTATCTCTTCCGGCATTTGGTTGTAATTGATCTGCAACGGATGTTACTTGATAATTTTTATCCGGTTGCGATTGAAGCGGTTTTGTTCCTTGAAGATAATCTATAACCGAAGTCGGCTCTCCTGAAGCCTCCACAACTTTTAGCTTATTTTCAGCGCTTTTGACCTGTTCAACATCAGAAGAATTATTAATAACTGTATTTTTGGGCGCATTGCCATCTTTGCTAAGCAGGGCGAAAATAATACCAAGAAATACACAAGCAACAACTGATGCTAATACAAAACTTTTTGATTTAAATATTCCCCACTTCATACTGTATATAGTATAACAAGTTTATTTATCATAAGCGTCTTTTATTTTCTGAACGTTTTCATCAAAACCTTTTTTCAGATCAATCACTAACCTTTCTATGACCTCAGCAGGGAACAAATCAATCTCCCCTACGGTTTCCAAGGGGAGCCATTTTGGTTGATATAAATTTTTACCTTCTTGATTTTGTTTGAATTCATCTGAACCTGGCAATAGTTGGGGCTTGCCGTTTAAATATTCACATAAATAGATAAACACATTTACCCTGAACCTCTTGGAGGTGTAAATATAAAGCAAGCGAATCGGTTTAACTCGAATCATTGTTTCTTCATATATTTCCCTCTCAACGGCATCCTCCATCGATTCCCTATTTTCAATGCCACCACCAGGAATTACGTGGTATTTTCTGCCGCAGTTGTTTCTTTTTAGAACCAAAAGTTTATTGTCTTTAACAACAATGCCCCGAACAACTTCCCTCAATAAGTTTTTCATTTTAGCGCTGGAAACAATTTATTTTTCTTTTCGCGAATAGTCTCGATCAAAATGTAGTAGTAGGGGAAAGAAAGTACGACTAAGAATGTACTTGAAAGTAAACCGCTAATTAATGTTAGAGACAATGCTTCCCAAAACGGGTCAAAAATAGTTAATGGTATTAAAGCTATGACCGTTGTCAGTGTTGTAACCAGCAAGGGTCGGAATCTCAGTCTGATAGCTTCTGAAATAGCTGTGTATTTATCGTGTCCTTTTTCTTTTTCCTGATTTGCATAATCGGTAAATAGTATGGTGTTATTAACAGTAATACCGATTAGACCAATTAGGCCGATCATGACAAAGAAGCTAAATGCATTGTCGCTTTGCCACAGCCCAAGGGCAACTCCAAAAAGACTAAACGGTATCGCAGTGAAAATCAGCAATGGCTGAGAAAAAGAATTAAATTGTATTACAAGAAGTAAATACATTAATGCAATCGCCAAAAAGAACGCTACTATAGTAGATTGAAACGACTGAGCATTTTCCGTTTCCTGGCCAAAATCAAATTTAAGCGCGTTTTCACTTAAACCGTTTGATTTTAAATAATTAGCATCGAATTTCTTTTCAACTTTTTCTTGAGCAGCAACTACCAAAGCAGATACATCTTCCGCATTGAAACCGGCATTTACTTCGATATATTTTAAGTTGTTTTTTCTGTTTATACTCTCACTGTTTAGCACCTTAACTTCAGTTATACTTACTTTCTCGCCATTTGCTCGTTCAACAAAATTGCCACTTAAAAACTGTGAAATATCCATCGCAACTTGATTAGCATTGGCTTCGTCCTCGCTATATATCTGTACTTTGAACGGCAATTTATCCGCAGGCGGTCCGACATCAAGCTGGATTACGTTAATTGTTGCGCCATCAAAACCTTCAAAAGCAGATTCAAGATTTTTTACTAATTCCGGAGCTTTGACTTCCCTTTTAGTAAACGGCACTAGATCAACTTGGATTTCGCTTCCTCTTTCGCTGGCCGTGAGATACGATACGCGAACAGCATTTTCCCCGACCGTACTAGAAATTATTTTATTTACCTTTCCGGCAACTTCTTTTGCTCCATCAATACTTGTAGAACTAGGCAAAGAAGTGCTGATTAAAATGGAATCTGCGTCTTTGGAACGAGGAAAGATATTAAAGCTTATTTTGTTCTTAACTATGAATAATCCCGATGCAAAAAATACCAAGCTTAAAAGTACCATTAGTGTCGCAACAAGCACGCCTTTCTTTTTGTTGGTTTTGAGAAGTAGCGGGAATTTAGCCAACCAGGAAGCGATGCCATTTTCTATTTTTCTACTCAAAGATGTTCCCTTGGTTTCTTTTTTATGAAGTAGTATCGGCCCGGCCATAAACGGAACTATAGTTACTGAAAACAGTAATGAAATTAGCAGAGAAATAATAATAGTTACTGGTAGCTGCCTGATAAATTCGCCGAGTATTCCGGAAACAAACAACATTGGCGCGAATACAAGAACCGTTGTTAATGTGCCAGCAAGACTGGCAAGCGCTGCTTTTGACAAAGCTGTTTTTATAATTTCCAGCTTGCGTCTGCCTTGTTTATTATTGGCATCAATTGCCTCCACGACTATTGTTGCATCATCAACAAACAAACCAAGTACCAGCACCAAAGCAAACAAAGTAATGGTGTTTAATGTATAGCCAATTAAATAAAGCGCGCCAAAAATCGCCAAAACCCCACTTAGCATAAACAGGGCGATAATAATCGAAGCACGCCAGCTTATAAGTATAAAACTAATTAAAATTACTACTATTAGTCCTGTAACCATACTGCTTTGCAAAGATTCAATTTGCGTATTAACAGACTCCGAAAAATCCGCGGAGATCGTCGCTTTAGCGCCATTTATTTGATTATTGTCGATGGCTTCATTAATGGCTTTTTCGGCTTCGTCGCTAAGCTCAAAAACACCTACATTCTCTTTTCTTTCAACATTGACAGTAACTGAGGGATAAAATTCAATTCTGCCTCTATCCTTAACGCCAATTTGGCCAAATGCAACTTCTTTCTGCACTTCCTCGCCTGTTATCGGGTTAACACCGCTCTTATAATATTGTTCTACGGATGCAGATCTCACACTGTCTTTGGAATCCAATATCCTAACTAGCTCATTTGCGCTTTCGACCAGTTCATTTGTCGGCGTATTTGGGTTTTTATATACGCTGATGAGCAAGTCGGCTGTGCCATTAAATTTTGCGGCTTCGATTTCCTGATATTCAATTTGGACGCCTTCGGGCAAAGATAATTGTCTATCTATTTGGTTTTGAATGATCTCGATGCCATTTTTTGAGCTAATGTCCGAATCGAATTGAACGACGAGATTAAAAAAATCTCCTCTAACATTTGAGCGAATTTGTTCTATTTCAGGAATTTCTATTAAAACCTTATTTAGGGGTTGGACCACTTGGTCGTCAACAGTTTTGGGATTATTTACAAAATATGATCCGTTAATAATCGCAACCGGTGTTTCAATAGACGGAAATCCTTCGCGTTTTAGTAATGTAGTGTAACTAGCTAAACCTATCAGGACTATAAGCAGCCATAAAAGTAAAGTAACCCTATAACGCTTGAGAGATCCGACGCCAAGTTTTACAAGAATATTTTTCATTTGAACAAAGTGTATTTTAAGTAATTACTTAACTTTTATCAACTATGCTTCAACTAATTTCAAATTTTTCCATTTGGTTTTTAGCAAGTTGGCCCATATTTTGCAGCTGAAGAAGTTCACTGTAAATCCCACCGGTTTTAGATAATTTTTTTGGAGTTCCTATTTCATCGATCTTGCCGCCTATTAAAGTAATTATTTCATCAGCATGCGCAATTGTGGCCAGTCTATGAGCAATGATCAATGTTGTTCGGTTTTTCATTAAATGATTCAGCGCTTTCTGAACAATGAGTTCTGCTTTACTGTCAAGCGAACTTGTTGCTTCATCTAATATTAAAATGGGCGCGCCTTTTAAAATTGCCCTGGCAATCGCAATGCGTTGTTTTTGTCCGCCTGAAAGTTTAATTCCTCTCTCGCCAATTTCAGATTCATAGCCTTTTTCAAACGCACTGATAAACTCATGGGCATAAGCCGCTTTTGCGGCCTTAATAATTTCTTCCTTACTAGCTCCTTTTTTACCATAAGCGATATTTTCCTGTATTGTTCCAGAGAATAATGTTGGATCTTGAAACACAACAGCTATATTACGTCGCAAACTAGCTTGAGAGACTTGGGCGATATTTTGTCCATCAATATAAATTGCGCCCTGGCTCGGGTCATAAAGCCTGAATAACAAATGAGCTATAGTACTTTTACCCTGGCCGCTAACACCCACCAAGGCAACTTTTTTACTGGGTTTAACGACAAAATCTATATTCTTAAGTACGTTCTCTTTACCGTAATTGAAACTAACATTTTTAAATTCTATTTCCCCGTTAGTTACCTTTAGGTTTTTAGTATTCTCAAGGTCTTTTACATCCTCTATCGTATCCATAACTTTAAAGAAATCCTTACTGCCGGCAATAGCATGTTGAGTTTGGTCTACAATAAATGACATAGAGAATATCGGGATCCTTATATACGCGCTATACTGAAGCAACAAAACCATCTCACCGATTGTGTACGCGCCTATAGCTGTTTTCCAAATTACATAACCATAGACAGAAAAAAATATTAAGTTCAGCACCAGACGACGATTTACGTCTTGTCTGTGCCAAAAAAGCGACTGTTTTTTTGTTAATTCAACCATGCGTCGATATTTATTTAGGAATAAATTTAACTCTTGTTTTTCCTGAACATATGACTTTACTGCTTTAATTTGCCCGATCACCTCAGCAAAACGTCCATTGGCAAGATCGGATTGCCTATTAATGCGATGCTGATATTTTTGCCAAGTCTTACTCGTACGTTGAGTGAGCCAAAGAATAATTGGATATAAAACGCCTAGCATTAATGCTACTTCCCAGGAAAAATATGCAACTATCCCAAGTGTTAGTACGGTACTTAAAATAAACTGGAAAAAGTTGTTGGCAAACATATTAACGAATCTGGTAATAGTATTAATGGAACGAGTCAGATAATTTATGATTGTCCCGGTGCGTTCGTCGTCAAAATATTTTTGCGACAACTTTAGTAGATGCTCGTAATAACTGCTGCTCAGCAGCTTGTCTAAACGAATCGCAAGAATATCTCCTATATACCCTCCAATATTAGAAAATATAGTCACTCCAACATCACTCAAGAATATAAGCACTACCATTAAAATGATAAATTCGCCACGCACTTCGTTATTTTGGTTGAATCCGGCTACAAGTTCGTCAATTACCACTTTCGTAAGTAACGGAGCAAATTGATTAAGCAGCGCAATAAGAATAGAAAATATAGCCACAGCGCTATACAGCGGCCATAAATTTTTTGAGAATCTAATAATACGCAGAATGTCTTTCATGACTATTCAACTATACCGCATGACTATTAGTTAAGAAAAAATCTGAGAAGTTTTAGATTTAAGGCTATTAAATCCTTTTTTTATCCAGTCACTTCTATGAGTATTTGTTTTATATGAATTAATAAAAATGTTTTTTATGTTTGAGCCCAAACTTGAGCGGCCAAAGGGCGCTTTAGTTAATTTAATAAATGGAATTTTATTTTGATATGCATAAGTAAGTATTCCTGAAGCTTCAATGGCCCCTGGCCCCGCAAGTATCCCCCCTAAAATTCTTCTTCTATTAACATACAGTGTTATTCTTTCCTCGTCTTTTGCCTCTAAATCAGAATTGGCTAAATTCGAATTTGATTGGAGAATTTTATACTTAGCTTTACGCTTCTTAAGTTCAGATTCTCCTTCGCCAAATGCCACAAAACCAGGATCAACACGAACAAAATCAGTGCGGCTAAGTGGTATTATGTCTTTTCTCCGCGTTCCTGTTAAAGCGTGATGCACGGCTACTAGTGCGCTTTCATATGCAAAGATCGCTGATTTGCGCCAATTTGTTACGTCTCCAATAGCATATACATTTTGATTGGTGGTTTGAAAACAACTATTTGTCGATATGCCTTCCTTGGTAAATGCAACATGGCCACGAGATAAATCAAGCGAAAAATTCCCATCTTTTCCTGAAGCAAAAACTATGTCATTAATTCGACAATTTTCCTTGCCCGATTTCGTTTTAACTCTAAGCTCAATACTTCTCGGGTAACGAACTACTCTCTCAACGTTACTGCCTAGTAACACATTGGCTCCTATTTCCTCAAGCCTTTTTCGCACAATTTTTCTGACTGAAATATCCAAATCCGGTAGTAAGTTCGATTGTTTTTCTATTAAAAATACTGTTACCCCTAGCATCGAAAAAGTCGAGGCAAGCTCGCATCCGTCAACTCCCCCACCGATGATCGCTAGTTTTGAAGGCAACTTAGGAATAGAAAAAATTGAGTTTGTGTCAAAGTAAGTGATTTTAGATAGCCCCCGTATTTTTGGAATCGTTTGATGGGCTCCGGTAGCAATAATTATCTTGCGTCCCTTTATTTCTCTTCTTTTGTCAATACTAATAACGTTAGTGCTGACAAATTTTGCCTCTCCGTATAAAAAATCTATTTGCTTACTTAAGCGCCGGACCAATTCACTGGTTTTAATATCGGCGGTACTCAACTGTTCTTTTACGCCGTTCCATATAATATTTTTTGGCACTTTCAGGCCAGTTGATTTTAATTTTCTAGATTCATAAATCGTTTTCGCGACTTTATGTAACGTCAGTGATTTTTCTCCAACCAATCCGGCTGTGGTTTCATGGTTTTGCTTTTCGATTAATGCAATCTTAACACCAAATTTTGACGCAATCTCAGCAGCACGCAGGCCCGCTTCTCCGCCTCCGATAATAACTAAGTCATAGATTTCCATTAATTTAAGTATACGTAAGAAATATTCTTATGTATACAATTTTATTGCTTTTTTGTAGATTAGATTGAATTTACTTAATATTTTGCTTTTGCCAGATTTAATAATTGCTCTGGCTTAGTAATAACAACATCGGGTTCATATTGCCTAAGTATCATTTCCGAATTAAATCCCCAGGTAACAGACGCGACCGCGACATGAGCTTTTTTTGCGGTTGTTATATCTCTAACCTCATCTCCAACATATATCATGCCGCTGGCGTCTAGCCCATATTTTCTGATGATCTTTTTAATCATCCGCGTTTTTCCAAATAAACTACTGCCCGTATAAACAAAGTCGAATAATTTGTCAGCGTTGTGTCTGCTCAAAAAATAGTCGACGTTGCGTTTTGAATTGGAAGTCAGCATACCTACCGTTACGCCCTCTTTTCCAAGCAACTTTATTACCTCTAGAACTTTTGGGATCGGGCAGAGTTCGTCTCTATATCCAAATAATTTTTTTCTCGCCTTGGCAACCAGGGATGGTATTTTTGTTGCCGGTATTTTAAGCTCATCCTTTATCTGCATTACGGTCATACCCCGGTAATGTTCAATCTGTTTTGGCGTTAAAGGCTGCCTGCCCATTTCTTCGAGAACTTCATTGGCGATTTCAACCATAACGCTAAGCGTGTCCGCTATGGTTCCATCAAAATCAAATAATATTGTTTTCACTATTAATATAGATTAACAGACTTTTTTCTGCTTGCGAAAAATAAATGCTTACCAACTCCCGCCGCCTCCGCCGCCAAAGCCACCCCCGGAAGAACCGCCTCCACCAAAGCCGCTGCTTCCAGAACTTGACGGACTTGAAACTATGGTGTTGTTTATAGTATTCATACTGCTCATTAAATGGCTTGTGAAAACGGCAGAATTAAAGCCGCCCACATCGCTTCCGCTATACCAACTAGGTGGTGATGTGTAGATATCTTTAAATTTTTCCGCCCATTGTTTTTCGACGCCAAGTACCACAGCGTAGGGCAGTAATTTTTCATATAACTCAACAGTAAACTCGGGTGCAGTTACGTCTCCTATGTATCGGCTGTCGGGTGACTGCATCATCTTAATGCGATCTTTTTCCGCCACTTCCATATACCGCTTCAAACCCTTAATGTGTTCACTGGCAAGCACGCCCTCCCTGGTTCTTTTTGGCGCGAAGAAGCCAAATATTGCGATAATTACACCGCTCGCTATCAAGCCGATTTTAATTCCATAGTATCCACTGAATATAAAACTTGGTATAAACAGGCCGCCAAAAATTATTATTATTCCTATGACAATATACTTACCTATGGCACTTTTTGGATTATTTGCGAAATAGCCCTCGTTTTTCAGGTCTTCATAAACCTGGTTTTTCGCAGAATTTGCCTGTTGATAAAACTTATTTTTTAGTTCCTTAATATTTACATTTCTTTGTGCTTGATCCTCGCCAAAAATACCTTCCATTATTTCTTTTTCATGAGGCAACAAACTAGCCCAACTATCATTAACCAGTTCAAACGAATAATCTTTAGACTTTGCTTCTGTATTGTCTATGATCTTTAGATAACCTTTTATGGCCAGATCAATTATTGTTGATGAAAGCTCTTTGTTGTCCGCAGAAAAATCAACAAGGGTGCCAACGTGAGCCGGAGATAAATTATTTGGAGCATCAAACTGAGTCACAATGACGCCACTGCCCTTTGGATCTTTGCCATGTTTTATCCAGAATTTGATCATATAAACCAGAGTAAATATTGGCAAAATTACTGCTATGGCAGCATTTATTATCAACGTACCCCACAGTTGCCAGAAAGTCGGCGGTTGGAAATATCCACTTTCCAGCTTAAGCGCAAAACTAAGGTTTTCATAAGCGCTCAGCCTGGTTCCTTCTCCTAAAGACACGGATATATTCTGGGGATCATCCAGGTTGACTGAGCAGTCGCTTCTAGTTGATCCAAATTCACCAGTGAAACATACCGCATCGGAAACAGCATATTTATTTATATAGCCCTCTGGTAACTTTATGATCGCCGTTACTTGGTCAAATTCAGCATCCCAACCGGTGCCATTTACATCCATAAATATCTCGTCATAGCCATTTTCAAATCTAACAAAGTTCTCAACTGAGTAGCTTAGTACGTATGTTTTTTCGCCGGTAACATATACATCCGGATCGCCAATTCTTAGAACCAGATTGTCGTTTTGATACCTCTCAGAAAATTCAAGTTCATTGCCCAACTCATCAGTTACGGAAATTATTTCTGTCTTTAAATCACGTATTCCAGAGAAACCCCCGCCAGTGTTTTTATATTTTTGAGGTATATATCTTTCTATGCCATGTCTGGGTTCATTAAAAACAACTTTTATTGTCTCTGAGATAACCATGTGCGGATAGCTTTGATCAGAGATGTCGTATTCTCCGTGAAAGCTTTTAACTGCCATGGGCCTTGCGGATATCGCACCTGCAGGCCAATTTAGCAACGCCACAAAAATTGTAACTGCCGCAATAACCAGGCCAAATGATATTAAGCTATTCTTCTTCTGAAGCATCACTGCCAGCTTGTTCCGAGCTATCTTCAGCTCCTTCGATTTCCGTTTGAGCTTCTGCCTCTACTGGTTCCTCTTCTTTAATTGGGGGATCAACCTTTACTACCGTCACCGTAGCAGGATCTTCTTCTATTAATAATGTAAGTTCTTTTGGAATTTTAATTTGCGATAATATAATGTGATCACCAATTTGGTTCAAATCCTCTATGTTGACTTCAAACTGGTCGGGTAAATTATCCGGCTCGCCTTCCACGGGGACCGATTCTGTAACTTGATTAATGATATTACTTCTTCCAGCAGGAGCTTCTCCTACCAAAACAATTGGGATATCCGCGTGCACTTTTTCACCTTTTTTCACAGCAAGGAGGTCAAAATGCCTAATTTGATTTTTCGCCGGATCGCTCTGCACTGCTTTGAACATGGTCCTTTGCGAGGTTTTACCCTCGATATCTACAGCAACAACATGGGTTTTTCCGGCTTCATGAAAAACTTTTTGAAGTTTATTATAATCCGCAGCAACGTGGGTCGGGCCAAACTCTTTGCCATAAATTACCCCTGGAACCATATTTATTTCAAGTTCTTTTTTGCCAGCCTTGCCAGTCTTTTTACGTTCAACAAGCTGTAACTTTATATCTGTCATCTAAATTTCCCCCTTATTCTGTAAACACTCTTATTATAACAAAGCCTACAGGCGTGTAGCTTTAAATTTTTCACATACAGTTTTTGATGCTTCCTCAAGAATTTCGTTAACTTCCTCTGTCGTTAAAGTTTTTTCGCTGTCAGTAAAATTAAGTTTAAATGAAATATGCTTCGTCTCATGATCCTTCCTGTAAATATCTAGAGGCTCAATATTTACAGCCAATGATTTTCTATCTAGCGATTTTGCAAGTGCTGCTTCCAATTCTCCGTACGAAACGCTCGATTTAATCGCAAAGGATATATCCTGATGTGAGCTGGGAAATTTTGACAACGGCTTATAGCTCGCTTGGATATCTGCCGATAAAAGTTTAGCAATTGGATTCAGGCCAATTTCAAATCCAGCACAGAGGCCTGGCAATTTAAGTTTTTTACTGATATTGTCATTAAATTCACCGACAAAACCAACGTTTGTTTCACTTATCATTACCGAAGCACTTCTGTTTTTATCGAACGGGGCCAGTGCCAGCCTGCTTGGAATATATTCGTATTCGTCTTTTGGTATTTGATATGAAATCTCAAAGCCAGCGAGAGCAAACTCCAAATACTTTTTAGCGTAATAAAAAGGCGCTCCAGGATATTTTTTAGCTAGACCATCGCTAGCTGAAAACACAAAAGCGAGTCTTGGCAGTTCTTCGGGCAAATTATTTTCGATTTTGTCGTTAACGCCTTTGACATGAACAGTTCCCGTTTCAACCAATGCCAAACTCTCATGTCCACGCTTAATATTCGCGTGTACTTTACTGAGCAAGCCAGGCAACAAACTTACCCTCATATATTGAAGTTCGGGACTTATAGCGTTTCTGATGTGGTAAGCATATTCTTTTGGTTGCGAAGCAGCATCCAGCAGATTGCCGTGCAAAAAATTGTAGGAATAAACTTCACTGGCGCCACCTGAAATCATTTTAACTTTCAAGCTTTTCTCTAATTCATAAAGTCCGTTGCAGATTGGCGGCTTCAAGCTGCGTTTGGGAAGGCTAAGCGAGAGTTTTTCATAACCAAAAAGCCTGCCAACTTCTTCAACAACATCCTCGGCAATATTGATATCTTTCCTCCAGAATGGCGGTTTGACAGATAGGTTTTCATTGGACTGACAACTAAATTCAACATTCCCGAGCAACGAGGTAATTTCTTCACCCGCAAATTCATGGCCAAGCCGAAGGCTAATGAACTTAGAGTCTGTTTTAACTTCATTTTCCTGCCAGGCATGTTCGCGGGATACGTCAATAAAATCACTGGCAATATTCGCGCCCGCTTCTTGACAGAGCAGCTCCACGGCATATTTAGATACCTTGTCGCACTGTTCTGGACTTTGGCCCTTAGAAAACCTGGTTACGGCTTCGGTAAAAATGCCATGCTTCATCGACGTTCTTCGGATGGAATAAAGATCAAAATTTGCCACTTCCAGCAAAATTCTTGTTGTGTTTTCATCGACTTCAGTTTCCTTACCGCCCATAACACCAGCAAGCGCAATTGGTTTTTCATCGGTGCAAATTAAAATCGCCTCGCTATGCGGCTCGATTGTCTTGCCATCAAGCAACATTAGTTCTTCGCCCTGTTTGGGACGTCGGATTATAATCCTTGCCTCATGCTCACTGCTCAACTTGGCTACCTTATCGTAATCAAAAGCGTGCAAAGGTTGGCCAGTTAGAAACATTAAGTAATTGGTGAGATCAACAACGTTATTGACTGATTTCTGCCCCATTCGAATAAGATAGCTTTTTAGCCAAAGCGGAGAAGGCCCAACTTTTATATTATCTAGGGCAACCATCGTAAAGCGAGGTACAAGCTCTGGAATTTCGTTTTCAACTTCAAATTTAAGGTTACTGTCAGCTGTAGGCTGTTTACTGTCGTCTGATACTAGGAACCAATCAGGAGACTGAAATTTTTGGCCATATATGCCCGAAACTTCCCGTGCCAACCCGAGCATCCCAAAACAATCAGGCCTGTTCGTAAACATTTTATTTTCAACTTCAATAATAAAATCATCGAGCCCAAAGCTCTCGGCAAATGGCGAACCAATTTGGATATCTTCATCAACAACTAATATGCCGCTGTGATCCGAGCCTAGGTCCAGTTCTCTTTCGCTCGCTATCATACCGTTGCTTGTTTCGCCGCGAATTTCACGCACGTCAAGTTTGAAATTTTCTTTTTTGTAGGTCGAGGGGACTACCGCGCCTGGTTTTAGCCACACGACCGTTTGGCCTTTTTCAACGTTGTCGGCACCGCAAACAACTTGTATATATCCGTCGCTGTTTCTGCTAACATCCTGGTTTTTGCCGTCATCATCTATTAAACAAACTTTTAATTTATCGGCGTCTTTATGCTTCTGGCACTGCGTGACTTTTACTATATACGCGCCAAAATATTTTTCTTCTAGATCTGCGGTTGACTCAATTGCGCCTAACTGTGAACTGATTTTGCGCATCAGTTCCTTTCGATCTTCAGGCAAATTAACCCCAAGCTCTTTAAGCCAATTTACGCTAATTTTCATTTGCCGCTCCCAAACTGTTTTAAGAAATCCAGGTTTCCACTGAAGAAATGACGGATATCTTCTATGTTATGCTTCATCATTACTAATCGCTCCAGTCCAAATCCCCAGGCAAAACCTGAATATTTTTTCTCGTCAATATCTGCCATTTTCAGCACCTCGGGATGAACCAGCCCGCATCCCATTAACTCTATCCAGCCTTCATACGAACAAATTTTGCATCCTTGTTTTTCGCAAAACGGGCAAGAAAGAGCAAATTCAAAGCCGGGTTCAACAAACGGAAAATAAAACGGATTTACGCGCACATCCACTTCTTTGCCAAAATATTCACTTAAAAATTCTTTAAAGGTAGCCAGTAAATTACCGACTGTTATATTTTCCCCGACATAAAGCCCCTCTATTTGATGAAATGTGTGTTCGTGCCGCGCATCGGTGTCTTCATTTCTAAAAACTCTTCCGGGTATCACAACGCCAAAAGGTTCACCTTCTTTAAGTAAATGTTTTTTTGATCTTAAAACCCTGTTTTGCATTGTGCTGGTTTGCGCGGGTGGCAGCAGACCTTCATCGGTCACGAAAGTATCATAATCGTCACGCGCGGGATGGCCTTTAGGAAAATTAAGACTCTCAAACATATGATAGTCATCGTCCAGTTGGCGCGAAAGCACCACTTCAAATCCCATTTTCTGAAAGATACCCAAGATTTTGTCCAGCTCAGTTGAAAGAGGATGAGCGGAGCCTCGTTCGCTGCTTAATAATCCGGGTCTTAAATCAGGTTCAATATTCTCATCAAACGGCGCCGTAACGTCTATTGGTTTTTTAGAGTGGCCATCGTAGCTGTCGCTACTAATTCTTTGCTCCAGCTCGTTTTTGAGTTCATTGATTTTTTTGCCGAACTCCCCGCGCTTTTCACTTGGTAAACTTGAAATCTTATTGTAAAGACCTCTTAGTTCAGGAGATTTCAATATTAAGCGCTTGTCTTCAAGCTCCTCAAGGCGCGAAAATAAAATATTTCTAACGTTAGTAATTTCATCCATAAACTTGGTAGTAGTATAACACTAAAAACCTTCGGTTTTTTAGGTTTTCAATTAAACGTAATTTCATCAAAACTTCAACTTTTTAATCGCACAATCTATAATCAGCCCATGGCTTTGTTTTCATTTGATATAGTCAGCGATTACGATAAGCACGAGATGGATAACGTGCTTGATCAAACACGCAGAGAAATCGCCAGCCGTTACGATTTTAAGGGTACAAACGCCAATTTTGAGATACTAGGCGATAAAAAAGGGTTGAAAATTATCGGTGATAATGACTATCAAATAGATGCGATAATCGACATTTTGCGTAAGAAATCAGCTGCTCGCGGTGTCTCACAAAAAGTTTTTAATACTTCAAATGACACTGTAACTTCTGGCATGAGTATGACTAAGGAAGTGTTATTTAAATCCGGACTTGATCAGGAAAAAGCTAAAAAAATTACTAAACTAATTCGAGATCATTTTCCAAAAGTTAAATCACAAATTCAGGGTCAGGAAATCCGCGTTTCCAGCCCCAAAAAAGACGAGCTACAAGCTGTGATGGCGTTGATAAAAGAACAGGATTTCGATTTTCCGCTTAATTTCACGAATTTTAGATAGGCTGAGTGCCGGGAATTGGCAGCTAGCAATTGGGAATTAGATACTATTTTCTATTTCCTAATTGCTGTTTCTAATTTCTATACTCTATACTGCATACTCTATACTTCTATTGTATTCTATAAGCATGGAAAAGCTTGAGCTTATCGAGCAGGCAAAGGCGGTTTTGCGATTAAATGATTCCGGCAGATCAACTCGCCCCGCGCCAGGCCTGTATCCACATCAATGGTTATGGGACAGTTGTTTTATCGCCATTGGGATTTCCCACTACGACACGAAACGAGCAGCCCAGGAGATTTATTCATTGCTTGAAGGCCAGTGGAGCAACGGCATGATTCCTAACATGATATTCTCCGAAGCCAGTGACAACGAGAGCGCGCGCGGACATCGTATCGGTTCGGGCTTCTGGCAATCCACAAGGTCGCCCTATGCGCCAAAACACAAACAAACCTCAGGCATTACTCAACCCCCCATGGTCGCTGAAGCATGCTGGAGAATCGCAAAAAAAATGTCGGGGGAAGAAGGAATCGCATTTTTAAAAACAGTTTATCCTGCGATTGTTAGATACCACACGTGGTTGTATGGCGATAGAGACACGGACGGAAACGGCTTGATAGCTCTATTCCACCCTTGGGAAACTGGGTTGGACAATACACCCATGTGGATGAGCGAGCTGAGGCGCGTACATATGCCACTCTGGATACGGGTTGTAGAATTTTTTCACCTGGAAAAACTGCTCGAAACATTATTCCGCAAAGACACAAAATACGTTAGCGCTGACCAGCGCATTTCAACCATCGAAGCGCTAATGATGACCCACGTCGCGCTGGGTTTGAGAAAACGCGACTATGATACCAAGCGCATACTTCGCCGCGCGCATTTCGTGCTGGAAAGTTTATCGTATAACTCGATTTTGCTTGGTAACAACGAACGACTTATTGATATCGCTCATAAAATCGGAGAAAAAATCCCCGAAGACCTTGACGCAAAATTTAAGCAAGCACGCAAAAACCTGGAGATGCTTTGGAGCGAGGATATTAATAGATATTGCCACCGAAATTACTTGACTGGCGAAATTATTCCAGTTGAGGGAATCTCACAGCTGTTGCCACTGTATTCCGGCGCAATTAATAAGCAACGGGCTGAGATACTGGTTAGCGCGTTGCTAGATACGTCAAAATTTTGGCTGGAATTTCCTGTCCCCAGCGTTCCCAAAAATTCTCCCTATTTTAATCCAGAAAAATATTGGCAAGGCCCAACCTGGATCAACACAAACTGGCTAGTAATCGATGGGCTTAGAAAATACGGCTACGAGAATGAAGCCGAACAAATACGTCAAAAATCTATAAAACTGGTCGAAAAATCCGGCTTTTATGAGTATTTTAACCCGCTTGACGGCAGCCCAGCCGGAACCAACAATTTCTCCTGGACCGCTGCGCTGATTATCGATTTACTCAGTTAAAGGCTTTAAATAATTCTTAAAAGTTGTTATTAGAATAATATTATGTTGTAATAAGGTATGGATCCTGGCAAGCCTTTAAAGATACATGAGATACTGGATTCCCCTATAAATTGCGATGGTTATTGCCCGCGCGTAAAAGAGCTTGTTGATCGCTTGGCAGAGGTTAGAACAAGAACGACGATTGCATTAGATATGGGTGTGGTAAGCGTTAAGAACGCCATTGAAACTGATGAGGACAGTAATGAGGGTGTATGTCTCAAAGACATAATTGAAACTGTAGCTGACTCATCAAAAAATGAGGATGAAATTATGCGTGCAATTATTGATTTAAAGGCTGGATGCCGAGGCCCAACTGTTTGCGAAGGACCCAGTTCGACTATAGCTATAGTTTGTAGCAGCCCGCAAATTGCTAGAGGCAAATCCACCGAAACTTGCACAGTGTATCGTGAAAAACCTTGAAATAACTGCCTAAAACTTTAACAACTATTCGTATACTTATTCATTCTCTGGCTTTATAATTTGCGGCAGGAGGGTTTTTATATGGATGCTGAAAATGAACAGCAAACAAAAAATAAAAATAAATTGAATTTCTCAATAGATTGCAGAATATTAACAGTACTGTTGATTGTGTCTATCGGTATTATGTTAGCAATCTGGCAACCATGGAAAAATTCAACCAATGATACCCCTAAAAATTCCATTACAATTAACGGTAGTAGCGTAGTTGAAGCTGAACCAGACGAATTTATATTTAATTTGTATTATGAAACAAGCGGAGATACGCAACAGGCTGCAACCGAAGCTTTAAATAAAAAAGTCAATGAAGTAACAGATAAAGTTAAAGAGCTTGGGATTGATGAGAAAGATATTACAACAGATACATCTTCTTCCCTCTATTTGAGCCCCGAAGATGATTCAAGTAAGACTGTAAGCACGAGTTTGACTATAAAAGCACGTTCAAAAGAAATTGCCCAGAAAGTTCAGGATTATGTGCAAACCACTGACGCTGTGGGTTCAGTTTCTCCGTATGCCAATTTTTCTAAAACCAAAAGGGACGAACTTGAAAATTCAGCTCGCGACAAGGCAATTGAAGACGCTAAGCAAAAAGCTGAAAAGACAGCAAATAGTTTGGGAAGAAAACTTGGCAAGGTTGTCAGTTTTACTGATATGAAGGACGGTCTAGTATTGCCAATGCCCTACGAGGACTCAAATAATGGCACACCCTCTGCGCCGCTAGATGATAGTGTTAGCAATGAAAGCACTAAAATATATCCAGGGCAACAAGATGTAGATTATAGTGTCGAGGTTGTGTTCGAGTTAAATTAGCCTTGGGGCTGGGTCTAAACTAAATATAACCCGCCGATTTTAAGCAATTATATACAAAGTATAAATCAACCTTTGCCACGCCGCTCTCAAGTTCCCCGGCAATTGGTTTAAATCTTCTAATAAACTTTCTCCCAGTTTTTTCTTCTGCAGGATAATCACGTTCAAGCTTATTTCGTGCAAGTTCTATAACCACACCCTCATCATCAGCAGCTAAAAATAAGCCGATATAACTTTTTATAGTATTAAGCCTAGGGTCAATTACGAAATTCCTGGCAACCCCAAGTTTATAGTTAGGGTTGCTGTATTGTCCAAAACTTTGAATTCCCAGGTCATAGCTGGCAACCTCAAAGCGCTTGTCACTATCTTCCATTTGTACGAAAAAATCCAGCTCTCCATTTTCTTCCTCATAATCAGCTGGATATGGGAGTCTAAATGACGTGGTTTTTCTATAATAATTCACTGGCGCATCTGGAAAGACTCCGTCAAAAGCATTGCATGCTATATCGTATAACTTGTCGCTCAACCTGCTTATTTCCTCAGGCTCAATTGGTAATAAATCCTTCTCTGGATTTAACTGAGACATTGTGATACAAGACTATGCCTGTCAGTAAATTTTAGCAAGCATAGCCGTTTTGAAAGAATTAGAAAAAGAAGGTAGCAAGCGCTATCAAACCAAGCATAAGCACATCTGAAATGGAAGTCACGACTGGTATTAAAACATCGTCCGGGTTAATCTTTTTGTATTTAAGTAAACGGTCTATCGCAATTGTTATAAAAAACATAAACGCTACCGTAAGAGAAATTGAGCTGCCGATAAACAACGCGTATTTAATGAAGATAGATACTGTAAATTCATAATTTCTCATTATCGCCAAAGTTGTGCCAAGGGATATCATCAAAATTATATTCACCAACACTGATTTAGATATGGCAAGCGCAAGCTTTCTGAAAGTTTTATCTCTTTCCACCGGGTTACCCGCGTGGGCGGCGATAACTGTGGCATAATCGCCTACCATAGTATTGAGCGCGGGCAGCGCAATGACTAGTGGAATAATGGGGAGTAGTTTACTTTCAACTGCCTCTATACCCAAACCACCAATCATGCTTACCGAAGAAGCAGCTGCGACCGTCAGAACAACGAACGATAGGGCCGATTTTTTCCTAGTCTCTATATTAACCATTTTGCAACTACCGCCACCGCTAGTATAGCCACTATATCTATTACAGAACTTTGGACCGGCCCAACTACGTTATCGGGGTTAATCCGTAGTTTTTGGACTAACAAAGTAAAGACTGACATTAACGGAAAATTAATCAAGGCAACAATAGATGTAGTTACAACACTTAGAATTACAAGTTTGTAAATAGACGCGCTAAAAATTAAATAGCCAATCAGCCCACCCACCAAGCCAATAATTAAACTGGCAAATATGCTTACCGTCAATGAAAATAAAATTGAATATGAAACAATCAACCAATTTGGCGCTTTCAATTTTGCAGTTTGATGATTTATTTTCGCCGTTAAAGCCCCCGTTAAAGATGCCTCCAAGTCCACTATTCCAGGCAGTAATATAAATGCGCCAGCTATTAGCGAAATGCTCTCTTTATTGAGATCCAGCAAATAGCCCGCAAACAGCGAAGCTACAATTGTGAATAGCTGGCTAAGTACTATTGGTTTTGTACTTACAAGCGACACCCTGCGTCGGTGATGCTCGTAAACATAAGCCCAGTGCTTTGGATGTTTCTGAATCTCTCCTAGATGATTTTTGTAAGCTTCCATAACTTTAAGAGTATTCTACACTAAACTACGGCAATTAATTATAGTAGACAATACGCTCAAGCTTTGATAATATTTGTATGAAAGCGTTCAAAAAAACAAAAACGCTCCATAGAAATTAAAAATAAAAAGGCTTTAAAAAAAAATGAGTGAGACTTTTTCGTTACTCAAGAAACATGGGCGTACGGCAATTGTTGTCTCCGCCGCTTTAGCTATGGTTCTTGGAAATCTCGTAACGGTAATGAGATAGACTAAGCTAAGAAATAGGGAATAAGAAATTGGGAAATAGAGTTCTGCCTGTCGGTAGGTGGGTTTCCAGCTTCCATTTGCCAGTTTCTAATTGCTATTTGCTAGTTCCCAGTAAGTTACTGCCTCATTCTCTACTTTAAACTTGATAACTTTATGAGCTTTCAACTATTCCCCGGCCCCAGGTAATATTCTTGCCGGTTTGGTGTTATCCTCAGGCTCGGATAGTGTTTGCATCTTGTTTAGTTTACGCTCAATAGTACGTGATTTGGTACTGGCGCTATCTATGGAATGGCTGGCTTCTTGAAGTTTCTTGCGGGTTTTATCCAGGATATCGCCAAAACGACCAAATTCGGTTTTTACTTCATTAAGTAATTCCCAAACTTCACTGGTGCGTTTCTGAATTGCGAAAGTCCTAAACCCCATTTGTAAACTATTAAGCAAAGCTGCTATAGTACTCGGCCCTGCCACTACAACCCGATGTAGTCTCTGAATTTGCTCCGTTAGCTCAGTGCGCTGGGTTATCTCTGCGTATAAACCTTCTATGGGCAAATAAAGAATCGCGAAATCAGTCGTATTTGGTGGATCAATGTATTTTTCTTTTATTTTTTTGGCTTCTTGTTTTATGCGGTTCTCCAGTTCTTTGCCAAGCAGCTGGATTTTTTCGAGCTCGCCTTCTTCGCTAGCTTTAACCAGACCGCTATAATCTTCTAGCGGAAATTTCGCGTCTATTGGCAAATATATTGACTTGTCACTGGTAGGAATTTTAATCGCAAATTCAACGCGATCATTTGACTCTTCTTTGACTGCCACGTTGGTATCATATTGCCCGGGCGTAAGAATTTGCTCCAACAAACTGCCCAGCTGTATTTCTCCCCAAGTACCCCTGGTTTTAACGTTGGCAAGCACCCGCTTGAGGTCGCCCACTCCCGAGGCTAAGTTCTGCATTTCTCCCAAACCCTTATGAACTTGCTCTAGGCGGTCTCCAACTTGCTTAAATGATTCTCCCAGGCGTTTTTCCAGTGTTGACTGTAGTTTTTCGTCAACGGTAGCGCGCATTTTTTCCAATGCCGCGGAATTATCATTTTGAATATGTCTCAATCTATCTTCCACGACATTGCTCATTTGTTGCATACGCTTATCGAGAGAGTCGCCAAATTGTTTTATGCTGAGCTGTATTTCCGAGCGCGCTGACTTACTCGAATCAGATACTTCTTTGCGGTTAAGAGCCATCTCCTCTCGAAAAGATCTTTCAAGTTTCTCGATCTCCTTATCACTCGGAGCCCCGCCTGTTATGCGCCGCCAGATTAAAGCCAAAACAGCAATCAATACAACCTGTAATATAACAACCGCCACCAATACATTTTCATCCATATAGACACCATTATATCTTATATCGATTCTTCTTTTGAGGATTAGTTAAACTCAAGCATTTTATGCGAGTTTTAGATACATTACTGTATAATTGGTCCCAAATGGATGGAGTAAGAACAACGGTTAAAAAAATTATGCGTTCAGTTGCTGTTGTTATAGATAAAGTTTTCTCCGGTAAGGTCGGGCCAAATGAAATTACCGTAATTTCTGTGTGGCTTCATCTAATAATTCTTGCTTTGCTTTTATTTGGCGAATTAAAAATTGCTGCTGTTTTAATTATTATCTTTGGGCTAATGGATTCACTAGACGGAGAACTTGCCCGATTACAAAATAAAGTCAGCGATGCCGGTATGGTGCTAGATGCTGTTTCGGACCGTATGAAAGAAGCCTTCATATACGTGGGGTTAGCTTTCTACTTAGCTGAAAATCAACAAACATTGCCGGTTATGATTTTAGTAGCAGCCCTAAGCGGATCAATGTTGGTAAGTTACGTAAAAGCAAAAGGTGAAACAGTACTTGCTAAAAACTCAGGCAAAACTACCACGCAGATAAACAGAACGTTTCAAGACGGACTTATGCGTTATGAAGTTAGAACTACTATTTTAGCCATTGGCGTTTTTACATCTCAACTAACAATATCCCTCTCTATTATCGCATTGCTAAGCTGGTACACGGCATTCGTTAGACTGCAAACTGTTTTGAAGCAAGTAAATAAAAGAGCGTAGTTTCAAGTGCTTGAAGATATAATTTTTGCCTTATGGTTTTTCCTACCAGCGGGTTTAGCGAACACCGTTCCTGTGCCAGCGGCAAAAATAAAATCTTTAGACTTTTTAAATATACCGCTTGATTTTAATAAAACTTTTAGAAACAAACGGATTTTTGGAAATCATAAAACTTTAAGAGGAGTAGTAATTGGAGTAATTACTGGAATAATAACAGCGATTATTCAATTTTTTATATATAAAAACTGGGACTATATGCAACAAATTTCGCCAATTGATTACAGCCAGATAAGCCCGATTATATGGGGAAGTATTCTTGCGCTTGGCGCGCTTGGCGGCGATGCGATAAAGAGTTTTTTTAAACGCCAGCTTGACGTAAAACCTGGATCCAGCTGGTTCCCCTTTGACCAGATAGATTATATTATCGGTGGAATTGTAGCGTCTTTAATAATTATGCAGCTTGATTTAGCCTATTATATTCTCATCATGATTATATGGTTTATATTGCACCCAATCGCAACTACTAGCGGCTATTTACTAAAACTTAAAGATACGCCGATTTAGGTACCCCAGCGAGAGAGTAAAATTGACAGGTCAAAGATATTGACTACACCGTCCTTGTTGAGGTCAGACGGATCATTGGCTGTTTGGCTCTGCCAGCGAGAGAGTAGGATTGACAGGTCAAATACGTCAATCTTCTCATCTTTATTAACATCACCGAGTTTAACCGTATTCGCTGTTAAAGTTTGAGACCGGGCCGACTCATTTCCGGCCGCATCTAAAGCAGATACCGACAAAGAATACTGCGTCCCCGCATTTAAGCCAGTCGCATTAAACTGAGTACCTGCGATAGTTTGCACGGGAGAATTATTTACATAAACGCGATAACCAGTTACGCCTTTGTTGTCAGTGCTGGCATTCCATGAAAACTGCAAGCTATTGGTTGTTCTGGTGTCTAAACGCAAGCTGGATGGAGCTGTCGGAGGAGTTGTATCAGGCGCTTCCTTAAATATTACTATGAGGTCTGTCAATGTTCCCGTAACATCATTTCCGGAATTTACCACTGAACTTTCATTAGTAACATCGAGTGTCGAAGTGCCGTTATCTACCAATGCCTTAAATGTAATCTTGGCTATTTCTAAACTGCCGGACTTCATGCTAGTTTCGCCCCTAGTAATAGTTATGTTTCCATTTGAAACAGATTCAAAAGCTTCGATCGAAAAAGCGCTTTGACTGTCGTCTATTGAAACGTACTGCAATTTCGACGTGTCGTAACTGATGCGCAGATCAACGGCGTTTACCTGCTCGCTGTTTGTATTAACTCGAGCCGTAACAGTCACATTATTGCCGACTATTACCTCCGAACTTGGCGCGCTAAGTACAATATTTGCATTACCATTTCCGGGTGCAGCAAAGCTTTTAATTAAGAAATACCCAAAAACAGCTAAACTCAATACGAAAACTGCCAAAAATCCTATGTTAACTTTTCTACTTTTGAAAACTTGTTTTGATTTTAAATTATTTATTTGTTTTTTCATTTCTTTCTAACAACCATTATGATTACGACCACTTAAGCATAAGTGTAATTGTTGTTTAGATTACATGCAAGCGTTTTTTATACTCAAGCTGCCCATAACTTCATGGTGCTGCGTACTTCAATTTCTTTTCGAAGTTTTTCGTAATCCCCCAAAGTAAACCCAGGCACATAACCGCATTTTTCAAATAAGATCATGGCATATTTGTGCTTGTCTCCATTTGCGTTAAGATACCCTTCTAGTTCTTTAGGATATTCACTTAGAGTATATTGATATGCCGCGCCAGCTTCGAGAAAATCAATTATTAAAAGTCTCCATGATTCCACGCCTGTAACAAAGCCGTTTTTACTCTGTTCTTCAACTTCATCATTGATAGATTCCCACTCAAGACGGACAAGCTCGTTATACGTAATATCGGGGCAAAAATCAAGTTGTGATACTCTTATCTTTAAATACTCATCCAGCTCAATTCCCTCAGGAAGTACTGGCGGTTGCTTTAAATCCGGGCGAAATTCAACAGGATACTTGCCAACAATGTCTTCTTCAAATTCAAATGTATTTTGATGAGTTATTGTTTCCATTTTTGTCTGCTAAGGCTTGGCCAAGAACTGCTTCAAAACAGTTCGCATTTAATTGCGCTTAAGCTAATCAAAGCACAAATATATTTTACACCATGATGCAATAGATTTATGAATTGAATAGATATATTATAGCGGTCAACATTGTGATTGTTACAACAGTAAGCACAATCTTAGCTATCAGATTAGCCACATTTTTATCAAAATCAATCTTTTTGCCATAAGACTTTCTGGCCAGCCACATTAGCGCTAAAATCGCCGTAAAACTAAGAAATGAACCAAAGGGGATCGTTAAGAAGCCAAGCCAAAGTATCTCCGGATCCGCGCATGGATTGTCCAGCGAACATTCAAGTATGTCTTCTTGGATAATCCCCCATTGCAATAAGCTTTGGTAAAGCGCTATCGTCGCGCCAGCAATCGCAAGCGGAAACACATACACATAGGCTCGTTTTTCCTTAAGAAGTAAAGCGCCGCCGAGTATTACTGGCAGGGGGAACATTAGCGCTCTTTGATACCAACAAAGTTTGCAAGGACTTAAGTGCGCAATTTCAGACAAGAACAAACTGCTAATAGTTGCGGTTAGCGCGACAGTAAAAGCAATAGTAATCGCATTATTTTTTGCAAAGTCAATTAGTCTTTTCACTTATCCAAGTTTATCACCGCGTAGTAAGCATTAACAAGCTTTGATCACACCGCATGCCAAACGCGGTCCGCCGCTTTGGCCTGAGCCGCTTTCTCCGGGAGCGTAAGGATCCGGATTAGCATGAACCATCAAAGAAGTCCCGGAGGGTGTGTAGATGATAGAAACCGGCCCTTTAGATAAAGTAATCCGCGTTGAGATAGCTTCCAAATGGCCCTTGCCATCCGAGTCAATATTGATACTGGGTAAATCACCGCTGTGAAAGCCGTGGTTCGCATCCGGGTCGGTATTGCCAAATGGCCCTGGGTCAAAATGGCCTCCGGCGCATTTAAATCCTTCGCATTTACATTCACCCTTTTCGTGGATATGGACAGCGTGCTTTCCTGGCTGTAATTTACTAGGGTCGCCCTTTAGATCCAAAATGATTCTTACATATTTCCAGCCATCAACATCATATTCCATAAATAATGCCTTGCCTTCAATTTCATCTCCAAGCATTTGGGCCTCAGCCCGCGCGGTAATTCTTTTGTCATCACAATCTAGATCAACTTTCATAACGCTCCCCTTTTTTTAGCCAAATTAATTTTAACATAGCCACGAAAGCCTTATTGCGTAGCTAAAGCTACTGCCGTCCAAGGGTTTACAACCTGAATTAACACTCAAAACGCGAAAATCTAATCCTTGATGAGCCACTGGGCTTCCACGTAATCTGTTGGTTACAACAATCAACTAATACGAAGGGAG
>QWHN01000004.1 GCA_021404905.1 Candidatus Saccharibacteria bacterium CPR2 | reverse complement strand
TTTTTTGCTGCCTCGCCCAGCAAAGACAATATCCGCCACATCACCGTCCAAAGCTGAAACTATACCTTCACCAAAAAATTTATGCCTTACTTTATCGCCAACCTTAACCTCAACTTGAATCGTTTCAGGTTGTCTTTGGCGATCTAAACTCGATAGGACGGTCGTGTCACTTAAGCTTGGTTCATCCGTAGTTGAAAAATTCCCGATTTCGTTCAAAAATCTCGATGGTATGTTATGAGAAAGAGACCCAAAAACCATGCGCGAGCGCGCGTGAAGCAAGTAAAGTTCTTCTTTGGCCCTTGTCATGCCGACATAGCAAAGTCGCCTCTCTTCCTCCATTTTGTCCTCTTCAAACATAGACTGCGAATGCGGGAATAAACCTTCTTCCATGCCGCACATTATTACAACCGGAAATTCAAGACCTTTGGCGGCGTGAATTGTCATTAAGGTTAGACTGTCGCTTCCTTCCTGATAGTTGTCAACGTCGCTCATCAAAGCGACTTCCTCCAAAAAGCCCGCCAAGCCAACATTGTCGTATTCCTTGGCAACAGATACGAGTTCTTTAACATTTTCTATTCGCTCCTCAGCCTTCAGACTGCCATCATCCAAATATTCGATGTATTTTATTCTCTTAAGAAGCACGTCAATAAGCATCGATGGGCTGGACTCGGATGCAAGGGTTCGCATTTGTTCCAATAAATTGGCGAAGTCAACGAATGATTTTACTGCCCTGGCCGTCAAACAATTCGCTCCACGCACATTACTTAAAGCGTCGGATAATTTATACGAATTCTCCTCCTGCCAGGCAAAAAATTTCTCCAGGCTGGTGTCGCCAATTTTTCTGCTTGGAACGTTAATGATCCGATTAAAACTGGTTTTATCTTCCGGCTGAAAAATTAAACGCAAATAGGCAATGATGTCTTTAATCTCTTTGCGATCATAAAATCTTTGGCCGCCAACAATTTTGTAGGGAATCCCATACTTAACCAAAGCGTCCTCAATTGGTCTGGATTGCGCGTTTGTACGATATAAAACCGTAAAATCCTTGTAGCCTCTTGAGCCCGTTGAAATCTCGGCTTTTGTTTTACTGACGATCCACTCAGCTTCAGCTCGTTCGTCAGCTACCTGTTGTACGCAAACGGGTTTGCCGGAGTTATTTTTGGTCCACAGTTTTTTATCTGATCTTTGGCGGTTTTTACTAATTATTGTTTGAGCCGCGTCCAGTATTTGCTTGGTTGAACGATAGTTTTGCTCCAGCTTTACAATTTTCGCGTCGGGGTATTCCGTTTCAAAATTTAAAATATTGCGAAAATCCGCCCCTCTCCACATGTACACATTTTGCCAATCATCCCCGATAACACAAATGTTTCGCTGGGAGTTTACGAGCAATTTCACGAGCTTGTATTGAGCACTGTTGGTGTCTTGATACTCGTCAACAAGGATATATTCAAATTGATTGCGCCATTTTTCTCTTAAATCCGGGATTTCAAGCAATCTAACTGTTTTTAAGATTAAGTCATCAAAATCAAGAGCCGATGCTTCTTCAAGGATCTTTTCATAAACCGGAAAAACGCTAGCGGCAACTTTTTGCATGGGTGTAGACGCGAAATTTCGAAAAGACCCAGAATCTATAAGTTCGTTTTTTGATGAAGATATAACGGCGGCAATTGCTCTGGGAGTATATTTTTTTTCATCTATTCCAAACTCGCGTAGAGCTTGTTTGACCGCGCCGGTTCTGTCTTGTTCATCGAAAATTACGAAAGATTTCGGAATACCAAGGTGCTCCCCGTCCCGACGTAATATTTTTACGCATATTCCATGAAAAGTACCCGTAAATGGCATCCAGTCGCGCCGAAATGCTATTTCTTCCCAATTCATATCTCCACGGTCGCCATACATTAACTTGGCGATTCGTTCGCGCATTTCGCGCGCGGCTTTATTAGTAAAAGTAACGGCTAAAATGCGAGCCGGATCTATTTTTTTTTCAGAGATAAGATAAGCAATTCTGTGCGTGAGGGTTTTTGTTTTGCCGCTGCCCGCTCCGGCCAATATTAATAAAGGACCGTTTATTTCAACGACGGCCCCTTTTTGCGCCTCATTTAACCCCTCAAAGATGCGTTTCACTGGGGTTAATTTTAGCAGATAAAAAACGCTTAAAAAATATTTTTAAGAAAATCCAGTTTAATAAAATGAAAGTATATTCCAGCTCCAACAGCTATAACAAGTATAATTAGGAAGATAAGAGCCACAGCAGTTGAAGTTGAGCTGGCTTTTTTATGATGCTTGGCAGATATTGGCAAATGGTACTGCGTGGTGTCAAAAACTTTTGGATTTTGAAGTTCTGGCGTTTCTTTTTTATTTTTCTTCTCAGTTTTACCGGGAGTTTTTTCGTCAGTTTCTTTTTGATCTTGACCATCGTTAGTCTCAGCTTGTTTTTGCTCGGCAGCCACATTTTTTTCCTCCGGCTTTTGAGGACTCTCCTCTGGGTTTTTTGTGCCGGAAAGCTGCGAAGCGATTTCACCAATGGTTTGATTCGAATACATATATAAATTTGTAGGAGCGTTGTCTTTGGGAGAATCGCTTCCTGTGTTTTCATTTTTTTTGTTTTCTTGTATCTCAGGTTCCTCGGTTTTCTCCTTGTGCTCATGAGATTTGTCATCGTTATCTGTTACTGGGGTAATAGTTTTGCCAACACGCGGTGATTCATTTTTCTCATCCTCAGCTTTGCTCGGCTCCGCATCATTGTTATTTACATTTTTTGGAGCTTCATTTTCAGGCTTTGATTCTTTCTGGCTCAAATAATGTCTTGATGGCCCTCTGATCCCGTCGATCGAAACACGACCCGGTGATGGCCGGGTGCCCGCTCTTGGCGAGAGTTTTTTTGAAGAGTCCTCAGACTTGGACTTAACGGCAACACTAACCGAATGGTTTATAGCGGATACAAGTTCGTTGGGATCCTTGCCGGAATCCTTAATAGTTTTAGCCTCTGCCGCGTCGGTCTGGCCGTTAACTGAAATTTTGGTTTCATTAGTGTCATTATCTTTCGGCATTTGACTATTCACCTTCCAGCTCTTGTGCAGTGGCTACAATTCTTGAGAAATATTCATAATTTAGGCTGGCGCCTCCAACCAAGAAGCCATCGATACCCTCTATTTCTAAATACCCTTTGGTGATGTCGGGGTTAACGCTTCCGCCGTATAAAATTCGGATTTTCTCCGCGACGTTTTGGCCGTAAATGTGAGCTATCGTGCTGCGGATTAGGCTAGTTACTTCTTCAACTTCATGAGGCTTTGGCAACCTGCCGCTGCCAATTGCCCAAACTGGCTCGTAAGCGACTACCAAATGCTTTATGTTTTGAGACGTTAAGTCGCGAACACCGACGCTTAATTGGTCGTGAACTGTTTGCTTGGTTTCTTTCGCGGCTCTTTCGCTGGCGGTTTCGCCAACGCAAAGAATCGGCGCGATATCATTGCGCACGCAAGCGGCTACCTTTTTTGCGATCAAGTCGTCATTTTCGCCAAATTTATGCCTTCTTTCTGAGTGACCGACGATAATATAGCTCGCCAAATCTCTGAGCATAGCAATAGAAACTTCTCCCGTAAAAGCGCCTTCGTCTTCAAAGTACGCGTTCTGGGCGCCGAGCTTAAATTTACGGCGATCGATTTGCAGAGACAAAGGTTGCAAGGAAACAAAACTTGGGCACAAAATAACCTCCACGTTTTTGGTAGTTTTGATTCTCTCCTGAAGCCTATGGACCAAAACACTTCCTTGGGAGACGTTTAGGTTCATTTTCCAATTTCCGGCAATTATTTTTTTACGCATTTATCCCATCCGATACTGCTTATGCATTTTATAATATCACGCTTGGTCCAAGCGCAAAACTACTGGTCATTATCACCTGCCAGCGTAATCAAAAACATGTCGGCAATCTTCAATTAACATAACGATTTTGCAAGGAGCCTCCTTGCAAATCAGGAAAAGCCTGCCAACCTGTTGTCTAATATTTAAGAATCTAAAAGGGCTTCGATTCCAGGCAATTTGTATCCTGCCATGAGTTCCAAGCTGGCACCTCCGCCGGTGGAAACATGAGTAAATTTATCTCTCATGCCAAGTTCATCAATGAATCCAGTGGTATCTCCACCGCCAACGATACTGGTCAAGTGATTATTGGCAGCAATGCATTCGGAAAGCTTTGTGGTCGCCCAGTTAAAATTTTTAAATTCGATTACTCCGAGAGGGCCATTCCAAAATACTGTGTGCGCGTTTGAAATATTGTGGCAAACTTCCTCCATCGTCTTGCGGCCAAAATCCATGATAATATCATTCGACTTAACGTCTTCTATATCTATTTCGCGCCGCTTAGCGGTTTCATCAAATTTATCGCCCACCGCGACATCTTCGTGCGGCACAAAAAGCTCGCAATCATTTTCTGCAGCATGTTCGAGCAGGTGATTTGCCTCGGGGATTTCTTCGTCCTCATATTTACTGTTACCAACCCCATATCCCTTGGCCACCATTAAAGTATTCGCCATCACGCCGCCGACTATTACTGTTTCAGATATTTTCATAAAGTTTTTTATCACGTCGATTTTGTCTTTTATTTTTGCACCGCCAACGATTGATATTACCGGATGTTTGGGCGATTTCATGGCGCCTAAAATTGTCGATACTTCCTTTTCAAGCAAGAATCCTGCTACACCTGGTAAATAATGTGTTATCGCGTCCGTTGACGCGTGTGCGCGGTGCACAACTCCAAAACCGTCTTGCACAAAATACTCGGCATTTTTGACCAGTTCTTTGGCGAAATGCGCGTCATTTCCTTCTTCTCGCGCGTCAAATCTCAAATTTTCTAACATAATGATTTCATTAGTAGTCTGTTTTTTTCGGGTGATAAATGCCCTGTCGCCAACTGCTTCGTCTACAAAAATAACTTCAATACCGATCAATTTTTGCAAACGCTCGGCTACTCGTTCCAGTGAATATTTTTTATCTGGTTTGCCTTCCGGACGACCCAGATGCGAGCAAATAGTAATTTTACATTTCCGTTTAATTAAATACTTTAGCGTTTCAAGAGATTGCCGGATTCGAAAATCATCAGCAATAGTGCCGTCTTCCTCCAGTGGAACATTGTAATCTACCCGCACTAAAACAGATTTATTATCAATCGGAACATCACGAATGGTTTTTTTGTGAAACATATTTTTTTTACTCGAAAAGTCTTTGTAATGATACCAAAAGAGGAGGGATTTGTCTCCGACAATGAGGTTGTCAAATCTACCGATTTGATTTATTTGCCACCATTTGTTTCGGCAAACGCCTGAGTCCAAAGCCGACAGACGCTTCCAGTTCTTGATTATTTCATTGTCATAATAACAATGCTTCAGCGAACTCGCCCTCCTTCGCTAAAGCTAAGTAGTGCTCAGACACACTTACGCAATTATTGTTATTTTGACATTCTTTTCATCAGGCCTGCCCACCATAGCTTTAGCGACGATGGGAACTTTCAGAGTCTGGCAAAAAATAGTAGGTCTTGGAAGCAATTTGTTTTTACCGCAACTTATACAAAAAGTGTTTTCGAGATAGGATTGTCCCAAATGCTTACAAAGAAAAAGCAATTAACCATACACACTTATATGTCCGATCGGACACATAAGTGTGGAGATTGTCTCGTTATCTATTTCCAAGGACTGTCCTTGGACGGAACTTGGAAAGCAAAGCTTGCAGTTGTTACTTTGACGTGTTTGTTTCAGGCCAAAAACTTTTTAGAAACCTTGCTTGACATACTCTGATTAAATCATTGGTAATCCAATATGTTATGACTAACGGACTAATACAAAATATTAACAGTAACATCTATGCTAAAATGAAAATGGAGTATAACCCTAAATGTTTGAATTGGACAAGCCAGAAGCAAAAGAGTTTTTCCCAAAGCAAATTATTAAGAAAATCGCTCAAACTGCTATGAACACCTTTAGCGACAATAAAGAAGAACGACCGTCTACAGAGGATGATTGGTATGATCCCCTAGCAATTAGAGTCGGGCCGTGGGTAGAGAACCCTATCCCGCCAGAGGTTTGGCCAGACCATTTCGATGCAGATATAATTGGAAAAACTTTAGCTGGTTTGCCAAAAACTGAGGAAGAACTACGCACCAAACTTGATGAAATTATGGGTGACTTCGATATGTAGTCCATAATCAGTTGGTAATTACAGGGTCTGTCCTTGAAGATCCTTCATTATTTATCCCTTCTCAAAAACACCTTTGCGGAAGTTGAGCCAAAACAGATTGGGGTGAGGACCACCCGAGTGTTAGCGAGGGCGAACCCTTTAGGGTCGTTCCGCAAATCACAGTCTGTTTTTGGCGAGACTGAAGTATAAGGCATGTTTTTGATCGGGGCGGCACTTTTTGCATACTTTTTCTTGCTGATGAGAAAAAGTATGAAGTTCAAAAAGTCGAAGACTTTTAACTTGGGAGTGTCGGTACAAAAGAAGAGAGAAAATGCAAAACGCAAGTTTTGCTAATCTCTTAAAGCGTCAGCTTTACTCGTTATTGCCAATCTGGGCCTCAACCTTCTCTGCCTCAAGTATCATCGGAATCACTGAATCTGGATTGAGCGAAATTGTGTCTATGCCTTGGCTTACTAAAAATCTAAAGAATTCCGGATAATCTGATGGTGCTTGTCCACAAAAACCAATGTATTTGCCTTTTTCATGACAAATTTTTATGGCTCTAGAAACTAGTGACTTTACAGCTTTGTCATTTTCATTAGAAATACCAGAAATTACACTCGAGTCCCTATCCATCCCAAGAGTTAATTGCGCTAAATCATTTGAACCAATAGAAAACCCATCAAATATTTCCAGGAAATCATCCGCGCGAATTACATTGGTTGGAATCTCGCACATAACGTATATTTTGAGCCCATGCTCACCATCGCCGCGTTTTAGCCCGGCTTCTTCTACCACCTCAACGACTTTTTTGCCTTCTTCGGGAGTCCTGCAAAACGGCACCATTACTTGAACATTGGTCAACCCAAACTCCTCGCGGACAATCTTTATCGCCTGGCATTCCAGCTTGAAAGCATCTTTAAAATCTTTGTGATAGTAACGCGACGCACCCCGCCAACCAAGCATTGGATTTTCTTCTTTCGGCTCGTATAAATCTCCACCAAGCAAGGCACGATACTCATTGGTTTTAAAATCTGAAAATCTAACTATTACTTGCTCGGGCGCGAAAGCCGCCCCAATTTGGGCTATTCCTTGAGCAAGTTTGTGAACGTAAAAATCCGTTTTACTTTCGTAACCAGTGGTAATATCGTCAATTTTTCGTTTTAATTCTTCATTTTCTAAAGTTTCATAATTTATTAATGCATTTGGATGTACCTGTATCTGGGAAGCAATAATAAATTCTTCTCTCGCTAGCCCCACGCCTTTATGGGGCAGCTTGGAATGCATAAACGCGCCGTCTGGAGTGCCGATATTCATGGCTATTTTGGTCTTAATCTCTGGAATTTTATTAAGCTCATAAACTTTTTTGTCAAACTTCAATGTTCCCGAATATATTTTGCCAACATCACCTGAAGACGTATCGATGGTTACTTCATCACCGGTTTTTATCTTATCCAGAACACCCTCAGCGCCAACCACCGCCGGAATTCCAAGCTCGCGCGAGACAATCGCTGCGTGCGATGTGCGCCCGCCTTTTTCAGTCACAATTGCCGAAGCTTTTTTCATTATTGGTTCCCAGTCGGGGTCAGTAATTTCGGTGAACAAAATTTCACCTTCGTTAAATTCGTCCAGGTGTCCCGTAGAGAGAATAATTTTTGCTTTGCCGGTAGCTATTTTCGTTCCAACCGAAATGCCTTCAGATATTATCTCGCCGGTTTCCTGAAGCTGATATTCTTCGTGGATAAAGCCTTTCTTTTCTGCCTGAACCGTCTCGGGTCTAGCCTGGACAATATAAAGCTCTCCACTAACACCGTCTTTTGCCCATTCCATATCCATTGGCATATCTTTGCCGGCACGTTCGGTGTAGTGGTCTTCAATTGCCACCGCCCAACGCGCTAGAGTCAAAACCTCATCGTCTGAAATGGAAAACTTCTTTCTATCTTCCGCTGGAACATCCACTTCTTTCACCGGACGCTCGGCGTTTTCGGACGTATCGTAAATCATTTTCGTTGCTTTGGGCCCAAGATTTTTCTTAATTATTCCCGGCAAAGTGCGCTTTAGTGACGGTTTATAAACCATAAATTCATCTGGCACAACCTTGCCCTGAACAACCATTTCTCCTAGTCCCCATGCGCTAGTAATTTGAACCACGTCACGAAAACCACTCTCTGTATCAAGAGAAAACATTACCCCACTAGAAGCACGATCGGAATGAACCATGCGTTGAATTCCAACAGATAGATAAATGTCAAGGTGGTCAAAACCCTTGTCTACGCGATAAGAAATTGCTCTGTCTGTAAAAAGCGACGCGAAACAACCTTTTATGGCGTTTAAAACATTTTCATCGCCAGATACATTTAAAAATGTTTCGTGCTCACCCGCGAAAGATGCTCCAGGCAAATCTTCCGCGGTCGCGCTTGAACGCACGGCGGTGTCGATGTTTTCCACTCCAGCATCATTGCAAAGATGTCGATAATTTTCACGTACTTGAGCCGCCAAATCTTCCGGAAAATTTACACTTAGAAAGGCCTCCCTTATACTCTTGCCAGTTTCTTGAAGCGAATGAACGTCTTCTATTTTAAGTTCGGCCAGTTCAGACTTTATTTTTTCCGCCAAACCAGTCGTTTGCACGAAGTGCTTGTATCCGTTTGAGGTGACAACAAAAGCGTTTGGGATTTTGATGCCTTTAGGTGTTAATTGGGTGTACATCTCGCCGAGTGACGCGTTTTTGCCACCAACAAGGCCCACATCATCATTACTCAGTTGATCCAGCCACAAAATCCAAGCGTTTTGTTTATCCATAATCCCACCGTTATTTTAGTTTTTATTCACTAAAAATTGTATCACGCTTAAACTAATAAATGTAAATGGATTTATCATTAAAATCCCCCTAAATTACAAATCACCAACTTGCCCATTTTGATGTCCGATCGGACAAAAAATCGGGCAATAAATGAACAGGTTTCTCATTTCCAAGGACAGTCCTTGGAAATTCCCCTATCATCTATGCAGATACAGTTCAATCAACTACAATACGCTTGTGATTAAATAAGTTCATTAATATAAACGAAGGCCGTTATGAGAAAAGCAACATCCAGAAAAAATAAAAAATTTTTAGCAAATATTAAAAATAAAGTGCTGAAAGTACGCATTATGCGATCTTTTAGCCCAATGCAGCTTGCAATAATTATGCTAATTACGGGAGTGGTGGGATACCTGGTAATAAGAAGTTTTGCCGCAACAGGTTTAGTATCCAGTCTTAAGCCACCCATTCAAGGTGTCGCAACGCGGAGTGGCCCACCTACAAGCCACACTAGCTTCATCAACAGCTATGTTGTAAACATTAATTGGAGTGATTTGCAACCTGCATCAGCAAGCGGATTTGTGCCCGATAAAATCAAGTCGGCTATTGACGCCGCTAAATTAAAAAAGGCCACGATTAAGCTACGGATTTTTGCGGGTGATAAAAGCCCAACGTGGGTTAAAAACCTAGATGGATCACCAGTCACCTATTATGAACCCGAGGATGCAAAACAGCCATCTTATCAAATTCCCCGCTTTTGGACTCCAAATTATAAAAGGGCGTACACAGATCTACATAAAAAGATTTCTGCGTGGTTTGATAGAAGCCCTTATGTTCGCGATATTACTATAAACGGCTGTATGACGGTGTATGCTGAACCGCTCATTAGAGGCGCCAGCGATACTAGAAATATTACTAATCTACATGCAGCAGGATTTACGCTAGAAAAAGACAAGCAGTGTCAAAAAGATCAGATTGCAGCTCATAGCATATATAAATATACCCGAAGTAGTATAGCGCTTAATCCATACCAAGCTATCAATGACAACAACACTGTAAGTATGGATGTTAATTTTACTAATTCACTGATGGACTATTGCCGACAAACTCTTGGGAACCGTTGCGTTCTTGCTAATAATTCAATTCGGGACGCATCCACTACTTCCAGCCCGCTTGGCGATAATTACACCGTTATGTATTCACATATGAAATCGAAAGGTGCTCCGATTACTTTCCAAACCGCAACAAGCAACAAGATCGGCAACTGGATTAATACTCTAAATTGGGCAGAAGCTACCATGGGAGCTAATATGGTTGAGCTTAATAGCGACTACGGGACCTATGATGCAACTACATTACAACAATTTGATGCCAAGTTTGAACAAAATACATATTAGCAACACCTATCAAGACAAAAACAACGAGTTATCTAACAATATTTGCTGCATACTTTTAATATAATTTCTAGGTAATTTCCAAGGACAGTCCTTGTAAATACTTGGAAATATAGGATACCTCTGTTATTTACAGGGTCTGTCCTTGATTGACAGATAAAACTTTCTGCGAAAATTTGTGTATCGTTCTTTAGGAGACTATGTTTTTAGGATTGCCATCGGCAAATGCTCGTATGTTTTCCAAACTGGTTTGGCGGATGCGGGCAAGGGCGCCTTCGGTGTTAAAAGCATTGTGAGGGGTTAAAACGACGTTTGGCATTTTCTCTAAAATTTCGTGTTCTATCGCAAGCTGCAGTTCGTGCGTCTTGGCCTGGGAATGGATCAAGTTCGCCTCTTCATCGAAATTCAACAGATTTTCACCCTCCATTACATCCAGCGCCGCACCGGCAATTACTCCGTCTTTTAGTGCATCTATGAGATCAGTAGTTTCGACTAAATCGCCTCTGGCGGTGTTGACCAAAACAGCAGTATTTTTCATTTTGGCAAGAGTCTTTTTGTTTATTAAATGCGTGTTTTCTTCGGTGCTTGGCGCATGCAACGTCACTACATCCGATTTACCTAGAAGCGTGTCCAAATCAACATATTCAAACTCATATTTTTGCCTTAATTCTTCATTAGGATATGGGTCATAACCCAAAACATCCATTTCAAACCCTTTGGCGATCTTGATAACGTGCGCTCCTATCCTGCCAGTACCAATTACCCCTATAGTTTTGCCGGCTAGATCAAACCCACGTAGCTGGCCATAATCCACCTGTCCCGTATCAACACTTTCTATGCACGGTTTAATTTTCCTGGAAAGCGCCAGCAAAATAGAGAAAGCAAATTCCGCGACCGTGTTCTCCCCGTATGTTGGCACGTTCGTAACTATAATGCCCTTTTCTTTAGCCGCATCCAGATCTATATGATTAAAACCTGTAGACCGAGTAGCAATCATTTTTAATTGGGGTAACGTATCAATAAACTCTTTAGTAACATTAGAGGTGTGATTAACACACAAAATTGTCGTATCTTGGGGCGGGGTGGAATCTGCCGGATCGCATATTTCTTTTAAACACTTCTCTGAAAAATGCACATGCCATTTCTCCTGATCTGAAAGTTCATGAGAGAAAAATTCCTCATCTTCATCCGTCGCGTTGTAAAAGTATATCGTTTGAGCCATTTATAATCCCTCCTTTTCTATTTGCAGTAATCTGTTATATTTTGCAACTCGCTCACCTCTGACAGGCGCTCCGATCTTTATGCCAAAAGCCCCAATACCACACGCCAGATCAGCTATAAAATCATCGTTGGTTTCACCACTCCTGTGGCTGACTATTATTTTAACATCGCTCGCTTGCGCCGCGGCAACAGCCGCCAGCGTTTCGCTAATTGTTCCTATCTGATTTGGCTTAATAATCACTCCACTAATAGCACTTTTTGTCGCAAACTCATCTATAAGAGTAGCCGATGTCACTGTTAGGTCATCGCCAATGACAAAAAACGATGCGTTTGAAGCCAAATTCGCAAAAGATTCGCTGTCATGCTCTTCAAACGGATCTTCAACAGATAAAATATTATTCGAATTCGCCTGGTACCATCCTCCTAATTCTTCGGCGGTGACATCCTTCCCCTCAAAATGATATTTACCATTTTCATAAAACGAGCTTGCTGCTACGTCAAGAGCGATTTCAAAATCACCTTCAATGCTACTGAAAATGGCAAGCACCTTGGCGTGGCGCGCGTTTTGCGGGACAAACCCGCCCTCATCTCCAATTAATAAGCTACTTTCTCCATATTCCTCAGATAGCTTTTTTGCCAGTTCCCTGCGAAAAGATACAATTTGTTCTACCGCGACACTGGGCCGAGTTTCTTTGGGAACGACCATTACCTCTTGTATATCCAAACCAGGAGCATGTTTACCCCCGTTAATCAGGTTCGCATAAATTCTGGGGAGACTGGGCCCGGATTTACTAATTTCAGATATATATTGCCAAAGTTTTTGCCCAGATGACAAGGCACTTAGTTTAAGATAGGCCCCACTTAACCCAAGCATTGTATTGGCGCCGAGTTTCTCCTTCTTTTCGCTAGGGTCAAATGTGGCTAATGCACCATCAAATTCGCTCTGATCACCTAGAGGTATCCGCATTAAACCCTCTTTCAAATTATTCTCAATTTCATCAACGCAATTTTTTACTCCCATGCCATTGTATCTGTTAATGTCGCCATCTCTTCTCTCAAGAGCCTCTTTTTCGCCAGTGCTGGCTCCAGATGGAACTCCAAAAACTACGCTTTGCCCCTTGTCGTTCATCATTGAAACTTCAAGAGTCGGATTGCCTCTGGAATCCAAGATTTCTCGCGCTTTAATATCTGTTATTTTCATTCAGCCCTCCTTACGGCAACCATAAAATCGGCGACGTTGGCCGTTACTTTTTCTATATGAATAAGGTCGTCAAGCTCCTCGAGCAATTCATAACTATTATTTCTATGAAGATATTCTCTGGGAGACTTATTAATTTTTGCCAGTTTTTTTCTGGTTTGATAGTAATCCACAATTGCTCCAGCCACCGGCATATTGTCTTTTCCGTCACTATTTACGGATACAATTGCCGTCCCTTCTTTGAGGGCTGCTACCGAGCCTAAAGCAACTTCTTGATTGCGGCCCCCTCTTCCTGGAAAATTCACCTTAACAACAGTTTCCCCAGCTGCCATAAGTGCTTCTCCGGGCCTGACTTCTTTTGCCAGTTCGTCGCCAACTTCTTTGGCAATTCCCGATAAATTCGCGCTTTTTGTTCTAGGATGGTAGCCCAGTTCTTTTGCTCTATTCTCCATTGCTTCAAGCGCGGTTTGACCACTAGCGATTATGTTGTTTTTCACTTTCTTGAAATACTTATTCTCCTTAGGCGTCTCTGTAAATTCAAACTTAGGCAGGCCATATTTTTTCGCAACCGTTTCGGCCTCTTCTTTAGTGGTTAGATCCATCACCGTCGGACCAGAAGCAATGCTGGATAAGTCATTGTCCGGCACATCAGATATGATTAGAGTTTGCACTGATGCTGGATAGGCATATTTTGCAAAATAGCCCCCATGAATTTGTGAAATATGTTTCCTGACTGTATTTATCTCCTGAATTTTAGCTTCCTGCATTAACAACACTTTAGAAATAAACTGAGCCTCAAGACAGCTAAGATTGGCCAATTTTGTCATTAGAGCGGAGCCACCTCCACAGATCATCACAATTACAAGATCATTTTCGCCTGCACTCTCAAGAGTCTTGATAATCTTCTTTGTTGCCTGAATATTCTTATCTGACGGCAGCGGGTGAGTGCCAACGTGGCTTTTTACTTTTTTGAGCTCAGTTTTTTGTATATCTATAACATGTCCGGCGGTAATTCTATCTGGACCGACAACATTCTCTATTTCCCTAACCGCGCGAGCCGAGCCCTTACCGATCCCAAACAAATAAATATGTTTAAACTTATTTAGATCATAAGTGTTAGTTGAGAGTTTAAGGCTGTTTCTATCCAGTGAAATGCTTGATCTTATAAGCTTCTCTACTCTTATAGCCCCAAACCCCGCTTCGACAATATCCAGAGCATCCTTGCGTATTTCGTTGGTTGCCAGTTCCGGGTAATTTTTGGTTATCACCTAAAAAGTCCAATTAATGACATATCAATTGTACTTCAGATAACTTAAAGAAAACAAAATTACTCTAGTACGCGTACTTTAATGGTGTCAGTTCCACCGACTTTGCCAGGATACATGCCACTGGCAGATACGATGATATCGCCAGGTGAAAACACTTTTTGTCGATGTAGCCAATCTGTTAATTTTTGAGACGTACCTTTAGTTTCACTCCTGGTGAAAACTTTCCCGCCATATACAATTGCCAGTTGTTGAGCCACTCTGGGGGATTGCGTAACCATAATAATCGGCATATTGGGGCGGTGAGAAGCAATGTTAAGCGCTGTTGCCCCAGAATGAGTTTCGGCAACTATTGCCTTGGCTTTAACTTGGTGCGCAAGAGTAATAACGGCCGAGGAGATCGCGCTCTGCACTCTGTTGTCTTCGTGTTTAATAAACAGAGGAGTAAGAGGTGAGTTTTCCTGTGTATACAAAATACCTCTTTTCATGACGCTAATCGCTTCTATGGGATATTTACCGCTGGCGGTCTCATCACTCAACATTAAACAATCCGCACCGACTATTACAGCGGTGGCAATATCTGACATTTCAGCCCTGGTTGGCTCAGGCTCGGTAGTCATGCTTCCTAGCATCTGGGTTGCAACGATAGATATTTTCCCCTTATCCTGGCAAAGTCCGATGATTTTCCTGGTAACAATCGGCACCGATTCCGGCGAAGTCTCATTTGCCAGATCGCCCCTTGCGACCATAACAGCATCGCTGGCTTCGACAATCTCTTCAATATTTTCAACTGCCGCATGGGTTTCTATCTTGGAAATAATCTTGGCAGTGCTGTTGTGGTTTTTCAGAATCTTTCTGAGTTTTTCGACGTCATTCGCAGTTTGCAGGAAAGAAAGAGCCACGTAGTCAAAATCGTTCTGGGCTCCGAAAGTTATATCAGCCCTGTCTTTTTGAGTAAGAATATCTCCCTCAAAGTCTGTGTCGGGTAGGTTTATGCCTTTTCTTTTTGTTAACACGCCATCGTTTAAGGCTTTCGCGTAGATAACCCCATTTTTAACGCTTATCACCTCTGTTCTAATGCGCCCGTCGCATAGTAATAATCTATGCCCTCGCTCAACCTTTTTACTTAGATCGTATTGGGTCGGAATTATTCCCGTTGGATCGTAATCTGAGTTATACCCAAACTGCAAAACCTGATGTTTCTCAACATTAATAATTCCGTCAAAATCTCCCAATCTCATTTTCGGCCCCTGTAAGTCTTGAATAATGGCAACTGGCTTCGAATGCGCTTTGGAGGCTTTACGTATTAGTTTTACTATCTGAACCCATTCCTCGTGGTTTCCATGCGAGAAATTGCATCTTATGGCATTGGCACCGGCTTTGATCATCTCTATTATTGATTCATAGGTGTTAGTAGATGGCCCAACTGTTGCTATGATCTTTGTTCTCTTGAATTTATGAGGTGGTATTTCCGGTGCTCTTTGTTTGTTATTTTTTTTAAATGGATTCATCCCAAACAAGTTTAGCAAAGCTTTAGCACATACTTCCAGAGGTTTTTTGAATTCAAGTTTTTCCAAATGAAAACGTTTGTTTGTTGTTCTACCCCAGTAATTATGATAGAATGCGCTTGTTTCTTCTGTATAATTAATCAAACCAATCCGCCTTTTGGCAGATGTTTGAGTAATTGAGAGGAGGAGTGACGAAAAACTGAAGCATTGAGAGTTTTTAAACTCTATGCGAAAGTTGACAGTGAACTCCGACGAGGCCCCATCGTCTAGTGGCCTAGGACATCAGGTTTTCATCCTGAAAACGGGGGTTCGATTCCCCCTGGGGTCACCATAAAAGACTCAGAGTTACTTTGGGTCTTTTTTGATGCAGATAACTTGGCTTCTAACACTTTAGCTTGCTTAAATGGCAGACCAATTTTGACGGTTCCAAATTTTTTGTTTGCGTTTATCGTCACACCCTCAGGTAAAGCCATATATTGGAACCGTACTCTGTCGTCGTCCTGTGCTGTAGACCACATACTGGCAACGTTTGCCATAAAATCTATAGCCAAATTTAGTACACGGTCAGTGTCAATAAACTCTTGTTTGATTTCTAAGAGCTCTAGTTCAAGTCTGGAGCGGTCAATGGCAATCTTGTCTCTCTCGTTCTTTAGCTCGTCCTCAGTTATCGTACTAACACGACACATCTCAATTAAGTCAGACTTTTTCTTGTCCAGTGCAGAAATGTCAGCCTCAACACTGCCACGTCTTGCAATGGTAGCAGCATAATCAGCATTCCATTTACGCACAACAATCTCTTTGAAGGCTCGCAAGGCACCTACGGAGGGCTGAACGCCCTCCATAAGTCTCAGATAAGCATCGTGTACAGTCTGACGAGGCAAGGTAAGGTGCTTATATGTCTCGCCTTTAACTTTTACACCCTTGCACCTTGTGCAGTGGTAGTACTCATAAGTATCATTTCTACCTTTAGACCTGCTACCTGTAAGATGGCTATTGCAGTAAGCACAACGTAAGTACCTACGTAATGGCCAGTATTCTTTATTAACCCCATAGGGTCGCAACACTGGCTTATCGGTACCAGTTAATATCATCTGAATTGCATCAAACTCATCTTTTGTTATCAGAGCATTGTGCATATGCAGACCCTTGATTGGTTCGTCAATACCTTTGCCGGTTACGTATCCTGCATACAAAGGATTTCTAAGCATAGAGTAGACCGTGCTTTTCCCAACAGGTTTATCGTAGTTTTTACTGTACTTACGTTTACCGTTGACTATACTGTAGCTTCTGGCCTTTATTTTGTACTTTGTTGCTGCTAACTCAGCAGCGTTGTCTTGGTTGTATAATCCTTTTGCAAAGTCTTTAAGGAATTTTTGTACTGGTTTAGCCATTTCATCAGGCTCTACAGTAGGACGACCTAGTGAGTCCTTGATATTTCTGTAGCCAATCGGTGCTAAGTGTACCCAGCCACCTTCTTGTAATCTAGCCATCATTCCTTTGGCTGAACGCTCAGAACGTACTGAATTATCAAACTCAGCAAACGATGCAAGTATATGCTCCATTAACTTACCTGACGGTGTGTCCTCAAGGACTTCTGTAGCGGAGTGTAGTTTAACTCCCAGCTTAACAAGTATGTTTGCTAATGCTATGTGGTCCTCTGTTCGTCTTGCCAGCCTATCCAACTTAAAGACTATCAAATGCCTGACTTCTTTATGGTCGCTAGCCAACTCCCTTAACATTCTTTTTAATTGAGTACGATTAGCTGTCTTGGCACTTTCTCCTTCTTCTTTGTAAACCTCAACAACATCACCTAAGTTATGTCTTGCGACATAGTCACGGCAGGCTTTTTCCTGGACCTCTAGGCTCTTATTCTTTTCAGCCTGCTCAACCGTAGAGACCCTTGTGTAAATTACGACTTTCATTTGTAACCCCTATTATGTTCTATTAAAAACTGCATACAAGTAACCTACGTAGACTTTGGAACCACGAGGTCTTTCTTGATGCGTTTAATTGCTATTTCTGCCATCAACTCAAGCTGAACTATGACAGTGTCAACCTCACTGTCTGAAATGCTGGCATACTCCTTTCCAAGTAGCTTTCGCATTTCGCTAGTTGTTATGATTTTGTCCTGCTTGCTGTTCATTGCAAGCGGAAGTATAGGGGTTACAAAAAATGCTTTCAGGCAACGCCGGAATGATTTTTGAGAATTGAATTTTGCTACAGTTTGCTAGAGTTTGAACTTGCCGGTTTTTTGCCGGTTCTTGACGTTTCCAATTTTTGCTTTATTTCTTGCCACTCAGAACCAGTAATTTGAATTGGATTTGTTAGCTCTAATTCTTTGGCTCCAGAGCGTTTGAAGAATAGTTTTTTAAGTTCTTTATCAAACCCAACCTTACGCACCAGGTCCTCTAAATTACTAACTTTCCCCACATTCTCAAATTCTCTTTTAAGTTCGCCCAATCTAACTAATGAACCAGGCCTATTGTTTATTAAATAGCCAAATATCAAGTCAGGTGGCCTATTAGACGCGAATCTATTTAGTAATACTTGGTCATCTTCACCAGCAACTAACCACAGCCCTCTGCCTTCTTTTGATAGCCTAACGGTAATTAACTCTGGCTTTGCGGTAGGAATTGTTTCATATTCTGGTTTTATGCCCGTTGTCGCATAGAAGTCTCTAAACCAAAGGTCCGTAGCGTTATATGCTTTTGTGAAGTTATGCAAAAACACAACCTTGTACGAATTGTCGTCAATCTTCTCTAGCTCAAATGCTTCTTTAGAAGCTAGCTGCTTTAATAATCTCTCCTGAACTAGCTTAGTTGGTGCGTTATTTTCTCTTAGATGGAATACGGTACTCAGCTCGTAAGAGTCCGATACTAGATATTCAGCTTTTAACTCTTGCAGTAGCCACCACTTATCCAGATGATACTTATCTTCCGGTGAGAGCGACATATCAACCTAATCCCCAAATACACGAACTACTTCATCAAAGTTCTTCAACTTGTCTTTGTTCCACTCAGACTGCTTAACGTAAATTGCTTTGTAGGACATTTTGCTTTGTCTGTTATTAACGTCATCACACCATTTCTCAAGCCGCTCAAACTTAAGTTTGTCATCTTCTTCTTCGCGACCTTTTGTCTCTACTATGTAAACAGTCTTAGGTGTAGTCTTTACAAAGAAATCGGGGTAGTAATAAGCTATGAAGCCTTCCGAGTTCTTGTACTCAATCCTAAGGGCATTGGCTTCCTTGTTCTGGAAGTTCTTTGAAAACGAAATTATATCGTCGCAACTTTCCAGAAATCCAGAGAACTCAAGCTCAAAACCACCGTCACCGACAATTTTATTAAACACTGATTTCTTGGGAAGTAAGAATCCTTTGTCGTTTACCACGAAGGGTCGTGATTCGCTAATCTTAATGTAGTTCTTTATTTCGGTGTCACCACTATCCTGTACGGTAAGTTCGTTTATGGCTTTCTTGAAAGTCTCTCGTATCAACTTGATGTATTCAACTTCTGATAAGTTTCTAAGTATATTCAAGTCGGTCAGCTCAATATCTTCCACAAACAGTTGATGTTCAATGAAAGCCTTCACTTTGCCGAATAGAATATCGTAACAACCAAAGAGCCTCAGTTCTCGCATTATGGCTTGCACAAAGAATCCAACAACGCTCTGGTAGTTCGGCGTAAGGTTACCGTTAAGAACAGTTGTGTGATGATGGCTTTCGCCAACAACGTCCTTGAATACAATCTCTCGCTTTTCTTCTTCACTAAAGGTTTTTACGGCAACACGCTTGTTGTCAAACTTCGTAACGTCTAGGTCTGCAAGGTTCTTATACTCACGTTCAATACGTGGTGTCATTACAGGAATCTCTATGTCCAACTTTTCAATATCTTTGTTTGGATTTTCTCGGTCTACTTCAATAACTGTTGGAGCAATAGGTTTAGCACCAGTTCCCATAGCTTTCTTCTCAAGTATCACGCCTTCACCCTTGATAGATTCAACGAACTCCATAAACGCAGGAGTACCAATGACGCTCACATATTCTTCAACTTCGTCATTACCAAAGAACATTCGCCTTAGACCACGACCTAGAGTTTGTTCGGGTAGAATCTTTGAATCGGCAGCATAAGGACGTAGTCCCACAATGGTAGTAACGTTCTTTACGTCCCAACCTTCTTTTAGCATCATCACCGACACAATGACCTTGAAAGGGCTTTCCCAGCTATCTATTTCGTTAGCTTGTTTGCGTAGTAGTTCAAGCTCGTCTTTGTTCTTGCCGCTTGTAGTTTCGGATATATCACCGCTTTTGTTGGTGTGAATCGTCAGCACAGCGTTTCGTAAGTCTGAAAAGGTATCTTTGATATAGCCAGCGACCTCATCACAATTCTTAGTATCGTCAGTCATAATGAACAGAATTGACTTTTTGCCCATAGGCTCTAGGGTCTTGTAAGTCTTTCTCCATTCCTCAACACCAAGGTTTATAAAGTCACGATACTTTTCGCTGAACAATGAACTCTGATTCTCTTGTAGCTTGCCTCGGCTTGCAGCGTCAGGCACAACTGGATTTTTAACAATTCTTTGGTGTATTGCTTCAACAAGCGGGTAGTCAGATATTGTTTGCACAAAAATTGAACCGTCTCGCTTTTTTGGTGTTGCAGTAACGTCAAGTTGCAGGGCAAGACCAGAGCCTTTTTGCTTTAGCTGATTGTCAATATCCTGAATAGACTTAGCCCAAGCCATCTTCTCGTCCCAGATATGGTGGGCTTCGTCGTTTATAACGATAAGTTCGTCAATATCCCTGACAATCATTCCTAAATCAACAGTTGAATCATTGGTTTTGGTAACTGGCTTGCTACCAAGAAAATATGCACTTGAATCTTCGTCATCAGCTCTAGGTGCTCTAACATCGCTTTCAAACACCCTGTGAATGTTTGTTAAGAATATGTTGCCAGTATCAGATATATTGCGTAGTTCATCTTGTAGGTGCAGGGTAACTTGGAAGTCGTCTTGCCAGTTTTGGCCTCTATAACCGTTTTCAGGCAATATAGGGTCCTGATAAAAAATCTTTAAGCCCTCAAAATCGTTCTTTATTCTTTCAAAGACGATAACGTTGGGTGTTATTAGTAAAAAGTTCTTTGCAAGCTGTGAATCGTCCTCATATAGCCTGTGAAAGTAAGCCCAAGCTAACACGAGACTCATAACCTTGGTCTTACCTGCACCAGTGGCCATCTTTATTACAAACCTTAGCCATTCCTCAGGGAACATACCAGCACTTATAACACCTGTAGAGTTGTAGCGTATCAAATCATACTTGTCTTTTACTTGAGCGACCTCATAGAGCCACACAACAGTCTCCAAGGCCTCTCTTTGTGCAAAGTAGTATCGGAAGTTGAATGATGTACCATCTGCGTTATAAAGTATGTGGTCCTCTTTGAACCACCAGTTAAGCAGGGCTTGTGAAGTTTCACTAGCACCTTTGTAATTATCGTTCCGCCAATCTTTTACTTTTTTTCTAAGTTCAGCAACAAGAGGGGGTAAAAGTTTTTCGTGGCCTTTATCACGCAAGTCCTCATCAGCAGGAAACCATCTGATACTAGGGTCTAGAATTGCGTATGGGTCTCTAGGAAAGTCCTTGTGCAGAGCCATAGCTAGACCTCTACCTCAATAACTTTTGTTGTGTCGTTGCCAAAAATATCAACTACTTTTATTGCGACCTTGTGTTTTCCTCTAACTATTTCTCTAGCGGCAGAAGTCAGTTCAAGATTACGATTTTTCTTTGTCCTAAAACTTTGCCATTCGTTATCAAAGATATAATCACCAGTCCAGACTTCTTTTTCTTCGTCGCCCTCAAGCACCTTTATGATTTCTTTTCTATCAGCAAAGTTAAAATCAACCGCCCAGTAGTCTATCCAATCGCTCCACTTTTTAGTAATAATTTCTTTGACCTCACCGCCACCGTCTTTATTTTTGGTTATTTTAACTACCTGACCATCTTCAACTATTACTTTTGAACCACCAGGCTTTAAAGTTTCTGACACCTCACCAGAATCATCTTGATTATAGAACACAGAGAAATCCGTAAGTTCTATGGTTAATTCCTTTTTATTTTGTGGGCCTTTAACTATTGACATAGCCTCAATAAACGCAACATCATAGAACTTCACGTGGCCTCGTTCTACGGCTTTTTTATCAAATACTTCTCGTGGAATAATTCGGAATGCAACATCAACTCCTTGGTCTGCATACTCTTGAAAATCTAGACCCATCTCATAATCAAAGCCTAGAATATCAACTTTGGTTATGCCTTTGTCTTTACATTCGCTAACGATGTCGTGAACTTGTTTTGACGAAACAGGTGTTGAAATGGGGCCAACTGCTACCAGTCTGTCGCGTTTTTTGCCAACAAAATTTACAAACGACTCAACGGGCTCTGCTTTATATGCGGATAGTATTAGTTGAACGAACGCATTTTCTTTGTGTTTTGCTTGTTTTGCTCTTTCTTCTGCTCTAAGGTCATCGTTAATATCTACATAATTTTCACGCTCGTATCTACCAACGTTCAGAATCTCAAAAGCCCTAAAATCTTCACCATCTTTCTTCTTTTTTCTTTGAACATCTATCATTCTTTTTCTAGATGTATGTATACTGAACTTGCCTAAATCTGACCCTATCCACTTGCGTCCCATTTTTTCTGCGACCGCAAGTGTTGTACCTGAACCGACAAAGAAGTCTGCAATTAAGTCTCCCTCGTCAGAAGAAGTTTTAATTATTCTTTCCAAAAGTGTTTCTGGCTTCTGGGTAGGATAATCAACCGATTCCTTCGCCTGTGAGTTTATTGGGAAAATATCATTCCAAATATCTTCAATCGGTGAACCTTGCGAGGTATCCAAATACCTTTTTACTCTAGGCTTTCCTGAGTCAGTAAAGATAATCAAACCATCTTTTAAGCCTTCGTCTATTCGTTCTTGCGACCAAATCCAGTGTTTTCCTGTTGGTGGATAAAGGAGTCCTTTGTCTCCGAATACTTTAGGTTCACCTTGTCCTTTTTGTGTAAAGTCTGCTAACTGGTATTGTCTGCCATCTTTTTCCCAATTATTATAGTGGCTTTTGAGGCGAGCTTCATCGTGCTCACCATACTGTTTATTAAACTTGTTATAGTCGTTTTTTCTATAAGCAAAAATGGTGTCGTGTACATTACCAAATGCTTTTGCTTGCCCCTTTGAAGCTCTGACTTTTTGCCAAATAATTTCATTAACAAAGTTATTTTTCCCGAAAATTTCATCAAGAACTAAACGCATATATCCACTTACACGCCAATCACAGTGGACATAGATGGTGCCATCGTCTGCCAGAAGTTCGTTCATCAACCTTAAACGTTCGTAAATCATAGCTATGAAACTATCAGCACCCTTACCCCAAGTATCCCTATATGCAACCTCTTCAATTATTGAGGGTCGTTTAGTAAATGTTTCCTCATCGTCACCCTCACCAATTTTTAACTCCATTGAGAAGTCCGCACCTACGTCAAACGGGGGGTCAATGTAAATTAGCTTGAGACCGCCTTGAGCTTCTATTTCTTTTCTCATAGGGCCGTTTTTTAGCGAAGAAAGTATAAGCTTGTTATCGCCCCAAATTAGCTTATTAGTCCAGCCAGTTATCTGCCGACCAGTATCATCAAATAACGTTGATTGTAAGCCAATCCTATCGTCACTTCTTGGTTCGTCAATCTGTTCAATTACTTGGAATGGTAGAACGGTGGTGGTAACTTCGTCAGTTTTGCCGTTCCATAGTAGTTCAACTTCACGGTCATCTTCAAAGAGTAGAAAGCGATACTTTTCGGGTAATGGTTTTCCTGCTTCAAGGTACTTTATAACATCTCTTTTTTCATTGTCGCTTAAAATCATATGTATCTATTCTAACTCCTTAGATATACCAATCACAACATAACTAGCAATAATCGCCCAATTTTATATTTTTTAGGGAGTAAGTTTAGTGCTTGTAATTATAGTTATTGGCAGTAAATGACTGGGCTTACCCTACCTATTTCCAGCCTTTTCCCTAAAAAAATAGGCAAAAATCCGTCAAAAACCTAGATTTTGCCTACCAATTTGTAGGGAATTGTTGGACTATTTAGCTCAAAACAGCGTTTTTGTAGGGCTAAGTTAGGGAAATTGCAGGGGCTTGTTAGGGCTTTTAGCTCGTAGTGGCTTAAAAGTTAATGCCTGCAAACGCCGATACGACTTTATCTAAAGTGTAGTCCTGTTTGTTGCGATTATCGTAAACTCTTAACATCTCTATGCTACGGTGTCTGGTGTACAGGGCTACATCTATTAAATGTCCAGGCATAATCAGAAGTAACTGACTAGTGTAGAAGTGCCGTGTACCGTGAGCTGTCTTGTTGATGTTCAGCATTTTGAATATGACCATTACAATTTCACGAAGCCCACGAGTAGATAATCTTTGACCCATTTGACTGTGACTGTTACTCCTGAATAATGCACCTTCTTTTAGTCCGTTACTCTTTAGATATTGTCGTAAGCAGGAAACAGTTTGAGGCAGTAGTATTATTGGGTCTTTATCGTCTTGTCCTTTACCCCACACATATAGCACTTCGTTTTCAAAGTCTATGTCTTCAACGTCAAGCCTGCACAATTCAATAAGACGCAAGCCTTGTAATAGCAGTAAGCAAAAGATAGCTTTTAGCCTGTCGTTTTCTGGCGTATCTGGACGCTCGGATAGCCACGTAGCTAGTCGCTTAGCTTCTAAGTCATTTAGCCCACGCTTCTTGTGCTTCTTGCTTTGTTTGAACGACTTCACGTTATGTGTGATGTCGGTTGGAATTAAGCCTTGGCGGTGCAGTTCTTTTAGAAAAACCCTCGCAACTATCAGATGCTTATTCTTGGTTGATACTGACCACGGCATTGTCCGCAAATGCTTTTTATAATCTAAGTACGTATTTGGTGTAAAGCCGTGAGTGTTCACGAACTCCACGAACAACGGCAATCGGTAGCAATAATCGGCTCTGGTGCTTTCAGCTACGTCCAAGTTATCAAAGACGGCTGTGTAGTCTTTGGGTATCGTTACTTCTACTAAATTGTTCATAGATGACCCTCCACTTCTTTCCACTTATCTAGGTACTTGTCTGGCATTTTTGAGGCTGGGGTTACGACTGACCATACCTCGTACCATTTTTTCGCTCTCTCCGATTTTTCTTTGTCCGTGCCTTGTTCCCACTTACCGTGTATAGCCTTGCCTCTAGCAGTGTGTACATCTACGGCGACCTCTGGTATCTCTAGGCGTTTACCGTCCTTGAACTCTTTGATAACTAAGTTGGCTAGAGTATCGGCTTCACGTACCTTTTCGGAGGAGCAGAGGTACATTATGGCTTGGAATAAGAACAATGCACCGTTGCCACCGAATCGGGTCTTACTGTCCATAGTGGCTTCATAATTCTGTCTGAGGGTATTTACCATTATGGCTGCCATCGGGTTAGCATTACCTATATCTTCCGAAGCTATTATCATCAGCCTACGCCAGACGTATTTGTAATAACCGCTATCGTGTAGCACGTAAGCCCACCAACAGGCTTCATACTCCTGATTTCGGCGAATCATCTTCTGCATCGCAGAACTGACTTCATCAAACTCGTAATCGCCGATGACTTTTAGCTCGTACCCACCACGATATGATGACTTTTTAGCTGTGCTTTTGGTGTCATTATTTGCCATAATTTTACCCCCAAATTGTTAATGTATGTGTAAATAATTATAGCAAATTACCTCTGTTAAATCAAATGTTTTACCATAAAATAAGTGCTAGTCAACTGCTCAAAATTGCAGTACAGAATACGTATCCGTTTTAACATTAGGGTGGAGGTAAAATATGGAATTAACTAAGTCAGACGTAGCTGAATTTCAAAGGCTATACAAGCAAAAGTTTAATAAAGAACTGGACTACCAGACGGCATACAGCAAACTGTCAAAGCTGGTGTTGATGATGAAAACCGTTTACCAGCCGATAACAAAGGAACAATTAGACGAACTTGTGCTTAGAGACAAACGTAAAGAAGATGCCGAGGAACTAGCCAAACTACTTTACGATATGTACAAGGAGAAAAAACAGGGGTAAAAGTGGTATAATATACCTATGAGTGACGAGAAATTAACAGAGGCGAAAAAATTCTTTGATGAGCGAGTTAAGGGCTGGATGATTACTGACCTAAAGCGTTCAGTTAGTGCTGGGAATAACTTCCTGACAGCACTTGGTTGTCTGACTTACACAGAGGTAATAGGAGCTTTCTTACCTAAAGTTAACGGCGAAACTGGCAAGACCGAGGAAAGACGGTTTTATCGTTGTCTATTTAGATTACCGTCAGCAGATGAGTTCAGAAGTCTAGACGAGATAATTCGTGACGAAACCACCAAGCAACAGGGTCTGTACCAGCACCTTCGCCATAGTGCGACACACGCCTATGCCCCACGCATCAAACGTAGAGCACGAGACGGCACTATTAGCTATACGCCAGTTGCAGTTGCCAAAGTTGCCAAGATGAACGGAAAAATTAAAGGTTGCCCACCTATGGGCATTGACGGCAAGGGTTATTTTGTAATTGCAACTAAAAATTACGTAAATGAACTGGAGCAAGCAATAGACAATTTCTATAAACGTATTTTTGAGGACAAAGAACCTGAATGGGTAACAAGTGCAAAAACGGGTATAGATTTTATTGCCAGAGGTTAAGATGACGCAAGACTTATTTGAACCAGTTGAGTGCATTGACCCAAAGTCCCAAAAGGACATTGACGATGCCGTAAAGAATAATCCAGATTACCAACGTGACTTTGTTTGGATGGCTATCAGACCAGATATCAGAGCCGAAATAAACAAGAGGTGGCAAGCTGTCGGTGGTTTCTCAGAGCCAAACTTTATCAACGAGTTTCGTGAAAAGGCAAAGTTTTACAGTAGACTTTGGGAGCTAAATCTTAGATTCCTACTACTTGAACAATTGGTTAGAAAACCAGGTGCAGGAGAGCCAGATATATTAGCGGATTCGTACGTGGCTGAATGTGTAGTGCCAGCACCTACGGACGTTCCCGAGTTAAGATTAGACGGCAGACTGTATGACTATCCTGACGAAGAAATTGCACGCAGAATAACAACAGCTATAAACTCCAAGAACGAACAGCTCAAAACTAGGCTGCGTTCCAACCAATCAAGGATTGACTACACAGCAACACCATACGTAATTGCTCTTTGCCTTCCCGAAAGCAACTATATGAGTGCAATGGGTAAATCTGGTATGAGTATTGTTGAAGAAATGGTAATGGGCATCGGTCCTATACAGGTAACAATAAACTCGGCAACGAATACCGCAACGAGTAGCGTTTCATCCAGGAGCACGATAACTACCAGAAATGGTAGCCAGATTGAAATTGGCTACTTTCAGAAAGAGGAGTATAAGGACCTATCAGCAGTGCTTTGGACTACGGAGTACCTGCCTGAATCAAGGGATTTACACGTACTACTTAATCCTAACGCTAATGTTTCACTAGAAGGCAGTAGTCTGTTAGACATCGTTCAAGCTATTACTTATACAAAAAACTCGGACCACTATTCTCGCAACCAACCTCTTATATAAGGTTCCAGTCTACGCCAGTACTAATTCACGCACCTTTTTAACTGACGGTCTATCTAGTACAGTATTCCAGGAGACCAATTCCTTCTTGAGTTGGTTCCAATCCGATATTTGATAGTTCACCAAATTAAAGAAAATGGCTAGATAGAGATATTTGTTGCCATAGTACTTAATTATTAGTCTAGTGGCCTAAGCATCCCGATTGCATCGGGAAAACAGGGGTTCGATAATCAAGGCAACGGCGCAGAAAACCAAAGGTTTTCGAGAATCGCCGAAGATTTCCCCAAAGGAAGCGAAGCTGACGACGGACTCCCCCTGGGGTCGCCAATTATTGTCCGTTCCAGTCGCCTATAATCGGCTTGGCACCAATATTTCCGTATGCAAGAGTGATGTCATGGTTACCTGTTGTATTGCTATTTCGTAGATCAAAGGTGCCAAGTGTAGGGTTATATACACCTATAGTATCTATGCCGTCACCATTCCAATCTCCGACCACAGGGATGGCGCCTATATTTCCATAAGCTAGAGTAATGTCGTGGATACCAGTGGTATTGCTATTTCGTAGATCAAAGGTGGCTAAACTTGGGTTGTACACGCCGATCGTGTCTATACCATCCCCGTTCCAATCTCCTACAAGCGGAATGGCACCAATGTTTCCGTACGCTAGGGTTATATCATGATTGCCGGTTGTATTACTATTTCTGAGATCAAATGTACCGAGTGTTGGATTATACACTCCAATCGTATCTATGCCGTCACCATTCCAATCTCCGACTAGGGGTTTCGCGCCAATATTACCATAAGCAAGAGTTATATCATGGTTTCCAGTTGTGTTACTATTGCGCAGATCGAATGTTGCCAAACTTGGGTTATAGACACCGATGGTGTCAATGCCATCTCCGTTCCAGTCGCCGGTTAGAGCCACAGCTCCAATATTTCCATATGCTAGTGTTACGTCATGAATCCCTGTTGTGTTGCTGTTGCGTAAATCGAAAGTAGCAATATTGGGATTATAAACACCTATAGTGTCAATGCCGTTGCTGCCTCCGCCGTTGCCATTTCCGCCACTGCCACCATTGTTGCCACCCCCCAAGACATCGCCATTCAGCCCTTTGCCAGCTCCATTGACATCTATAAAATGATCCCAGTCTTTTGTGCCACCACGAGTAAATTTTCCAGAAGCATTTTTTGATGTATATGTGCTGTAACTATATTCTCCCGTACCCACTTTATTTAGTTCCGCAACATTAACAGCTGTAATGTTACCGCTTGCGTCTTTAGCCACATTTGCCACAAAACCTACATGACCATAGTATCCATCATCGTCACTCTGGGCAATATCTCCCGGCTCAATGCTATTTGAATTACCAGGTTTTACAGTGTAAGCAGTAGCAGCATTATCCCAATTTACAGCATTACCCCATCCCGTAACATTAACTCCTGTATATTTAGCTGTCCAATATGCAGCACCGTCAGTACAATTACGGTAATAGTAATTACGTGGACTTATAAGTTCATTGTTAACATCTGGATGGCCATTGCCGTTTTCGTCAACCCACCATTCATAGGCAGATGGATTATATGGGCTTGCATTTAAATTCGGATAATCATTAACAAATTCTGTAGCTTCTGCCGGCTGTGGATTAACTACTTCTTCTGCAACAGCTCCGATTCCCGCGCCAGTTACCAGTGTCAACGATAAAGCTACTTTACCTATTAAACTTTTGATTCTTTTAAATCTCAGATTGTCTGTTTCTTGCTCTATAGTCTTCTCTTGTAGTATTTCTGTTTGTTGTGTTGATTCCGGGTTTGGCATTGGAACTCCTTTTTACCCCACCCGCTATTAAATTAAAATTATTAAACATCACTCGTTAACGACTAATCCCTTTACAAGTGAATCGAGTTTAGGTATGTAAATATTGTAGTTCGTATTCGACTTAAAGCTTGCATAGTTACCATTGAAGAATGTGGAATTTACCACTATCATTTTGTCTTCCCATGCAATTGCATAAGTTACTCGTATTTCGTCTTTTGAGCCTCCAGTCTCACTGTAGTTCTCTTCCGTGCGATATCCATTAAGGTTTCCTATTTTAATCTGTTCCCCATTCTTTTTTATCCCTTCAGAGGTTAAACTCCAATTCTCAGGCGCCACTCCCTCTCTTTCAAAAACTGCTATGTTGATCTGATATTGATCAGGGTTGGTAAACGTTTCAGTTGAAGGTATTAGCATTTTATGGTCAAGACACCCTGGATCCGGATCTGTTCCTCGTCCGCAGCGCTGACTTTCCTTGCTCCAATAACCACCTGTAGCTACTTGCCATGTGCCGTCGTCAGGGAAACTAATTTTCCCATCGAGAAAGAGAAACGTTTTTGTTTGTTCCTCGGATTCTGACGTGACCTTATCATTCTGAATAGAGCTAACAGCTTCATTATCCGTTGATTCACTATTTTTATTTTTTTGCCAAACATACCACCCACCAGAGCCTGCAGCCGCAATAACAGCTACCGTAACCAGCACCACCACTAAAGAAAAACCATGAGATTGAGGTTTTTTACTCACCCATTACCCTCCATTTCGCTTAGCAGTATTTTCCGGCATTTAAATTACAAACACAAGCTTAAGCTTCAAGTTTTTATAATTATTGTCTATGTAAAACTGTGAATAAGTGCGTGTTATAATTTTTTTATGGGTAAGGCCGACACGATAACAAAACAAGACTTGAAAGACTTACAAGATAGTTTTTCTACGCATATTCAAGGTTTCCAGAAAAATATTCATGGTGAGATTAAAGGATTGCGTGGCGAGATGAAAGAGATGCAAGCTGGATTGCGTGGCGAGATGAAAGAGATGCAAGCTGGATTGCGTGGCGAGATGAAAGATTTACGAAAAGAAATGCACGAAAATATTGATGACGTACTTGGAATAGTAAAAACTTTAGCTCAAGACGCACACGAACAATTTTTAGATATAAAAACAGAACTTAGCAGAAACAGAGAAGACATTCGAAAAATTCTTAACCATCTCGACGCAATAGAAAAACAGTCAGAAATTGATAGTGATGAACGAATGGTTATTGGACATCAGCTGGATCGTCTGGATAGATGGGTGCACGAATTGGCCGAAAAAATCGGCTATAAGCTTTCTACTTAGTAATTCAGTAAAGAGCCACAATATTATTGACATTTTATCATGCTCATGGTATTTTATGGCATCACTTAATTTAGGGTGTTTTTTTATGAACCATGTTTTGAATGCTGAGAAAGCTCCAAACTACCCGTTCAGACGGGCTGTTGTCGCGGCAACTCTAGCGGGAGTTGCTGTTTTGGGAGCAATTGGACTAAACAAAGCCAACAACGAACCCAAGCTTGGTGACTCCTCTGTAACCGTAGAGCGCGGAGACACTTTGTGGGGAGTTGCGCGAGAGCATTGCCAAAAAATGTCTACAGATGAAGCAGTGTTTTATTTAAGAGAATTGAATGATATTGAAGACCCAGGTTTAATGCAACCTGGCGATGAAATTGTTTTGCTCAACACCTGCGAATGAGAAAAACCAGACAGATTTTAACGTTATTTGCAAGGTGTGCCATTTCCTTTGTGGCTTACCGTTACTGTTCATTTGTTTGAACATATTCTTGACTTCTCTTCATTTTATTGAAATATTATCCTTTGGCCAGATGGGGCTTCCTATCGGGATAGTCTGTGATCATGTTTTGAGCACAGTAGAACCTTAACAAGCCAGGTGGAAGACAAATTATGTATACGTTGTTGAGGGGCAATAGGAGCCAGAACAATCTGGAGCCCATTACCCCTCAACAGTGAGAGGTTGCTGCAAAGGATTTGCAGTAAAGGTAATCGCAGGAGAGCGATTGAGGACAAGGAGAGAATGTGCGAAAATTCCGAGTCGTCTGCGTGGTGCTGAGCCTGCTCTTCGCCTTTTTGGGCGTTCGAGCCAGTGCTCAAGAAAGCACAACAACTACCGCTGCACCCGACAACGTGGAAGTCGTGGAGACGACCCCAGAGGTCGACTCCACCACGACCACAACCGTAGAACCCGACCCCCTCCCAGAGGAGGAAGCTAGCGAGACAACTGATGAAGCTGAAAACAGCGACGGCGCCGAAGACGTGCCTACCGTTCCACCTCCTCCTGAACCGGTTGCAGAGGAGCCAACGACGGCCCCTCAAGCAGCACCAGCAGAAGAGTCGTCGAGCGGTTTTCCGTTCGATCTCGACGTGAGCAACGCTGATGACAACAACCCTAAAGTTGTCATCAAGGTAACAAACACAAGCTCCAATACCGAAGGATTCATCCTATCGGTGAACGGGCTGACTCATGCTCAGTTGTATCTGGGCCCAGGGGCAACATATACTCTGGAAACAGGTGCTCTCGAGTGCGGTGAAAGTGTGTGGGTGCAACTCACAGCTTTCAGTGGCGGGAATACCAGTGGATCGGGGCAGCGTATCTGTACGCCACCCTCGACTACAACTACGACAACAACTCTACCACCGCCAAGCAATCTCGAAGCTCATTTCGGCAGTTCGTTCTCGCCTAGCTGCAAGGATGGTACTGTCAAGGGCACGATCATCACCGGCAACGGCTCTGTGCATGACCTCTTGGTCATAGACGAAAACAACAATGACGTTGCTTTCGTCGACAATGCCCAGCCGAACTCGAGCTACCCATTCACGGTGCAGGTTGGCGAGGGTGAGAGCCTCGAGGTCTTTCTGATCGTCGTCGACCCAGAGGATCCATACCTCGGCGAGACAGTGGACTCTGCAATGGTTCATGGTCCAAAGGACTGTGGCATCATCCCAGTCCCAACCACGGGACCGCCCGAGCCACCACCAACGTCACCACCAGGGCCTACTCCTCCGCCAACAACGACACCAGTTGCGACACCAGCACCAACAGTGCAACCAGTTTCCAACGGAGAATCCGTCCGCTTTGAGACAGACCTCCCAAGTGAAACTGGCTGGAATATCGAGAGGTTCGTCCTCTTGATGCTAGCGCTCGTCTTCGCCATATTCGCGTTCATGCGCGAATCGTGGCTGAGACGACTCATGCCGGTCAGAGTAGTACACTGGCTGAGCTAATATGTCTGCGGCTGCTCAATTCCTAAGGCGATGGTGGCATTTTCTGCTCCTCGTCGGAGCGGTCGCGTGCATTATCATCGTCAGCCGGCCAAGACCTTGGGTAGACGGCACTGAATACAGGACTTCAGACAGACCGAGCAAGCCGTCCATTGAAATGCCTGCTCAGCCGCCGCCTACCGCGACCAGCGCGCCTGTTGCGCCTGCCACTACGGCCCCGCCGATTGTGATAGGGCAGCCAGTGCGCATCCAAATCCCCGCTCTGGGGATTGACGAGCCCCTGGAACCTCAAGCTCCGGTGCCAGGTCAACAACCCGGCCAGTTTATACTTTCTCCTCCAAAGGGGAAGATCACCTGGTTCGAATACGCCGGATTCAGCGCCCCGGGGAACGGTATTGTCTCGCTACTAGCAGGACATGTAACCAACACTCTGGGCGCTGTTTTGGGCAACAACCGATCAACAATTGATGACGATCTCCCCGTGGGAGAAACAGTTGTCATCGTTGATGAACTGGGGCACCGCTTGGTGTATGTCATCGCCGAGTGTGCGATTGGCGACGTCAACTGTATGGTGCCAAAAAATGACGTGCCACTAGACGTGCTGCGTGCTCATCAGGGCATGTGGATCGTCACCTGCGGTACAGATGACCTGGAAGAGTCTGGTCCGTACGCGGGGCACCGCAAGTACAACCGGTTCTTCCGGCTCATGCTTCTTCGAGTAGAGTAAGTCGCGCAGGCGGCTCCTGAGCTGATGCCATAACACGCATCTGATTTGGGAGTCGCCTGCTTGCGGCGCTTTTACATACATAGTTTGTTTAGTCAAAGGGGAGCACGATTGCTCATTTACCCTCATCCGCCTGGCTTAAACAAATTAGTTTCTTCGCAAATACACTTGAATCTGTGTATTTACGAATATGCTAATTCGCATTTTGCTAAATTTGCACGCTTGTGTTTTTCTTGTGATTATTTTTTGAGTATTGACATTAGCGTTAAAAAATGATAAGAATAGAGGGTCATCGTTTTTGCGGCGAGTGAGGTGGGGCTGACTAATAATTAGCCCTTTTCTTTTGCCCGTAGTAATAGCGGCTCTGGGCCCTTAGACAATCAAACCCTTACAGGCTTTCAGTTTTTTGCTGAGAGTTTTGAGGGATTTTTTATTTCTAAAAGCCCAAACTATAAGCCCGCAATTAAACGTAGGGTACGTTAACAACAAACCACATCATTACAGTTCATTTCTCTACAAACTTTCACCACACTAGACTGCCAGCTGGCACAGCCAACTACACTTCTGGTGTTCTTGACACATTTTGAATTTTTTCTCTGTGAGGCGCAGTCGTCCCGACGTTACATCGGGACTTCTTTGCACTTCTCAAGAAGAAAATCCAAACTGAGCTCAAGTGAAAATTTGTAGGTCTTCTGCTCTATGTTTTATAGAGGGCAGCCTGGAGTTTGTGAGTATATTTTGCCGCAAAAACATACTCGCGAATTCCACGCTGCTCTTCTAGGTTATGGTTCATTGCTATGACGAATAAAGCAGAGCAGAAATTTAAGCGTCTTTCCGCACGAATCTTCAAGGCTTTTGGAGTCCCTGTCTGCGGAAGCTGTACAACTTAGGAAATAAAACTCGCTAATCTGTTTTCATCACCAACCGCTCAATCTCCCGATACGATTTCCCGGTATGGTTGGCAATCTTCCGGATATCGTGCTTTATGCGTCTGAGACGGGCTATGGCATAGTCCATCTCTTTGCTGAAACGTTTGTGAACATGATATTTCTTTTGCATAGTCACCCCTCGAGCGATCATATCGTCGACGTTTTTATACGTTTTTTGACGTTCGGCAACTTTCTTTGCAAGCACAGGATCCTTTGCCAATATCTCCTCATAAATGCTGTTCATAAGGAAGACCCGGTTTGCACCGCCAAGGAGTGTATTTGCTCATCCATTCGATTAAGCTGGCTCATGAACGAAGTCATTTCAATCCGAAAGTCTGCAACTTCTCCGGTGAGATGGTCAACCGCCGACTGGAGCTTGCGAAAATCTGTTTTCAGCTCACCATAAACTTCATCAATCCGCTGATCAACTTGGTCAAACCGCTTGCTAACTGAGGTTGCTAGTGAATTTATACTTTCTCCAAGATCAGTTGCATTTTCTATAATCAACTCTCTTAGCTCTTCAATATCTTTTTTAGTAACAGTTTGGTTCGCACTCATATACAAAAGTATATCACCATGAAGGTTCATGCGGAAAGACGCAAAAAATGAAACTACTTCTAGTCCTATGTTGCTTTAAGTGAAATAGGACGCAGTCCCGCGTAGCTCGCATGAGCGAAGTGGGATCAACACCTAACGCAATTTTTTTCTCCATTTCAGAACGGCACTTTGTTATTGATAGATTTCGATAATAGCGTGCTGTTCTGAAGACCCAAAAGGGGTTTGAAGAGTCGGGTGAAACCGATTAGGCAACCACGCCTAGCAGATCGGCCGAAAGCCGACCGACTTCCCCAGCCAGGGGAGGAGGAAAAATGTCAACTGAAAACATCCCCGGCCTCGAGGAGCTCGAAGAGCTTCTCGGGCGCGCCGGCGCAGCTGCGGCTGCGCGGCGTGGCAAGCTCCGCAAGGAGCAGGACGGGCGAGTGCGTCACGAGCGCAATCTCGCTATCGGGGCGGCGGCCTCGATCCAGCGTTCGCGCGACAAGCGCGCGCAGCTGGACGAGGAAGATGCCCAACTTGACGAAATCGAGAGGCGCGCTGCGCGTCTTCTCGACGATGTCAAGGAACCCGAGGAGGAGCCACTCGCTCCTCCCGAGCCCGAACCGGAACCGGCACCGCTAACTCCACCCACTGGGTGGAACGGCGAGGAGGATGAGAATCCTCCCGAGGAGCCGGACGACGACGGCGAGGAGGACGCCACCCATGTGGTCGTCCCTGTCACCCCGCACGTCATAGACGTGCGCCACTGGAGCATGCTCCAGTGGCTGCTGGCGTTCGCTGGGTTGATTGTCGGCCTGGTCGTGGCTTCCGCCACAGCCGGGCTAGATGACCTTTCTGGTGCCGGTCACGGCTGGTTCACCTTCGGGTGGTACCTCGCTGTGAGCGGTGTCGGATTCTTCGGTGGCGGACTGATCGGAGCGCTCATCGAGCGACGCCGACAGGCCTAAAACCGAGGAACATGAGGCTGATATCCTCATGTAAATAAAAACTATCAGGGTGTGCTAGGCAGCCACGGGTGGTTCAATTCCACCGCACCCACAAGAGTCCATCCGCCCTTGGGACTCCAAAAATATTAAGGGGAGTGCTCAAGACACCACAGGAGGTGTTTACACATGAGCATCGGCACATGGAAGCGAGGTACGATAGCTTCAGCTATCGTTCTTGCCTTCCTCCTCGTGCTCGGCCTCCTCGTGGGCCCGAGCACCCCCCAGGCGTCTGCACCAGCAGGCGCTACCGAGATCAACGTCCTCGCCGCCGGCGGTGGCTGCGACAAGATCGCAGTCGCTTCGGCGGCGTTGAGGGCGAAGGGGTTTGCGGACGCCCAGTTCGTTGTCGGCAACGACAACATCAACTGGGAGTCCCCCGAGGCAAACGAAAGAGGTGAATCCTCTTTTGCCTCGGAAACCGCCCGGACTGCGGAAGACCTCGTTGCTCAGCTTGAAGCTGACGACGAGACCTCCCAAGCAGCGCTCAACGCGCTGCTTGAGCAGTCCGGTGCCCGGCAAGAGCTCGTGCTCGACCCAAGCAATTGGGTTCCAGCACAGCTCCTCGTCCCGTCGGTTCTCGACGGCAACACCGCCTACAAAGGCGGTGAAGCCGTTCCGGCAGGCTCGCGAGAGTCGGCGGAGGGTGATGTTGTCTGGATCTTCATCGATCCAGACAAGTGCGTCAGGGTGACGCCCGACGCCACCGATGACGGGATTATCCCGCCAGAGGTTGCAGAAGACGTAACCACGGCGCACCGCGCCGGTTGTGGGAACCCGCAACTCGTGCTTCCGCGCCCCGCGGCACCTCCCACAGTGGCACCCCCACCTCCGGGTGGCCCCACAGTGACCACCTCTCCGCCTTCTGGCGGAAAGGATCACACCAAAGCCTCCCCGGAGGTTCTGGTCCAGACTGGACCGGAGCCCCGACGGGCGCCCGCGCCCTCACCTCCACCTTCGGGTGGAGGCGGATCCGGCGGAGGGGGGTCTTCAGGACCACCCACCAACCCGGACTCGGGTCCGGGGGCTGGTGGGACTGTGTCCCCACCCCCGACCCACGCGCCGCCTCCGGCGCCCCCGACCACCAGTTCGCCTGGTGGACGGGTCGATCCTCCGTAACTTCCCGCGCTGGGCTTGTCTGGTAACAGACAATATCTGAGACTGACAAGTCCAGTGTCCCCCATTTGTGTTGGGTGAGCAAGGAGTAGTTTCGCCGGACGGTGATGTGTGATGAATAGCAATGAAGCTGTTCGTCTGTCTTTAATGACAAACACTCACCGTCCGGTTCTCACCCCAATAAAATGGTTACACCATTTATTTAGCAATTCCCAGTTACCATTTGTCATTGAACGAAATTGGAGAATTGAAAAATGTTAAATAAATGAAAGTTGCCAAATGAAAACTGGAAATTTATACATGAAGTGTGCCAATTGACTGTAGTGATGTGGTTTGCGAAGTCCTCCGTAGTCTTGACGAAGGAGGATGAAGATGCCCACCAAAATAGCGCACATTAACAATTTATAACCGAAGAACCTTGAAACTTAACTCAAGGTCTGTCCTTGTTTCGGGGACAGACCTTGCAAATAAATTAATCTAACGAAAGGAGATGATAGTCATGAAACGCATTAAAATACGTTCTAACTTTCTATCACGTCTGCCAAAGAAAGCAGTTTTTGCTCTAATTGCAGTTGCTGCTTTGGCCGGCTTAACCGCCGTTGCTGTGGCAGGATTTGGGCCAGATCGGCCTACAAAGGTTTATAACGGGCCCGGAACCCCTGGTTTCGACTACGTAACCTTTAACTCTTTCACCAATGTTCCAAAATTTGGTGACGAGAGACAATTCTTTAACGGGCAATATGCCGACCAAAATCAGACATATTACCCAACACTCACCCAACTTCGCCAAGGTGATGAAATTACCATGCACGTTTATATTCATAACGGCGCGGACCCTTCACTTAACGCCAGTGGTCAGGGAATTGCAAAAAACACCAACGTCAAGGTGGAGTTGCCACAAGGCAGCATCAAATCCGGACAGGCCAAAGCTACTATAAACGCAGATAATGCACAGCCTAAATCTGTTTGGTCTACTGTTGACCTAAAAGCCGATAACGGCGGATTTTTCCAGTTTGACTTTGTTCCTGGTTCTGCAAAACTCGTAGGTAACGGCATTAATCAGCCCGTATCAGACGAACTTGTAGGAAAAGGTGTAAGTATTGGTGATGTCAAAGGATGCTTTGAATTCGCTGTAGCTGTTACCTTTAAGGTAAAAGTTAATATGCCTCACTACAAAATTAACAAATTAGTCCGATTTGACGGGCAAACTTCAAAAGATTGGAAAAATGAAGTCACCGCTAAACCAGGTGACACAGTTGAGTGGGGAATTGAATTTGACAATATCGGAAAGACCGAGCTAAAAAGCGTAAAGATTGTCGATGAAGTTCCAGCCAACATGACTCCAGTTCCTGGAAGTGTAAAACTTTACAACGGCAATTACCCAAGCGGATATACGTATCCAGACAGTGCTATTCAGGCAAACGGTAAGCAAATAAACGTTGATATTGGTAACTATGACCCAGACATTAATGCGTGGGTTATATTCAAAGCTAAAGTTAACGATGTTGCAGAGCTACAATGTGGTCAACACGAACTCTGGAACAACGCATTTGCGACTCCAGATGGATATGGTGCTGTCAACGACACAGCACTTGTAAAAATCGACCAACCACCATGTGAAAAACCTGTCTATTCTTGTGACGCGCTAAGCGCGGTAGCAATTAGCAAAGATACATACAAACTTACTGCTAAAGCTACGGCCCAGGGTGGAGCAAAAATCGTAGGTTACAAATTTGACTTTGGTGATAAAACCGATAACTTTGAAACCGATAAAAACGAAGTTGAGCATAAATACAGCAAGCCTGGTGAATACACCGCTACTGTATGGGCTATGGTAGACGTTGATGGCAAGGTTAAAGAAGTAACCAGCGACAACTGTAAAACCAAGGTTAAAGTTGACGACAAGCCAGTTACACCGATATTTGAATGTACTGCGCTTAGTGTAGAACAATTAGCTAGAGACAAGTTTAAATTTACCGTAACTTACACTACAGAAGGAAAAGTAACATTGAGTAAAATCGTCTATAACTTTGGTGATGGGACAGAACCGTTCCACACTGATAAAACCGTAGTTGAGCACACTTACGCCGCACCTGGCAACTACGACGTGACTGCTAAATTGCTCTTCAATGTAGATGGGCAAACCAAGGAAGATATATGTACCGCGAAAGTACAAGTTCAACCTTTAGAGCAGCCGCCCGTAACACCGCCTGCTAAGGAGCTTCCTAACACAGGTATCGGTAGCGTGCTAGCTGGTTTCTTCAGTACAAGCGCTCTTGGAATGGGTATCCGAAGCTGGCTCGTAAGCCGACGTGCTTTGCGTAGCAGCCTGCTTGGAAAATAATTCCATATCAGCAAGAGGCGCTTTGGGTTAGATTAGGCTGTAAGTCGCATCATGTTAAGTAGTGCCATCATCCTAGGCTAACTTAATTAGCTCTACGGTGAAGAATGCTTGCATTCGATCGGTAAAAACCTAACCATACCCAACCAAAAACACCCCTGTAATCACGCAGGGGTGTTTTCTTTTTCCTCATAAGACCCCTCTATAAAAAACCCTCTTTTCATTTATTTCCAAGTTATTTCCAAGGACAGTCCTTGGAAAAATGTCATGCTTAGGAATTTGCTAGCTCAAACTTAGATTCCCTTATATCCTCACGATAACTTATATAGTCATCAACAAATTTTTTGTAATTGTTATTTGCATCACGATGCATTTCCAATATTATATCTGGGCTCAACCATTCGCTATCACGCTCTCCGGTAAAGTTAAGATAACTAGAATATGGATAAGCCTTATAATCCCTTGCAATATCAAGTGGATTTAAATGGATATAACGTGAAATGTGCCACAAATAACTCTCAGATGTTATACGAACTGCTTTATAACGTGCTTGAAATAACGGGCCAACCCTTTTATAGCGCTTATTAAAATATTTAGAATAACTAGTTAGAACGCAACGCATAATCGTCACGAGAGCCTGTGGTTCATCTTCCTGATACATTAAAAGATGAAAATGGTTTGGCATGAGGCAGAAAGCTGTTAATTTAATATCTTTTCTTAAGTGTGTGTACACTCGCCCTTTTTTATCGTGTATCGGTTTCTTACTAAGATGTCTTTTGAATAGATTTAAAAAAACTGCATAATCATAATCTGTGCGAAATATTTTTGATTTATTCAAGCCACGATTGTAAACATGATAGTAACTATCCGATGCATATTCTTTGATGATATTTCTTGATGGCATATATATAGAAACAATATCATCTACACTTCTAATTTCCAAGGACTGTCCTCGGAAATTAGAGATCGCTAGAGTAAGGTGGTAGAATTTGTATATGGGAAAGAATAAGAGAAAGCGGAGTAAGAAATATACTGGTGAAGATGCGGTGAGGCAAGCTCCTGTTGTTCATCGCTACAGCGCTGTTGAGCGTTCAAAATTTGGGCAGTGGTGGCAAGATAACAAAGTTTCAGTTTTAATGCGCCTGGCTCAGATTGGCATTGTAGCCTTAGTGGCCCTGGTTTTCTATTTGATTTACCTGCTCCTAGTATGGATCTTTTAAAAAGCCTAGGACTTCTTCGCCTTTACTTTTGAAAGTGGAAAAGAGAAGCCAAATGTGCTTCCCTTGCCTACCTCTGAGCTGAAAATTATTGAGCCGCCTTGCGCCGATACAACCTTGCTTGCCATATAAAGTCCTAAACCAGTCCCATCCGGGCGTGCTTTTTTAGCATTATCTGCCCGAAAGAATTTGCTAAACAGTTTCGACTGTTGGTCTCTCGGCACGCCAATACCATTATCCACTACCTTGTATTCAATCACATCTTTTTTGGCAATTAGCTGAACATCAATTTTGCCACCTTGAGGTGTATAGTAAATGGCATTGTCTATAAAATTCATTATCACCTGGCGAATTTTAGTCTCATCTAAAGACACCATTGGAAAATGTTTCGGCGCATCATATGTAAGAGTTATGTGTTTTGATTTAGCGCTGGGCAAAACTTGGCTCACCTCTCCTTGTACGACTTTTGGTAAAAATATGTCTGTAGGTTCAATGACAAATTTTCCAGTTTTAAGACGTGAGACATTAAGCAAATCTGCGATTAAATACACCATTCGCTGGGAGCTGGCAAAAGCTTCTCCCAACAACTTTGCTTGAGCCGTGTTAGGCTTACCAGCATCGCCGTCCATTAACATAGATACATAACCTTTTATAGACGTAAGGGGTGTGCGTAACTGATGCGAAGCCATGCTGATAAATTCGTCTTTTGCCTCGTCCAGCGCGCGAAGTTTTTCATTAGTGCGCCGCAGTTGTGCCGTAGCATCTTCGATCTTTTTCTGCAAAGTAATGTTGAATTTCTGGATTTCATCGAATCGCAACGCGTTTTCAGTAGCGACCGCAAGTTCGCTCGAAGCAATGTTTAGCAGTTTTGAATCCTGAGAACTGTATATGTTCCCGCTCTTTTTAGACCCTAGTAACAGATAGCCGACAGTTTGCGTAGTTGTGCTCATTCTTACACTTACTGCTACATCATATTTTTTTAGATTCTTCCAAGACTCCATGCCATCAGTTTCTTCATCCAGAATCATAACGGTATTTTGTTGGCTATCAAGATCCTTAAGAATCATTTTTTCCCTGGAACGTATAAAGTCCGCGTTCCCATACCTTTTATAAAATTCATTGTTTTCGTCGGTAAGCAGAAAGACGCTTTTTGTTGGACGCAAACCATCGTTGAGAAGCTCCAGAGTTTCACTCATTATCACATCAAGATCTATTTGCCCTACAATCAATGAACCGAGATTGTCCAGCAATTCCTGCGAATCATATGCATCTCGGTAAAAAATTTTATTTGAAACCTTATCAAAAAATTTCTTAATTGGCTGGAAAGTAAAGACCAATGTTATAGCCAAAAACGTGTAAACTATTTGTTGAGAAAATGGTATTTGTTGGTCTTGAAATATAAAAATACCCAAAATGGAAAATGCTCCAAAACCGTATATCAAACTGATAGTTGCTACTGTTAACACATATGCAACTGATCTAGCAACAATAAGCCTAATATCAAACAGCTTATGTCTTATAATTGCATAAGTAATTCCAATAGCTAGTAGTACTATCGATGGGCCATTAAGTAACACTGCAAATTCTGAGATACCAAGCAAAACAAAGAGGTAATTTCCGACGAGATTTAATAATATTGCTACTAAAGCGCTAATAAATATGAGTTTGATTTGTGCTTTTTCAGAACCAGTTGCGTATTTGTGCTTTTTAATTAAAATAAACAACGCTGCCAAATTATAAATAAAGAAATAAGTTAAAATTAACGTGTACATAAGACCTACATTTTTAGGTTCTGCTACCATCAAATCATGACCTACTTCCCTAACAACTAAATCAGTTAAAGATAGTGGGGCTAGAACTACTGAAGGCAGTATTATAAGCACAGTAAGTAGTTTTGAGATTTTTTGATAATTCGGGAAGGAAAATGCAAATAATATAAAGAGTGGGGGTATTATGTTTGTAAAAAACATTGCAAACCTTAGAGACACTAAGCTCAAACTTAAATTACTAGATGAATCAGCAATATATAGAGACACAAGCCATAAAGCTACAAATAACAAAATTAGTGCGAATATACGATTTTTTCTATCTTTGCTGTTCTTCTGCAATATAAATACTGCTAAAATCACTAGAAGTATAAGCGTTGGGACATAAGATAGTGCGAGTAGAATCATTGTGATTTAATCATTTAGATTTTGTACGTTCAATAATATTATAAATGTAATTGCTTAAAAGTTGTTATGATTGCAAAATTTCCAAAATTTTCTAAACTCACTTTATCCGACAGGAAAGAGATTGAAAATATTACCAAGTTATTTCCACCATATTCTGATCACAATTTTTCAAGCTTATGGGCGTGGAATGTTTATGACTCTACTAAACTATCTTTATTGCACGACAATCTAATAATAAAACTTACGGATTATGAAAATAGTAATGATGAAATACTAACTTTAATTGGCATGAATAAGATCGAAGAAACTATAAAGATTTGCTTAAAGTCTTCTGAACTAAAAACAGTGGGTAACAAAATTAGACTTATTCCCGAAGAGACCATAAAGCAAATAAAAGATTTAGATTTTGTTAAGATCCAAGAAGACAGAGACAATCATGATTACATAGTTCCAGCATGGCCTCTAGTGGAATTAAGAGCAAACGAGTTTAGAGGTAAGAGAAGTTCGGTGAATCGTTTTTGTAGAATATATAGCCCACATATATTAGTAGAAAGAAAAAATATGACACATCTATCACAAGCAGATATAGACAGTATGATATCAGTATTTGAACAATGGATGCTCTCAAGAAATCTATCGGAGAATGAATCGTTCATTGAAAAAAGGGCATTATTACGTATTATCAAATCACGAAACAACCTATCAAATTTGTACATAATTAAAATCATAGTAAAAGAAAATGTAGCAGCATTTGCAATCGTTGAAAAATGCGATAAGGATTTTGCGCTGCTACACTTTGAAAAAGCAAATATACTTTATAAAGGAATTTTTCATTATCTAAACAGACAAGTTGCGGGATTAGCTTTAGACTTGGGCGCTAAAAAAATAAACTTTGAGCAAGACCTGGGAATTCCTGGTCTCAGATGCTCAAAATTAACTTATCATCCCTCTATTTTTTTAAAAAAATACACTATTTCAAAAAAAACGTAAAAACAAAATTATTTCGATTTTAAGTGAACCGCAAAATATTTTTGAGCAGCAATTTTTTGACTCTTACCACTATTGTATAAATTAGTTGCATTAATAGAATTACTGATTAACTCCGGCAGAAATCTAGCATTCATGTCGCAACACTCAAATGCAACATAAGGGTTAACCCCCTTCACAGCATAAATTGCACCGACAGTATCGATTATATCTTGGCTATAACGCAGGCCTCTGGAATTATCGTTAGTTAAAATACCTGGAAAATATAAGAATCTATGCTGCAAAGCATTATCCCCTAACAAATTTCTATAATATTCTGTGTTCAACCACTTGCATTGACTAGGATGCTCAACGAAAAAGCCTAAAGCTGCAATTTTACCGTCAGACCTTCTTACAATCTTTGTAGTACTAGGATCTCTCATAAATTCGTCAAATTCTTCTTTGCTAAGACCTTGTCTTATAGGAGAAGTTAATGACACAGTACTAAAAATTCTGTCATATATTTCCCACAAGTCTATTAATTCCTGACCTTCAATTATCTGTTCAGCTGATGCATTTAAATTTGCAAAAACACTGTTCCCTTCAATAAATAATCTGTACACGTCATAATTTAGCATTGTACTAGCTTTTTCTACTTTAAGCGGCAATGCTTGTTGCGTCCTATTTAGGCTCAATAAGTAGTGGGTCTGGTATGCTTGATTCTGATCTTCATTTTCAGCTCCAAGCTTTATATGTTCATATTGAACTCTAGCATTTTCCAATGTGTCCTCAATGATGGATATACCCTCTAGCTCATGATCTTCCCGAAAGTCAAAAACCAATACAGCCTTATCTTTTGCCAGCTCATTAATTATCATAGTGTGTTGCTTATAGCGAGCATCACTAAGAACTCTAGTTAACTCAGGAATCACGTTGTAATAAAAGATATTTTTTTCATCGTTGCCAGACTTTTCCCTGTAAAAGGTTGGACTGTGCCATAGACTATAGGTAATTGGTATAAATATAGGTAATACAACTTCATCTTCGGATGATAAACCGATTACTTCTTTTATTACATATGGGTTTTGCAAAGATGAAATAAATTCATCATCTGATAAACCTTGAAATTGAGGGCTATCACATTCAGCGCCAGTGTTTAAGTTTCTATAAAACTCTAATGATTTGTCGACTATCTCTGGCTCTAAAAAAATATCTTGTTTCATTTCTATAGAAAGAACATCTGCATCATGAATAGTCTCGTTAGTTTCGGAAATATCTACTATTTTCTTCATGGGAATAAATTATTGTTAATTCTTTGTGAATAATAAGTTTGTAAGCCTTAACATAGGGCTAAGATGTAATTTGCGTATCCTGTTCGCGTGCAATTTTTCTGCGTCCCCATTTATAAATACCTACAGTTCCGCCAACGGCTAATAATGCGCCGCCAATGGTTAGGGGATCAGGAGCATCAATGCCCTTTGCAACTAAGTAGCCTTGAACTGCCGTCATGCCAGCTAAACCTGCGGCTGATTTTAATCCATATCGACGATTTTCGTTCTTTGTACGTTCCGGATCTTCTCTATGTTTTACTGCCTGGACGATTGCTGTCCCCCCTATCATGGCAATACACGTTTTTGTCAGTGCGCTAAATTTAGTATCAGCTGAGATTCCACGCTTTTCTAACTTATCATTAAACCATCTAATTGCCTTGTCGCTATTCTCGGTATCTAACCAGCTTGCCGTCGCTAAAGCAGCAGAACCTTCTATTAGCGCTGTGGATGCGCCATAAACACCTGCGGTTACCACAGGATCAGCACCAGCAGCAATTGCAGCTCCACCTGCACTGAATCTTAAGGCTTCATTCAAAGGTGTTATTTGTGTAAATAATACTGCGCCTTCGATTGCACGTTTCGTATAGTGTACGGGGTCGTTATTAAATGCTACTGTTGAATACTCAAATCTATATTTTGCTCTTTCATATAAATCTACCGCTGCTCTGCCAATACGCCTTATTCTGCCAATACTTTCTTCTTCAATGGTTTCCCCAACTTCATCAACTAAAAATTCGGGGTTATTGCTCGTAAATTGATGTATTGATTCTGTCATAATAGTTCTCCTAATGCATAAGTTAGGTTAATTTGTCCAGCCACTAGATTCATAAACTGCTATAGCTAGTGCGCAAACTGGTTCGCTATTACAGGTAGCACCGGAAAGAATCATGTTTATTTCGCCAAATTTAACATCTTTTCTGCCTTCGACTAGTTTGTTTAAACTATCGCGTATATCTCTTTCTACAGTATTCTTGCTATGTCCTTCATGCTCCACAAAGAGGCCCTTCCCAGTCTTTCCATCTTGGACCCAACCAATACCAGCCCATGCTTCTTCATTTGGTATATCCACGCGTTGATCGGCCATAACTACATAGAGTTTATCGCCCCACTTGCCAAAATTTTCATTAATAACACCTCTATGCTCAATTATTTTTGATTTTGGGGGAATGACAGAACTTAGCCTAATTAAATTATAATTTGCAACACCAGCAGATAATAAAGCGTCATCAAAAGCGCTCAGCTTTGTTGGTCCTCTGCCCACAGAGTGGGTTACATGTATTTTCATAAAGGCATTCCTCTTAAGCTACTGCCCATTTAACAGACTATAGTACTAACATCCACAGTGCAAATTATATAACAGGGATATTATACTATACTTATTAGTTTTTTGCAAACTTTACTCCCTGAATTAACACTCAAAACGCGAAAATCTAATCCTTGATGAGCCACTGGGCTTCCACGTAATCTGTTGGTTACAACAATCAACTAATACGAAGGGAGT
>QWHN01000009.1 GCA_021404905.1 Candidatus Saccharibacteria bacterium CPR2 | reverse complement strand
ATATGAGGTAGATGTCCTTTCCGATTTCGAATCAGATTTAAGGCTTCGGTGCGAGTGTTTTGCGACCGATCACTGCGGATCGTCCATTTACAGGAGATACTGGCATGCAAAATAGGGTAGTGGGTATCATAATTAGCTTCCCGTAGCGGCGTTAGCGCAGCGATAGAGTCTTCCTGCTCCAATAATTTGGCCTCGCGATTAATCTCTTCATCTGAAACAGGCCATCGGCCAATGACAATATCGGGGGTGACAATATAATTTCCTCCCAATGCAGCCGAGAGGGTTTTATCTTTTTTAACTACCCTCTGCACATAGGACAAGTGCTCATATTGTCTAAACCGTGAAATCGCAGTTTGTACAGTGGAGTAATACCAATTGCCAGGGCGCAAATGTTGCAAGAGGATAAATGCCTGCTCAAGAAAGTTCTTGGTAGCAACTTCAAACCGATCTCCGGCAGTTTGCTCGTGGATGTTATCATAACTTATCGAGCAGGCTAAACTTCTGACGATGCCCCAAGAAATCTCCCTGCTCGATCTATTGCTGCCATCCGCAAAATTGGGGTACTCTATGGCGCCTTTTTTGTCCTGTTTTATCCTGATAATTTCCTGGCAAATGTACTCATGATACTTTTGTCGAAGCTCTGCAATGCTCATTGGCTTTCCTTATGACATAACAAGTTCAAGCTTTGGGTTTGTAGAAACCAATAATGTATTCTTCGTGCATTCGCTGCTGAATTTGAGAGTTCAGATCAGGTTTAGAAGCGGCTGGCATCATTCGACGATCACGATCCAGGTTACGTACACCCATTTTAGGAACCTCAAAACCTATTGAACGCCCTATATCAGCCAAACAGGTTTGAGTTTCGGTATCTCTGCCACGCATAATAGAACTGCCTACTACAACTATAGCAGATTTACCGGGTTTCAATACTCGAAACATTTCTCGCAAAGTTCGGGTCATTTCCGAGTAATAGCGATGCAAAACACGTCCCTTTTTTTCATCCAATCGAGAAATTTCTGTAACTACATTCGTTGTATAATCAGGTATCGGCTCAAAATCTACACCTGTCAATACTTCACCACCGATATACTTTGTTCTTCTCTGACCAAGATCAGGGACAGAATACCCAAGCCACACCAGAGAAAATTTATGCGCTCGCATGTAATCAATTGCATTTGAGGCATAAGGTGGAGAAGTAACGATTAAATCTATAGAATCATCTTTTAAGTCTAAATGTTGAGCGCTCCCAGGCTTCAAATTTGGCTGAATTTTGCCCAACTCAGGTTTTAATAAACTCTTTAAATTCTGTTGAAATCTTTTTTCAAACTCTTTTAAGGGTGAACGTAAGGTTTTTGTTAAAATTTTAATTTGATGGGATGGGTCATCGGCTAAATGATCACCTAATATAACTTTACCAGCTTTGTTTATGACAACTTTAGCTCGATGAGGACGGGTATGGCCTAGATCAAATGCTAATGAAACTCCACCAGATTTTGTAATGACAATAGCCGAAAATACCAACTCAAAGAAAGCCTTAATTGCCGGATCAGTTATTTTCTCTATTTCAAGGATGAGGGCCAAAAGTTCTATTTGGGTTTCCGGCGCAAACCAATAGTCAACAAAT
>QWHN01000001.1 GCA_021404905.1 Candidatus Saccharibacteria bacterium CPR2 | reverse complement strand
TGCCTGATGCTTGGTAGCCGCTACAGACACTACCAGTGGTACAGATGGTGCCGGTTTCAGCTGGTAGAGTAATTGTATAGTCTGCTCCAGGGTCGGTAATTGCTAACGTAATTTCGTTGGTATTGTCCGTAGCACCATCAAAGATTAAGCCGTTTGCTCCTTGAATTGCTCCTGTGAATGTAAGGTTGTCCGTAATTGCATTTCCTAATATTGAATTACCGTTTAGGTTGGTATTGCCAGCTACAGTCATATTGCCACTGGCATCAACATCAAAGTTGGTAAAGTCGATTAATGCGGTTGTACCTTGCAAAGTATTAGCACCGAGGGAGATATTTCCATCAAAACGAGATGCACCATCTACTTCCAATGTCCCCTCTATGTAAAAATCTTCACCATTAAGCGAAACATCCGGGATCCCGTCGCCAACCTTTAAGCTGCCGTTTAATACATTAACCAAACCAGTAGATGACGCTGGAGTTAATGAAATGTCTCCAGACGTTGTGGTTTTCAGTTCCAAGTTGCCTGAGGTCACATTCAGTGCGGTATTTAGATTAACTCCACTTAAATTAGACAAAGATTGATTCGCCCCAGAGCCCGCTCCACCGGCAACATCTCCTATTACGCGCCACCTTGATGCCGATGAGTCATATATTAATGTTAGCGAAGACCCGCTAGCTACCGAGATATTTCCTCCTGTGCCGGTTATAATTCGATTCCCTGCTGTAGATCCGCTGTCTTCGTTATTGATATTCATGGCTTGAGACGCAGCATTGATAATCGTCAGTATTCTTCCATCGGCTCCATTGGCTAAGCCAGTTACGGTTTGCGTGCTGGCACCGCTAAACCTAACCAGCGAGCCCGTACCAAAATCTAAATTATTCAATGTCCCGGTAGCAGAAATGTCCGTAGAAATTCTCTGAGTGGCAAAATACCCGCCTTCCGTATTTATCAGATTCGCTTGAAAAGAATTAGATTGGGTAAATACATTCGCCTGATTTTCATACGCGACATTTGTAAGCGTTCCAGCCGTATTTATATCCGATCCATTAAGCTGAAATACACCAGCGGTAGTGTTGATGTTGCCGGATGCCGTTATGGTGGTTGCGCCACTTACTGCTCCAGCATTAGTGATTCCTCCCGAGTTATTATTTAGACCACCGGTTATTGACGCGCCAGAGCTTGAAACCGTGAGACCATTGCTTGCGGTGACTAGTCCAGAAAAAGTGGGATTGCTAACAACATCTATGGTTACTGTGTCAGTCGCTCCAGCAGTGGTTGAAATGTTGCTGCCAGCGGCAATAGTAACGGTATCTCCGCCATTGATGGATTGTGGTGTGCCACTTGTACCAGCAAGTGAGAAAAAGGTTGTTCCACTACCAGCACAACTACCCCATAGAATTGTAGTGGCATTGGAGGTTAAGCAGTCTCCATTAGATCCCCTAGCTAATCTGGTTGAGTTGGTGCCATTATGGTAGAGCAAATCACCATTGGTAGTTAAACCAGATATAGCATTGATGGCACCTTGAGCGGTACTGGCACTGGTACCACCTCTAGCAACGGATAGTTGTCCGCTCCAGCCTAGAGTGTGTACGTCTCCAGAGGAGGAGACTGTCACATTTGTGTCATTAGCAAATGTTTGGGTTAAACCTGTCTGACCGTTTAACGTGGTTATACCGCCATCACCAGTACCAAGTTCGTCCGTGTTGCAAGCCCAAGCGCTACCATTCCATTTGATGATCTCGTTATTGTTACAGCCGTTTTGACTAAGATCAGCAAATAGGATGGTGCCGTTTGTAATTTCCAACGTGTCTATGTCCGTACCAAGAGAAGCTTGCAATGACACGCTTCCGCCTAGCGAAACACTCCCGCCTCCGGTTAAGCCTGTGCCAGCAGAAACTGTAAGAGAGCTGTTGGCAAGGTCGGTGTTTGCTACCGAGCCATCCGAAATATCTGTGCCAGTAATTGTACCATCAAATATCTGAGTAGATGTAATCCCGCCGGTTGGCACCCCAAGTGTGTCCGCGGTAATCGCAATGGTAGATCCATCTACATTTACATATAACGTAGCATTGCCATTAGCTCCGCCATCCGTAACCGCTAAACCATTACCGGCCACTAGCACTCTTTCATCAGATAGACTGGCGTCGTTCGCGAGAGTCAAGTATTGCGAGTCGGTTGGTGCTCCACCACCACCTACGGCCGCCACCGTAGAAATTGACGTAATTCTTCCATCAACGTCTACCGTAACAACTGGTATATTATTAGCGTCTCCGTAAGATCCGCTAGAGACCCCACTGGATTGTAGTTCGTTTGAACCTACGCTATTTGTAGACAAGTTGGCAATTCCCGATGCGTTAAGTGTTAAATCGCCGGATATTGAAACAAAAGTAGGTACGCCGCTTGCGTTACCAACAAAAACTTGTCCGGCAGATGGAGTATTTGAAACTTTAATCGCGCTAGATCCATTTCCCAATAAAACTGCATTGTTTGTGAAGCTAGATTGACCGGTTCCTCCGCTGTTTACGGCTAGCCCGCTAGTAAGGTTTAATGCAGCGAATGTGGGAGAAGCTGAAACGGCTAGGTCTTGCGGCAATGTTAAGCTACCAACATTTATGTCTTCGGTTTTCAAAAATCCGCAATCTGCCCCGATATAGCAAATCTGTGCTGAATTGTTAGCTAAACTTATAAACGTTCTTCCGTCGTAATATCTCAATTCACTTGAAGATTGATCAAAATATATTTGCCCCGTTATAGGATTTGCGGGCTCTTGAGCACTTGGGATAACTAATGCTCCATTTACCAACAATTCGCCGTTTATCGTTACTTTTTGGTCCTTCGCGCTTACGAAACTATCCGAAGTTGCTTCCTGGAATTGTTGTATATTGATATCTTGCTCTTTGGTTTCGATAAGTTTATTGCTTTGAATTTCTTGCGGTGAATTTATTTTTACTATGATGAAAATTATTAAGCCTATTGCTACCAGAACCATTGGCAAACTGTATAACGCGAACTTTAAACGGCTCATTTTGTCAGGAATGACGTATTCAGCAAATTTTGTTTCTTTTGCTTTGTTTACTAAAGATGTCGATTCGTCGGGAGTTTCCAGGCTTTCACCACTTTGGGAATTAAAAACATCACCAACTTGGGGTTGGGTTTCCTCATTTTCAAACTGGGAGGATTCTAACCCTCCCTCTGGTGGATTTGTGTTTTGACTGTCCATTTTTTGTTTTTTGTTTTCGTCTTTTGAATGGACTGGTTACATTATAGAGGTAGCCTATCTATAAACACAAGGGTTTTATCACAATTCGCCCCCAGATTATTCACACTTTATCCACAGTAACCCAGTGACTGCAACCACCAACTAAACAGCAACAATAGATCTATACTTTACTATCCTTAAACATTAACATTTTGCAAGGAGCCTCCTTGCAAAATGTTAAAGCTTTTCCTTATGAGATATTCGCTAGCTTAAGTTGGATGAAAGTTTTACCCTATTCTGTCAGATCAATAAATTTTAGCGAATTCCTATAATCTATGTAATCTTCATGGAATTTTTTATAATCTTGGTTCGCTTCCTTAAACATATCGATAATTACACCTGGCTTCACCCACTCTGCCTGCGCCTTGCCTTCATAGTATTTGTAACTAGAGTATTTATATTCATTAAATTTCTTGCCAATATCTTCCGAATTAAGATGTATATATCTTGTGATATGCCATAAATATTCTTCGCTTCTTATCATCGATGCTTTAAATCTATCCTGAAACAATTTACCTACCCTTTTATATTTTTTGTTAAAATACATGCTATAAGCAGTTGCCAGTGATCTTAACAAGTCTGTCATCGCCATATCGTCATTTACCCACAAAAGAAGATGGTAGTGATTAGGCATCAGAGAATATGATATTAAATCTATTCTCTCGTGATAATTTGGATACTCTCTGCCGAATTTATCTATGAATTTTTCAACCCCCAAATATCTTTTGAGCAAATTCAGAAAGACTCTATAGTCTTCATCATCCATAAAAATATCACGTTTTTCTACACCCCTGTTATACAAATGATAATAAACTTCGCTAGCGTATATTTTTTCTATGTTTCTTGCTGGCATAAAGCTACTATAACATAAAATCTCAAATTGCAAGGAGGCTCCTTGCAAGAACAGATAGGCAACCCTGTTTCTGCAAGGAGGCTCCTTGCAGCTCTACTTAAAAAGTTTATTTTATGAGTTAGGTAAACTTAGACAAGGAGTATGGCGTAGGCAATACCGATGCCAATTAATATAATCAAACCAGATGTTACAGAAACTCTTAGTAAACTCCCGTGTATTGATTTTACTGCTAGAGGGTTACGCCCGATAGATATAAACGAACCTTTAATAGCCGCAAAAAGTAACGCGCCGGCAATCACAAACACAACTACTATTATCAAGGCAGAGACTATGACTTGAGGAAACGAAACCGGCTTGCCTGCTATGCTCTCCCCGGCAACAACCAAAAATGGCTTCGCCTTCTCGTTGCCAACAGGGTTGTCTTTGATCTCAAGCATCACACTCGTTAGAGCAATTTTACTTTCAATATTTTCCTCACTTGCACCAACAACATTTGTGGAACCCAGATAATTGGAACTGAAATCTACATCTTCCAGCGCCGTGCCTAGCACATACTGGTTCGATGAACTTGCTTTTACGCCAATACCCCTTAGGTTCGACAGCCCTATATAGTCACCTTTTTTTATCTCCCCTCCTAAATCAGAAACATACACTTTTACGCTCCCGTCCGAAGAGACTTGTATGTCGGATGTTGGAGATGACAACGAAATCGCACCGCTGGTTGAACTAACTGCTACTCCTGCTATTCTAGACTCATTTGCCAATGTGCTTTTTACAACGCTATTTTCCAAATCGCTCGATAAACTTACGATCATCCCCTGTTCAATTTCTTCATTCGTCTTATAGCCAGTGGAAATTCCCACAGCACTGACTATTTGTATTGTAAATATAGCAACTAGTAAGCACAGTCCTGTTACCACCGTGAAACCGCTCAGTTTTGTCGCTTTTCTTTTTTGCCAGTGTCTGTTTTGCGAATTTTTCATCTTTATTTTACGTCCTATGTTGTACATGTATACGCCGAATTATCCGGGCTGGTGTCAAACGGCTGTTCGGCGTTGTCTGGAATCAACCTTTTAGTTTTATCACCCGCAAACCATTTACCATGACGCATGAACACGGCTGTTTCTGTCTTTAAGTAATAGTTGATGCTAATATCCGTAAAAACCGTACTGCTAAGAGGAAAGGCTGCACCATTTGAATAGTCTAAGCTATAGAATAAATACAAAGACTTGCCGGTGGTATTTATCGAGTTGGCTGTGCCCGCACTTGGGGTGCTAAAATTTGTCAAACTGCCATAATCAAGTGTCGCATTACATGACGTGTCGTATGAAATTGTGAGCGTTTCGTTTGCCAAATCCGTACCGTTATACATCTCATCTACGAATTTCACGTACTGGTTATCGTCTGTCGCGTCTGATTCAGTATAATAAACTGTTTTACTAAACGCCGCTGTCCTTGGCGACGTTACTAGCTGTGCATATTGCACGTCTGAATAATAGTTTGTTGAGGTATCCCAGCCGCCTATTATGTAAAGATAGCTATTGTTAGTTACTACCGTATGGTTTTCTCTTGCATTACTAATTACGTTTGTATCTTCCATGTTCCACTTGCCAATCATGCCGTTTTGATAAATCGGGGCCGATATTACTTCGTTGATTAAAGTGGTTCCTCCCTGATATGATCCACCTACCAGATACAAGTATCCATTATTAAACACAGCCTCTGCATTAGATATCTGCTCTGGGATATCATTGGTAAATGCCCAGCTGGACAAAGTTCCATTGCTATTAAACTGAGCGTATTCTACTGTTCTAATCTTTAGGCTGTATGTGTTGGAATAGCCGCCCAGAGCATACAGATATCCGTTGCCAAATGCAACCGCGTGGTCGCGCCGAGCTGTGCCAAGGCTCGAAGTTGCTGCCCAATCATTATTACCTGTATCGCCCAGTGTACCATCAGTGTTTATATCGATATAGTTGACAGTTGCTATTGAACTGCCCGACGTTTCGGTTTCGCCCCCAATTACATACATGTATCCGTTGTATGCCACGACTCCCAACTTATCGCGCTTATCATCATTGTCGGTGGCATCTCCATCATCGTTCGTATCTATCCCGTCCGCGCTAGTCCAGTTATCCAGATTACCATTAGACGCTGTCAGTGTTGCATAACTAACGGAAGATACTCTTGAAGTAGCATCATTCCCTCCTAAAACATAAACGTAGTTGCCATATACAGCACAGGAATGGTCACTTAGCGCGGTAGACAAAACATCCAGATTCCCCGAATCCGGAGATGTAACCCAAGTACCTATTGTGCCATCAGAGTTGAAGGTATTTTTTCTAACCTCAGTCAATCTGCTACCGGTATCTGTCCGCCTCCCACCTATTACATATAAATATGTAGATGAAGTTCCGGTGTATGTTACGGAGCAATAACGTACCAACTCGTTTCCCGCGCCTAAGCTCGTAGTCGAACTCCATGCGTTATTAGTACCTTGTGTAGAATTAAGTAAAGCACTATACCTTATGTCATTTATAGCCGATGTGCCATCATCTCCGCCCATTATATATATCCTGCTATTATGTGATGCCATCGCATGTGCGTCTCTCGCGGTAGTAAAGGACACAGCTCCTCCATTGGTATCTGTAACCCAATCGCCAATTGTGCCGTCGCTTTTTATTTGAGCAAACAGCAAATCCGTGCTGCGCGTGCCACCGGAATCTTTTTTACCTCCCGAAGCATATATAACTCCATCTTCTATAACGCTACCATGGTGAGATCTAGATACCGGCAACGCCGTGGTTGAGGCCCAATCTCCTGATGCATTATTAGTTATTATGTTGCTGGCACTTGCCACTTCAACGGACGCCAACCTGTTAGTACCATCATGACCCCCAATCGCATATACATATCCGTTACCATATACCACCGTGTGATTGTCTCTAGCGGTGTTTAAAGCCACGTTTGTAGCGGTGTTCCAATTTGTAAACGTTCCACTGGTCTCGTCTTTACTCAAGGCATCGCTATAGTACACCGTGCTCTGGGGATTGGTTCCGTCACTCCCTCCTACTACTATAATTCTGTCTCCATGAACCACGGCACCATGTTCCGTCCGCGCAGACGGCAGTGCCGTGTTGCTAGACCAACTTCCCGTGAAACCACACTGCTCATCCTGCACCCTGATAGACTCTACTACCGTCCTTGCCGCCGGGGAACCATCATTATGTGTCCCACCAACTATGTACAGCCTGTCGTTAAATACAGCCACCGCCATACCAGAAAGGCCGTTTGTGGGTGCGCTTGTCATGTTGCTCAAGTTGGTGGAAGAATCTGTCCAAGTTCCAAATGAGCCGTTGTCGTTTAGCGTAGCGTAATAAATATTCTGGGTTCTGCTTCCCGAAGAATTAATGCCGCCAATTATGTAAACACAATCTTTGTACGTAACTGTAGCGGAATCTTTTCTTGCGCTGGACAGAGTTGTGTTAGAGTATGCACCAACCGCGCCGTGAGATTTTAGTTTGAAGTAACTTTCTTCTTTATATCTTGTCGCGCTGGTCCACGCGCCTGCCATATATACATATCCGTTTCTATAAGCTTGTGCTGATATGGAGTGGCCAGACCAATTATTGTCCACAGTAGTCCAAGTTCCAATTTTTCCTCCGGGTAAAATTGGTGCGTATTCATAATCATCTAATAGCCCTACATTTCTATCGCCTAGTATTGAGTATAAATAACCATCCATTGCTACTGCACCATGCCCTCTTCTAGTATTGTTCATTGAGTTTATTGTGTTCCAGCTTTCCAGCGACCCATCACTTTTTATCTTTGCTGATTCGCTTGTGCCGCTCATAGTTGCACCGGTACATGCAGAAGCGTAATACCACCCTCCAGTTGCAAAAATGTATCCATCGTATATAACTACACCAGAGTTAAGTCTTTGATAAACCATAGTCGTTGTGGTTTGCCAGGCTCCCGTTGTCCCGTCGCTATTGAGTTTTGCATATTCAACCGTTTTGCTGCCTATACACGTAGATCGGCCAGCTACAATATATAAATATCCTTTGTATGTACGTGCTGTTGCGCTTTGCCTGTCGTAGGTTAAATTGTACCCTGTATCTGTCCAGGAGGATAAACTGCCATCACTGTTAACTTTTGCGTTATAAGTTTCTTTAAATTTCGAGCTGCCGTTGTCATAACCTCCTATTACATATAAATAACCATTATATTCAGCACATGCAATATCTAATGCTTCAGTTGTGTAGGGCAGATCATTGGCATTTGTTGTCCAATTACCAGTAAGACTGCCGTCACTCGCAATTTCAATATATTCAATGTCTATTCGATTATCCCCCCCAAGAACATAAAAATAATTGTTATACACTAAACCGCAAGAATTTTGCCTATTTTGAGCTAAATCACTCGTTACTTCATACTGTGTATCCCATAGTTCAGCTCCGTTCATAGATGATCGTTTTATTTCTCCATTTGTTGCTGTATTGGCAGCATATTCATTATTCAATTTGTAAAAATCATTTGTTGAAGTAACTACTATAGTTGGGTCGATAGAGATCGGAAAATGTAGTTTGTCCATACCATTGCCCACAATTGTCAATTCATCCCCAGCCAATGCATATTGCACATCAGAAACTTCCACGACTTGCCGTCCGCCGCGTCCGTTTTGCTCATAAATTACCGGCGCCGGGATAGTAAATACTAAATTCGTTTTTTTATTGTTTTCGCGGGCTTTTTGTATTTTCTCTCTATCGGCATCTTGACCATAGCTTATATCTCCAAACAAAGCCGGATCCGCGGAATATATGCCGATAGAGCCGTTTTCTTCAACTCTGGCTTCCAAATAATCCGGCAACTCCAGTTTGTATTTAAATTCAGCTTTTTGGGCAGGTTTATACAGAACAATGTCTTCTTTAAGCCCAGTGCTGGTTACGGTATGTACCAGCTGGGCCCCATCCATCTTTTTAAGCGGAAAGGTTATGTAGCCTACGTCATCCTTTCTGGCTTTGTAAGCATCAAATAATGGCAACATTTTTACGCTTAAATTCATGTCCTTGTCTGTAACGCTAAACCCGTTCTTGAAGTCTCTGGATATGTCTATTTGGAATGGAAGTTTGCTATCTGTCTTCGTTAATTCGTCTTTCACGCTTTGTGGGACATCTTCCGGCAAGTTGCTGGTGTCTGGCTTTTTATTTTCACCCAAAGTGTAAGAATTGGTTTGACCATTATATGTAATAGCTTTAGCAAGTTTTTCGTTAGATTCTTCAAGCAAATTGCCTGCGTTATTTTTAAAGATATACCTGTTTTCGACTTTTTGTTGGTATAAGTATTTTCCACCCAATATTGATATGACAAGGACGACAATACCTAAGATAGCTAGCTTGTAATATTTCAAGGCTAATCTTAAGTATCTCCAGATAAATCCAGTTCTAATTTTTCTGTTTGCTCTGTATTTTTTTAGTCTTATCGTGTATTTCATATCATCCCCTAGAACTTCGCGTAGTAACTAAATGACAACTCGCCGACCCTAGCATAACCACCGTTCCTTGCGTAAACCTTTATCTTAAACGTGATTGTATCGCCAGCATCGTCAGCATCTATACCTGTACATGCAGTTTCATCACCGGTCATCGCTGTATTTTCCCAGATAGTGTTAGAGCTATTTATTGTGGTAGTGCTGCCACATTGGTTGCCCCCATCATCGTAAAGTGATAACTCCACTTTGTCATAGTTGGACGTTGTACTTGTAACCCATCCAAACAATTTAATCGTGTCGCTTGCAGAGAATCCACCAAAGTCTTTTGGCAATTGGTATCTTACATAGATATCGTAGTCTTGTGCCTGGCCTGAATCTGTAGCTGTCCATGCATAGTAATTATGTTCATGACCAGAGCCACATATACTTGTGTTTACGGACAACCCAGTTTCGTTCGAACAAAAGTCTGAGGTCATAGTTCCAGAGTTGTATGTGCCATCACCCCAAAGCGATGCTCCGGGAAATTCCGGTATTAGTGTAACTGTTTGTGTTGGCCTTGCCGTGCCGTAATATATTTGGCCACCGTTGGCTTGAAAATCAACATAATTACTACCTGTCCCAACTCTTAGCCTAGTTGTTACTTGAGCATCAACCACTTCCAAATCTCTGTTAGCAAGATCTCCTGATGCACCGTTCACTGTTATGCGCGTATTTGTTGTATCGACATTAAATACCGTACTTGTACCAGCTGTGTTCTGGATTCTAAATACATCCGTGGCATCTGATGTTGGTTTAAATAGTGCTTTGCCGCCATCACTAAACGTTGCAAACGCGGTTCCGCCATCTTGAAACTGTATTGTGTTCCCCGTACCTTGAATGTCCACAACAAAATCTTGATCCGTAGTAGTGTCGGCAAGGTCAAATTCAATGTCCCCGTCTGCCTCTGTGGTAGTAATGTTATTTCCATTGCCATATGCGTTTTGCAGAGTGACTGTTCCGCCCGTTGCACAGTTGTTGAGATCTAACAGACAGACTGTATCGCTTCCATCTGAGTCTGGGAATATATAAACTTCATTTGATCCGAGGGCAGCTAACTGAATTGTGCCCGTATTTGAACTTCCGTCTGATAGGACGATCGTGCCTGCTGAGTCGCTGTCGCCAACAGTCAATGACCCATTTTGTATTGTTGTCGCTCCTGTATTAGACACCGTAAATACATTTGCTGAGTCGCTTTGAAGTTGTAGCAGATTGCCCGCATTTGCACTATCTACGTTTGCAAAAATGCTGTTAATGGTCGCCGACGCATTGGTTGTGCCTGTTGAATTATCTACATACAAGCCATAAATTGTGTGCGCAATTGATGAACTTGTGTCGTTCACCCGTATTTGCTGGCCATATATCGTGGCTGCCTCTGTTTTGCTAATTGTGCTCAGGTTGTATACGTTTGTGAATGGCCCGGCACCAGTACCTGTAAGCCCCTGCTGCACACACAAACGACCAATCGTACAGCTCCCATTTCCACCAATCGAGACACGTAGAGCTCCAGTTCCTGAACTTGTATCGATATTGAACGACGTCGAATTCAGCCCGCCGACATTGAGAAGACTTGCATTTCCTGAGCTACTACTTAGCGACAATGTTTTGTCAGCAGCAATGGTAGTGTTTTCATTTAGGTTGATGGAGGTTGCATTAGTGGTACCAATGTTCAGAGCAACGGCTGAGGCAGTATCAAGTAACGGTGTTTGGACTTGACCAGGCTTATTCCTGTTCCAATTTCAGTATCAGATATATCTATTGCTGTACCTATCGTCCCAGCAGCACTTGTTACCTGCAAACCAGTGGTTACTGCTGTATCTGCATCCGCATTATCCAAAACCAATAATGCTTCCGTCGTACCGCTACCTGCTGCGTTTTGCAATACTGCTATCCTCTGAGTTCCAGAAGTGGTGTTGTTGGTTAATACCGTCGAGACGAGATCAACACCATTGGTTCCGGTGACAGTGTTTGAAACAGATAAGTTTTCAGTGTCGGCCAATACTAGATCGACATCCCCGTTGAATGTTGCTGTACCTGTAACTCCAATCGTGCTTGCAAAAGTCGCCGCGTCCTGAACATCTAAAGTTCCAGCGCCATTGATTACTATATTTCCTGACGTAGTGGTTTGAAGAGTAAGATTTCCTCCGGTACGGTTTAGCGCCGCAGCGTTTACCGTGCCAGATATATCTATACTGCCTGTTTGCTGAGAACTTGGGTCAAGCTGCGCGAACTGGCTTGAGCTTCTTCCGCCAAGATATTTGGAGTTGAACGCATATGGTACAGATGTAAGACGCAGGAATGGATCCATTTCCCCGTCTCCACCACAGTTTGAATCAAACTCCGACTCAGTATCACATGTTGTCGTGCCAGTCGATGATGTATCGCCAATATTTATCGAGAGCCACAAAGTGCTATTATCCCAGTCAACGTCAGCCATAGTATTCACCTGAGAAACAGAATCGCCAAGCTGTACATTAAAGTAGCCGTTAGCTACATCTACTCCGTCAGTGTTACCTTTGAGATAACTCCCTGTCCACTCCAGCGTTTCATCCGCCGTATCCGGGTCCCCATCACCGCCGCTATAAATGTGAAATTGCAGGTTATAGTTGCCATCGCTCGCTATCCCCCCACTGGCATTGTAGAGGCGTGCTTGAAAGTTGAGCTGTTCGTTGATGGCAGCATATGCCGGTTTTGGCGTTTGATCCGTAAACTGAATAATAAATCCTGCAAGGGTGCTCACCAAGAATACGGTGAGCACCCCTATAAGTTTAGCGGGAGTAGACAGGTGGAGACGGGCCTGCCTCTGGTGGACCCCGCGAACGCCAAACTGGCGCACTTTTGGTGCGCCCAAGCGGTAAATTAGGTTAGCTCGGATAAATGCCCGCAATTCGCCAGCAGACGCGGCAATTGTGCTGGCGATTTGCCGGCATTTATCCCATGAGTTAGAAACTAGCAATTGGGAATTGGGAATTGGGAATTGGGAATTTAGGATTTGCGTTTTGTTTGAAAATTGGTCCGCTGGCCAGTGGATGATAATTGGAAATTGCCTGATTTTTCCTCTGTTTGACCCCACGCGTACGCGTGCGAAATAAAAAACACGCGTATGCGTGCGCATACGCGAAATAAAAAACCTACAAGCGTTTTTTGCTCGATTCTCTACTTGCTTTAAGGTAACCCAAATAATGGATATAGCTCTTAGAGCAATACCTAAGACAGTGGACAACAGGGCAATTAACCCTGTCAGTCTAACCATGTTTTGTTTTTAACCTCAACCCGCACGACATTTCGTCGCAAAGCGGATTATTTTTTGTTTGTATCTCTCGTGGTGGATCTAACGATTTTTTATTTTCGTTGGAGGATACGCTTTGATGTTAGCATAAACTTTTTGTTCAGCCAAGTTTTCTGTGGATAATTACAGAGTTGGTGTGGAAAACTTTACTCTATAGCCGTAATTCTAATCTTGCTGTAGTTCTGCCTATGCCCTCTGGTTTTATGAACGCGTTTTTTCGACTTGAACCTGATACTGGTAACTTTTTCGCCCTTGCTCTCACCTATGACTTCGGCTTTAACAGTTGATTTTTCGACAAAAGGCTTGCCAACACTAGTTTCTTCCTCATCTACAACCAACAATGGGAAGAATTCCAGTTTTTTATCACTCTTTTGAAGCTCAATTTCAATAACATCACCACTGGCGACCATATACTGCTTACCACCTGCGCTAATTACTGCTTTTTTCATAATCTCTTAATGTTTGAAATAATAACCAAATTACTCTAACAGATTATATGCCCAATGGCAACATTAAAAAAAATTTATCTATAAGAGGCTGGCCTGTTAGAGCTAAAAACTATGCCAATTAGAGCAAGCTCAGTAATTATATGAGATCCTCCAAAACTTATAAATGGTAAGGGTAGACCGGTAATTGGAATTACGCCCAGATTCATCCCGATATTGACTATCGCCTGAGTTGACAAAAGAATGCCCACCCCAAGGGCTACGTACCCTCCAAACTGAAATTGAGACGACCAAGCAATGGCAAACAATCTAACCGCTAAAACACAAAACGCGATAATAACTGATATGGCCCCTATAAACCCAAGTTTTTCTGACATGACCGCAAATATAAAATCCGTGTGTTGGGAAGGTAGAAAATTCAATTGGCTTTGACTGCCAGCATCAAGGCCCTTACCCGTTAAGCCCCCACTTCCTACAGCAATGCTTGATTGTATAGTGTTATAGCCCCTTCCTCTAGGATCTTCATCTGGGTTAAGAAATATATTTATTCTGTCTTTTTGATATTCGGCAAGAAAAGGAAGAGTAATTGGTATTGTAAGTAATACTACAATTGCAATCAAAAATACCGTGCTTTTTCTAAGATAACTTGCGCTCACTAAGGCAAACCAAAGCATAAGATATATCACCGCAGTTCCTAAATCTGGTTGGGAAGCAACTAATATTGTAGGAATTACTACGTAAATTATGGATAAAAGTATTGTCCACGGCTTATTAACCTCCTTTTTTCTCTTAGTAAAAAGCAATGCTAATATTGCTATTAAGCCTAATTTTGCTATTTCAGATGGTTGTATCTGAAAACTACCAAGTTGTATCCACCTTTGAGACCCAAAGGCCGTTTCTCCAACAATAGGAGTTACTAAGAGCAATATAATTGAGAGTAAATAAACCCATGGAGCTAATCGTTTCCATGTAGACACATCAGTGCGCGAAAGCATAATGAACAATACAAACCCTATTGCAAGGGCGATATATTGTGTCGTCATACTAAATTCCACAGTAGCCAAACTTTGGTCGATTGACTCTAAGATTACCAAACCAATACCTGTTAAATACAAGACTGGTAATATCAGGGCCCAGTCAACAAGGAAAATACTTTTTGTAGCTCTCCTAACCATTTCGTTCTTTAGCAATTTCCAAAGATATAGATATATCTTCTTTATCTATAAAGATTTTTTTACTGTATTCGTAATTCGAGCCTTTGCTAAGACCCAAAGCTAGTGTTTCCCTTTGTATAACTTCACCAAATTCCTTAATGATCTGGTCTATTAATTTATCCTTTCCTGATACTGCGAGCAGTATCCTATCATCAACATTTAATTTAGACTCTTTTCTTAAGTTTTGTATATGTCGGATCAGATCTCTGCTTATGCCCTCAAGTTTTAATGATTGAGTTATTGTTGTATTTAATTCTACTTTATTACCTTTACCTTTTACGATTTTAGGCAATTTTTTTAAATTCAGTTCTTCCATAATTATCACTAGTAGATCATTCGGCATTGTTGTATCTATCTCTACATTTACTGACTCTAGTGGCTGCCTTACTTTTATTCCAGCCTCAGCCCTTTGAGCCAATCCTTCATTAATGATTCCCCGAGCTGTCTTCATGCTCTCGAGAATCTTTTTATCTACGTTGCCAGCCTCCGGCCAATCACATAAATGAACCGACGACGGCAAATTTTTATTATTTTTTACCAATTTTCTATATAGATAATCACTGAAAAATGGAGCCCATGGTGCCAACAATTTACAGATAGTCACTAGAGAATACCAAAGCGTTGCATAGGCGTTGTTCTTATCTTCATCTTGCTCAGACTTTTCACCATCTTTCCTATTAGCCACAGCAGACTCGCGCCAAAAACGCCTTCGGGATCTCCTGATGTACCAATTAGAAAGATCGTCTATTAAGCTAATTACAGGGTCAATTGCATGAGCAATTTTATAATCATCAGCTGATTTCGTTGTAATTCTTATAACTTCATTCACTCTCGAGAGAATCCATTTATCTAAAATATTACTGCTGGTTGGTTCATTGAATACATTATTTGGTTTCCATTCATCAATTTGAGCATACATTTCAAAGAAATTATAAGAATTTAATAATCTCATTAGCACGTTGCGTTGAACGTCTTTCATGCCATCTCTATCAAATCTCATATAATCTGCTGTTTCTGTGGCTTGGCTACTAGATAACAAATACAAACGCCACGCGTCTGCACCTTCATTGTGAAATACATCTTCTGTGGGCGGGTAATTTTTTAATCTCTTGCTTAATTTTTGCCCGTCAGCTGCCATTATCATACCGTTAACGACAACATTCTTATATGCCGGCTTATCAAATAGAATCGTTGCGATTACATGCTGAACATAGAACCATAATCGAGTCTGGTCTAATCCTTCAATAATAAAATCTGCCGGAAAAGATCTATTAAATTCTTCTTTATTCTCAAATGGATAATGATGCTGGGCAACACTCATGCTGCCACTCTCAAACCAACAATCTATAACTTCTTCTACCCTTTTGTAGGTCTTTCCGTCCTTAGTAAACTGAATATTATCTATATAAGGCCTGTGTAAATCTTCCACGTCTATGTCGTTGCCGGCAAGCTTTTTCAGATCCTTGATGCCCTCAACAACAATATAGTCGTTATCATCATTTTCATTTACCCAAACAGGCATCGGCGCGCCCCAGTAACGGTTGCGGCTAATCGCCCAGTCTTTTGCCCCCTCAAGCCACTTGCCAAATCTACCTTCTTTGATATTTGCTGGCACCCAATTTATAGATTCGGCTGTTTTAATTAATTTATCTCTGATAGTTGAGACTGCTACGAACCACGTAGTAACAGCATAGTAAAGCAAAGGGCTGTCGCAGCGATAGCAAAATGGATATGTGTGTTGAATATTTTCTGCCAAAAATACATTACCAGCCTTACTTAGATGCGCAATAATGTCTTCATTTGCTTTACGAAAGAATTTACCGGCAAAATTGTTCGGGCTAAAGTCATCTGTTATGCGCCCGCTGGAGTCAACTGTTTTAATAACCTCTAAACCATGTTCTTCGCCAAGATTTAAATCATCCTCTCCGAACGCTGGCGCAACATGTAAAACACCTGTACCATCTTCAGTGCTTACGAAGTCCGCTGACCAAATTTTATACATATTTTCAGACAGCTTGTTATTTTTAAATTTTTTATAATTAAATAAGGGCTGGTATTTTTTACCCGTTAGCTCACTGCCTTTTAACTCTTTTAGAACTTTGTATTTTTGAGATTCCAGGAGGGATAGTCTATCTTTAGCCAGTATTAATATTTCTTTGCTGTTATTTTCTGGCATTAATTCAACGTATACATATTTTGCAGTCGCATCCACCGCAATAGCCGCGTTTCCAGGCAAACTCCACGGGGTTGTTGTCCATGCCAGTAAATATGCGTCTTCATCTTTAAGTTTAAACTTAACGTATAAACTTGGGTCAGTAACGTTGTCTTGATAACCTTCATTGAGCTCAAAGTTTGATAGTGGTGTTTCACATCTTGGACAATAAGGCATTGACTTAAACCCTCTTTTGAGGAGGCCCCTGTCGTGAATCTGTTTCATCACCCACCACACACTTTCCGTGTAGTCTCTATCTACGGTGGCATAATAGTTTTCGTATTCGCTCCATCGTCCAATACGCTTTAAAAATGCTTCCCAATCAGCTTTATACTTAAAAATTGAATCGCGGCAAGCATTGTTAAATTTTTCCAGGCCCAAATCTAATATCTGCTTTTTACCGCTGATACCAAATTCTTTTTCAATCGCAAATTCAACAGGCAAACCATGGCAATCCCATCCGTTTCTCCTTGGCACATAATATCCCCTCATGGTCTTATATCTCAACATTGAATCTTTGATAGCGGTTACTAAAGAGTGGCCGAAATGAGGCAAGCCATTAGCAAACGGCGGGCCATCAAAAAAACTATAATACTCTCTGCCTTGTCTCTGCTTTATCGATTGTTCAAAAGTTTTTTCTTTCTCCCAAACGTCCAGAATCTCTTCCTCTATTAAAGCAAATCTTGATTTATCCTTCTTTGAACTGTCAAAATCAGCCATGTATTTTCTTAACTCCTCTGCCCTAACTTAAAAATAAAGCTACTAAACTTCAATAAATTAATACCATCCTCTTGATGTTTTGAATAAATTAAATATACCAGTTTTAACTGTATTAGTCAGTATAGTAGGTTAAGTCCTAATCGCCCTTTATAAAATAAGATAGTTCATTCATGAGTGGCAGCTGCCCGTCTGACCAAACTTTGATTAGCGACCCATCTTCTGCCCTGGCAATTACAGCGGGATACTGCATTATGTCATACAACTGAGCTAACTCCTGTCCTTCCTGCTGTTCAACATCTAGAGCTTCAATGGTTTTACCCGTTTGATGTTCAAAATCGTGCATGTAATCATTAACAGATCGCTCGTGATCTGACTGAGACCGATAAAGAATAACCGCTTTCATAAACAGTATTAAGTATTAAGCATTTTGTATTTGGTATCAAGGCAAAATGTGAGCAAACTTCAAGAGCCAGCCATGGTCATTCTTTAACCGCAGCCTGTACTGGTTCCGCAGGCCGTGCAAACATAGCAGGCACCGGCTCGAACCGTCTTATTGCCACAGTTGTAGCACAGAGGCGCGGATGTATCTATATTCGTATTTGATTTCTTTGTCGCCGCTTCATCTTTTATTAGAGATTCACTAGAAATTTTTGGTTCTGGTTTTGTAGTTTCCTGCATTGCCTGCTTATCAACACTGTCGGTTTTTACTGCCTCTTCACTGGATTCAATTTTTTCGTCCTTGATCAGACTTGTTTGAATTTGGTTTTGCTGGTCGTTTATGTTTACCATGCCAAGCTCAAGCTGATCTTCAAATGGTAAATAATCTTTAGCAAGTCTTCTAAAAATATAGTCCGTAAGCGACGAAGCGGTACGTATTTCCGGATCGTCAGTTAAACCAGAAGGCGCATAAGTCCAATTAAGAAATGTCTTAGCAAAATTCTTTAATGGAACCCCGAATTGCAACCCGTGACTTACTGAAATCGCGAAAGAATCCATCACTCCAGCGAGGGTAGAACCTTGTTTGGCCACCCTAATGAACAACTCCCCGGGTGTGCCATCTTCAAATTCACCGACAGTAAAGAAGCCTTTGCAATCTGCGACATGGAACTCATAAGTTTTACTCTTTCTCTGGCGAGGCAACTTTCTTCGTACCGCGCCTTTGTATACAAATTTTTCTGTGTCTTCTTGCACTTTCGCTGTTTCGATCGATACTGGTTTTTCAGATTTAGACTCTTTCTTGGCCATTGCCAGAGGCTGAGCAACCTTACAATTGTCTCTATAAATGGCAACTGCTTTGAGGCCTAATTTCCATGCATCTATATGTAGTTGCTCTACATCTTCAACAGTAACATTCTCCGGCATGTTAACAGTTTTTGATATAGCACCGGATATAAATGGTTGAACCGCCGCCATCATGGTTACATGGCCGCCGTAATGGATTGCATTGTCACCCATGGAACAAGCAAACACATCCACATGGTCATCCATTAAATGAGGAGCTCCGAGTATAGTTTTTTCTTTATCTATATAACTAACTATGTCCTGAATTTGATCTTTAGAGTATCCAAGTTGTTTTAGGGCTCTAGGAACAGTTTGGTTGACTATATTCATGGTTCCGCCACCAACAAGCTTTTTGATTTTCACTAAACCTAAATCTGGTTCAATACCTGTAGTATCACAGTCCATCATAAAACCAATTGTTCCTGTAGGTGCGAGTACCGTCGCCTGACTATTGCGAATCCCGTGTATTGTTCCCTGTTCTATTGCTTCGTCCCAAGCGCTTGCAGCAGCACTTAGCAAATCTTCAGGCACCAAGGTGGGGTTTATTTCTGCGATGGCCTGTCTATGTTGTCTCAGAACCCTAAGCACCCCTTCGCGATCTTTATCAAACCCTGCAAATGAACCAACACGTCTTGCCAATTTAGCGCTGGTTGCATAAGCCGTACCCGATAGATTCAGTTGGGTATGTAGAATATCCAACTAATATTTCCTGTGCAGTAAATACAACCTCGATTGTATGCTTATAAGCCTCAATGTCGAAGGTCCCATCTTCATTTAAATATTTCAGGAGGTTTATTGAGGCTAAGTTACACGCAGAATTATCTAAATGCATATACTCACTACACGGATTTGATGCATTGATCCGGCCTGCATTAGGAGTTGTATGCCATTTATTAATTACCGTATCAAACTGCATCCCCGGATCGGCGCATTCCCATGCAGCTTCAGAGATCTGGCGCATAATATCTCTGGCCTTAACAGTTTTTATAACCCTACCGGTAGTAATAGCTTTTAGTTGCCAATCGTCATTATTTTCTACAGCTTCCATAAATTCATCTGTTACTCTGACCGAATTATTAGCATTCTGATATTGAACCGAGAAGGAATCTTTGCCGTCTAGATCCATATCATATCCAGCCTCTTGCAATACTCGCGCTTTTCTTTCCTCTATTGATTTACACCAAATAAAGTCTTCTATGTCAGGATGATCGATATTTAAAATGACCATTTTGGCTGCCCGTCTGGTTTTACCGCCGCTTTTGATTGCCCCAGCTGAAGCATCGGCGCCGCGCATAAAACTCAAAGGGCCCGAGGCTGTACCGGCGCTCTTTCTTAAAGCTTCATACGAAGAACGCAGAGTGCTCAGGTTAATTCCAGAACCAGATCCACCCTTAAATATCATGCCCTCTTCTTTGTACCAATTTAAAATTGAAGGCATTTCATCTTCAACTTTTAAAATAAAACATGCGCTGGCTTGTTGTTCTCTCCCAGCCGCACCAATATTAAACCAAACAGGAGAATTAAAAGCTGCTCTTTGTGACGTTAAAATAAACTTTAGTTCATCGCTGAAAGTTTCTGCCTCTGTTTCATCAACAAAATAACGTTCTTTAATACCATGCTTTGTAATCGTATCGACAACTCGATCAATAAGTTGTTTTAAAGATTTTTCTCTTTCTTTAGAATTTAATGTGCCAAAAAAATACTTTTGCGCAACGATATTAATTGCATTTTGAGACCAAGTATCCGGAAATTCAACTTGTTTTTGCTCGAATACAGGCTTATTGGTAATCGGATTTACTATGGATGAATCACGTTTCATCCAAGTAAACTCATCATATGGATGTTTACCGGCCTTTGTAAAAAAGCGCCTTATTCCAAGTGCTGTTGCTTGTGCCATAACTCTACCCTCACTCCTTTATTGTTTTAGTTTTTATTTATTAGAGGTGCTGATCTCCCAAACAGCCACCCTGTTCTCTTTTTCATTGTTGAAAACGAAAACACAGTTGCCGTTTATATTAACTAACCGCCCTGGTCTTTATTTTTTATCATCTGCAGCGCTTTCTCAAAACTTTGAATATCCTTAAAACTACGATAAACACTGGCGAATCGAACATAGGCGACTTCATTCAAATCTGCGAGTTTCTGCATTACTAATTCACCCACATCACGAGAAGAGAGCTCATTCTCACCTCTAGCATACAAATCGCGCTCAACCTCAGCTACAAGATCTTCTATCTGCATGCTCGTAACCGGAGTCTTTTCGCAAGCTCTTTGTAAACCTGCTATCAGCTTATTTCTATTAAACAGCTCTCTGGTGCCATCTTTTTTGACTACAACCAAATGCGGGTACTCAAGCCTTTCATAAGTAGTATATCTTTGATTGCAATTTTGGCACTGTCGACGCCGTCTTATAGCTTCACCATCAGCTACGTCACGAGATTCAATGACTTTCGAATCAACTTCTTGGCAATGTGGACATTTCATAAAGCAGTAATCCCTCCTAATGTACTGTTTGCTATACCTTTTTGTTTTCCATATATAGCGTACCTACTTGATATATTAGCGCTATTTGTAGTGCCTTTCAAGCCTTTTCTTCATTTTTTTCGTCTTTTTTGTGGTTTTTCTCTTTTTTTCGTCGTACAAAAGCAGGGCTTTCATAAGCATCGTCGTCTTCATCGTTATATGTCCATATGTTTGGAGCCGACTTATCTTCCTTGTCAAACTCTGGTTGCTTCTCTTCCTCAGATTCAAGTTCCATGTCTATATCTTTAACATCTTCAACGTCTGGTTCGGTAGTAGTAGCTTTTGTAGAGTCACTATCCAAGTCCGCCTGCTCGCCTGCTGATCCTCCCTGGCCAAAATATGATAGGCCAGTTTCTTGTTTATTATTTCTTGCCACAAAATAAGATGCGTCAAACCCAGCTGCAATTACCGTTATAGTAATTTCATCCTGTTTCTCTGGATCAATCGTGGCACCAAAGATTATGTTAGCTTCTGGATCAACCGCTCCTGTAATTACTTCAGCAGCCTCATTAACTTCATGCATGGACATATCGGGCCCACCAGTTACGTTAAACAGGACCCCTCTAGCCCCATCAATGGAAACTTCCAGTAGCGGTGACTCTATGGCCTTATGTGCCGCATCAACGGCTCTGTTATCACCACTGGCCGAACCAATACCCATAAGAGCCGAGCCAGCCTTGGTCATAACGCTCTTAACATCTGCGAAATCAAGATTTATTAGCCCATGTATAGTAATAAGGTCTGAAATTCCTTGAACACCTTGCCTTAAAACATCATCAGCAACTTTAAATGCCTCAAGGAGTGGAGTTCTTCTGTCGATAGTCTGTAGTAGCCTGTCGTTTGGAATAGTTATGAGAGTATCGACATGCTTACCCAATTCTTCAACTGCTACCTCAGCATTTCTTCGACGTTTATCTCCTTCAAATGCAAAAGGTTTTGTTGCAATTCCTACAACTAAAGTTTCCAGTTCTTGTGCAATTTCAGCAATTACAGGACCCGCGCCACTTCCGGTGCCTCCTCCGGCTCCAAAAGTTATAAAAATCATATCAGAACCCTGAAGCACTTTGGAAATTTCTTCTTTGGATTCCAGGGCAGCTTCTTTACCAGCCGAAGGATCAGCCCCAGCCCCTAAACCTTTCGTAGCATTTTTACCGATATGAATTTTCGTTTGAGCCTTTGAATGATGTAGTGCCTGGGCGTCTGTATTAATTGCCACGAATTCAACACCGTGAACTCCAGCATCTACCATGCGATTAATTGCTGCTCCACCTCCGCCACCTACGCCCACTACCTTAATTCGCGCAAATGTTTCAATTGCTGGTGCAACTTCTGCCATTTTCTCCCTCAAACATAAATTATAAATAAAGTATACAGCCTGATTTTATTTGGTTCAAACATTTTATTCGTCAATTATTTTTCTGTGCAAATAATATATACGATAATGCTTGAACAGATTAAACCTTAAGGTTTTAGTCTATGAAAAATTTGTTTGAGTACTTTGCTGGCACCGGATATACCACTCTTACCAGCGTTTATCATCCAGCCCTTTTGTCTTCCCCCACCGATAGAATGAGCATCATAAAGCATTAACCCTATAACTGTTGAAAAGCTGGGATCATCAACTCTATCAGATAAACCTGAAAAGCCTTTTGGTTTTTGGACTCTAGCTGGTAATCTCAGTTTTTCTTTTGCATATTCATCTATATTAGTAAGTTTTGCTCCCCCGCCGACAAGAACAACACCGCCAGGTAGTTTTCCCTTTCTGTCAACTTTATCTAATTCTTCCTCAACCAATTCAAAAATCTCATCTAGTCGTGCTTGGATTATCATCTCAATTTCTTCACCGTCAAAAATATGTTGGCTCTTACCCTGGCCAAAATGTATTTCTCTGTCCCTTTTTGTATCGTCATACTTTGCTGTACCATGTTTAATTTTAACTTTTTCTGCGATATCAAGATCTGTTCTTAATCCAATGGCTAAATCATTGGTAATATTATTACCACCAACAGGCAATACAGCTGCGTGCTGCAAATCACCTTCTTCAAATACAGCAACATTAGTAGTTCCACCCCCTATATCGATCAACGCAACTCCATTCTCCTTTTGGGGACGACTTAGTACCGCTTCAGCAGCTGCCACACCATTTAAAACATGTTGATGGATTTGAAGTTGAAGATTATTAAAAACTTTATCAAGATTTCTCAGTGCTGGTATGGATGCTGTTACTACTTGAGCGTCAATCTCCAGCCTTACGCCACTCATACCAGTTGGGTCTTTTATGTTGTCCTGACCATCAAGACGATATTTTTTAGGGAAAACCTGAATTATTTCCCTATTAGCAGGTAGTTGCACTACTGTAGCTGCTTCTTCAGCTCTAGCAATTTCATCAGCGGTAATTTCCCTGCTGCCACTGCTGACAGCAATTACTCCTTTAGAGCTCATGCTCAAAATATGAGTACCGTTAACTCCTATAGTTGTACCAGGCAACTTTAACCCAGAAGATCTCTCAGCTTCAGCAATTGCGCTATCAATAGATTGAACGACTTCATTGACTTCTACGATATTGCCCTTTCTCATTCCCACACTAGGAGATTCACCAACTCCTACTATAGATGGAATCATGTCGTCATTATCAGAAAATCCAATAACACATCTTGTGTTATTTGAACCAACATCTATTCCAACAAAGTACTGTGCTTGTCTGTGCATGTAACAAAGTATAACGCTTATTCTCTAAAATGAGCAAGAATTGTTTTCAGACTATTCCTCTGTTAATATTTCAAATCCGTTATTAGTTATCAGTACAGTATGCTCGAAGTGAGCCGATAATGAACCGTCTTTAGTGACAACAGTCCAACCGTCTTCCTTAACTAAAACATCTTCCTTGCCTAGAGTTGTCATTGGTTCTATAGCTATAGTCATACCCGCCTTTAAAACATCACCTGTACCCTTAATACCGTAGTTGGGTATATTCGGTTCTTCATGCACATTGTGACCTACACCATGTCCGACTAAATTTCTAACTATCCCAAAACCATACGATTTTAGTTTTTGCTCTATCGCCGCACTTATATCCCCAACACGCACCCCATGATGTAACACATCAATCCCTGAAAATAGCGCTTCATTCGTCCCTAGGATTAATTTTTCTTTGATCTTGTCTTCTTGTTTGCCAACTATAATTGTTTTGGCGCTATCTGTTATCATTCCCTCATAATTAACGCCGAAGTCCAACCCTACAATATCTCCGTCGTTTAGCTCGCGATTTTTAGGAATGCCATGCACGACTTCTTCGTTCACAGATATACAAATTACATCAGGGAACCCCATATAGCCTAAAAATGCCGGCTTTCCGCCTAAAGAACGTAATTCTTTTTTAGCCAATTCTGAGATATCTAGCTCAGATATTCCAGGCTCTACTGCATTTGAGATTACCTTCAATACATTAGCCAGCATCTTGCCGCTAATTCTCATTTTTTGTATTTCTTCTTCAGTTTTAATTTTCGTATACATATTTAGCTCGATAATCCCAGAGCTTTTGTAATTCTATTGTTAACTTCCTCAATTGTGCCAACGCCATCAACTTCAAAAATACTAAATCTATTATTTTTGAAGTTCTCTATAAGAGGAATTGTTAATTCTTCATATTCCTTTTGCCTTTTAGAGATAGCGCTGACGGTATCATCTAGTCTGCCTCTTTTTATCAAACGCTCATTCTTCGTTTTTGCATCTATATTGATTTGAACAATCCTCAGCGACTTAATTTCTCGTTTAAATATGTAGTCAGTTAACCACTTTACTTGATGCAGATTTCGAGGAAAACCATCAAGAATAAGTTTCTCTGGATTTTTATGTTTATTTAATTCCTCTTCCAGGTATTTCTCCACAAGTTCATCGTTAACCAACATTCCTTTTTCCATAATGCTCATAACAGACTCATTCCCGCATGATCGCAAGATATTCCCGACAGATAGCCAATACAGTCCGTATTTCTTTGCTATTAACCTACCCTGCACACTTTTTCCTGCACCGGCTGGACCCATTAGTATGATCATGCTAACCTTTGAATTTTTCTCTTACTAAGTCGGCTACTTTTTTGCCATCTGCCCCTTGGCCAATTTCTTTCATAGCTAGTCCAATTAGCTGCCCAACGTTAGGCACTTCCTGATTGTTTGCAATGACCTTATCTACAATTACCTCAATAGCCTTGTCAGACATTTCTTGAGGTAAATATTTCTTTATTATCTTTATCTCTTCCTTTTCTCTATTTGCTCTATCTTTTTCACCTGCCCCCAGATAAATTTCAAAAGCTTCCTGCCTCTTTTTTACTTCTTTTTTTAATATTTTTACTATTTCGTCTTCAGATAAATTACTCTTACTATCAATTTGTGCATTCTGAATTGTATTTTTTACACCTTTTAAAACATCCACCTCGAGTAAATTACGTTCCAATAGAGCTTTTTTCAGATCAGATTCAATACGTTCTTTGAGCATATTTATTTTTGGCCCATGCGAATCTTTTTCAGCTTCTCAATCTTTCGTTCTTTCCTGATTATTGCTTTTTGTCTTCTCTCAGTTTTACTGATCGGCTTCTCAAAATACTGAACTTTCCGAGCTTGTGCTAAAACTCCGGATTGTTGAACTTTACGGTTAAATCTACGAATTAGATTTTCTAAACCTTCTTTTGGATCTTTTCTTGTGACTTGTAACATAATAACGGGCTAGAGTTTACATCATCTGTTGCTAAGTTGCAATACCTCAATTAATTATAGATTCAGACTAACCTTAGTTGAGGAATATTCATACCGTTAAATTTATTGTTTTCAAATTTAAAGCATAGTTCGAAATTGTTAAAATAGTTTTCATTCTTGTTAAACCCTATAGCGCTATAAGTGTTGTTATTATTATCCGCTATCACAGCTTTTAGGTGTTGGTTGCTTGAGCCTATCATTTTTTGATTCAAAATTCGATAATTTTTAATGTAAAAAACCGGTTCGCTATTCCCACAGCCAAATGGTTCTAATTTTTGTAGTAATTTTAACATCTCACTTGATAATCCTTTAAAATCTTTTATTTTCACGTCGATTTCCGGATTTAAATATCTACTTTGTTGTTTTAAAGACAATGAACAGTAAAATTTCTCTAGTTCTTTCTTAGTTTTATCAAGATTTTGCACGTTCAAGGAACAGCCACCGGCATGCTTATGACCGCCACCCGATATAAGTAAACTCTCAACAAATTTTATAGCTTCAGCTACATTAAAATCACCATAGCTGCGTATAGAACCCTTGGCTATTTGATCACTATCAAAAGTTTGAAATATAAACACAGGTTTTTTTGAGTGCTCCATTAGTTTTGAAGCGACTATTCCAATTACTCCCTGATGCCAATCGGGGGAATGCAAAAATACCAAGGGATCTGCCGATCTAGTTTTGTATTGAGCCAAAGCGTCGCTGTATACCTCAGATTGCAGTTTACTTCTTTTTGAATTTAGTTCATCAAGTTTAAGTGCCAGTTGCTTTGCTTCATCAAGATCTTTTGTTGTTAACAATTTAAAACTTAAATTTGCGCTATCAATTCTTCCAGCCGCATTAAGTCTTGGGCCAATGCCGAACCCAATAGATTTGGAATTTACGTCATCCAAGGAAAGACCTGCGCACTTCACTAACTCTCTAAGGCCAGGTCGCATGCCCTTTTTTAAAACTTCTATTCCCCAGTAGACTAAACATCTATTTTCACCTTTTAGTTCAACAATGTCGCAAATAGTTCCAATCGCTACCAGATCAAGCAACCATTTTTCATATCCTGCAGGAATTTTAAATTTCTCAAAAAGCGCCTGGATAAGTTTAAATGCTACACCGCACCCAGCTAAATCGTTAAAGGGATATTTGCTGTTGCCTAGCTTAGGGTTAATCACTGCCACCGCATTTGGTGTCGGTTTGTTGGGGCTATGATGATCGGTAATAATAACGTCTATTCCGATCTTGTTCGCATAATCAATCTCTTCAAACGCATTAGTGCCACAATCAACAGTTATTAATAAACCACACTTCTTTTGAGCAAGATTTTTTAATGCATTTTTGTTTATACCATATCCTTCTTTAAAACGATCTGGGATATACACCTCGATATTTTTTGCCCCAAGAGTTCTTAATCCTTCATATAAAATTGAACTTGCGCATAATCCATCTACGTCATAGTCACCATAGATCACTATTGGTTCATTTTTCTTTAAGGCAGTTTGAATTCTAGATACAGCTTGATTCATGCCACTTAACAGATAGGGGTCATGGCAATCTCTATCATAATCTGGATTTAAAAACCGATTCTGTTGGTTTTTAGTTTTATACCCTCTTTTTGAGAGTATTTGCAAAAATATCTCTTGTTCCATGTAGCTCACAATTTTTTCGCTAAGAGTTTTTCTGTTTTTGTACTCTTTGAGATTTTAAAACTATACTCTGAAGTTCTTTAAAAATAGGAAAGTGTTTATTTGTGTAATATATTTTTGTATTACCTTTGCGTTCAGAAACTAAAAAACCAACTTTCTCTAGCTTGCGAAGCTCGCGTTGAATGTTGCCAGGATCTTCACGAATTAATTTTGCCAAACCTCTAACATGTGTTTTGAAGTCAGGATATTTAGCATAGACCACTATTATTTTTCTTCTGACTCTAGATGTAATAAACACATCCAACATATTTAACCCCCATAGTTTTATTCACAACAAATTGCCAGTTCAATTAAATTTTACAACCAACTATACAAAATACACAACATTATTTTATTGCCAATTTTGAACAATATTATTAATTATTGCTATAACTTCTTCTCTTTTTGGCAAGTTATTATCTTCATAGTAGTGATTTGGGTCAAAAAAGTTCTCCGTAACGCTAAGGCAATGAATTTCGTCTGATATTATATGCAGCCTATCTACTGCCCCTATAGAAGCCACTGGGACTGCTGAGATTATTTTTTGAACTTTAATAAATTTTAAAAAGTCTGCAGCTGTATCAAATGCGATTCCATTTTTTGAAGCATCCTCTACCAAAATCACGTTATGTCCCCGCAAAGCTTCACGGGGCAACAAACCGCCCTCCCCCAGTATGTGGTTAAGTTCATGAAACTTTTCTCTTTTTTCATCTTCTATAACACTATGGTATTCGGAGGTGTAGTATTCCAGCTCGCCCGCACTCAACATGCGGTTATATGTAAAACCCCCGCTTTGATCAACAGTCCCTACTATAGAATTTTCCCCTGGAATGACAATTTCTTCGGTAAGCAGCATGGTTAATAAACAGTGCAGCCTTTTTGCAATTTGAGCGCCGACCAAAACTCCGCCAACTGATAGAGCCAAGACAATTGTTTTCTCATACTGATAATCATGCAGTCTTTCAGCTAAAAGCTGGCCGGCTTCCTTTCTAGAAGAGAAATAACGCATAAGTTTAGTTTAGCAAAATGCGATCAATTATAATTAAAGTAGTTTATGAAAAAATATTATTACAACATTGTCCCAAATAAAATCGCGGGGCCACCGCCACACATATTTACATATGAAAGCAACGCCAGACTAGAAATTGGTCAATTAACAACTATCAAGATTGGAAATCGTGACTTTTGTGGAGTAGTTCTAGAAGAAACTACCAAGCCAGCTTTTTTTACAAAGAGTATTGTGTCTATTGAAAATGGTCTGGTTATTCCAAAAGCATTACTAGGCACCTTGAGCTGGGCAGCAGAATATTATGCTTGCCCCCTGCCACTGTTAATCAGCCATGCTCTGCCTGGTTCGTCTAAAGCAAAAGCTGAACCGGTCAAGTCAATTCCTGAAATGAAAAACAATGCTACTAATATTCAAAATCAGCCCCTTACTGATGAACAAATTCATGCGCTAAAGTCAATTTTAAAATCTAAACATGGCACATTCTTGCTAAGAGGCATTACAGGATCAGGCAAAACTCGAATATATTTAGAGTTAGCAAAACGAACAATTCAAGATAATAAATCCGCATTGATATTAGTGCCAGAGATATCTCTAACGCCACAAATACAAAATGAGTTTTTAAAGGAATTTAGCGATGTATATACAACTCACTCTAATATGAGCAAGTTAGAGCGCGATGAAATTTGGCACAAAGTTATTCACACCAAAACCCCTTTAGTATTAATTGGGCCCAGATCAGCTTTATTTGCACCAATAAGTAGAATTGGCTTGATTGTAGTCGATGAATTTCATGATCAAGCCTACAAACAGGAACAAACACCTAAATTTCATGCAACTCGACTAGCAGCTAAACTTGCTAAAGCTAATAAGGCTAGGCTTATCCTGGGCAGTGCAACGCCTCCTGTTTCAGAACTTAAATTCGCACAAGATAAGGATGTGCCAATAATAAAACTTACAAAACCTGCCTTGAAGGACGCTGTGTTACCCAAATCAGTAGTAGTGGACATGCGCTTGGCACCAAAGGTTAACTCTAAATTTTGGCTGTCACTAGACTTAAAGAAGGCAATAGAAGCATCCTTAGAAAAAAATGAACAGATACTTCTCTATTACAACAGGCGCGGCAACGCAACTTTATCTATATGCCAAGAATGCGGCTGGGTACATAAATGCTCAAGGTGCCACTTACCCTATACGCTACATTCTGACTTCAATAAAGCCTTGTGCCACATATGCGGCAATCGTGAGTCCATACCTCTCCAATGCTCAAATTGCAAATCAACTTATGTTGTATTCAAAGGTGTCGGTACGAAGCAAATTGAGCAGGACATTAAATCTTTATTTCGTGGCGTTACCATTGCTCGCTTTGATTCAGATGCGAAGAAACACGAAACAGTCGATGCGAGGTTTAAAGATATAGTTAATGGAAAAATCCAGATTATTATTGGAACACAGATGATAACTAAAGGCTTGGATCTTCCCAATCTTGGTCTTGTAGGCGTAGTGCTGCCTGATATAAGTATGAATCTGCCAGACTTTACTTCTTCAGAAAGAACATTCCAATTACTTTATCAGGTGATCGGAAGGGTTGGCCGGCATAAGCATAGTGATAAAGTGATTGTGCAAACATACCAACCAGACAACCCTGCCATAAAATTCGCTCTCAGACGTGATTACGACGCTTTCTATAAGCACGAAATCAATCAACGTATGTTCTCACGCTTTCCGCCATTTAAACATTTAATGAAGGTGACGTGCTCATACGCATCTCCCGACAAAGCCAAATCAGAACTAGAAAAACTAAAAAGCCAACTCGTTAACGTTAAAGATATTGAGATATTGGGCCCTGTTCCGGCATTCCATGAACGCATTAATAACCAATACAGATGGCAATTGGTATTTAAATCTAGTCAAAGAAAAGCTTTGGTTGACATCATCGCTAAAATAAACCCTAAATGGATAGTGGACTTAGACCCCATAAATCTCTTATAAAGTTAGCTCAAATTGATATATACTGGATGATAAATGAACAGAGATAACATTATAACGCTACCAAATAAACATTTAAGGCAGCGCTCTAAGAAGGTTTTTGAGTTTAATAATCATCTTCATAAATTAATAGAAAACATGAAGAGCGCCACCATAGACTGGGAAGACCATAGAAACCACGAGATAGGTGTAGCTTTAGCAGCACCCCAGATTGATGTTTTAGAAAGAGCAATAATCGTAAGAGATAACTTAGAGAATAAAGACGATAAGGGTTTCACAGCTTTAATAAATCCTTCTATTGTAAAAAAGTTAGGAGAACCAGTAGAGGATTTTGAAGGGTGTTTAAGCGTGTGTGATTTATACGGCAAAGTACCCCGCTATCCAAAGGTAAAAGTCGAGGCAAGTACTTTGGACGGTAAGAAAGTAAGACTAACAGCTGAAGGATTTTTAGCCAGAATTTTTCAGCACGAGATAGACCACCTAAACGGTATCGTATTCATTGACCACATCAAAGATCGCGATGCTTTTTACCAACTCTCACCAGAAGGCGAACTAATAAAGGTTGATCATAATGAGATCATCAAGTCTGATATTCTTTGGAACTGAGAACTTTAGCACATTCGCGCTTAGCGGGTTGATCAAAGCAAAGTGGGATATTGAGTGCGTAGTAACTAAACCAGATAAACAAGCTGGTCGTGGCAAAAAAATTCGCGAAAATCCGGTTAAACAAATGGCTCAGAAATACAAAATACCTGTGATTGAATTTACAGATACCGAAAAATTTGAAAATGAAATAGCTAATTTACATTCAAATCTTGCCGTTTTGTCTTCATTTGGAAAAATCATTTCAGAGAATACAATCAATAAATTTAGCAAGGGTATTATTAACATACACCCATCATTGTTGCCGAAGTACCGCGGACCTTCGCCCATTGAGTCAGTTATATTAAACGGAGACAAAAAAACTGGGGTTAGCATAATGAAAATTACAAACAAAATGGATGCCGGGCCAATATATGCTCAAGAAACTATCGAACTAAAGAAAGACGAAACTAAACCTGCTTTATATGAGATTCTAGCGAAAAAAGGAACAGAATTGTTGTTAAAATCTCTACCTTTAATCAATAATGGTCAGATCAAGCCTAAAGAACAAAATCATGATAAAGCTACCTACACTACCTTAATACATAAGCGCGACGGAAAAATTAATTGGAATAGATCGTGTATAGACATAGAACGCCAAATCAGAGCATATCTTGGCTGGCCAGGAAGTTACACAAAGATTAATAATGTTGATGTAATTATTACAAAAGCATACGCGGTACCGAGCAAAGAGCCTGGGGTAAAAGCAGGTGAGATCACTATTGTTCCACAGATAAATGCATTGTCTATAAGTACATCAGACGGATCAGTTTGGGTGCAACGCATCAAGCCATTTGGGCGTAATGAAATGACTTCAGCCGAATTTATTAGAGGTTATTTAAAGTAAAACTATTGTTCTCGTTGTTCTTTAACGGCTTGAACTATTTTATCGGCATCTTTTTTTATTTCTTCTTTAAGCCGTTCAAGTTCCTGATAAACTACTTGTTTATAGTTTGGCAGATTTGTCTCCAGCCACTGCAAGGCAACTTTTTCATCTCGTTGGTTCTTAGTGATATTATCAAATTCTTCAAGCTGCGTATCACTCATTTGTTCAGCTAGTTTCATGCCAACTCTAAGTTGCAGGGTTTCATAAAGTTGCCCCAGCAACTCTCTTTTATCCTCTTTTGGCAAACTAACCAAACCGAGTTCGTCTAGCAAATTTTCATCAATCCTTAGCATTACCTTAACTATCCTTTCGCAAGTTAAAAACTATTTTACACTTTCAAGCTTACGCTGTTTTATTTCTCTTGTAAAAAATTCAAGTTCATCATTTTCTTCTAGAATAATTTTTGATTGCGTTGCAAGTTTGAGCCCGCACATTTCGCCCTCTACTACTTCCTTGACCTCTTGGGTTTGTTTTTGTACGGAATCGACTTCTACTTCACCGAGTATGTCTTTTTTGCGAAATATCCTGGCTCGTATTCCTTTGGTTATTTTACCTTCAATAACCTCACCGCCGCATATGATCATATCTTTCGAGGTCCTAAATACTCCCTTTATCTTGAGCCTTCCTACTTTAGTTTCAACCACCTCTGGCTCTAGTAGGTCGGTAAGGCTTTTTTTTGCATCATCTATAAGTTCATAAATTATATTAAAAACTTTCGCGCTAACGTTTTCCCTCTCTGCCGTTTTGCGTATTGGAGCCGGTACTATGACATTAAAACCATAAATCTTTGCTCCGCTAGCTGAGGCGATCCTAATGTCGCTCTCTTTTATATTACCCACACCAGAAGCAATAACCCGAATTGCAACTTCGTCATTTGATAATGATTCAAGGGAATCTATAACTGATTTAACCGAACCCTGAACATCAGCCTTAACAACAACAGGAAATTCTTTGAGTTCTCTTTTTTTGGTAATTAAACCAAGTAAGTCACTACTAGACATACTAGATACTGTGGCGTCATGCTTTACCCCTGTGTTCTTACTTGAAATTCGCCGAGCTTCTTTTTCGTTCTCTGTCTGAATGAATTCCTCTCCAAAATGAGGTATTGTTTTAAAACCAGTAATAACAGCTGGGGTTGATGGAAGAGCTTCTTTAATTGTCTCGTTTTTATAATCTGTCAGGGTCCGTATTTTGCCGTATGTCTCCCCGGCAACTACGTAATCACCCTGCCTTAACTTGCCGCTTTGGACTAACACGGTAACAACTGGCCCTTTACCCTTCTCTATATGAGACTCAATAACAACACCATCAGAAGGTACATTGATATCAGCTTTCAATTCCTCAATATCAGCAGTTAACAATACCATGTCAAGCAACTTATCTATTCCGTCTTTTGTTTTCGCAGATACCTCTACAGTAACAACTTCACCGCCCCACTCTTCGGGCATCAAGCCGATTTCAGACAGTTGTTGCTTAACAAGGTTTGGGTTTGCACCTGGCGCATCGATTTTATTTATCGCTGTAATTATTTTTACCCCAGCTTTTTTTATAAATTCAGCTGCTTCTTTTGTTTGAGGCTTAACACCATCATCGGCTGCGACTACTAATATAGCTATATCGGTGAGCTGCGCTCCGTGCGCTCTAAGGGCCGAAAACGCTTCATGGCCTGGTGTATCCAAGAACGTCACCGAACGCCCATTATGAATGACCTGATAAGCTGAGAGGTGCTGAGTTATGCCACCGGCTTCTTTTTCGGCAACTTTCGACGTCCTAATAGCATCAAGTAAAGTTGTCTTGCCATGATCTACATGCCCCATAACAGCAATTATAGGAGGTCTGAGTGTTGCGTTTTGGCTAACCTTTTTTAATTTCTTGTCTGTCTTATCTAATTTTTCTTCTTGTTCTTTTTCAATTATAAAATCGAGGTTGAGCTCATGAATGATTATTTCTACAGTATCTGTGTCTACGCGCTCATTGAGCGTCGCAAATATACCCATTTTCATCAATTCAGATATTAATTTAGTAACAGGTATTTCTAATTTTTCGGCGAGCTCCCCGACGGTAATTGTATCCGGCATTTTTATTGTCTTTGCTGCCATCGGACAACCTCCCTAATTCCAGCTATCTGGAACTTGTTAATCTATGTTTTTAGGCTTAAGGATATTTTTCGCGCTTCTTTGTCGATATCAAGAATCTTGAATTTCTTCTTCTCATTTAATTTAAATATTTTCTCTGGGTCATTACTTTCATCGCCGCCAAGTTCCGATACATGTACCAATGCCTCGACTGCTGGTGATATTTGTATAAACGCACCAAAAGGAGTTATGCGCGTGACTGTTCCCTCTACAGTATCTCCCTTTTTATAAGGCTTTACTTCTTTCATCCAAGGATCTTCTTGGGTTTGTTTGAGGGATAGCGACAATCTGTCTTTATCGATAGCGATTATTTTTGCTTCAACGTCTTGACCAGCCTTAATGTAATCGCTCGGATTCTCTACGCGATCCCACGATATCTCTGAAATATGAATCAACCCTTCTATGCCATCAACATTAACGAAGGCGCCAAAATCTACTACGCCAGTAACTGTTCCCTTAACAGTATCACCGATAGCCATTTCCTTGAATTTCTTTTGCATGTCTTCCCTGACAGCTTCTTTCTCGGAAAATATAAGTTTATTTTGTTTTCTGTCTATATCTAAAATTCGTGCTCTTATAGGCTGTTTTATCAGCTGATTAAGCCTTTGCAGGATTTCGTCTTTATCGGCGCCAACAACTCTTGGGTAGTGCTCTGCGGAAAGTTGTGATACAGGCAAGAATCCTCTTATGCCTTCCAACTCCACCAGCAAGCCCCCACGATTAGCATCATAAGGTTTAATCTCTATCGTGTCTCCAGATTCATGAATACTTTTTAATTCGTCCCAGCCACGATCTTTGACAGCCTTTCTTAAACTAAGCAGCACATACCCGCCTTCTATCTCTGGATCTAACACACAAGCCGTAACCGAATCACCCACTTTCAACTCATGCGAAAATCCAATTTCTCTCCGTATGACCAAACCCATACCATAGGGTCCTAGATCTACCCAAACTTCGTGTTTTTCCTCTTTGGTAACTACACCCTCAACAAGATCACCTGTAACAAGCTGCTTAACAGGATGGTCGTTTAACAATTTCTCCATAGTTACACTACCAGTGTCAGTTTTTTTTGCCATATAAAGCAATTGCTCCTTTCAAAATTTTCCGCCTGCACACTTCATAAAGTGCGTTTTTGGTTACTGTTTATTTAACCTGATATCCAAGTAAAAGTAAAGAGGTGGATTAACGTTATTTATTAATTCGAGTGGAGCCTAGAGTTTCAAGAAGATTTTTCTTTGATCTAAGGTAATATAGGCTAGCGATTGAGGCAAGTATCATAAACAATAATGCAAAAGTGTTATTTCCAGTTTCGGGTAAATCTTCACCTCCACCAGTAACGGGTTGTGATTGAGTGGTTTCGGTTTGCGCAACTTGCTCTTCAGCTTGCTGAGGTTGTTGAGGTTGTGACGTAATTTCATTTTGAGGAGTTTGTTCAACTTGAGTGGTTTCACTTGGTGCTGGAGTGGCAGGTTGTTGCTCATTTACTGATTCACCGCTCTGGTCTTGCTGAACTTGTTCGCTCGTTGTTTGCTCAGGACTGCCTGAATTATTGTCTTTTGTAGCGATTCTTACTGTTGCAACTATTAAAACAACAATTCCAGCTAAAACTATAAATATAATCATTGCTCGAATAACATATATTATTAGTGATTTTTTATCTCCGTACATACATTATCTCGTTTATTCAATCTAATTTTTATAATACAAGAAATTTTGCATAAAACAAAGGCTCTGTTATAACAACGCTTATGCTTACTTACTTTTTATCAATATACCAAGCAATATCTATGGTAATATTTAGTTAATATGTATTTGGCGATTGATATTGGGGGCACAAAAACACTCGTTGCTATGTTGGACGAATCCGGGTCTATCATCAGCTCTGATAAGTTCCCGACCGACAAAAATTACGATGTTTTCTCTAGGAATTTAATCACAAGCGTAAACAAGCTTAGAGATAGTAATCTAAAAGCCGTTGGTGTGGGTGTGCCGGGAATTGTGAATTATCAAAAAGGTACAGGTGAAGTTTTTGGCAACTTGCCTTGGAGAGATGTACCTCTTGTCAAAACTATAAAAAAATCTATTAATCTTCCGGTATTAATAGATAACGACGCAAACATGGCAGGTTTGGCTGAAGCTAGCGAACTCAGAAAATCAATCAGTCCCGCTCCTTATGCTGTTGTTTATATAACAATAAGTACAGGGATAGGCACGGCTATTGTCTTAGATGGAATGATAGACAAGCACTTCGCCAAAAGTGAAGGCGGCCACATGATGTTTCTACATGATGGAAAGCTGCAAACTTGGGAAAGTTTTGCTTCCGGCAAAGCCATTAAGGAGCATTACAGTAAATTTGGTTATGAAATCCCTGAAGGAGATCCTGCTTGGGACGAAATTGCCCACAACCTCAGTCTAGGGATTGGCAATATAATGGCGCTGCTTGTGCCAGATGCTATCGTGATAGGTGGAGGAATAGGCACGCATCTAGCTAAATTTGAACCTTATTTGAAAAAGTATCTAGCCAAGCACTCAGCGGTAGAGTTTTTGGGACGCTCCATACCAAAACTGTATCAGGCTAAACATCCCGAACAAGCAGTTTTATATGGCTGCAAGATAGCGATAGACCAACATTTAGGCAAGTAAATGAACGCTTTGCTCAGCAAACTAGAGAAAAAATATTCTTCGATAGGTTTTAAAAGTGGTAAATCATTCATGTGGTCGCCCTCTGAAAGAACGGTTTACTATTCAAAGACTGCTCTTAATTCTTCTAGCGGAGCCTGGTCACTTTTGCATGAGATTGGACACGCTACTTTAAATCACTCGGATTTTAACAGGGACATTGAGCTATTAAAGCTTGAGATGGAAGCATGGCAAAAAGCAAGAAAAATTGGCAAAGAGCTCAATGTTGAAATAGATGATGATCATATTCAGTCGTGCTTGGACAGCTATAGAGATTGGTTAAAACGGCGCAGCACATGCCCGGAGTGCGGCTTTACCAACCCCTGTTCCGCCAGATTTACATATTCTTGCTTAAATTGTAATTGCGCGTGGGAAGTTTCAAGCTCCCAGCTCTGTAAAAAACAAAAGATCAAAGGATGAATCATCTAAGACCACTGCTTTTTTAATTTATAACCACCCTATACTACTGCGTGGCGTAACGTATCACTGTGTCTAAAATTAGGAAACAAAAAAGAGAACAAACACATTCCAGCTTGAACTCTGTTTGCTCTCTTCGTTAACTCTCGAAATAAATAAGGTCCATTTCTTACTTATTAGGCGCTTTTTCGGCGTCGGCTTATGCGGCCGCCTTTAGCACCAGCTTCGCGAGCCAATTCACGGTTAGCATAGAAGCCACCTGTTCGGCCTTTTTTGCCGCCAACTGCGCCAATTCGGGCGTAGAAGTCAGCACCATGGCGCTTTCGGTTTGTATCAGCTGCACGCTGACCACCAGCTTTAGTACCAGCCATATGTTCCATCCCTTTCTCCACCCTTTTCGTTAATGTTTATATGCTATCACGTCATACCGTTTATGTCAATGTTTACATATTCATTATAATATTGTCCCCCATAAATTATCGTTGTTACTTCCCTTTTGCATGTATAATTTTCGCAATGAAACAAGAAGATTTTAAACCAAACACAATAGATGAATTCATATCTCTTTACCCAGAAGAGGTTCAAGCTATTTTACAAAAAATCAGGCAAACTATATTGAAAGTTGCCCCAAACGCCAAAGAAAAAATCAGTTACGGTATTCCGACTTTTACATTGAATGGTAAAAACCTGGTTCATTTTAGCGCCTATAAGGCGCATATTGGCTTTTATCCCGGTTCAGAAGCCATAAGCACTTTTAAAAATGATCTGATGTCTTACGCAACATCCAAAGGCACTGTCCGCTTCCCGCTTGACCAGCCAATCCCCTACGATTTGATATCCAAAATCACTAAACATCGCACTACTACAACATAAATTGCTATTTTCCCCTCTCGAAGACACTTTTATTGAAGCAAGCTAAAACTGATTAAACTGAGGACTGTTTGATCCGCTATGCAGCGGAGAGTTCCGCAAGTTTAGTAAGTTTTTAGTGAAGCTAAGATAAAAGCAGTTTTTCGAGCTGGGGCGGCATTTTTGCATACACTAACACCCCACAAAGAATCCTTTCTTTGTGGAGGCCCCTTTTGTTGCTGTAGACAAAAGTATGGCGCATAGGTCGCTCTGGGGCGACCGCGAAACTCTTTTCGAAGAAAACAAAAACCCTCCTTTCAGAGGGCTTCTGTAAAATTCGGCGCCGTGCTACTTTCCCGCAGGGCAGTATCATCGCCGCTGTAGGGCTTAACTTCTGTGTTCGGCATGGTAACAGGTGTTTCCCCTACGCTATGGGCACCGAGGTCGCTTCGCTCCAGTTTTCAATTTTCATTCGCTTTGTAGCGAATCAATTTTCAAACTAAAGCGGCTGGTCGATGCCCATTTACGGTGCTCGTTTGTTTTAATGTGCTATTCGCCAGATTCTAACTTCTAGCTTCGAGCTTCTAAATGAACTAGATTCATTTTTATTGTGTGCTTCTCGGGTGCTAACCTATACTAGTTCCTATCTTGTAGTTCCTAGTTACTGCGCCGCATAAGCGACGCCTGGTATGCACCAATCACTAGTCAAAAACCATTGTAGTCCTAAACAATCACATCTGGATGCAATACAAGAAAGCAAGGAAGCAATTGGTGAAGCTGTATCAAGAATACAGCGAACCAAGTACTGGACTTGCTGACGTAGTAGCGCGTCAGAAGCATCAAGGTATTGCAAACTGTGTTTGCAAACAGTTGATGCGGTGTGCTTGTTTAGGTGCATAAAAAGTCAATGGACCTATTAGTACGCTTAAGCTCAACACGTTACCGTGCTTACACCGTGCGCCTATCACCCTTCGACTTCGCTCAGGGTTGACCAAAATCAAACCTAAGCTGACCGAAGAGCTGACCATGTTGCGAATCACTAAGGAGTGACCCTGAGTTTATCGCATGGGTCAACCTGATCGTCTTTCAGGGGTCTCGTAGGGAAACCTAATCTTGGAGTACGCTTCGCGCTTGAGATGCTTTCAGCGCTTATCGTTTCCGAACATAGCTACTCAGCAATGCCGCTGGCGCGACAACTGATACACCAGAGGTTCGTCCATCCTGGTCCTCTCGTACTAAGGATAGCTCTCCTCAAGTTTCCTAACGTCCACACCGGATATAAACCGAACTGTCTCACGACGTTCTGAACCCAGCGTACCACTTTAATCGGCGAACAGCCGAACCCTTGGAAGGTGCTCCCCCTCCAGGATGTGATGAGCCGACATCGAGGTGCCAAACAGCGCCGTCTATGTGAACTATTGGGCGCTATAAGCCTGTTATCCCCGGGGTAACTTTTATCCGTTTGCGTCGTCAATCCCACTTTCATGTACTAAAAGTACTAACGACGGATCACTAACTCCCACTTTCGTGCCTGCTTGGCTTGTAGGCCTCGCAGTCAAGCTGGCTTATGCGTTTATACTATCACTACGATTTCCATCCGTAGCTAGCCAACCTTTGAACGCCTCCGCTACTCTTTAGGAGGCAACCGCCCCAGTTAAACTACCCGCCAGACACGGTCTCCCGACCGGAATAAATCGACAATATATAATTATCAACTCATTGCGGTCGGGATTAGAGTAAAGTTGCAACAAGGGTGGTATTTCACCGGTGACTCCATCCCGACTAGCGTCGGGACTTCAAAGTCTCCCACCTATCCTACACATGTTACAACTCGACACAATGTCAAGCTGTAGTAAAGCTCCACGGGGTCTTTTCGTCCTGGTGCGGACAGACGGCATCTTTACCGCCAATGCACTTTCACCGAGTCCTTCGTTGAGACAGTGCCCAAATCGTTACACCATTCGTGCGGGTCGGAACTTACCCGACAAGGAATTTCGCTACCTTAGGACGGTTATAGTTACCGCCGCCGTTCACCGGGGCTTCAGTTCGTGGCGTGAACCACTCCCCTTAACCTTCCGGCACCGGGCAGGTGTCAGTCCCTATACATCCACTTTCGTGTTAGCAGAGACCTGTGTTTTTGCTAAACAGTCGCTTGGGCTCTTTCACTGCGTCCCGATCAAATCGGGAAGGCCTTATCCCTAAGTTACGGCCGCTTTTGTTGCCGAGTTCCTTAACGAAGGTTCTCTCGTACGCCTTGGTCTACTCGACCTGAGCACCTGTGTTGGTTTGCGGTACGGATAGTTATATTCATAAGCTACAGGGCTTTTCTGGTCAGCTTGGGTTACCAGAATTCCGCCTGAAAAGGCAGTTTCATTCGTGCATCATGCACCTCACTCACACGACGTGCAGATTCTAGAAGTTAGATGCTAGATGTTAGGAGTTTTTTCTCCAGAATCTAGAATCAAGAATCCAGCCTCTGCATCCTCACGCGAGTGAGGTACACTAAACACTTAGACGGTCATAGCCATAAGACCGCTCCGGCTACCATGCCGCGCACCCTAGTAACAAAATATAACTAGTACGGGAATATTAACCCGTTGTCCATCGTCTACGCTATTCCGCCTCGACTTAGGACCGACTAACCCTGGGATGATTACCATAGCCCAGGAAACCTTGCTCTTTCGGCGCTCCGAATTCTCATCGGAGTTGAAGTTACTCATTCCAGCATTCTCACTTCCCCGCGCTCCACCGAATCTCACAATTCGACTTCAGTGCTGCGAGGAACGCTCCTCTACCACTCGCGCAGTGCGCGAGAATTTCCAGTTTCCAGTTCTCAGTTTCCAAACGTTTGAAAATTGAAAATTGGTCTTTGAAAATTCTTGCGCAGTGCGCAAGTCCATATCTTCGGTATTACGCTTGAGCCCCGTTACATTTTCCGCGCAAGATCGCTTGACGAGTGAGCTGTTACGCACTCTTTAAATGAATGGCTGCTTCTAAGCCAACATCCTCGCTGTCTAAGTGATCTCACCTCGTTTCCCACTTAGCGTAAATTTTGGGACCTTAGATGATGGTCTGGGCTGTTTCCCTTTTGAGTCCCGACCTTAGCGCCGAGATTCTAACTGCTGTGACTTCACATATGGTATTCGTAGTTTGTCAAGGGTGGGTACCCTTGCGGGCCCCAGTCCTAAACAGAGCTCTACCTCCACATGCTGCAAACACAACGCTAGCCCTAAAGCTATTTCGAGGAGAACCAGCTATTGCCGAGTTCGATTGGCATTTCACCGCTAACCACAGGTCATCCAAGAGTTTTGCAACACTCCCTGGTGCGGTCCTCCATGCCGTGTTACCGGCACTTCAACCTGCCCATGGTTAGGTCACTCGGTTTCGGGTCTAATCCATATGACTGTATGCGCCTCACTCACGCGAGTCGCTCTAGAATTCAGAAATTGGACCGTAGAAATTAGAATTAAATAAATTTCCTTTTATTCTAACTTCAATCTTCCATGGTCTAGATTCTAAAGTCTCGCGCCAGTGAGACGCACTACGCCCTATTAAGGCTCGCTTTCACTACGGCTCCGCTAAATAGCTTAACCTTGCCATATAAATTAACTCGCTGGATCGTTCTACAAAAAGCACGCCGTCACTCGCGCAAAGCGCGAGAATTTCCAGTTTCCAGTTCTCAGTTTTCATTTGTTTGAAAATTGAAAATTGGTCTTTGAAAATTCTTGTGCTTCGCACAAGCTCCGACTCCTTGTAGGCACGTGATTTCAGGTTCTATTTCACTCCCCTCCCGGGGTTCTTTTCACCTTTCCCTCACGGTACTGATTCACTATCGATCGTAAGATATATTTAGCCTTGGAAGGTGGTCCTCCCAGATTCAGTCAGGGTTTCCCGTGTCCCGACCTACTCGAGTAAATAAATATCCAAGTTTTGGCTTGGATATTTATCGAAACCAACAAGTTGGTTTCTACCAAATATAAGGTTTGCTAAGCTTTCGCGTACAAGGCTATCACTTTCTTTGGCGTATCTTTCCAAATACTTCTGCTAGCATAGCAATTTTCTTACCTTAGAAGAGATTTGGCAGATCTCTTTCGCAATCCCGACGTGCCATTATATGGCCAGTCGGGATTGGTCATTTGGTAACTCACAACCCCCAGCTTGCATTCGGCTGCCGCCTTATCCAAGCGGCACCTCACACAAGAATTTTCAATTTTCAATTACCAAATTTCAATGAGTTATCAGTTTTTAATCAATGAAAACTGAAAAATGATATTTGATAACTGTTTTGCTTGAAAGTTCTTATGCGAAGCGCCATCTTGAAAGCAAAACTAGGTTTGGGCTATTCCCGTTTCGTTCGCCACTACTCCGAGAATCGTTATTACTTTCTTTTCCTTGCCCTACTAAGATGTTTCAATTCGGGCAGTTCCCACTAATTACCCTATATATTCAGGTAACTGCAAGACGACATGACTCGTCTTAGGTTTCCCCATTCGGAAATCCCCGGCTCAAAGCTTGCTTGTCAGCTCGCCGAGGCTTATCGCAGACTGCTACGTCCTTCATCGGTATCTTACGTCAAGGCATCCCTCACGTGCCCTTGAGTAACTTTTTATGCATTGTCCCGATTTGCATCGGGATGGTTTGACTAGTGATTGGTAATTACCAAAACACTTGCCGTATGCACACATGCAGCTTTTATTAAAAAGCTGCTAAAAAGACCTAAATTGTTAACGTATCTTCCTAAATAGAGAATAAAAAATCGCCTCTAGCGGCGACTTGGCAAATAAGTACTTACAAACTTGAAGACTTAGCTTGTCGCCTCCTTAGTGTTGAATCTGGTACTCATTTATCTGAGTCTCCTATTTAAGACCAAACAGATTGTAGCAAATACTTTAACTGTTTGTAAAGTGTTATTTGAGCTAATGTATTTATTACAATGAAGATGGACAGAAACTTAATAGTTATCACTATAAACTCAAAGTTTGTACTTGTTTGGTGGGCGACCCAGGATTTGAATCCCGTTAGAAACGAATTTGTTTTCTAACGGGATGAACCACGGACCTCTTATGTATTGAATCAAGCTCAGTTGGTGGGCTTGCCAGGACTTGAACCAGGGACCTCTTCATTAGACGTCCACTCCGTTCACTTGAAATCAAGGAGGTTAAATATTTTTGGTGGGCCTGCCTGGATTTGAACCAGGGACCTCTTCATTATCAGTGAAGCGCTCTAGGCCACTGAGCTACAGGCCCTTCAAAAATATTTAACGCGTTGTTAAACTGCATTTCCAGTGACGCGCTCTAACTGCTGAGCTAATCACCCTCCAATTGGATTCGACAGATTATTAATGTGCATTTGTAGAGAGAACAATCCAAATTTACAAACCAAGCAAAACTATTTGTAAATTTGAAGGGAGGAGCAAAAAGCCGGAGACACGCAATAAAATCAAAGATGTTATTGCGTTATCGCAAGTTGATAGCTTGCTCCGACGTGGTGGTGGAGCATCAGGGATTCGAACCCTGGACCTCCTGCTTGCAAAGCAGGCGCTCTAGCCAACTGAGCTAATGCCCCTAAACTCTGGCCCATTCTAATTAATAAATCCTCTTAAAACAAGTGTTATTTATTGTTACAATCATAATCACAATGATTGTTAATATATTCTTCGGTTTGATTTTAGTTGTTGCTGGAATCGCGATGTTGAAGTTCAACTATCAAATTTCAAATATGTTTAGTCACAATAACTGGTTTGAGCGCAATTTTGGTTCAGGGGCAACTTACATTGCATTCCAACTACTGGGCATCTTGGTATCACTTTATGGAGTTTTTTTGATTCTGGGACTTCACGATAATATAATTGGTTTTTTGTTATCTCCCATAACAAACGTTATGGAAAGATAAACCCCGCTATAAATATAGCGGGGTTTATAACTAAAAACCTGTGTAGTACAGCGTCAACATAAGTATTGAACCATCTTTTCGCTATACAGCGAACTAAGTTTGTTGCGGTTCACGCCAACAAACAAGACCGACCTACCTAACGCTTCGCGTTAGAAATTCCAATTTCCAAGTACCAAATTACAAACATTAACGTTTGAGATTTGAAAATTGATTTTTGAAATTTCCAGCGCGAAGCGCTGGTTAGTATATCTCCCTAGAAAGGAGGTAATCCATCCGCACGTTCCCGTACGGATACCTTGTTACGACTTTACCCCAATCATCGGATTCACCTTAGATCCGCTCGAAGCGGAGCTTCGGGCGCCCCCGACTTTCGTGGTATGACGGGCGGTGTGTACAAGACCCGGGAACGTATTCACCGTAGTGTTCTGACCTACGGTTACTAGCGATTCCGGCTTCATGGAGGCGAGTTTCAGCCTCCAATCCGAACTGAGACCGGCTTTGATGAGATTTGCTCCCCCTCGCGGGTTAGCTACCCTCTGTACCGGCCATTGTAGCGCGTTTGTAGCCCAAGGTGTAAGGGCAATACTGACCTGACATCATCCCCTCCTTCCTCCCCGTTACCGAGGCAGTCTGATTAGAAAAATCCAACTAACCATAAGGGTTGCGCTCGTTGAGGGACTTAACCCAACATCTCACGACACGAGCTGACGACGGCCATGCAGCACCTGTCACTCCGTTCCAAAAGGCACACTCTGGTTTCCCAGAATTTCGGAGGATGTCAAACCTTGGTAAGGTTCTAGGCTTATCATCCAATTAAACAACACGCTCCACCGCTTGTGCGGGTCCCCGTCAATTCCTTTGAGTTTTAATCTTGCGACCGTACTCCCCAGGCGGGATGCTTAACGCGTTAGCTTTGCTACTCAAGGGGTCGATACCTCAAACAGCTAGCATCCATCGTTTACGGCGTGGACTACCGGGGTATCTAATCCCGTTCGCTCCCCACGCTTTCGTGCCTGAGCGTCAGCAATGGTCCAGTGGCCTGCCTACGCCATTGGTGTTCCTCCCGATATCTACGGATTTCACTCCTACACCGGGAATTCCAGCCACCTCTACCATGCTCTATCCTGTCAGTTTTTCTACCATTTCCAAGGTTGAGCCTTGGCCTTTAAGTAGAAACTTGGCAGGACGCCTACGCAACTCTTTACGCCCAGTCATTCCGGATAACGCTCGGATCCTCCGTCTGACCGCGGCTGCTGGCACGGAGTTAGCCGATCCTTATTCGTCTGCTACCGTCATATTCTTCGCAGACAAAAGCAGTTTACAACCCGAAGGCCTTCATCCTGCACGCGGCGTTGCTCCATCAGGCTTTCGCCCATTGTGGAAAATTCCCTACTGCTGCCTCCCGTAGGAGTCTGGACCGTGTCTCAGTTCCAGTGTGGCTGATCATCCTCTCAAACCAGCTAAAGATCGTCGCCTTGGTGGGCCATTACCCCGCCAACTAGCTAATCTTACGCAGGCCCTTCCCAAACCGCCCAGAAGGCTTTGATGTTTCTCATCAAACCTCGAATTATCATTTATCAATTCTCATTTTGCATTAATTTAGCAATTACCATTTAACAGATAGATGCTATCTGAAAAATGCCAATTTATTGTTAAATGCCAAATGTAAAATGTTAAATGCTTCGAATCTTGATGAGAAGCACCGTATGCGGTATTAGACACCGTTTCCGGTGCTTATCCCTCAGTTTGGGGTAGGTTCCTACGCGTTACTCACCCGTCCGCCACTCGCCATCACGCTCCACGCCACGCGTTACGCTCTTAGAAGTTAGAAGTTTGACTATAGAAATTAGAAATAAAAGGATCTCTTTTATTCTAAATTCCAAGGTCTATCGTCTATTTTCTGCGTTCCGCGCAAAGTGGAACGTATGCTGCCGTTCGACTTGCATGTATTAGGCACGCCGCCAGCGTTCATCCTGAGCCAGGATCAAACTCTCCAAAAAATTTAGAAAGCGTCCAGCCAAAGATAAACCTACACTTAATATTCTGGCGGCGTAATCGCCGTCATTATATAAGCTGCGTCTTCGACACAAGGTTCATCCTGAGCCAGGATCAAACTCTCCAAAAAAGAATTCGCTTAGACGAATTCAGAATCTAGTGGTTAGATGCTAGAACTTAGAATAATTCATAGCAACCCTAGTTTGATCGACTTAGTTTAAATTCAAAGTCACGATACTAGCTTCTAGAAGCTAGACTCTAGTATCTATATGATTGTAAAACAATCATATGACGTCAACGCTGCACTACACAAATTTTTAATTTGCTTCTAGTTCCCAAAATTTAATAAGGAAAATCTAAATCAGCTGATATGGTAACGCTATGTTCCACCTTCTGTCAATAAGTATATTGAAATTAATGTTGTTATGATTCCTACAAATAAAATTTATCAGGAACTACGCCTTAGAAACAATGTCATCGGGTTGATCAACAACCTCATCTTCATCACCCTCTACTTTTCTCATTAATGCCAAGGATGCAACTTTGTCTCCACTATTCATTCTCATAATGCGCACTCCTTGGGTAGTTCTACCCATGGAAGGAATATCTTTTAAGTGCAACCTAATCGTCTGACCTTGGCATGAAATAATAATTATTTCATCAGATTCTTCCTTCAGGGATTGTACCCCTATCAAATTACCAGTTTTGTTATTCACGACAGCTGCTCTAATCCCAACTCCACCGCGCCTATGCACGGCAAAATGCTCAATTTTAGTTCTTTTTCCATAACCCTGCTCACTAATGACAAACAGACTGGCATCCTTATCCGCAACCGTCATGTCTATCACCTTATCATCTGGACGCAATCTTATACCGCGCACACCCCTGGCACTCCTTCCCATTGGTCTCACATCATTTTCATGAAATCTGATAGCCTGACCTTTAGTCGTAGAAATTATTACATCATTATCACCATTCGTTAGTCTAACCCACCTTAATTCATCTTTATCATCAAGACTTATTGCTATGAGACCGGAGCTGCGAACATTTTGATATTGATCTAACGATGTTTTCTTTACAACCCCTTGTTTGGTTGCCATGCATAAGAATTTTACTTCCCCAGACTGAGTTTTATCCATATTGATTACTGACGTCACCTCTTCTTCCGGTTGCAGTTGTAATATGTTTACCACTGGGGTGCCTTTCGCCTGAAGGCTAGCGTGTGGTATCTCGTATGTTTTTATTCTAAAAACGCGACCTTTATTGGTAAAGAATAACAAATAATCATGTGTGCTCGCGTATATCAGATGTTCAATTACATCTTCCTCTTTTGTGACTATGCTTCTTCGCCCCTTGCCACCACGACCCTGTCTTTTATATTCCCCGACATTATTTCTTTTTATATAATTCGCGGCCGTCATGGTAACAATAACTTGTTCGTCTGGTATTAACTCTTCTTCTGAAAATTTTCCTAGTTCTTGAGGAATGATTTTTGTCTTCCTTGGGTCTCCATACTTTTCTTTTACTTCTATCAATTCATTTCTTACAATGGTTAATACTTTCTTCTCATCAGCAAGAATATCCTTCAATTTTGCTATTAGTTTTTTCAGTTCGGCAAATTCATCTTCGATCTTTTTCCTCTCAAGTCCCGCAAGTGTGCGAAGTTGCATTGCAAGAATTGCATTTGCTTGAATTTCCGAGAAGCTGAATCTTTTCATTAAGTTGGTTCTGGCAGTTTCAGTCGTGTCACTGTTTCTAATCGTTTCTATGACCTCATCTATATGGTCTAGAGCTTTGCTCAAGCCTTCCAGTATGTGCGCTCTTGCCTGGGCTTTCTTAAGCTCAAATTCGGTTCTACGACGTACAACAAGCTGCCTATGCTTAACATACTCTTTGAGAATAGCTTCAAGCCCAAGTATTCTTGGCTGAATACCATCTATTAAAGCAAGCATATTGAAATGGAATGAGCTCTGTAAAGGGGTAAGTTTATAAAGTTGGTTGAGTATTTTTTTAGGAAAAGCGTCTTTTTTAAGATCTATCACGATCTTTACCGATCCTCTGGAGCTCTCATCTCTTAAATCTGATATTCCCTTTATTTTTTTATCTTTGACTAACTCGGCTATTTTCTCTACGAGGGCTGCCTTGTTTTGGGCGTAGGGTATTTCACTTACAATTATTTGATAATTGTTTTTCTTTCCGGCCTTCTCAACAATTTCAGCGACAGCGCGCACCACAACACTTCCTCTACCACTAGCATAAGCCTGCCTGAGTGATTCCTTCCCATATACGATAGCCCCTGTTGGAAAATCAGGCCCTTTAACATATTTGAGTAAGTCAGCAAGCTCGGCGCTGGGGTTGTCGATCAATTCAATAGTTGCATCGATTACTTCAGATAAATTATGGGGTGGTATGTTTGTGGCCATTCCCACTGCGATGCCTATTTGGCCATTTAACAAAAGATTTGGTAAACGAGCCGGCAATACGGTTGGCTCTTGTTTGGAATCGTCAAAGTTTGGCCGCCAATCGACTGTCTCTTTGTCTATATCTGAGAGCATTTCTTCAGACAATTTTGTCATTCTTGCTTCGGTGTATCTGTAAGCTGCAGGAGGGTCGCCATCCATTGACCCAAAGTTACCTTGGCCGTCAACAAGGGTGTAACGCATCGAAAAGTCTTGAGCCATTCTTACCATCGTGTCGTATATGGCGCTGTCGCCATGGGGGTGATAGCTACCCATAACATCACCCACCACAGTTGCAGACTTACGAAATTTGGCATTTGCGCGTAAACCACTCTCACCCATTACATATAATATTCTTCTCTGTACTGGTTTTAACCCGTCTCTAACATCAGGTAATGCGCGCGCAACGATAACAGACATTGCATATTGCAGATAGCTCTGCTCCATTTCATCTTCAATAGTTCGAGCAACAACAGTTTTAGCTTTTTCTTCCACTTTCAAAACAGATTCGTCAGTGTTTTCCATGGGTGAATTTTCATTAGTTTCTGTCATATACTAAGTCCTTTAAATATCCAGCTCCTTAACGTGCTTTGCGTGAGACTGTATAAAGTTTTTGCGCAGTTCCACTTCAGTACCCATGAGTTTATTAAAAATAGCGTCGGCCTTTTCAGCATCCTCGATACTAACTTTAAGCAGCACTCTATTCTCAGGATCCATTGTTGTTTCCCAAAGTTGATCCGCGTCCATTTCACCTAAACCTTTATATCTCTGCAAAAGAGTGACTCCAGCTTGCTTATAGCGTGACTTATCAGCTTCATCTTCACTAACAGGGGTATCAGGTTCTGTATTCCCAACTAATTTTGCATCTTCTTTAAGTTTTTTATCCTTACGATCAGCAATTAATTTTTCTACAATTGACTCTTTTTCTTCATCTGTATATGCATAAATTACTTTTTTGCCGGCTACGATCTTAAAGAAAGGAGGTTGCGCAATATAAATATGGCCTTGTTCTATAATAGGCTTCATATGTCTAAAGAATAAGGTTAGCAACAACGTCCTTATATGAGAACCGTCAACATCTGCGTCAGTCATTATGATAATTCGTCCATACCTTAGACCCCTAATATCAAACTGATCCCCAATGCCTACGCCCATTGCCTTGATTAAGCTAGTAATTTCATTATTAGCCAGCATTTTATCTAGCCTAGCTCTTTCAACATTTAACACCTTACCTCTGAGCGGTAGAATTGCTTGGGTTTTACTATCCCTGCCAGTTTTAGCTGAACCGCCGGCAGAATCGCCCTCTACTATGTAAAGTTCCGAATTGTGCGGGTCCTTTGAAGAGCAGTCGGCCAACTTACCAGGTAAGGATGTGCCTTCAAGTACACCCTTTCTTATCACGCTTTCTCTTGCCGCGCGCGCAGCTTTTCTCGCCCTTGCAGCAATGATTGCTTTGCCAATAATCTTTTTAGCAATTGCAGGGTTCTCTTCCAAATAATATGCCAGCCACTCTCCTAGAACTTGTTCAATGTAACCGCGAATTTCGGGGTTGCCCAATTTATTTTTAGTTTGACCTTCAAATTGTGGATCGGGAAGTTTTACTAAAATAACAGCAGTTAGACCCTCTCTACAGTCTTCTCCGCTAAGATTTTCTTCTTTCTCTTTAAGCAAACCGCTTTTTCGGGCGTAATCATTAATAACTCTAGTAAGCGCAGCCCTAAAACCGGTTAGATGGGTTCCTCCATCTGGATTAAATACATTGTTTGCGAAAGCTTTAATTGTTTCTATATAAGTATCGGCATATTGAAGTGCAATTTCCACCATTGTGTCTTCAACTTGTTTTTCAACATAAAATATACTTTCACCTAGAACATCTTTCCCGTAATTCAAATGTTTAACATAAGACTGGATTCCGCCTTCAAAGTAAAACGAATAACGCATGTTGGTGCGTTCATCTACTATAGTATTTTTTACACCCTTTGTGAGATATGCTTGATGGCGTAGATAATCTACAACCCAATCATAATCAAACTCTATTGTTTCAAAAATATCACTATCTGCATAAAAAGTTATTTCTGTTCCGGTCTGCGAAGTCTTACCAATTTTTTGTATTTCATTATCGGGTACACCGCGTTTATAGGTTTGTCTGTAATGATATCCATCTTTGTAAACATTAGCTTCAAGATTCGTAGATAATGCATTGACCACACTTACGCCAACGCCATGTAGACCGCTTGATACCTTATAACCACCCCCTCCAAATTTACCTCCTGCATGTAATATAGTCATGACGGTTTCAAGAGCGCTTTTTCCTGTTTTAGAATGCTTATCTACAGGGATCCCGCGACCGTTATCCTTAATGGTCACAGAACCGTCTTTGTGTAAAGTAATGTCAATTTTGCTGGCAAAACCCGCTATGGCCTCATCGACCGAGTTATCAGCAATTTCCTTGATTAAATGATGTAGACCTTCTTTGCCGGTACCACCAATATACATTCCCGGGCGCTTACGGACAGGCTCAAGACCCTCAAGCACCTGAATTTGTTCTGAACTATATTGTTTTTGTTTAGTCATGTTCCCTCTTTAAAACAACACCATAAAGCCAGTTATAAGTCGCCCCCAACTAGCGCTCACGCTTTCTGATAAATCAATTATATCGATTTTGACCACTTAACACAACTATTGCTATATCAGTGACGCTTGTGGTTAAATAAAAGTGCAAATTAGCTAAAAAACAAAAAGGTTTTCATGTTTTACAAACTTGTATCTAACTTACCGTTTACTCCAGGTCTTATAGATCAAGTTAGTTTTTACATGAAGAGGTTAAAGCGCGAAGAAGTTACTAGAAGATATGGCTTAATATTCATGGCACTCGCTGTTAGCCTGCAAATATTTGCTATGGTCTCTCCACCAGAAGCTTCTTTGGCATCATCCACAAATGACATTATTTATGGAGGGGGTTCAAAAGAATCGATTATAAATGTATATAGATCTAACAGAGATAGTTTAGGCAGAACTGATATTCAAGCAATATTTCACTACTTTGGTATTGATGAAACTGTATTAAATAATACGCAGATTGTATCTATACAATCTCGAGCTGAAAATGATTTTCGCTCAGTTGGACGACATCATAAGTTTAGTTTTGACATTGCTCAGGATACAGGGCCAACAGTTGTATATATGAGGCCACTCCATGCTTGGGATAGCGGTGCTTATTCAACTTATAGCGCTCTTCGGGGTGTAAATAAGAATGGTCGTGAATTCTGGATATTACTAAACTGTGGCAATATTGTCATGAATGGTCCGTATACCCCTGCTTATCCAGACCTGCAAATAATAAAATCATCCATTCCCGATGCAAATACTACCGTGAAACCAGGAGACACTATTAAATATAAATTGGCTTATAGAAACGCAGGTCAAGGGGCCGCAACTAATATGCAGATTCAAGATATTACCCCTGAAAAAACAGAATTAGTAGATGGTTCTGCGAAAGGAAATAGCCCTGGCGACCCAGTAACCATATCCGGAAAAACAATTACTTGGAGACACGGTAATACAGGAAGCGTCCTTGGACCCAGTACTTTTTATCATTCAGCTACATTTGAGGTTAAGGTTAGCGATAAAGCTCAAGATGGAGACAAAATTTGTAATACAGCAGTCATATCATCATCTGAGGGGTCAAAAACAAGCAACGAAGTGTGCCATACAGTAAACGTAGTAGCCCCACCACCTCCGCCTCCAGAAACACAGCCCATCATTACTCTTGATAAAAAAGTTAAGAATGTTACACAAGGGCTTGAAGATGCTAATGAAACTACGGCTCAACCGGGTGATGTATTGGAATATACTCTCATAACTTCAAATGTTGGTACTAAAAAAGCTAACAATCATGAGCTTGATCCAGAAGACATGAGCGATGTTCTTGAATATGCAGACATAGAGGATCTAGATGATGGCGTAATAGATATGGGTACAGGAATTGTTAAATGGAGCAAAGTTGATATTGATGTGAACTCTAGTGTTACAAAAACAATAATTGTTAGAGTTAAAAATCCCCTCCCCAGTACACCAGTATCAACTTCAGACCCTGCTTCCTATGATCTAATCATGGAGAACGTTTACGGTACTAGCCACATACGAGTTAATCTTCCCGCAGCGCCGGTAAAACAAATAGAGCGTACTACTCAGCAACTGCCCAATACGGGAATTGGGGCAAATATTGTCTTTTTGACAATTATTTCAATGTGTGTAGCTTATTTTTACAGTAGAAACCGCCTCATGACTAAAGAATTATCTATAATTAAACGTGAGTATAATCAGGGAATATAATAATTTATATGAATAAAGAGATCCTAAACACATCCAACCACGAGGTTGAATCAAAGAACGAGAAGATACCTGAAAGCTTTAATAGTCAGTCTGAAAAAGTTTCACTAAAAGAAAAAGAACTTAGCACTGAGCTAGAAATACAGGATGCATACAAAGAAAAAGCCAGAGACGCAGTTAAACAAGAAGCAATATCTGGCAAAGAGTACGGATCTCCAAGTGTTGAATCTAATAAAGACCACAATACTAGATTTATAGGAAAAGAAATAAAGAGAGATGCCTTTAACAAGGTAATTAAAAGAACTCAAGGTCAATTATCTGGAAAGCAAAGATATTTCAGCCAGATCATTCACAACCCTATAGTAGACAAATCAAGTGAAATCATTGGGAATACAGTAGCTCGCCCTTCTGCGCTGTTCACAGGCAGTCTGGTTTCATTGATTGGTATGTCTATAATCCTTTACACTGCTAAAAAAACAGGGTTCGTATTATCTGGTAGTGAGATGATTATTCTGTTTGCCGTAGGTTGGGCAATTGGAATAATTATAGATTTTATCTATAGCTCAATGAGTAAAATAAAACCTTCAAAGCATTAGCTCGTTTTAATCAGGTTTAGAGGTTTTATCATCAGTTTTTTGGGTGTTATTTGGAGAGGATTCTTTCTCAAGATTGTAGTGCAAGTTACCATCCTTATCGATATAAATTGCAAAAGGAGACGTTGGCCTATACTCTACAACTCTGGGGGGATGGATCATTGTTGCTTTGTTCAGGTCTAAAGAGGCAGCATCTTGGTTATTTGCAACAACTGTTTTGTTTTCTGCTTTTTCTTTATCTTTCCCCATTTTTTTCTTTATTTCAGAGGCTATATGAGCTGCATCATGCTTATCTTTAACTTGACTTGATACATTGGAGCCTATTTCATGAATATTCCGTTCTGGGGGCTCCTGAGAGCTTCTAGAAATTTGTCCTGCTTGATTGTTGGATACTGGCGCTGGCGATAGCTTGTTATCTCTTACAATTTTTTGATTTGTCTTTGAACCAAAAATATTTTTTTCTGTTCCACTAGTACTATTCATTGCGGAATTTTTTGCAGAAAAAGCTTTTTGTGGAAATGGTGATGTAGAGTCGGATATTTGTTTCTTCCTCTTATCAAGCCAGTCATCTAAAAACGATCTTCCGCCAGAACTTAATGAGCTTCTATCAAGAGATGGAGATGAACTGCCATTAAGTCGACTTCCTAAAGAACTACCAGAGCCGGCAAATGCATAACCTTGGTTGCCAGTAGATTTAAAAGCAGGAGTTGGAGGTGCCTCTGTTTTCATGCGATCAATGATTTCTTTCTCAACCACAGATCTTGGCCGCCCATGTTTTGCGGCAGAAAGCGACTTTAATGCTTTGCCGAGTCTTGGATTGGGTGTACCAAGTGGTGGTAATGTATTGATACTAAAAGGCTGCGAAGGTACCCCGCCAACCATTAGACGAACTACTCCCTGATAATTTGGCAACTTTACCATATCCTCGGTATCAAAAATTGGAGCAAATTGCTTAACCAGAAAATCAGCATCATTCGCGCCTGTTCTTAGACTAACTATTGAACCGACGTTACCGAATACAGCATCACGAATTTCCTCAGTTAACTGACCGATAAATTGATTGGCGACTACAAGATTTAGATGATATTTACGCGCCTCAGACAAAATTGTTGCAAATGAATCCGTTGAGAAATTTTGAAACTCATCTACATACAAACTAAAATCAGGACGCTGATCCTCGGGTACATCTGCTCGGCTCATAGCAGCTACCTGGAACTTCATAACAAAAATCATACCTAGCAACTTGGAATTTAGCTCACCGGTGCGACCCTTGCTTAAATTTACTAGCAGAATTTTTCTCTCATCCATTATCTTTCTTAAGTTAAATGAGCTTTTGGTTTGACCAATTATATTTCTCATCATCTCATTGGATAGGAAGGCCCCAAATTTGCTTACAAACCAGCCAAGTATTTCACTCTTATGGTAGTCACTGGTTTTAGCCATTTCTTTATTCCAGAAATCAAGAACCGTGTGATCAGTAACGTAACGTATTTTTTGTTTTGCATATTGGTTATCTGTAAATACTTTTGGTATATCAATAAATGTTGACCCTTGTGGATCACTCATTAAAGTCAAGGAAGCATTTCTAAACCAATGTTCATAACGCGGACCAATAATCCCTTGTCTTTGAGGATCATATAGCTTATAAAGCATGTTTATTGCTTCTTGGATAAGAAAATCTTTTTGGTCTGGAGAACTAAATTCAAAGAGATTCAAGCCTAGCGGGTAATCTGTATCAGCAGGTGAGAAATACACAACATCTTCCGTTCTTTCTTTAGGAACCATAGATATTAAACGCTCTACTGCATCTCCATGAGGATCAATAAATGCAAACCCTTTCCCGTCTAGCATATCTTGCAAGGCAAGATTTTCCAGAAGAACTGACTTACCCGTTCCAGTCTGACCCACAATGTACATATGACGGCGACGATCTTCATCGCTTAAACGTATTTCTTTCTTAACACCTCTAAATACGTTATAGCCTAATAAAAGTCCGTCTTCGGGCATATTGGATGGACCGTCAACCTGTTTTGATGCTTGCCTTTGTAACTGACTCGTTGGCGTACTTCTTTGGTCAGGTAAATGAAATATAGTGGCAAGTTCAACGCTATTTAATATATTCTTATTCATTTGTTGAGGGAAAAAGCGAAGAATATAAGCTGTTACAAAATTTTCAACATCTCGAGCAGGATTAAATTTAAAACCATTTTTGCCGGCCGCATCAAAAAGTGAGAACACAGCTACCAAATTGTTCAGTATTGTTTGGGCTCTTGATGAAATATTCGAGGAAGCCACTACTCTAATTAATACTTCATAGGCAATATGTTTCGTCTTTTCTTCTATAGCTTCAATATTTGATTGTTCAAGATGGGTTAATTCTTTTTCTTGTGGTTGAGACTCTTTTGATTCCGGAGGTTTAAATGGAGCAGAAACAAGATCTTTAGCAAATCCGGTTACTACAGATTTGCCCCCGCCCTTCCCCTTATCTTTACGCATTTTTGAAGACACGGAAAGAGCTTTCTTTTCCCATCCCTCCCGTGCAGGTCTGAGCAATATCTGGATGGATGCACCATCTTCTTTACCCAATGCAGATAAAACATTGATTATAGCTTGCATTGAATCCCTTTTTAGATCATGAAAAGTAGCTATAGATTTAGCAAAATGGTCTTTTAGGGCTAATTCTCCACCAATTGTTCCGCTAATTTTACCGACTGGACTAAAGATATTATGTTCCTCAACTTCTTCTAATTGTGCGGTTGGATATGCGCTCAAAATAGCTTGCTCGACTACCGACACTAATGCTACTGGAACAGCTACGTAATAACGTATAGTCCCTCTTATGGCCACTATTTCAAACGCAATATGCCGTTGGCCGTAGAGTTTACTTTTTATACCTTTCCTGCTTGTGCTTGCAATTATGTTATACAAGGTTTCAGCTTTTGATATAGACTCCTCAGCTATATCCCTAGAATCTCGACTTCCTCCTTCTATGTCATCACTGGACGGAGGCAAATGGATTAATAATGGGACCATTTTCAGTCCGCGTTCATAGTTCTTTGCTTCTCTAAATATTTTCAAATAATGCCAATAGGCCACACCACCAACTGCGGCTACTAAGGCAATAAAAACAATAAACCCAAAAATCATATACAAGTATTAGTATAAAGCGTTAGTATATTTTTTTTAACGCTTTATTAATCTTTAATAATTTTCACCTCTTTACCGTATCTTTTTTTCAAATAATCAGCCTGCAATTTGCTGACTTCTTTTTCCTGCATGTGGGGATCATCTCGGGTATCTTCCACAATATTCTTAGCTTTTTGCACCCATTCCTTTTCAATCAAATCAACATCATCGGCGATTGTCGGACCAACTCCGCTATGACTCTGGGTGCCGCTTTGGTCTGTTTGCTGGGGCTGAGCGCCAACAGGAACTGTAGCCAAAGGAGCAACTGTTGGTAGCGGTATTGTGTGACTTTGGGAGGCACTCTCTCCCCCGCCAGCAGTTTCTTGGGGAGCAGCTCCAGCCCTTTCGGGTTTATAGGATGGTGCTTCAAAACCACCATTTTTTTCGCTACTGGATACAGGGCTAATATTTGGCGCTGCCTCTGGAGCTGGACTATTGTTTTGAGTATTTTCCATAATATAACTACATTATACAAGCTAATTAGTAACTAATTAACAAATTAATTTCTCCTGAAATAAAAGTTTAGCAAGCCAAATAAAATAACAACCAACACTATGTCAAAAACTCCTACCTGTTTTATGCTAAATAAAGATATTAACATTACTGGCAACAAACCAAGCACAGCGCTTTTCAACAAAATGTCACCTACTCTTATACTTTTACCCATATAAGAATGATTTAGACTCTTGAAAATGGAAATAAAAAGCACGATTGACATATAGATTAATAAAAATACTATTAATGATCCTGTTGGAGCTGTATCTCTTGGGCTGAAATTTGTCATATAAGTAAAAAGTAAAAAAATGCACACTACTAGAAGAAGTGTGCTAGTTACGACAAATTTTTTTGTACTAGATAAACCCATGATTCACATTAAACATTAATGTACAAGTTATTAATTTTTATGCTTGAGCGACAAATCCGCTCTAACTTTATATTTTTGTAGCGCTTGCCGCTCAAGCTATTTGTTGCCCATTAATTTAATAATAGGCATGGGGCTTGCCTGACTTTTTATAGCCAAACGGTGTCCTAAATTCGTAGGACGCTTAGATACTCTATTTGTCCTGTTAAAGCACTAAAGGGTCTTACTAATTTTTATTTTTAATGAACTTATAGCGTTTTAATTATTTACATAAGGCTTATGTTTTGTCAATATTTAATGTTGTTTATATAGTAGTATTATTAACAACTATCTAGTGGTGCTGGTATTTGTATTTACGTTGTGTTTGTAACTACAAGTTCTATTTTATGTTTTAATTTGCTAAGTTTGTACTCAAAATACTTTAAATATTTAATAAAATACTTATGCACTAATTTTGTATTCTAATAACATACACACATTTCTTAAGTGCCCTATTAAATATAGTAAAGATCCATAGGTCCATGAAGTATAATTAACGTTATGAATGTTATTGCAAAAAATCGCAGAGCTAATTTTGACTATGATACTAACGAAAGAATTGTTGCTGGTATTGTACTTGCAGGACATGAAGCAAAAAGCATCCGCGCAGGACACATAAGTCTCAAAGGATCGTTTGTTAGTATAAGGAACCATGAAGCTTGGCTCACTAATGCTCATATTTCAAAGTATGCCAATGCTGCTATTGAAAATTATGACCCGATACGTCCGCGAAAATTATTAATAAAAAATCGTGAGCTTAAGCACATAATTTCATGCAAACAAAATGGTTATAGCGTGTACCCACTTTCAGTAGGCATAGACAAAAAATTTATAAAAATGGAAATTGGGATTGGCAAAGGGAAGAAACTTTACGACAAACGCATGACTATAAAAAAACGTGATGAAATACGTGATATAAATCGTCATTTTAAGCAAAAATCATAAGCATTTTAGAAAAATATCGCTATTGAGTTATACACAGGCTTCATAAAATGTATTGACAGACAAAATGCTACTGCTATAAGATGTAATTATCGTTTGAATAAAAAAAGTATTCAAACGATTAAAAACAAAAATGACCAGTGAAACAACGGCTTCTCGCAGGCCGTTGTTTTAATTTTCAAACAATGAGCGTTGCATATTGCTTTTGCTGTTTAAATCGTCTGTTGTTTGCTTAATTTTTAGTAACTTTTCCAGTCGTTCAACGAATGGAATTTGTGCCATGTTAATTTTTACTTTTGCAACGGGAGATTCAAACCACTCTGCTTTATCAACTTCCGAAAATGTTTGGATTTGTCCGGAGCGCGGTGGCCACTGCATTTCAAACGTATTGCTTTTTATCTTATTCACATCCAAATCGCCTTCGACTGCCCATGCCCGCACGGCTTTACCGCTTTTCATATGAACTTCGCCGATCTCTTCATAGTGACTTTCTGGTGACTGACTACCTATTTCTTCCTCAAACTCGCGTTTTGCGGCTTTTAGAGCATTATCCTTGGGTTCATACTCTCCTTTCGGGATTGACCAAACACCGTTATCCTTTTTTGCCCAAAACGGTCCACCCGGATGTACTAATAACACTTTAAGACTATCGTTTTCTATCTTGTAGAGTAGTATCCCGGCTGATTGTTTTGGCATAACAACATGATACCAAATCACCATAAAAAGACCCGACCTTGATCATCTGCACCCTCTCGGGTGCGATTACCCACGCAAAATCCCTGTCAAGATAAAAAACCGACCAAATGGTCGGTGTCTTATCTTGGTGGAGCTGCGGGGAATCGCACCCCGGTCCGTTAAGTTACACGCTATTCGTCTACGAGCGTAGTTTGTTTAGTAAAAATACAGCTTGCTTCTATAAAACAAACAAAATGATTCAAACCGTCTTTTACAAAAAGTTTCGGTGAGTCTTGAGGTAAAAGAAGTCTCTTGACTTACCTACTCCGATAAATATGACACCAGTGTTGCCTTAATCGGTATCAGGCATCTGATGGTTGTAGATAAATTAAGCTACAACTGGTGCGAATTGAGGAACGCTAAAGGTAGACTTTAGAGATGCAACAAATCGCGAAAATGCTGAATTTGCATTTATTAATTGCACAATGTCGATATGCAAAACGGCTCGCGGATATAGCATGTTAATACTTACGTCGAAGCTTTGATCAGCCCCAATGGCTGATATTATACCATAATATTTATGTTTTTTACGTTTTCTTAAGTTTCTTGTCTCTGCCTATACTGCAAGGCTTCTGAGATATGTGCAACGTCTACAACTTCACAGTTATCTAAATCAACAATTGTTTGAGCAACCTTAATAGTACGAATGCAAGCCCTTGGTGACAGGTTAAGTGATTGACCCGCCCTCACCAGTAAATCTTTGGCTTTGTCAGTCATAATTACATGTTTTTTAATGTCTCTATTGGTCATATTAGAATTTGTTTTTGATAAATTCCCGAAACGTTTCTTTTGAACATTTCTGGCGCTTAATACTCTCTTTCGAATTGGCTCATCAGAATATTCTTTATTATTTTTAAGTAACTCTCTGTGCTCAACTCTGTTTACCGGCACAACTATATCAATTCTATCGAGCAGAGGCCCGGATATTTTTTTGTTGTATTGCATGATTTGATTTGGCGTACAAACACATTCCTTTGACTCATCACCATAATAACCACATGGGCAGGGATTCTGTGTCGCTATCAGCATAAAATCAGCAGGGTAAGAAACACTTCGATTCGCGCGGGAGATCCTAACCTGCTTATCTTCCAGAGGTTGTCTAAGAGCCTCCAGTGTAGCCCTGCCAAACTCCGGAAGTTCGTCCAGAAATAAAACTCCGCGATGACTCAAACTTATTTCTCCTGGCTTTGGGTTACTACCTCCCCCAACCATAGCTATATAACTGGTTGTGTGGTGAGGAGACCGAAATGGTCTTTTTTGCACAATAGTAGATGTATTTTCACCCGAAAGACTTGATAATTTAGTAATCTCTACGATTTCAGTTTCAACAGGGTCCGGTAAGATGGCATGCAGAGCTTTGGCCAGCATGGTTTTCCCTGTTCCAGGAGGACCTGTGAATAAAATGTTATGGCTCCCAGCTGCTGCAACCTCTAAAGCTCTTTTGGCGTGTTCTTGCCCAACTATCTGGGAAAATTCACTTGTTTGCTTACTAAAATCAACAGACTTAAAGCCCATTGTTTTTGGTTTATCAGTTAATCCGCAAAAATAGTTATAAATATCCCTTAACGATTCGAATGATAACAAATCAATGTCCTTAATTAACGACGCTTGAGAGTAATTATCCGGCGGCAATATAACTCTGTTAAATCCATTGGTTTTCGCAGCTTGGACGTGTCCGAGTACACCTTTTATGGGTCTTATTGAACCATCAAGAGCCAGTTCACCGATTACCAGCGTTTTATTTAAAGAAGTAAGTGGAATCTGCCCACTTTCTAGTAGTATTGCCAATGCCATTGGCAGATCAAAGGACGATCCATCCTTTTGCATATCAGCCGGAGCAAGATTCAAAGTTATCCGCTGCCTGGGAAGATCTAGTTTGCTATTACTAAGAGCAGCCCTAATTCTTTCTTTTGATTCGTCTATAGCTTTATTACCTAGCCCAACAATTGTTATAGACGGTAAACCCTTAGATTTATCACACTCTACACTAATAATTACATTGTCAAATCCCAAATTTGCAGCTGAGGCTACAGTTGAAGCCATAAAGCATAACCCTATTTACATTATTCATTTTTATTGTACTATACATCTTTTTTAATCACCACTGGGTTTGGATAAAGAATAAGCAATGAGCAAAAGCAATAAATAAAAATATTATGCAATCCCCTGTTGACCCCTGATATTTCTTCTGCTAGTATACTCCAAGGTAGTGTAAGTAAAACTATAGAAAAATAAAGGAGTACCCAAGAATTAGCAAACATACTCGAGTGAATGAAGCAATCCGAGCATCTGAGCTCAGGGTAATAGGAGCTGACGGAACACAAATAGGAGTATTACGTCGAGAAGAAGCAATTGCTCGAGCATATGAGGTAGGGTTAGATTTAGTTGAAGTCTCACCTAACGCTAATCCACCTGTAGCGCGTATAGTCGACTGGGGAAAATACAACTACCAAAAAAGTAAACAACAACAAAAAAATAAGAAAAAAACTGTCTCTGATCTAAAGCAAATCAGAATGGGGTTAAAAATTGGTGACCATGATTTGGATATAAAATTAAAAAAGATTCGTGAGTTTCTAGATCAAGGTCACAAAGTTAGAATCACAGCCTTTTTTAGAGGCCGAGAACTTGCCCACAAAGATATAGGTTATAAACTATTAGAGCGAGTAACGGAAAAGCTCGCAGATACAGCCATAGTTGATCAAGAGCCTCAGTTAGCAGGAAAACATCTAAGCATAGTAGTAAGGAGTAATCCACGTGCCAAAAATTAAAACCCACAAGGGTGTACATAAACGAATTAAGATATCAGGCAGCGGCAAGTTGCAGCGCCGCCATGCTTTTAGTAATCACTTTCTAGGCAAAAAGACAAGTAGTCGAAAAAGAAATTATGGCAAGGATCTTACCATTTCTAATAATAAAACTGTAAAAAATATAAAAAGGTTGTTAGGAGCCTAGAATATGAGAATAAAACGCGGAGTAACTAAACACAGACGTCACAAAAAAATACGCTTGGCAACAAAGGGTATGATTCGTTCACGTCGCTCTAGTTACAGACTTGGTAAGCAAGCAGTAATAAGAGCACTTCAATACTCATACAGGGATAGACGAAACCGCAAGAGAGATTTTCGTTCACTTTGGATCACACGAATTAATGCAGCTGCAAGAGAAAATGGACTATCTTATAGCCAACTTATTCAAGGTCTTAAAGAAAAAAATATTATTTTAGACCGAAAAATTCTTTCCGAACTTGCAGTTAATTACCCAAAGGCATTTTCAGAAGTTGTTAATCAAGTAAAGAAGTAGACTTAAAGGAACTTGAAAAATATAAAAAACACTGCTTGTTTGCAGTGTTTTTTATATGCCTTAGATACCTTGTAAGCCGGGTTCTGTCCTAAGCGCGCTTCGCGCGCAATTTTCAATGTTCAATTTCCAGTTTCCAAATAGTTTACAGTTAGATAATAGTTCCATACTTACATTATTTGAAAATTGAAAACTGATAATTGTTAACTGCGTGCGAAGCACGCTTATGGGTGGTCATCTATCTAGCCCCGATGTCACCATCGGGATCAAGCGGAATTATATTGCATACGCTAGGCGAGCAACCTGTTTGCGCACACTACCTTGCAGCTGGCAGGGTTTACCCCCTCCGACAGTCACCCATCGGAGCTGTGGGCTCTTGCCCCACTCTTTTCACCCTTACCCATACGCGCTTCGCGCGCAATTTTCAATGTTCAACTTCCAGTTTCCAAATAGTTTACAGTTAGCTAATAGTTCCATACTACATTATTTGAAAATTGAAAACTGTTAATTGTTAACTGCGTGCGAAGCACGTCCAAGCGGTATTGTTTCTGTGGTACTATCCCTAGGATTTCCCCTGGTTGCCGTTAGCAACTGCCATTGCTCTATGCTGCCCGGACTTTCCTCCCCCGATTTATCGAGGGTGACCACCTAGGTACCATAGCATCTATTATTTTACACCACGTTTATGGTTTTTTTCAAGATCTATAAGAGTCCAATACCTCGTTTACTTTATTGTCAGCCAGTTTGTTATATTCTCGTCTGACATGCTGAAAGGTAACTTTTTTATAGGTCGAACTTAAACTTTTAATTGACTGGTGTACAGGCCACAAATCTTTATTTCTAATCTTATAAATACCCTTTAATTGATTTACTACTAACAGGCTGTCTATAAAAAACCTCAACTGAGATGGCTTATACTTTCTTGCTGCTTCAAGAGCAAGCTTTACAGCTTGGTACTCGGCTTGATTATTAGTAGTTATACCCAGGTACTCTCCGCCCTCTTCAATTACTCCTCCGTCTGGAGTTAACATTACATATCCGGAAGCTGATGGCCCCGGGTTGCCTCTAGAGCCACCGTCCGTATAAATATCAATTACGTCATAATTCACATTATCAGTATTGGTTAGTTTATTTATATTTTTTGATACTTTACATAATTTATTCATTATACTTCTGGTTAAATCAGTAAGCTCTATCGATTCCAAATCGTTCTCGCAATTTGCCCAAAGGTAAGCCGCATGTGATTCTGTCAAATTAATGGAGTTCTTTGCTTTGTCCTCAAGATACACTTTAAAAACAAGTGAAATATACTGTTTCCCATTGTTTTTATCTATATCGTTGGATGAGTGTAATAACTCTGAGACTTCTATTATTAAACCCGTTTCTTCTTTTATTTCTCTTTTTAGAGCATCTTTTACATCTTCGTCTTTCTCGACTTTTCCGCCTGGCAACTCGTAAAAACCAGGAAAATACGATTCGTCGCTACTTCTTTGCACCAAAAGTAGTGAATTATCGTCAAACAACACTCCTTTTACAATAACTTGTTGACTAGTATTAAATTCCTGCATTTGCATTAATATTTTAACAGATATAACTCATAAGTGGTCGGGGTGACAGGACTTGAACCTGCGACCTCACGGCCCCCAGCCGTACGCGCTAGCCAACTGCGCCACACCCCGATGGGTGAAACATAATTATACTTTAATTGTAAAAGAGTGTCCTTGTAGAGTAGCCAAAGCCGACGCTTACGGTCGGCTCCCCGACTGCAACGTCGGGGCTGCGCCACACCCCGATGGGTGAAACATAATTATACTTTAATTGTAAAAGAGTGTCTTTGTAAAAGTAGCCAAAGCCGACGCTTACGGTCGGCTCCACACCCCGAAATATATGCTTCGCATATAATTATCAGGTATCAGTTTTCAATTTTCAAACTCTAACTTCCAGTTTTTATTTTCTAATTGCTAGTTGCTAATTCCCGATTCCGAGTTTTTAAACATTAAAGTCCCACAGGTGGGTATGTGAGGAGTGATTACCTAGCAAAAAACCAGGTGGGTACCCGCAAATTAACCGTAAGACGATTAACTCATATAAGGTTCCCTTCGCAAAAATATTCCAGGAATCAAACCTGCACATCCCACAAAGCAGGACCAAAGTTATTATATCATCGTTACTTCCTCATAATATATATGTGTTGCAACTTCAGATATGAATTTTAAAAACTTACCGACCCCCCAACAATCAATTCAAACAAGTAATTTATTGATTGCACCATTATTGGCGATACGAATTGAAAAATTACCAAGATGAATACTATTATTCCAAAAATTCCAAAGCTTTCTATCTGTCGCATAAAATTTTGCAACGGCTCAGGCGCAAACGCGTAAAGAACTCTGGACCCATCAAGAGGAGGATACGGAATCATATTAAATACAAAAAAGCTTAAGTTTACATATATAAACATTGTAAATATTGCTACGATAGTTTCTGACCCTCCCAGGCCAATTACAAACCTTAGCCATAACCCCGCGAACACGGCTAACCCCAAATTTGTTAACGGTCCCGCAACACCGACTAAGGCAGCGCCGAACTCGTCATATCTTAATCTGCTGGGGTTAAATGGCACAGGTTTTGCTGCACCAATTGGTGGCAACCCTGAGAGAAACAAAAGTATAGGCATTAGTACTGTTGTAAATAAATCTATATGTGCAAGTGGATTTAAAGTCAGTCTGCCCATGTGATAGGCTGTGTCATCGCCCAACCAATGACTCGTAAAAGCATGCATGGCTTCATGCAAAGTCATCGAAAACAATATTGAAAATAACATCATAACGATAATCAGAACATCTTCGCCTTGCATAAATACAATTATAGCTTATGACGCTATTTATTCACCCTTGACATTTAAGGGGTAAAACAGTAGTATCAAACAAGTTTTGTAAAATTCTAAGAGGAAGATGATGGCCAATAAATGCGAAATTACTGGTAAAGGCAAACAATACGGGCATAATGTCCCCTTTTCACAAAAAAAGACTAAAAAAGTATGGAAACCAAATCTGCAAAAAAAGACTTTTGTCTTTGAAGGCAAAAAGGTCTCTCTGAAAGTAAGCACACAAGCAATACGTACTCTGAAGAAGAAGGGTATCTTAAACGCGAGTTATCAAAAAGAACAGATTAAATAAGTCTCTTTAATTCTACTATCTGAGTATTCTCAGATAATGGTAGGTTGTTTTTAATTTTCAATCTATCCATTATCTCGTGTTGCAAACCCATTTCTTTCACAAATAACTCTACAGGGTCTTGAGGTACGGGATATGAGACACCTTTTTGTTCATAGTGTGTCGGAATAATAATTTTTGGCGAAATTTTGCGTGCAAGTGAAGCAGCTCCTATTGCATCAAGAGTAAAGCCATGTCCACCTACCGGAATAACCAGAACATCTACCATGCCGATGGTCTCCAGATCTTCATCTGATATCTCCGGATGCATGTGGCCCGTTACGCACACAGAGACATTATTTGACATAATCCTATATAGCACCGCTGATTTTCTGCCTTTTTCGTCCGTGTGAGACCTAACAGAAACGCCTACGATCGCAAAGCCAGCAATTTCATATTCACCAGGATCACTAATTTGAAAGAGTTTTTCGTTATCCAGTTGATATTCTTTCTGAGATGCAAGTATAACATCAGCTTTGCTGGGAGATAAGGGAACTTTATACGCAGCAAGGTTTGCATCAGTAAAAAGGCTATTCTTACCAGAGTGTATCTCTACACAATTTGCACCCATATATTGAATTTCCATATTTATCTCCCTTTTTATTTATAAATTTATTAACATTACTCACCTAAAAGCCCATTATCTATCAAAATAGTCTTCTTAGCGCTTAACACATTGTTTATAAATCTGTCCTTTACGTCACGACGGTACTGAAATTCGTTTAAGCCCATAGTTGTATATAGGATTTCCCTTGATTCCTCTTTTTCCAGTTCTCCAATAAAATTATTTAGTTTAGTTTTATTAATATCACCGACAATAAGAATATCAACCCCAGCCGTTGAATCTCTAGAAAAACCACCGGTCAGTATGGCAAGATCAACAGAGCCCAGTGCACGAACGCGTTTTGTCATATCGCTATCTTCTGACACAACTCCTATTTCTTCCTGAGGTGCATTTGTAAAAATTGATCTCAGTGCCTGGTAATGGGGATAATTTTGATTTACTTCATAGTATAGCTTGTTTTCTGCAGTATCTGAAGATATGATGCCGATGGAAAGCATGTTCGAAAGCTCGCGTCTTACTGAATTAATTTGTTCATCAATTTTCCTAGTAATCTCGCGCACATAGAATGAACGGTTTGGATTGTTCATGAATAAATGAAGTAGTTTAACTCTGGTTTTTGAACCAAATAACTGGTCAATCATAGAAAGTATCTAACACCCCTTATATAGCTATTGTACCAATAATAACGCAATGAACAAACTATTTATCTGGGTCTTTTCATCGCTATTTTGGAAGCTTTCGTTGCAATTTTGTCATCAATATCATGTATATTATCTACCCCATATTTTCTCTGCAAAGCTCTCTTGATTAAGCCGTCAGCAAAAAGTGGGTTCTTAGGCAGCACCGGACCATGGAGGTAAGTCCCGAACACATTATTTGTTACCGCACCCTCTTCATTTGTCCCGTCATTATTACCCTCGCCCTTTCAAAACCGACTAATTTCCCAAATTCATCAGTCCTAACAACAACATTACCTATTATGCGTTTATTCCCGGCTTTGGTGATCATGTCAAAGATAGATATGCCTTCAATCGTCACATTTTCCGACGTAATAAATTTATGCCCAAAAAGCTGATACATACCACATATCATGAGCATTACGACGCCATTATTCGCAGCAGTCGTAAGTTCGTCTTTTTTTCTTTTTAAGTCAACCTTGACCTTATCCTGTCCTGCGTCCTGACCTCCACCCCCCACAATAATGTCGACATCAACTGGTAATTTACTGCCCACCTCAAGGTGGACAAGCTTAGTTTTATATCCTCTCCACTCAAGACGTTTAACTAACGTTAAAATATTGCCATTGTCGCCATAAATATTCATATCCTGACCATAGAGCTGAGCAATGGTAATGAATTTCGAACCTACCATATTGAATCCACCTTAACATTTTTAGAAAAAATTTTTCTTATCTTAAGCATGGCAGTATAAGTTGGAAAAATCACTATTTTGTCCCCTGGTTTGGTTAGGTTAATTATTTTTTTTAAGCTTCTGTTTATATCTTGGTCAATAAAATCTGGATTAATATCAATATCTGAATACTTTAGCCGCAGCGCCATATCATATGTCCTAATGCCGCTAGTGTGAATATGGGAAACTTTTGCTAATTTATCTACGTTAACGTCCCACAACCAAGAGACATCACGGCCATCCGCATATTTATCGTTTATTACTATCAAAATAGCATCTACATCACTGTCTATAAATGATCTTATATTTTGATTAAAGCCAGCTGGATTCTTAATTAACCCCAAAACTATTTTTCTCCCTTCGACGTCAATGACTTCACCCCTGCCAAATGCAGGCTGAATTTGACTCAATTTGCAGGCAACATTGCTGTAAGATGTTTCTGGAAAAGCTGTTTTTACTGTAAGAATAGCAGCCGCCGCATTAACAGCGTTATAGATTCCTTTTAGATTAAAATTGGTTAAAAATTTCTCTTTACCTGCCTGTAATGTTATCTTTTGATTTGATCCAAGATCTTCGGCTGCGATCAACTTTAAATCAACTTTTTGATTACTATTTTTTGTGGCTACAGAACCATGCAGTTCATCATCAGAGGGTAGATGCAGCTTCAAGTCAGAACTCATCCCAAAAAATTTAGTTCTACTGAAAGAAAGCTTTTTACTTAAATTAGATATGGGTGGATCATCAGCGTTCAGTACTACATAGTCTGCACTTTTCGCAGCCTCGCCTATAAGATCAGCTGTTTTGGTAATTTCCCCATATCTATCTAGCTGATCTCTTAAAACATTCAGAGCTACTAAAATTCTAGGCTTCACTTCCTTGGTAAACAAACGAGCATACGCTTCATCTAATTCAAATACCCCAATGTCATATGGCAATTCACCGGTTAACGTTGATTTTTCTATTACGGTAGACAATATGCCTCTGGTAAAATTACTCCCGCTCCTGTTAGTTAAAACTTTTTTATCGCTCGCAGATAAGAGTTCAGAAATAATTTTTGTAGTGGTCGTTTTGCCGTTTGTTCCAGTTACCACAATAATTCCTGATTTCAAACCAATAAGAGTATCTTTGAGCAAATTAGGATAAAGTTTTTCTGCAATTAAACCAGGTAGCGCCGAGCCATTGTGCCCGAACAGTCGACTAATTTTAATTATAATTTTGACGAGTAAAATTACTGCTAGCTTCATTAATCATAATTATATAACTAAGCGCCGTCTTTAGCGCAGCGTAACTTTTCCCTGGCATAATTTAAAGCATCATTAGGATTATCAAACCACTCTATATTCGGGTTTCGTTTGAACCAAGTCCGTTGACGCTTTGCTAACAGATAATCTTTTTGAGCAAACTGTCGTTTTACTTCCCCCATACTGATTTTCTTATCCTTATACTGCCTAAAGAGTTTATAAATAATCCCCTCCATACCAGGAGCGTCCCATCCGTATTTCTCAACTAAATCATCAATTTCTTTTCTAAGACCAGTTCTAAACATTTTCTCTACCCTAGAATTTATTCTTTCTCGCAACTCTTGACGAGGTAATCTTAGGCCAATCAATAAAATATTGGGTATAAGCTTGGTGTTATTTTTTGGCGTACCACCAGTTTCCAGATATCTAATCATATGGCGCCGATTGTTGAGATCCACTTCTGCTCCACCCCTTTCCAAAACCTCATTTTTTAATTCTTCTTCGCTCAATTTCTCCAGATGGGATCTAATTTTTTGATTGGCCTTGGGAGCAAAATTAAAATCAAAAATAACTGAATCCACATATAGCCCAGTACCCCCAACTATAACAGGCAAATTGCCGCGAGAGCGAATATCTTTAATTGCCTGATTCGCAAGCTTTTTAAAGTCCGCTGCGGTGAATTGTTGGTTCGGTTCTACAACGTCAATTAGATGATGAGGAATTTGTTTTTGATCTTGAGGCATAGGTTTCGCTGTGCCGATATCCATGCCTCTGTAAACCGTTCTGGAATCTGCTGCGATAATTTCACCCTTAAATTCTTTGGCGATTTTCATGCCGAGATCAGACTTACCACTAGCTGTTTCACCAACGACAACAACTAGTGGTTGTCGGGAAACTGGAAATTTGGAATTAGAAATTTGTTCTTTTAAATTCATAATAATTTTACAACATTCTATTTTTGGTTCCTATTTACTATTTTCTGCCGGTTTGGCTGGCTTTGGCCTACTCTCCGAAGCTTTAGCGGAGGAGGGCCACCATATTAGTTCTTCAACATCAACAGTGTAATTATCTGCCACTTTAACACCATCGTTCTCAAGCATAAGTTTATGATTTTCTCTACCACCTGGAAAACCACTTGCCAGATCCCCTGATTTCTTTACCACTCTCTGCCACGGTAAGTCTGATGGACCGTAATGGGCTATACCACCAACGATTCGAGCAGCTCTCGGCCTACCGCAAAGTGTGGCAATTTGCCCATAGGTCATAATCCTGCCTCTCGGAATTGTACTTACTAAATCGTAAACCTTTAATTTAAATTTCTCGTTCTGGCTTGACATGAAATTTATCAATCACTTTTCATCTATATTTATCTCGATGCTTTCCAGCTCTTGCTGACTCGCAATTATAAAGATGTTTTTGATGCACGACTTTTTGTTTCATTGACAACAGTTTTCAGGAATTCCTCAACCCCAAGCTCCGGATGAGCTGCAACAACTGCCAAATCTTGACGAATCCTGGGTTGAACTACACCTCTGCGGACTTCTTTGTTGCCAATGACCAAAGTGTAAGGAACTTTCATCATCTCAGCAGATCTGATTTTCTTGCCTATAGACTCATTGTTGTCATCAACAAAAACCCTTACTCCCAACTCTTTTGCTCTTACCTTGATTTTATCTGAAAATTCCAGAATCTCCTGTTCTTGATTGATAGTGGCTACTCTTACTTGTTCTGGCGCAAGCCAGATCGGGAATCTACCTGCAGTATGCTCTATAAGAATCGCGATAAAACGCTCAAGAGAACCCATGATTGCACAGTGGATCATAACCGGGCGTTTTTTGCCTCCTGATTCATCAATATAATAAAGATCCAGGCTTTCAGGCTGAGCAAAATCAAGTTGGATGGTAGCTACCTGCCAGAGACGCCCCAAGGAATCTTTAGCGATAAAATCCAGTTTTGGCCCATAAAACGCGGCTTCGCCGATGGCGTCTTCCTCTATTTTTACGTCCAGTTGTTGATCAATGACTTCTCTCAACTGTTTTTCTGCTTTTTGCCACATTTCCTCGCTACCTGCGTATTTATTCATATTAGCCGGATCATGACGAGATAGTCTCAAGCTCAACGGCAAGTCAAATCTGCCATAAAAATCTCTTATAATTTGCCAGATATTTTTTACTTCATTAACTATTTGGTTTTCTCTGCAAAAAACATGGGCATCATCCTGAGTAATTGAACGAACGCGCGCCAACCCCCCAAGCTCCCCCGTTTGTTCATCTCGATAAACCATTGTGGTCTCACGATATCTTATAGGCAATTCTCTGTAACTTCTTAGCCTTGAAGCATAAATCTGGGCGTGGTGGGGACAATTCATGGGTTTCATGGCAAATTCATGGTCCTCTCTAGTAGTGATCTTGAAAAGTTCATCTTCAAACTTTTGCCAATGACCGCTTTTTTCGTATAAATCCTTTTTTGTAATATGAGGAATTGTCACTTCCGCAAATTCATATTCATTTCTTAGATCCTGAACAAAACTGTCCAGTTTACCGCGCAGATAAGTACCCCTAGGAGTCCAAAGAGGCAACCCGGATCCTACTAAATCGGAAAATACAAACAAATCCAGATCTTTACCCAATTTTCTATGATCGCGATTTCTTGCCTCTTCTAAAGCGTTTAGATGTTGGTCTAGTTCTTCTTGGGTATTAAATGCGACTCCATAGATCCTTTGCATCTGGGGGTTGCTCTCGTTTCCCCTCCAATACGCTCCGGACACTCTTAGCAACTTAAACGGCCCAACTTGAGAAGTTGACTCTACGTGAGGACCCCGGCATAGATCAGTAAAGTCACCATTTTTATAAAAAGATACCTCCTCTACCTTACTTCCGGTGTCAGTGCTCAATCCAAGCTCTGCGGCATCCAGATCTTTTGCAACAGTGGTGCCTTCACGCTTTAAATCATTAAGTAACTCTTCTTTATAGGGCTGATTATTTTCTTTTGCCCAAGAGATAGCTTCATCTATAGGTTTATTAAACTGTTCGAATGTTTGATTTTCTTTGATTATATTTTTCATTTCAGCTTCTATATCGGACAGGTCATCTACCCCCAAGGTGTGGTTTGGGACATCAACATCATAATAAAAGCCATTTTCTACCACTGGACCTACACCGAATTTAACTTCCGGCCACTTTCGTTTTATGGAGCTCGCCATAATATGAGCCAAGCTATGTCTCTTTGCATATAAATTATCTTGCTGATCGTTCAATCTTTTGTCTCCAAAACTTGATTACTACTATATCAAAACCTTTGGCCATACTAAACTGGTATTATAATACTAGCCTTTAGTTACCTTTTTATCTGGAAAACTTGCCCTACTCCGTTCAATTTACTATATTGTACTGGTGCCAGGAAGTTTATTGCGGAGTTTCATCTGTAATATAAGTTGAAGGGCGATTAGCTCAGTTGGCTAGAGCGCATCATTGACGTTGATGAGGTCGGGGGTTCGAATCCCTCATCGCCCACCAGAAACCCTGGGGTAATAAGGGTTTTTTATTTTGCCTATGACATATCTTATAACATATATGATGTATAAACAGTTTTTGTCTTTATTGACTTTTTTTGTTGTTTATGGTTATAATAATCGTATGAGTAATGCGGCTCAAAAATCAAAACTGCAAACATTTCGACTTTTCTTTGAGGAACTTCCTAAAGAAGCTCCTCATGAGCGTTTATCTGAAGAATTTTTAGAAGCACAGGAAAAATCCCCTATTCTCCCCGTTAAGCGTATACATCGGCACCGCAAAAACAAGTAGCAGTTTATTCCCCCACAATATTTGGCCGCTTTTCCACTAGCTTTTTTCATAGCGTGATGACAATATATAGACATGGTTTGCCCAAAATGCGGTTCAAAAAAACTTCAAGTTACTAACTCTCGCCCCGTTAAGCGCAACAATCAGGTTTGGAGGAGGCGTAATTGTACGACATGCCAAAATACTATAACAACCCGAGAGATAATTGATTTATCGGGTGTTTTTCGTGTTAGGAAATTTAATAGTGAGTTAGAACCCTATTTGAAAAGTAAAATCCTCATTAGTTTGCTCAAGTCGCTCGACCACATGCAAAACAGTTCTGAGCTGGCTGGCGCCCTAACGGATACTGTCGAAATAAATCTTATCGGCGCTAGTTATGCCGATATTATTACCTCAAGAGACATAGCCAATACCTGCTTAGGCGTTCTAAAGAAGTTCGACATGAGCGCATACGTTAAATATCTTTCTTATCAAGAGCAATTGGATAAGCGGTCTCTTAAGAAGAGGCTTTAGTAAAAACTTATTCCTAATTCCTGGTTGCTATTTCCTATTTTTAGGCATTTGGCTCCACTGGCCAGTGGATTGATGAAAAAACACTTATGCAAGATTTAGCTTGTGCCTTTTTTTACCTTCTTTGTGACATCAAATTGACCATAGTACTTCCCAAACATAAGGCGGGTTTGAGAGTAAAGTGCCGAAAACGCCCCATAGAGTATGCTGACCACTGGTGTTAAGATCCACTGTACAAGCATTAGTAAGCTTCTTCTTCTTTTGTAGTGCTTTGGCCTTGGAGGCAGCATTTGGAAGCTGAGATAAATCATCGCCGGAATTCCGAACAAGGCAACGGTTTGCAAGAAACTGGCTATAGAAGGCAACTGGTGGGCAACGATACTTTCCCTGCCCACAGGGCTAAAAAGAATTGGGGCCCAAGCTGCTCCGGCTAGTATCAAAGGCGCTGTAGCCCAACTGACATGGCTATCGAGAAGTCTAAAGAATTTAAATATTCTGTCCCAGGCTGGCGCATTGCAAGCTTCCTCCATGCTTTTGGTCGCGACATACGCAACATCTGTTGCTCCCCAAGCCCATCTCCTAAGCTGAACGAATTGAGCTTTAAATGTTCGCACGTAAGTATCAGATAAAACCGCATCCTGGTAAATAGGTACGAACGTTGGTATTACCTCATGTTTGCCGTCATATCTAAAATATGTGCGCCAAAACTGATGACCATCTTCTACAATAGTTCTGGTACTCCAAAAATCCGTGTCAATTAGAGCCCTTAGCCCCTGCGCATGAGAGCTAAAATTTCTCAGTAAATGCGGGCGAACTGATTGAATGGACCACCAAAACGAGCTCCCTACAGCTATTAGCCTCATAGGTGCTGGCGCATCCCAAATGTTATTTGTGTACATAGGTATTGGTTGAAACGATTTATACTGCCGATTTTCTTCTGTTAAATACGCATATGCTATCGACGCGAGGTAATTTTCGTGCGGCTGATTGTCTGCATCCAAAGTCGTGACCAATACATTAATTGGATCGATGTTACGCTTCTCAATCTCTTTCTTAAGATCCAGACCAGCATAGGTTATGTTGCCACCTTTACCTATTACCTCACCTGGTATGTCCTTAGGATGTTTTGTGGTCTTCATAATAAAAAATTTATCGCCATATTTACTTTTAAGCCTACTGGCAACTTCCTCGGTTTGAGCGCCACCTCTTTCTTCATAGGCAAGGTACAAAATGATTTTTGAAGTATCGTAATTAGAATTTATAACGGCTTTCACGGTTGGTTCTACGATTTCAATACTTTCATTGTAAATAGCTATTATAATCGCGTGAAAAAGATCCGATGGCTTCACCTTCTCTTGATCGCTTATCTTATAACTCAGCAAATTCTCATAATGCCATCTTTCAAATCTATCGCGTTTTTTATTGTGCAATTCACATATAGCTTTATCAAAATTCTCTATATCACTAAGCATTTTCTGCCAATTAAGGCCCTGGCGCCATTGCATCTTGTGATAGGCTTGAAAAATTCTAAACGACATCACCGCAGCCCTTAAAAGCCAGGTAACCATATACATAATGATGAAATATGCCGCAAGTGATGGATTGATGACGCTTAAGATTATCGGCAAAAACAAAATCAGCCAGCTCATAGTGCCCGGCAAAATTTCAAAAAAACGATAAGTTTTGGTTTTATTTTCTATGGGTATTTCTATGTTTTTCATCTATTTACGCAGCACGCATAAAAGCATAACTAACAACCATATTAAATGTCGCTACTAGATATGACAACACAAGAATTGCTATTGAATACTCCCTCCGAAGCTGATGTATTTTTATAGACAGCACTGAGTTAACGGCAAAAACTACAAATGAAAAAACTGGTAGAACATAGAGATAGTACCACTGACCGCGCTCAAACACCCCAATGCCTTCATAGCCCGAAAAACGTATCGGAATTTGGTAATTACGGCTAGATAACATGAGCAAAACCAGTAATATATTAGCCACAGTAAAAAGTAAAAATCCAACTAGTAAAATTACAGCATATTTGTCACTAAAAAATGTTCTTTTGAAAATAAATGCAAGCATGAGATATGATTAACAGTTCGTAATTATTATAGCAGCAAATTGACTTCTTGGTGCGAGTAGAGGGAATCGAACCCTCACCTCAACCTTGGGAAGGTTGCATTCTGCCATTAAACTATACTCGCGTTATGGAGCCGGAGATGGGACTCGAACCCACGACTTGCTATTTACGAAACAGCTACTCTACCAACTGAGTTACTCCGGCAAATGGCGAGTAGGTTTAGCCAACTGAGCTAAGGTAGCATACCGCGCGAGATAATTTTAACAGACTTGGCAGATTGCAAACAGAGGCAATTATTGCTAGTATTTACCAAGTCGAAACAGAATCCTCGTTGAGACGAATGATGGCTCGCCCAGATAGAGGCGAAGCCTCTATCTGGGCTCGTAGTGAAGTTGGCCTATCACGCCTCCCTGTCACGGAGGAGATCGCCGGTTCGAATCCGGTCGGGCCCGCCATAAAAAGTGAGTTGCCTTATTGGCAGCTCATTTTTTATTTTGTGCACCGTCCCGGATGAGAACCGGAGGTTCGGCGGACGAGAAGCGCAGGTTAAAAACGTGTTCACATGTTTTTACCGAGCATCGCAGGAAGGAGTGTGATCCGCCAAGAGGCGGAGAACGCGATATCCGGTCTTACTCGGTTCAAACGAGGCGATCCATGAACGAAGTGAATGAGATCGCCGGTTCGTACAGGACTGAGCGTGCAGATGCTTGCATCGATAAGTGAAGTCCGTGCAAGCGAAGCGCATCCGGTCTGCCCTCCCGAAGCTTTAGCGAAGGAGGGTCGGGCCCGCCAAATTGACAAATATTTATATTTATGTTAGTGTGGTTTTATGGCAGAATCAATACAACAACCAGAAACAGTAGACAGCCCAGAAAAAATTATTGGAGCTATGAGTACAGCAATGCAGGTAGCTTTTAGTGAGTGTGGCATTGAACCCGTACAGCTTGATGATAGCAGTAGTGAAAAAAGTGTAGAAACTACGTTTCGGAATAGTATAGATCCCATCGCTGTTAAGCTAATAGAGAAAACTGATGCAGAGGGCAACAAAAGCTATGAGTTCTATGAAATATCATACCATCAGGAAGGCGCCGTTAGAGGTGTAAGATGGACAGAAGGCAGTAGCGAGCTCGAGCGAATATGGCGACCTATAGGTAGTGAATCTCAACCCTCTTCTACAGTTGCACGGAAGGTTGATTCAGTCAGTTTTGAAGAACTTCGCGACTTTTATTCAAAGGTAAAAAAAGTACCTGAAGAATATAAGGCCGAGCAAGCATATAATGAATTTCACGGTGTCACACAGAGTGGTTCTAGGTTTTAAAAACAGCAACTAGGTTAGAATTAGTGTTGCTATCCCAAGGAAAGCCATAAAGCCGAGCACATCTGTAGCTGTGGTTATGAATATAGTAGCAGAAGCGGCTGGGTCTTTACCGAGTTTTTGCATTACCAGAGGCACCATAGTACCAAAAATAGCTGCGACTATAAGATTAATTATCATGGCAGTGGCCAAGATGAAAGCAATTTTTGCATCTCCATCTTTAATTAAAACTATAAATGCAACTAAAAAACCATTAAGCAGTCCGTTCACAAACCCAGCTCCCACCTCATTCTTTAGAGTTTTAAGTGCCGTACCAAGGCTAATTTGCTTAAGCGCTATACCTCGCACCAAAACAGCCAGGGTTTGGGTAGCAGCATTACCCCCCATCCCAGCAACAATAGGCATATAAACAGCTAAAAGCACGTATTTTGAGATCGTACTTTCAAACTGTCCAACAGTAAAAGCCGCCAAAAATCCGGTTGCAAGGTTTATTATCAACCACTTATAACGGAACTTTACTTTGGTTTTTGCTCCATCGGTAACACTTTCTTCTGCACTAACACCAGCAAAATCATAAAGGGATGAGGCGCCTTGATCATGCATAATTCTCAGTACATCATCAGAATATATTATTCCCAATACATCATTCGCATCGTTTAGGACAGCTACTTTGCCATGAGGATGAGCCTTGAACAGTTGAATAACTTCATCGTGTGAGGCAGCGTATGAAATAGATGGAATCCGTTTCACATATTTGCCTATCAACTCGCTTTTAGCGGCAAACCCCAGTTCGTGTCCAGGCAAAAAACCAGCAAGTTTGTTTTCCCTCATAACTAAAATTATCGGTGGTCTGCCAGTCTTTTTTTCATGTTGTCTAAATTTTTTTGCAACGTTTGCAATATTATCTGAAGCATCCACCTGGATATAATCCAATGTCATTAGCCCGGCCGCTGTATCTGGATCAAACTCAAGGAGTACGGAAAGTGAATCTTTTACATCTTTGCTTAGAAGCTGCAAAACATGTTCGCGTTTATGACGCGACAGAAGCTGCAACATATCAGTTGCTTCATCTGGACCAACGGCTTCCAATATATTTATAAGGTCTTCATCTGGAGAGTGAGTAAGTATCTCTTTTTTTACATGCTTAGTAACGGCGCCTAATAATTCTATCCTCTGGTCTTGAGGCAACTGTAAGAATAGCTCAGTCCTTTTTGTTTTATGAAACAAAATATCCGCTAAAGTAACAGCATTAACGGATCCAATGGTTTTAGTAATTTTCATTTTTGTTTTTTAGTTTTTATGGTTTTATTATACAATTCAGACTTTGCTTTTCAAGTTTAGACTAAACTTTTATATAGTTAGTAACCCCATAGTCAGTTTTATATTGATTAATTTTTTCATCGATATTTTTATACTTTAATAAAATATGCGATATCTCTCTTTCTTTGTCGTTTATAACCTTATCGGCTCTAATTATTTGAACTACAAGAATATTTTTACCCTTTTCATCCTTTATTGTTGATTCAACCAAATTAGAATATTCGCCTTCATTTAAGTTAAAAGCTACATCTATAAAACTCTGGGGCAAATTTGTGTTATCTATATTTATAATACCCAAGGAGCCACCTTTATCCTTACTAAGATCATCTTGAGAATTGAGTTTAGCCAAATCAGCAAAACTAGCGCCGCCTGTTAATTGATTAAGGATATTATCTCCCTTTTGAGTAGTTTCTGTGTCCAGATTTGGAATTAGCCGCTGTTTCATTAATTGCATCTTTAATACTCTTTTCCAATCTTTAATCGACCAACCATAAAACTCAGCTAAAGTTTTCTCGATCGCATCTAAAGATTGGCCACTTGTGCCTTGTTTTAATATCAGATCCATTTGTGCATTAATTTCTTGTTCAGTTATTTTAATGTTATTTTGTTTTGCCAGCTCACGAACAACTGTGTTGTCTTTTGCGCGTTCCAACGCTTGTTGTTTTAGGTAAACAAGCATTTTTTGTCCTTCCTCAGTGGAAAAATCTACAGCTTCCTGTGTTCTCTGAAAATGCATACTGTGGCGCAATTCAAACAGATAATCCTCATATGAAACAAATTGTCCATCTACGCGCGCAACTGGCAAGGGAATAATTTTTGTTAAATTATAGGCAAATATTCCTGTGTGTTGGTATCTATATAGAATTAAACTAATGTATATCACTAGGCTCACTAGAGCCAAGACAGCGATAGCGGTGGATATAATAGCAATCCTGTGTTTTGAATGTTGCAATGGATAAATGAAGCGCTTTGCCCCTTTTAACACTTCTTCTCTATGCTTAGCTACAGTCTCATTTGTAATGCGGCCGCTGGCATTTTCTATCGGAGCTTTATCGTCACCCTTAATCAGCGTTTTTGCTTTGGTAGTCAAAGCGGCAGATTTCGCCTTTAATGTCTTTTTTTTATACGCCTGAGTCCGTCTCGGGCGTCTTGAGATCATATCCACAATCTTTTATAACCTTTACAAGTTTAGCGTGTGTCTTAGCTGGATGATAAATGTTATTCAGCACTAAGTCACCGACATAAGTTTGCATAATTATTGTACCAAATCCAAGGGCGGTTTGTTGAATGCCTTCTATTTGATAGTTAATACTGAGTATCTTGCCTAGCCCCAAATCAACTACGCTGCGCTTAAACAGCCCGACCTGCTTTATTTTGATGAATCTTTGATCCGTAACTATAAAAATACTAAAATACCAGCTTATCCACGAATGAAACATGGCTATCATGCCCAATACTAGACCAACGAGTACAAACCAGAGCAGCCACAGTTTTTCGGGCCAGATTGCAGTTGGAATCATAGATATAAGCAGAAAAATCAGCAAAGCCAAAAGGCCTTTTCTCATTACTATTGGATGCTGTCGGAAATCAAAAAGAACTTCTTCGTCATCATGCTGACCTTCGAACAGTTTTTCTGCCATAAGCATATTTTATCAGATTGAATTATGTTTGAATGCAGATATTAAAATTACGAAGACCAGCTCGACAGCATGATGGAAAGATCAAACACGTCAACCTTGTCGTCATTGTTAATATCCGCGGTTTGGTCGCTCGTATTCCATTTAGATAGCAGTATTGAAAGATCAAAGATATCTACTTTACCGTCATTATTCAAATCTGCAGGAACTAGTGGGGGTTGATCAGATATAGTAACAGTAACAATAGATGAATCGGTAACATTACCGGCCGCATCGTAGGCTTTGGCTGTCAATGGCGCTGAGCCCGCGGTAGTTGGTGACCAACTGGCTGTCCAGGTACCGTTCTGCGCCGTACCCGAGCTTCTGGTAGCCGTACCGAGTAGATATTGTCCTGCTCTATAGAACTCAACTTTGGTTACACCTGTATTATCCGAAGCGGTTGCCGTTAGCGTCTGAGCGCTGCCGGTGTAAACAGTCGCGCCGGCAGAAGGACTAGTAAGTGCTACGCTCGGAGCCGTTGTGTCCGAAGGCGTAGAGTTTTGTACGGTTACGAACACCGCCGTGCTGGTTTTTGTGTTTCCGGCCATATCAAACGCTTTAGCGGTCATACTATGGGCTCCGGTTGACGCGCCTGTAGTATTCCAGGTAAGCGTATATGGAGATGAAGAGTCGCTGCCAATCAACGTGCTTTCATCATAAAATTCAACGTTAGTCACACCTATGTTATCTGACGCCGTAGCGTTTAGCGAGACGTTGCTACCAACAGTCACAGTAGTGGGATTGGCTGAAAGCGAAATGTTTGGGGGTGTAGTGTCTTGTGGCGGTTGTCCGGTTGGACATTTTTGCCCAAACTTTGCGATTTCAGATTTTAATTGGTCTATTTTAACTTGGGTGTTATTCCCCATAGGGCCTGGTATTTGCCAAAAGCTTGGTAGATAAACTTCAGCATAAGTCGCGTTTACTGAATCTTTACTAGACTGCGTTGGTAATTTTGATGGGTCACCGAGGCGCGCATAGGCTGCTGTCCAATCATACCCATCTGGTTGGATCGCCTGCAAGCCCCGTTTTACAGGCTTAGCCCAAATTTGATCAAATGACGCTTCAGTTGTAGTATCCGGTGCTCCCCATTCCTGAGAGTTGCTCCAACCATTGGCCTGGATGAAAAATTTGTCGGTATTTTGACCAACCTTAGATACAATATGATCCGCTAAAGCAGGTGACATGTCCGTGGCAACAGGACCATAACCAGACATCGGCAATTCCATAATTACGCCACTAGAAGCATCGTTTGCATACTTTGCACCAATATCAATTATTTCTTTGTGGCCTGAAAGCCAGTTGCTTTTTGAATACCCAGGCAAAGCGCGGACCTCCTTGCCATGATTTAATTCCGCCCAATCTTGGGCCCACCATGAAAGATGAATAAGCTTGACATTATTTTGTTTAGACCAGTTAACAAGTTTGGCTGTATATTTGTCGAATTCGTCTAACCAGATCTGATTTTTGCGGTATATATTAGGGTCGCTTGAATCCCAGGGTATACCAACTTTTTGATTATTAAAGAGATAGTATTTAGCCCCGGCATCAAATACTCTTGTCGGCACGTGGCGGCCTGCCATAAAACGAATTGAAAGGGCTTTCCCTTTGCTATCGGCAATTTGTTTTGCCTTATCAAGTAGAGGATGAGTAGTAGCAGAACCGGATATATCAGCTGCGTTCCAAGGAAACCTAACAGAGAAACCAACAACTCCCGGCAAATCTAATGCGTCTTTAATCTTAGACTCTAGACTATTTAACTCTGATACACTTGAAACTTGTTGGATCACCCAGGTTCCACAAACTTCACTTGAATCTCCGCTAACAGGTGGAGGAGTCACGGATACACAATTATCACCTTTATCTGTCGGAACACAAGATGTGCTACTTGTCATTATTATCCTATCAATTTTTAGATTTGCTGTTTTGCCATAAATACTGAGTGTATGATTACCAGTGCTTAAACTAACATCGTTTTTGGTGGATTCATTACTATTTTTATAATCTATCCAAGTCCATTGGTTAGCAGTTACCGAATTGTTCGTACCAACTTCAATACACGTACCGCTATCTATTTGCATAAAGAACGAATTGCCGGTAGATGTTGATGGCATAACTCTTGCCCAAACCCTATGCGTACCACTTCCGCTAACATTTATTTGCGTTGTACCACTGCCATAGTTAGAACCAGCACATGCGGCGTTTACATCAAGCCTGTTCTGAAATACAAATGCAGTAGCAAACAAAGCCAAGACAAATATTACCCAAAGCAATCGAACTAAGTTTTTTGTTGATAATTTTTGGATATTCATATTTTATGTAATTCCTTATTACTCCATTTAATAAATTGAACAGGAACTTAAGAATGGAGGTACAGGAAGTGTCGTATATGCTTTGGGAACTCCATAATAATGATCTTGGAAAAATCTTTGATGCATCGGACCACCACCAGAAATAGGTATGTGCCCTCCACTGTGTTGACAATGTACTACGAAATGTCCGGCAGATTTTGCATAATCGCGATACCCTTGTAATGGTGATACAACAACCTGTAGCTCACCCGCAGAAGTAGAACCTAATGTAGTAATTGTTGCAAACTTATTTTCTGGTCGCTGAATGGCACTTGAAGGAGGACTTCCAGTAAAACCACCCGACATTACTACCGCACTTGCTATATAGTTTGCTCTTAGAAATGCCAAATGAGAGGTTTGGTAACCACCCCAACTCATACCTATGGAGTGTATTCTTTTACTATCAATGTGTCCTTGGTTGTTTGCGCAAGCAGTTACAGCATCTACTAAATTTAAGTCACGATTTGATGTACTCCAACTACTAGCATTATCCCAAGTGCTAGCAGTATGCATTTTCATTATTGCTAATACCGCGCCAGCATTAACTAAATTTGTAACTGTAGTACTTCCTAGTAAATTATTACCAATGGAATTAGCTTCTGAATCAGTAGTGTCGGCTGTTTGTTGGCCATGCCAGAGAAATATAAGAGGACCTTTGGTGCTTGCATTACTGTCCATCCGAAAATGGACAACACGATTACTATCAGAAGGAAAACTAACCTGACCAGACTTTATGGTAGGACACGTTCCTGTAAAATTGGGTAGAATCGGCTCTAAACTGCCACTGGCGCTACCAAACTTAAAGTATTGCCCACTTGATGCATTCGTATCACTCCCAGTACTTGCACCTCCAGTAGCAGTCATATTTTCTGCCTGTACATCAACTATAGAATCAGCTGCTAATGAACCTCGAAGTAGAACATATCCGATGGCACCAAATGAAACAATTGTTAGTACAAGTGCTACCTTGTTTACATTAAATTGGCTTTTAATTTTTTTTATCACATTATGTCTCTGTCTATTAGACATTTATCTATCTAGAATAAAGATAAGCTTAAACGTAATATTTTACAATAGTTTTTTATGGAAAATTTTCAGATGGCGCCCCCACCTCGACTCGAACGAGGAGCTACTCCTTAGGACGGAGGTATTTTATCCATTAAACTATGGGGGCGCGTCGGAGTACTATCAGCACTCAAGCTAGTTTTTGTTTTTACCCACTATAAAATATTCGTGAACGGTTTGGTAGTCAAACAGTTCATCTTCATTAAACCAATGCCAAATTTCTTTTTCAGCTTCTTTGGTATCGCCCGACGCATGAATTAGATTAGGCACACCAGTGTCAATTTTATCCGCATAATCAAAACTCATATGAGCATAGTCACCTCGAATTGTACCCGGACTTGCGTCTTTTGGAGCGGTTGCGCCAACCATTTTTCTGACTTGAGAAACCGCCTCAACACCTTCCAAAACTATAGCAATTACCGGGCCTTCCATCATAAATTTTAAAGTAAGATCAAAGGCTTTCTGGCCACGACGGCTGATCATTTTACTAATACCTTCGTAATGCTTATGATAATGCTCTTGATTAGGATGCAGCATTTTAATGCCAATCATTTTCATCCCAGCTTTTTCAAAACGCATAATAATTTCGCCTACAATACCTCTTTTTACAGCATCTGGTTTTAAAACAACTAAAGTCCTTTCCATAGATACTCCTCTTTTATAATTTATTTGACTATTATCACCAATATTAACATCAAGGCAAGTGCTATTCTATACCACCCGAAGATAGCCAAACCTTTATTCTGTAAATATCCAATCATAAAATTAATGGCAAAGTAGCTGCTGGCAAACGCAACAATATTCCCAAGAATTAAAGGAGTAAGATTGTTGAGAACAAAAGTTTGTCCTTCCATAGTAAGCAACGTACGCATTATTGCTCCAAATAAAACCGGAATTGCTATTATGAAACTGTACTCGGCAGCCCGTTTATAACTAAACCCGGCAAGACGCCCTGCGATTATCGTAGCACCAGATCTTGAAGTGCCAGGTATTAAAGCAATGGCTTGAGCACAACCGATCCAAATTGCGCGGATATATGGTAAATCACTTGTTTTGGAATATTGTTCAGGTAATTTTATTTTGGGAAGAATGACCATAATTAAGCCCACAAACAACAACATAGCTATGGTGACTTCCCCTACTCTTATATTTTCCAAATATCCCGACCATAAACCACCTACAATCACTGCCGGAATCGTAGATAAAATTATGTTCCGTAGCAACTTATAGTCACGCTCCCTAGTAATATGAGTAATTATTTCTCCAATTGTTAACCTAAAATATAAAATCAGTGCGACCAAAGTCCCAATATTAATTAAGACGTCAAAATCAAATTCACTTCTAATGGGGGTGAAGGCATCTAATATTACTAAGTGTCCAGAGCTGGAAACCGGAATAAACTCAGTGAGACCCTGCACTAGCCCAAGTACCAGGGCATCAATTATTTCCATAAGAATAATTATACCTAGATACTGTTAAATTTTCATTTTTTTCAGTTTTCAGTTTTCAAACGTTTTGTATACAATACTGGCATGGATGACGCAATTAGAAAACTCGTACTAGGCGAAGCAATTATGGATGAACTTAAAGCAATTCAAGGGTGTGTTAAAGATGTCCCATCAATAAGATCGGATTTAAATCAAGTACACATTAAGGTTGACCAAGTCAATAACAGGCTTCAAGTACTAGAAAAGGTTGTTCGAGATCAAGAATTAGATATTAAGCATTTAAAAATCAATATCTCATAATCTAAAAATTGATAAACATAAACGGTAATTTTTAAGTTTACTAAAAGTTTGAAAATTGATTTGTTCATACAGAAAATGGTATTTGAAAACTTTATTTTTTTAGCTGTTACAATATATCCATGAGCAGTTACTACCTGTCTGATGCCATTGTTGACTTCCTCGAATATCTGGAAGTCGAGCAAAACAGATCGCAAAAAACTATTTCAAACTACCATCTTTATCTAATGCGTTTAGTTGAATTTGCTGATGACGTTGATATAAACAAAATAGATAATGAGCTTGTTCGAAAATGGCGCCTTTGGTTAAATCGCTACGAAGATGAGCAAGGAAAAGAAATCTCCAAAACCACGCAAAATTACCACTTAATAGCACTCAGAAGCTTCTTGAGGTACTTGGCAAAACGCGATATTACCTCACTTTCAGCTGACAAAATTGAACTTGCTAAAGTCCGGCGTAAACAAGTTACTTTCCTGAGCCCAAATGAGCTTAAGAGATTATTTGAACAACCGGACACAAACACATTAACTGGCCTAAGAGACCGCGCGATCCTGGAGCTTTTATTTTCCAGCGGACTTCGGATATCTGAGCTTGTAAACCTTAACAGAGATCATATTAATCTTAAACGAAAAGAATTTATGGTACGCGGCAAAGGTCAAAAAGACCGGCCAGTATTTATTGATGATTTAGCCGCAAACTGGGTGTCAGAATATCTGTCAAAAAGAACGGATAATATTCAGCCTCTTTTTATTCGCTATTCGGGATCGCAAGACATAACAAATGACGGAGAATACATGAGGCTTACGGCACGTAGTATCCAGAGGCTCATCAGTAATTATGCACGCAAAGCTGGCATCACTAAAAAAGTATCTCCCCATACGTTGAGGCACTCGTTCGCCACGGATTTATTAATGAATGGGGCTGACATTCGCTCTGTTCAATCTATGCTTGGGCATAGCAATATTGCTACAACTCAAATCTACACCCATATAACAGACCCTCATCTTAAAGAGGTACATCAAAAATTTCATAGATCTAAGTAGAGTTGCTAGGGCATTTGTTCTCTTCTGCAAGGCAAAGTCGAAAGAGGAGAATGTTGAGAAGTGTGACGAGGTATCCACTCTGTTCTTTGATCCGTAACGGTAGCACCATTGGTATAATACATTGTTAATCTAATTGTATAAGCTCTTGAATCTTGGGAGCTAAACGTACCTCCTGCCCCAGTACAAATAATTGGGAATTCATGACTCATTCTATCGCCATTTCTACATGGTGAAACAGGACCTGAATTACTCCTATCTATAACAGGATTGTCTGGAAGTTGAAACCCCGGAGGAGTTCCTACATTTTGTCCGTTATGTCCAAATTCCCACTTGCAACCTCTTATTGTATTCGGATCATTATAAACAGAAGCGTTCGGCCATGATCTCATCCAGTGCCTTACTGGACCGTTAACTACCCCCCCTCCGCCAAAATTACCTATTGCAGCGTTACCTGCTACGCTGCCGCCAGCGCCGGGGATACCTCCAGTTGGATTGCCGGATGGATCTGTTGTGGCAGCTGGATAGCATTCATTATTAAAATCAACATCGTTATTGGTTATATAAAATTTTTTACATATTTCATCTGCAACCATCGCTGCAGGACTTATGAATTCTGCTTCACTTAATATGTCTATTCTGGATTCAACCCTTCTATAAACATCAGTTGCCCTACCGGTAACATCTATAACCGCTTGGGCTTCTGTCATTAATATTGGACTTCCACCGGCATCAAGAAGTTCAACTTGAACATTTGTTCCAGCATAAACTGGGGTAAGTCTAAGATATCTTTCATCGCTCTGCCTCCATGAGCCTAAATTATTTATCGTTATCTGACATGCATAACCTGAATTTACAGCTGAATAATCACAACTGCTTGCTCCGTTAACATTTTGATTTAAAGCCCCCAAATTCATATTTCCAGAGTTTCTGGGCACAATAAAGCCTGCTAGATTTTCTATCCCCCCCCTGGTTATTGGACTATTGTGCGCTACAAATTCCGCTCGTAATAATGACACATTCGTGCCCCAACTAGCATGAGGAGGGAAAGTGTTATTTGGTCTAGGGGAACCCGTAACAGCACCATTGCCACCATCAGTAACGGCAGCTTTATCATGCCAAGAAATTCTTACACTGGCTATCGGCTGAGTTGCTGATGGGGCAACCTTTAATTTCAAAAAAGCTGTTTCACGCTCTCCTAATTTGGCAGTGTAGTATAGCCCATCTAAGTTAATTAGCTGACATTCATACTCAATATCTAAGTCCGCCGACAAAATTCGATTGTAACCCACAGCGGGGTCGCAATCATTTTCCGTTAGGTTTGATCTAGGATAAGCGGTCGGATCAGTTAAATATTCTTGAATAGCACGCTTGGCATCTTCAATGCCAGATTCAGCTGCATAATATGCACGTTTTGTAAGTTCATCATCAGTTGCCTGGCGTTGTTCGCTAGTCATCAATCGGATAAATCCAAGAGTAATTGTGGTAAGAATTAACGATATTACTATAACAGTTAAGAAAGCAACTGCGCCCTTCTCTCCCATTCTTCGCTCTCTTGTACACATATTGGTTATGTTAGCATTTTTTTATCACTTAAACTACTTAGAATGAATTAACACTTGTAGAGTAACTCACAAAATAACAAAACGCTGAATCTGCGGGGTTAGTTGAGCAGTTGTTCATAAAATTGCCATTTATTAAATTGTTATCTGACTCAACTACTATTGTGAGAGATATATTATAAAGATTATCTCCTGGCAAGGACACGTCAACATTAAACGAGTTTAAATAGGTATTAGGAACCATTAACTCTGTTTGATTAGTAGCTGGCCCCGTATTACAATCTGAACTTAGACCCTCAGATCTGACCAAACGAGTACCTGGGGTTCCAGTAATTGTCACTCCGGGGTTAACCAAGCTCCATTCATATAAAATACCACCATCTATGCATAATTTTCGCGAAGCAGAATCGTAGGCAACCTTTTTGCTAATCCTGATTTCGCGCGAAAGTTGTTCGACGATAGTTCTGGCAGAATCTTGCGCCCTGCGGACAGTTATCCCTTTAGTATATGATCTATTTACTTGAATAAAGCCTGCTACGGTTATCATCAACACAAATGAAAAAACCGCCATCGCTAAAAGAAGTTCAATTATAGTAAATCCGCTTTGTTGTTTTATGAATTTTTTTATATTCATAGATTCACCCTAATAAACATGTCGGCGCGTTTTTCTACTGTGCCCCCTCCTCTGCTTTGCCAGCATGCGCGAACATAGAAATCTGCATATCCTGCATACTGGTAACCTTCAATCCAAACGTCATAAAAGTTACTTAATCTAAGATTCCCCGCATTGACGATTTCGACACTTAACGGGCCGTCATTGAGTCTAAAAGGGTTACCAGCACTAGTGCCACTTGCGGGTGGGCTACACGTGTTAAAATTTGGTGAGCCCGGTGACGGATATAAATTACTATTGATATTATTTGTCCAAAATGTCTCATCTTTCTTTGCTGCTTTTATTCTCTCTACTTGTTCCTGAAGTAGATTAGCGACCATAGTTTTTTCCGAAGCATCTCCGCCAATTCGCGTAGCACGATTTCCCAGAGTATAAGCAGCAGCAAGAACAATCGAGAGTATTACCACGCCCAGCATAACTTCCACCATTGTGTCGCCTTTTTCTTTCAGTTGAAAATGGTTAATTATTTTCATCTTCTACTAACAATCCTCGAACCTTAGATCCACGCCCTGAGCGTTGGGACTAAAGGTGATGGTAGCCTTGTTGTTATTATCCGGATCGCTAAAACACAAAGTAGTAGAGGTTGAAATTCCCGGCGGATCACCTGTAAATGGCAATATAACAGAAGCTCTTGGATCCCTTATATAGCCAACCATGTTACTACCAGTTGAATTTATCAAACGCACCCCCCAATCAAGATTATACGTACTAGCACTTGAATACGTTAAGTTTGAAGCATTTAAAGCATCATTTATTGTTGTAGGAACAGCACTGTTTGTGCGTAGACGTTCACCAACAATATTATCTATTCTTGCTATGGAAGAATCAGGAGGTACATTCGTAAACGTAATCCGTCTACCCAACAATACACACTCTCCACTAACCACAGCGCCACCGTTACAGTCGCCAGGTATGGGTCCAAATACGCCATTACGAACTTTGGACTCTTCACTCTCAAAAAAACTCTCCAAATTTCGCATGGAATCTGCAAATCTTACTCTGTTAATTCGCCCGCTGAGGCCGGCGAAGGCGATCATAATTAAAAAACCCGATACAGCCAAGAACAACATAACTTCAGTAAGAGTAAAGCCTTTTTGGTTTTCCAACACCCCTAAAAACCTCTTTTCATCTTATAGGAATTATAGCATAAGCATTCTGTTGTAAACAGAATGCAGTTTCCAAGTTTCAAGTTCCAGCCTGCCTACCGGCAGGTAGGTTTTCAAATATTTACTGCTAATTAAAATCTATAAATAGTTTGAAAAATGAAAACTGATTTTTGAAAACTTTGCTATTAGTACAAGAGTAATTCGTAGTATAGCCCGATTATTTGCTCGCTAAAGAGCATAGCTATTATTGCTCCAACTATCAGAAATGGCCCAAAAGGAATGTGCTGAGAGCGTTTTACAACCCTTAGAAGCATTAATACAATCACTATTATAGTTGCGCTGTAAAAACCAATGGCCATACCAACGAGAGCTGCCGGCCAGCCCAGTAAAAGCCCCAGTAAGATGCCAAGTTTTACATCGCCTCCGCCTATCCATTTTCCTTTTGATACAACAAATAAAACATAGAAGAAACCGCCGATGGTTAGCATTCCTAATATCGCACCGCGAACAGCTTCCGGGCCTTCCTGAAATATACCGCGGAACGCTATTTCAAAGACAACCAAGGCTATCAGGGGCAAAGTAACGGCATCGGGCAAAATCAGCCACTTTAAATCATAGATAAACAGTATTAAAAGTCCGGTAAGCACAACTAGCCAAATGCCAAATCTTGCGTAATCCACAAAACCGCTCAAACCAAATGGCCACCAGATATAGCTTGCAAGAAACAATAATGCTCCTGTTATCTCTACCAATGGATATTGGATCGATATCGGCTTTTTGCAATATCGACACTTTCCGCCAAGAGATACCCAGCTAAGAACTGGCACTAAGTCTTTTGCGGCTAACTGGTGCTTACAGTTTGGGCACATGGAACGGCCCCTCAGGACGCTCAAGTTTTCAGTTTTCATCCGCTGGTCAGCGGACCAATTTGCAGGTTTTTTTGACTTTAATTTGCTTTGCTCGTGGATTCGCCAAATGGCAGCGTTGGCAAAACTGCCAGCACATAGCCCCAAAACTATGAGTACAACAAATTCCATTAGCTATTATGTTAGCATAATGCCCCGTAACGAACCATTTTATAATCTATCTACAACCCTAGTAACTAACAGTTACTTTGCCCACTTTTATGTCCGATCGGACATAAAAGTGTTACTATGTTTTTATGAGCCACAACAACAAGCCTAGAAGTAAATCAGCTTTGACCTATGTTTTATCCGCACTTATTCCCTACACTGAAGCTAATTTAAAGCTGGCATTTGTGCCAAGTAAATTCTTCTATGATCTTGAAAAAATATCTAAACGTAAATCAAAAACAATTAAGAACTCCTATTATCAAGCCATAAAACGTGGACTAGTTGAGCTGGATCGTGAAGGCATACCTAGACTAACTAATAAAGGACTGCAAAAAGCAAAGATTTATAAACCAAAATTGCTAAAAGAGAATGTATGCCTTATGGTAACATTTGACATTCCAGAGTCTGAAAGATGGAAAAGACGAAGATTTAGGGCTGTACTTAGGGAATTTCGTTTTTCGCAAGCCCAAAAGAGCGTATGGATAAGTAAATATGACTTTAGGACGCTACTTTTATCAGAGATTAAAGAGCTAGGTCTTGAAGACTACATAGATGTATATGAAGCCCATAAACTTGATATTTACAAGAAATAGCTAGTTTAATTTCTTTTTATATTGCCCGGTTTTGTGTCCGATCGGACAAGTAAATGGGCAAGGTAGCGCGTGTTTGATATAGGTTGATTATTGAGCTGGTTATTATTAGGCTTGAATTGGTGTGAGGGAACGATTGGCGCAGAGTAATACTAAAGAATGAAAAGAAAAGAGCCCAGTTTCAACACCAGGCTCCTTAACCATCCAGGACTAGACTATCTGTTGTCTTGGCAAAACGCTTGTCCGTTTTCCATCTCTACAACAACGGCCACTTCCCTGTTGCCACCACCAGCTTGCATAAATTCACCGTTGCATCGAGCATTGAGACCATAAACAACTTCATTCCCCCTCGGAGCAGCAAAATCAGCTGACGCATCTCCATTATTTACTCCTACTTCTATAGTATACGGATTACCTGTAGATGGATCTCTTACGGTATCGTCAATATCAACATACCGTTCCCAAAATGAGTTACCAGCACCGTTCGTACCGAAGTTTGTATTAGCATTACCCGTGGCCGCCGCAGGATAATCACCATTATTCGCCGAGGCATAAGTCTCTAGTGACGATACGATTTTACCCGCATCGTCCTTACGTTGAGTGTCGCGTCGTGATCTTTGTAACGCAGGCAGGGCTAGAAACACAATCAGGAATATCAAGGCTGCTATGGCAAGCACTAAGACTACCTCGATGATAGTAAAGCCTTCTTCTTTAGATTTTAGATTTTTATACATAATGCCACACCCTTTCTAAATTTATGCATTATATGCTTATGGTTGAAATTGTACTTGAGTAGTTATGAGGACGTCAATAGGGAAAATATGATAATAGTTTTCAAGAATCAGTTTTCAGTTTTCAAACATAATTCTTGTGTATAAATATTAATATTTGCGTATATTACCTTTAAATGAAGTATCAACTTGAAGATAGAACTATAAAGTTCGGGCAAGATATCATCACACTGTGTAGGTCTGCAAAAATAGATATTATTAGCCGTCCAATAGTTACTCAATTAATTCGTTCGGGTACAAGTATTGGCGCTAACTATGCAGAAGCGAACAATGCCAGTTCTAAAAAAGATTTTCGAAACAAAATATATATTGCAAAGAAAGAAGCACAAGAAACTACATACTGGTTAAAAATATTAAAAACATGTGAACCAAATAATAAACTAATAGATAACTGTTTACTTGAATGCAAGGAAATATTGCTAATACTACAGGCTATAACTCGCAAAATTAATTCTGATAATATGAAATCGACAATTGTTTGAAAACTGGTCCGCTGGCCAGCGGATGATAACTGAAAATTTGTTTATTTTATAAAGCCAGGCTTTGGCCGACCAGTCCGTAAACCGGCAATAATATTGCGGCGACCATAAATGCTGCTACAGCAGCCAAAACTACCATCAAAACAGGCTCTATGGTGGTAGATAAGGCCTTTATCTGCGCATCCAACTCTTTTTCGTAATAATCCGCTGTTTTACCCATCATTTCGTCTATACCTCCAGATTTTTCTCCAATCGCTATCATTTGAGGAACTAGCGATTCAATATACGGCTGATCTTTCAACCCATCAGAAAGCGCTTTGCCCCCTTTTACTTTCTCCGAGGCTTTAATTATATTCTGCTCCACGTGAACATTATTGACTGCTTTAGAGGTAATTTTTAAAGTTTCTAGCATTTGTACTCCGGTAGACATTAGGGTTTGTCCGGTCCTAGAGAATCTTGCCATATACATTTTACGAAAAAGTTTACCAAACAAGGGCGTATTTAGCTTAAGACTATCGTAAGTTGACCTTCCTGCCTCAGTTTTTCCATATCTGACAAGGAAATATATTCCAACAAAAAAGCTGATTATAAACAAATACCAGAATCTTATGAGAATTCTAGACACAAACATTAACCCCGCCGTATACCAAGGCAATGATTTATTGAGGTCGTTATAGAGAATTTCTACCTGAGGCAGTACTGTTGTCATCATAAAAATAATTACACCAGTGATAACAACCAAAACTATTGCCGGATATACCATCGCACCACGGATTTTAGATTTTATATCAGCATCTTTTTCCTGCTGGTTGGCTATCCGAAGCAGAGCCTGGTCGAGAGTACCTGAGGTTTCACCGGCTGCTATGAGGCTGATAAAGACGTTATCGAAAGTATCCGGGTGACGCGAAAAGGCTTCAGAGAGCGGTCGGCCGGCCTCCACATCTGCAATGACTTGATTAACAATTAATTTCAACTGTTTAGAGCGCGCTTGTTCCGCTACTGTCCTTAAAGCCTGGGCAAGAGGTAAACCGGCATTAATAAGGGTGGATAACTGGCGGGAAAACAGAACTTTATCTTTTGTTCGTACCCTATTCGTGAAATTACTCAACAGACCGGAGCCATCACCGCCTTGAAGTTTAATATCAACTGGCGCAAGACCTTCTTTACTAATAAGTTTAGCAGCAGCAGATTCCGACTCTGCCTGTACTGTAGAGCTAATAACTTTACCAGTTTGCATATCACGCGCCTTGTAGTTGTAGGTCAACACTGGCACAAACCTCCCCACTTCGCTAAAGCTTCGAGGGGCAAGCCGGTTTGCGAGTTTTCAGTTCTCAGTTTCCAATTTCCAAATATTTGGAATTGATTATTTTTGTATTTTTTGAAAACTGATACTTGATACTTGAGAATTCTCATTTTTAGCCTCTCATTAACCTATCAAGCTCTTCAAGATCTACGGCGTAATTGCGGGCTTCGTCATAAGTTATCGTGCCATTGTGAATAAGCTGAACTAAAGTTTTATCCATGGACTGCATGCCATGTTCTGCCCCAGTTTGTATAACTGCATCCAGTTGATGAGATTTTCCTTCACGAATAATATTGCGGACCGCTGGGGTAGCCACTAAAATTTCCGCAGCAGCAACCCTACCTCCTCCTATTGCCGGAATTAGTCTTTGAGAAGCTATTGCCATAAGCATATTGCCAAGCTGAGCTCGAATTTGCGGCTGTTGGTGTGGCGGAAATACATCAATCATGCGATCTATTGATTGGGCTGCCGAGTTAGTGTGAAGCGTAGCGAAAACTAAGTGACCTGTTTCTGCAATTGTTATAGCCGCCGCTATAGTCTCCAAATCGCGCATTTCACCTATTAAAACTACATCTGGATCCTGACGCAAACTGGAACGCAGAGCTGCAGAAAACGAGTAAGTGTCGTAGTGGAGTTCGCGTTGGACTATGACACCTTTTTTGGACTTGTGGGTATACTCTATTGGGTCCTCAATAGTAATAATATGAGCCGGACGGTCATTATTCACCCTGTCTATTAAAGCTGCCAAAGTTGTAGACTTGCCTGAACCTGTCGGGCCGGTTACTAACACAAGCCCCCTTGGATATTCAGCGAATGAATTTACGATTTTGGGAAGACCAAGTTCCTCAACGGTTCTAATTTTATTTGGAATTAAGCGAAGTGCTGCCGCCAGATTCCCTCTTTCATGAAAAGCATTGACGCGAAAACGACCAAGATCCCCAAACGCGAAAGAAAAATCAAATTCTTTATCTTTTAGTAAAATCTGCTTTTGGTCCTCATCAAGTATTGAAAATACCAGTGCCTCAACGGCTTCTTCGTCTAAAACTTCAGTGTTCGGTATGGGAGACAAAGCTCCATCAATTCGGATCATAGGAGGAAGTGCAACTTGAAGATGCAAATCCGAAGCATCCTTTTTAATAACTTCTTCTAGCAGTAACTCTATTCTTAATTGTGTTGCCATTTTCCCACCCTTTTTACGCACTATCCGGTGCCGCTACTCTATTTACTTCATCGAGAGTAGTCAACCCGCTAAGTGCTTTTAAATATCCGTCTTCGCGCATTGATATCATACCTTGCTTTTGCGCCAAGTTTTGTATTTCGGTGCTTGTTGACCTCTTGAGGATTAATTTTTCCATTTCCTCATTTACATCAAACACTTCATACACGCCAATGCGCCCTTTATAACCACCAGGTGCCTGGCTGTCGCTTACACCCTTGTACAAAGTATAAGCTTTTTGGCCCGTCAACGGCAAGTTTTCATAACCCAGTTCTTTACTAACTTTTTCGGCTTCTTCTTTGTTCTTGGGCAGCAGATGTCCGACTGTATCGATAATAGTTTTAGTAGTTACTTCATCAGTTTCATAAGGCTCTTTGTTTTCTGAAATTCTTCGCACTAGTCTTTGGCCAATGACGGTGTTGACTGTGGATGCAATTAAAAACGGTTCAATTTCCATGTCGAGCAATCTGGGTAATACTCCAGCAGCAGAATTTGTATGCAATGTCGAAAATACAAGATGGCCGGTAAGCGCAGCTTGGACGCCAAGCCTGGCAGTTTCGTGATCTCGCATTTCACCTACCATTACTACATCTGGATCTTGGCGCAAAATAGAACGTAACCCCGACGCGAAAGTTAAACCCACATCTGCATTTACCTGGATTTGATTAACTCCTGGCATTTTATATTCAACTGGGTCTTCTAAAGTAACAATATTAATTTCATCAGTTGCTATTTCCTGAATCAGTGAATATAGTGAAGTTGATTTGCCAGATCCGGTTGGGCCACTGGTTAGAATCATTCCATTTGGTTTGGCCAGCCCTTCTCTTATTAATCTTAGGGCTCTCCCTGCGTAACCCAAATCTTCAAGTTTAAGACTCATCCCAGATTTATCCAAAATTCTAATTACAACTTGCTCGCCCCAAACTACGGGAGATATAGCTATTCTTAAATCAACTTCACGTCCGGCAGCCTTAATGACAAACTCACCATCCTGGGGCTTCCTGTGTTCGTCAATCTTTAGTCTGGCAAGAATTTTAATACGCGAAACGAGTGCCGGCTCAACTGATTTTGGCAGTCTCATAATTTCTCGCAGGACTCCATCTATTCGACAGCGAATTTTAACTTCATTCTCAAGAGGTTCGATGTGAATATCTGATGCTCTGGACGTTACGGCATATTCAAGTATGGTGCTCAGCGCTTTGCTTACTGGGGAATCAGCAACTATAGAATTGATATCTGCTTCAGGTTTTTTAGAACCCTTGGATTCCTCTATTTCCTGCCTGGATTGCTCCTCTTCAAATGCCGTTACCTCAGCCAAATCTGCTTTATACTGGCTAATAACATGTTTTATGCCTTGTTCCGAAGCCATATAGACTTTAAGTGGGCGGCCAATTTTACTCGACAGAAAGTCTACTGCCTGAACATTGTCGGCATCCAGCATTGCGACCACAAGCCGATCATCCATTTCCCCAAGAGGAACAGCCAAAAAACGCTCAGCATGTTCTTTAGGAAGAAGCTTTAGTATATCGGCTTTTACGATAGTTTGAGAAAGATTCACATAAGGAATCTTTGCTACTTTAGCAATTGCTTTGGTAAGTTGTTCATCATTAATAACTTTATTTTCTAAAAGATAAGCCATCAAAGGCTGTTTCTTTTTTGCGGCTTCATCGCGGTATTTTTTCAGATCTACATTTGAAATAAGACCATCGTCAACTAACAGCTTCTCAACTTGATTTTGATTTTCGCTAACTAAGACACTCAAGGTCTAGACCCTCGTTACTCGGTATTCGTAAAGGGATCTGTGTTTTGTCCAGGGCCAATTTGTATGGTTTCGGTTGGATTTACGGCGTCTTTTGTAAAAATCCTATTATAGATAATATCTGCTGATTCGCTTAAAGGGTCTTCATTAGGGCTTGGAAAAGAGGTTGAATACTCTCTTACCACTTCTACTTGAGTCTGGCGATTCTCTGGTTTATTTATAACTTTGCCTCCTATTAAGTACGAAGCAGCCAAGCTTATTGCTATAACAATTATTAATAATGCTACATCACTTTGTTTCATTCTACTGTCCTTGTCTCAATTGTTAAGTCTTGCGCCGGCTGATAGTAAGTAACTACATCAATTGTAGCTTCCATATCCGCGTTATTGCCCGAGAGTGACAAATTCGCAACTTTCATTGGCCTGATAGATTTCTGTAATCTTTCAATAAATCCCTTGATGTTATCATAAGAACCTTTGACGGTAACCGTAAACGGAACTTCTACTGGTTGAGGGTTAGAAGATTTTTGTTGCGCCTCTAATTGTTGATCCGTCCCAGTAAAACCAGTTAATACTACGGGTGAAGATCCTTTTGTAACCAAGTTTTCAACACTGGTGGCTAATGCAGGATAGTCATATTTACTGGGCAAAGCATCCAAAATTGTGCGGGCATTTACGCTTTCATTATTATCAAGCAGCAGATAACTTCTTTTTAATTCATCCAGATTTTTAACATTATTCTCAAGCGCAATTTTCGCGGTATTTTTTTCTGCCCAAACATGATCATTATGAACTTTTATCCCCCACAGAAACTTAATAAATATCACTGAGAAAGAAACAACGATAGATCCTATTACCACAGCAATGAATACCTGGCTTCCTGCTTTTTTGATTAAAGCCTTTTTCCCAACTATTACCGTGCCTTTATCTTTCATTGACTTTCTCCTTCTTCGGGTACAAACTGATCGTTAAATACTCCGCCTGGTCTTTCAGTAGCTGAAGTTGTGCTCTCTATGGCTGGTATAAGCAATTCAAGATTTGGCTTGTTAATATCAAAAAGTGCCACGTCGTAATTCAATGTTAGTTCAAACGAGGCTCCTTCATCTGATTCTGATGCGCTGTTAGATCTATCATTTGCGGTTATGTTTGATACTAAGTTAGAAAACGCTGCCGGTAATTCATTCTCGCTCTTATTATCATCACTGCCATCTTTTAGCCTGTACTTAGCGTATTTGATTGTGTCGGTGAAGACATTAATGTTTTTTATAGTAATGGCTCCACCTTTAATTGTCATTTTAGACTCACTGAAATTAAGCTGAAATTCATGCAGTTCAACCCCAGAGGGAACAAGTCTATTAATAAAACTGAATACTCTCTCAGTTGTCGGTTTTTGCTTATAAAGCTCCGGCAAGGAATTTAATTGGTTTTGTACTGTCAAGATTTTATCCAGGTCTTTTTCATCCTGAAGAGTCTTTACATTTTTATCAATACTGGTCTGAAGGTTTGATATAAGCACCCGCTGAGTGATTGTGTACATAAGCAGCAATACTACAAGCCCGACAAATACGCCTGATACTAATATAGACCCTACTATGAATAGGCGCTTAGTTCGCTGAGCTTTAATAAATTCCTTTTTTATCCGAGGTAATAGATTTAGCTGTACCATGCTCATTGTTCTCTCTCCGCCAAACCCACAGCTACTCCAAACCTGCTAGATATTGCCAGTAAATCATTGTTGAGGTTGCTTGGATAACTCACATTTTGCCAAGAATTGCCAATCTCAACTTGCATATTCAACTTATTTGCAATATATAAAGGAAATTCTGGTAATGTAGAAGCTCCGCCACTCACAACGATTTTTTCTATAGCAACATTCTTATACCTATTAGTGAAGAATTTGACTGATTTTTGTACTTCAGCAACCAATCCATCAACCGTAGATTCTATCGCTTTGAAAACTTGGCCTTCCAGTTTTTGTTGATTCAAGCCAAATTTAAATACAAATTGTTCAGCTTGCTTCTCATCCACATTTAAGTTTTGCATAGCAGAGCGCACAAAAGATGCTCCACCAGTCGGGATAGATCTTATCAATCTAGGTGCTGTGTCAATTGCCACAATTAGATCAGTAGACTGGTTGCCAATGTCAAGAAGCATAACTGCTCCGGTACTTCCAAAAGGAAGTAGTGCTCTGGTAAGAGCTAACGGGTCTGGTTCTAGGGCTACAACATTTAGCCCTATCGATTCAAGCAAATCCAGTCTGCTCTCAGTAAATTTCTTGGTAGAACTTACCAGCAATACTTCCGATTTATCACCAGCTACAGGGCTGTCGCCTAGTACCTGCCAGTCAATTTCAGCTTCGTCAAGAGACATAGGAATATATTGTTCAGCCTGGTATTGAATCGTTTTATCCAGCTCAGGCTTATCAAGTTTTGGCATATCAACAATCGTGGCAAACATCCTGCTAGACGGCACACCAACGACTACGTTTCTAGTGGAGACTCCGACCGAGTTAATTAACTTGGTAAGTGCTTCTAAAAGATGTGTTCTGTCAGCGGCCGAATCACTTTGCGCAGTTTTATAATCAACTGGAATGCTGCCATAACGAACCAAGGCTTTGGATCCACCGCCACCTCTAAGCTCAACTACGCGAATCGCAGTAGTGCCTATATCTATTGCAAAAAAATTTCCTGGACTTAATATGCTCATATTTTCTGTTTACATTTCTGTTTAGAGTTTAGCATAAGCTTTTCTAATGTGTATAGAGCTTAAGTTCCAACATCAAACGCAACCGTTAGAATAACATCATCAATAACTTAGGAGGTTAAGATGAAGCACCTAACGGCTGCGCAGCGGGGCAATATTGAAACATTGCTCCAAGAGAAGTATACAAACAAAGAGATAGCCAGGCGACTCGGTAAAGATCCAAGTACCATCAGTCGGGAGATTAAAAAAGGTATGGATGGATCTGGTACCTACCGAGCCTGGGTAGCTCAGGTAGCCTATGAAACCAACCGAAAACGTTGCAAGCAGATACCAAAACTAGACCATCCAGCCAACTGGCACTTACGCTCGCATATTGTCGCTTGTCTACAGAAAGGCTGGGATCCGAGCATGATCTGCGGCCGCTTGAAAGCCGAGGGCTTTAAACTGGTCGTCTGTGCTGAAACAGTCTATGACTGGATTTACCACAGTGCCTACGCTATTGCCGAAAAGCTGTATCAATACTTGCGCCAAGGCAAGAAACGACGCACCAAACATACCGGCCGCTCGTCTCAGAGATCTAAGATACCGAATCGGGTATCTATCCATGAGCGGCCAACTGTGGTAGATGAAAAATCCCGAGTTGGCGACTGGGAGGGTGACAGTGTTACCTACACCCACAAGCACGCCATTAACACTGTTAATGAGCGCTTAAGCAGCTTGGTGGCTTTTACCAAACTCACCCAGAAGACGGCCGTCCAAACTGCCCAAGCGGTTATTGCCAAGCTCCGGCCACTCGTAGCCCACACCATTACCTTTGACAATGGCAGCGAATTTACCTTGCATGGTCAGATGACCGAAGTACTTGGTGTAAGCGTGTACTTTGCTGATCCGTATAGCTCCTGGCAACGCGGCGCCAATGAAAACAGCAATCGCCAGCTTAGAGCCTATCTACCAAAACGCAGCGACATACGCAACCTTACCCAGAAAGAACTCGACAACATAGCCTGGGAGTTAAACAACAAGCCAAGACGGCGCCTGAACTGGCACACGCCGCAGGAAGTTTACGATTGGCTTGTCCAACACCCCGACCAACCGCTAGACTTAACGCAGGTTGCGTTTGGTTCTAGAATTTAGGGAGCCCAGCAATCAGAAGCTAGAAACTGGAATTTGGAATTAGTTAAAAGTTCATCAGATTATACGCTATACTTCATACTCTATACTCCATACGCATACTAGTACACTGGCGGCAGATCTCTGACAGATCGGGTGGGACCAAGCCCCTTAGTTTCAGTCTGTTGATTGAATAGCGGACTTGAAAAATACATTTCCGGATGCAAGTTAATTATTTCAGCTGGTTGGTAGTTTGGTGGACCATCTATCCTGGTTCTGTTAAGCAGTATTTTGTGCGCCATGACAGCCCCGTTAATTGTGAGAGGTTGGTTGCAAGTACTGGTACTAAGTCGTAGTGGAGTAGCGAAGCTGGAGGGTACACCGCATGTATTGAAGTATCCGCCTTCATTTGAATCGTCAATATCACCATCATTATCTTTATCCCTCGGCATAGTGATGAAAATACCGTCAATATTAGTGATACTGTCCTTAACAATAATATTACCGCCTTTGACTATTACCATGAAGTATGGAATCTGGCTGGGATCGGTAATGCCATAGATATCTGCATATTGCATATCAGTATCGAGAATAAGATCACCAGCATCTACCAACATAATGACTTGTCCTCTATATGGAGTCGCACCTGATGGAGATGGGAAGTTGCTTATTTTTACTGTTCCGCCTGTTAGTTTATATATGCCAGAAGTTGTGATGCTTTGTATGCCATTATTAAAGTCGTTAGCAGTAATTTCAGTTGCACCATCATCAAACTTGTCATAATAGTCTGGCAAGCATTGTCTATTGGCTAAATTATCGAAGAAACCTTCGGGAGAAGGATTATTGGCAAATTTTAGTAAGCCACTGGTTGGGTTATTAGCTGAACCAAAATTATCTATTGCACCCAATGCAGTAAGAGCGTACTCATCTTTACTGCCAAATATATTGCCACCAATATTATAGTTTTGAGATTTTATGAGGCCAACAGTCGAGCTTGTTTTAGAGCAACCGTTAGAATCCACATTAAACCTGGCTCCAGAGAATACGTCTCCATCATTTACGTGGACGAAGGGTTTGTCGACAATGCGGGTGCAGGCAGCATCCCATCTTAAATTGTCTGTACGCGGCCCATAAGTCTGGCCCGCACCAGGATTTACACGTAAAACTACACAAAATGTGCTGCCCAAAGTAGCATTAGATGGTATTGTAATGGGTCCGCCAAATGACCAAGTTGCTCCTTGCGGAATAACTTGGTTACTCCACATAGGATTAGGGTTCAATACTTCAGAGCCAGCATAACCGACAAAGCGTGCTACCAGCACACCTAATCTGTCCGAAAGTATAGATGGGCCACTGCCGTTATTTGTTACGTACGAAGCAACATCTATATTTTGTCCGCGTACTGCAGTTGCTGGCATATTATTGATGGTTGGTGTTAGATCAAAGTTACCAGGCTCGGGAAGCCGACCAGCTACAGCAACCAAGTTAGCACAATACTTTTTTATAGCTATATGCATTATGCCAGGCAAGTCAAAGACTATAGAATCAGCACTACCATTTTCACCATAATATCTGTCTTCAAGAGTCGCATCATCCCAAAGGCTATTTTCTCCATACCCATAATTTACCCAATTTAGGTTAACTCCTCCTATAGATGCCACATATCGAACTTTTGCCTCCCACTCAGCAAATCGTTCCCTAGCTTCAGGGACATTTGCCACAGTTATATGATCAGACTTGCCGTTGAGCATATTCAACATTATGAATGCTGCACCAGACATGTATTGTTCATCGGTTGAATAACCGGTACCACAATCGCCCCCCACATTATTATCACCGTTATACAACCTGTCATATATTGTTCCTATAAACTCATCAATGCTATTTGGGTAAAATCCACATGCCCAAACTCTATGACCGGCTGCTTCCACTCTGGATGGGTTGACAGCCATATTGATTGAAATTGCTAAGAATGAAATAGAAAATAAAACAAGCATACTTACAAGATTCGAACTAATAGTTAACTTCTTCATTGCTGTAACTCTTTAATTTTATCTTCGTAGTAAGCTTTTTCTTCCAAGTACATAGAGCTGTTTGTATCTAGTTGGTCTATTACCTTCCCGTAATATTGTATTGCCAGATCTTTGTTGCCGCTTAATTCGGCAGTTTTCGCAATAGAGGACAAAGTTGCATAACTGGGTGTTACTTCTAGCTGCTCCACCTGGCGATATGATTCAATAGCCTTATCATATTCTTTGTTATTAGCTTGGTTAGCCCCCAACAGACTAAGCAACTCTTTTTTGCGATTTGCATCGTTTTCTTTTGAAAGCATATAACTTATTTTTTCTTCAGCTTCTGAATATTTACCTGATATGCTAAGTGATCTGGCGTCTCGAAAATTTTCTTCATAGATATATGCGTCTGTAACATGTGATGGCTGAGGTTTTTGGGAATTTAATATTACTAAGAAAACAGTAATTAATATTGCAACTAACAATACTGAAAATATCAATTTATAAACAGTTTGCTTTGGGTTAGCTTTTGATTTGTTTTTTCTACTATTTTGTTTTGGTTGAATTTTTACATCTTTATCTTCTTGACTCTTGATCTTAGAACTCTTGGGTAGTGATTTAAGCCTAAAAATTGAGGTCTTTGCACTACCTTTTATTATCCCATCCTCATCTTTAGCCTTTTTCACAGTTTAAGCATAGTTAATTCATAAGCGCTTTGTCAATTTGGAGCCCACTAATTTGCCCAGTTTCTTGTCCGATCGGACACAAAAACGGGCTTCGTGATTCTCTGCTTAAAAAACAGAGAGAATAGTAAATATCTTTTTTCTCTATTACAATGAGTCGAGTATGAGTTTAAGTATCGGTATTGTTGGCTTGCCCAATGTTGGCAAGTCTACCCTCTTTAATGCCCTGACTAAAAATAACATTTTAATGGCAAATTATCCTTTTGCCACGATTGAGCCAAACACTGGTATTGTTCCAATACCTGATTCTCGATTAGAAAAGTTATCAGAGATATACAATAATGCACCAATAAAACCAGCGACAGTCACTTTTGTAGACATTGCTGGCTTAGTTGCCGGTGCCAGCAAGGGCGAGGGCTTGGGAAATCAATTCTTAGCAAACGTTAGAAACTGTCAAGCAATTTGCCACGTAGTTCGGGCTTTTGACGATGGGAACGTGGTTCATGTAGCAAACCGCGTCCACCCCAAAGAAGACATAGAAATTATAAATACCGAGCTCATGCTTGCCGATTTGCAAACGCTCGAGAAAGTATTACCCAAAAAGCAGAAAGAAGCAAAAGCCAACCCAAAGATTAAAGAAGAAATTGAAGAACTTGAATCTATTAAAAACTCTCTTGAGAGTGGAAAATTACCAAATCATACCAAAAAATTGTCAGACATATCTTCACAACTACTCTCTACAAAACCAGTTATTTATATGTTTAATATCAGTGAAAGTGACTTGGGCAACAAAGCTAAAAAACAAGAATTATCCAAATTAGTCGAACCATCAGAATCTGTTTTTGTGAGCGCGAAAGTCGAACAAGAATTGCAGGAGCTGAGCGAACATGAAGCAAAAGAGTTGCTTGAAGGTTTAGGCCAAAATAAATCAGGCCTAGTCCAGCTCATCCATGCCGCTTATAAAACTTTAGGGCTACAGAGTTATTTAACCGCGGGAGATAAGGAAGTACGTGCCTGGACTATTAAAAAAGGTTCTACGGCTCCTCAAGCTGCCGGTGTGATTCATGGGGATTTTGAAAAGGGTTTTATTGCGGCGGAGGTTATAGATTATAAAAATTTAATAAAATACGGTTCTCGTTCTGAAGCAAAAAGCGACGGCAAAGTCCGAACAGAGGGCAAGACTTACGTGATGCAACCTGATGATGTCGTTGAATTTAGGTTTAATGTTTAATCGAATCTAAAAAATTATTTAAACTTTCCACCGCACGTGCTCTGTGGCTAATCGCAGATTTTACCTCCATGCCAAGTGTGCCAAGCCTCTCGTTATAGCCATGGGGAATAAATATCCTATCAAAGCCCCAACCATCACCTTCTTGTTCCACTACTTTTCCTTCTAAAGTACCGTCAAAGAAATTTACAGAATTATTATGAAGCAGCCCTATACAAACTTTTGCACGAGCCGAAAGATTACCATAGGGTTGCCTCCCGCGCGCCATCTCATATATGCCTTGGTCATCTACCTGTTGTTCAAAGAATTTTATAAAAGTCCCCGGTAGGCCCCCCAAAACATCAATTTCAAAAGAAGTATCTTCTACCATCAAGGTTTTTTCTGGATGTGAATCTTTAGCATTTTCCAATTTAGCACGAATAATATCGTGTAGATCTAAAGATTGAATTTCTGATAAATCTGCTTTCAACTGCTGGACTTTACAAGTTCCATGAAGTGTCTTGGCAATTTCATTGACTTTATTGTCACTAGATGTAACAAAATAGATTTTCATGGTTTTAATCTTAGCAAATAAAACCGTTCTTTATTGCCTTTTTCGCCGGTTATTTGAGAATCGGCCTTATTTACAATTACATAATATTGCTTTATCCACTCTTCAAAATTTTTTAGTATGTCACGCCTGATTCTTTCATTTTTTATTACACCCTTGTGTTTGTATTTGTCCCCCGCCTCGAACTGTGGCTTTACCATCGCAACAATCTCGGTTGCCTTGTCGGAAAGAGAAATTATATGTTTTAAAGCCGGTCTGATTGACGTAAATGAAAGGTCAATGAGGATAACATCGACCATAGAAGTTAGATCTTTGAATTTAGAATTATTTCTTCCAATTTCTGCGGTCGAAGGTCCAAATTCTAAAATATTGGTTTTTTCATGTAATTCCACTCGCGGGTCGTTTCGGAGCGCAGGATGCATTTGATTTGTACCAACATCGACGGCAATCACTTTTTTCGCTCCGTTTTGCAGAGCAAAATCCGTAAATCCACCTGTTGAGGAACCCACATCCAGAACAATTTTATTCTGCAAATCGAGCTTAAAGCGTCTAGAAACAGACTCTAGTTTGTAACCACCACGAGAAACATACTGTTGTTTAGTAGAAAGGGTGACTTTATCGTTATCTCTTAGCTGCGCACCCGGCTTTGTTGCTTTCTCTCCATTTACAAAAACTGCCCCCATGCGAATCAGAGATTCCGCCTGGGAACGTGTAGCTGCCTTGCCCTTTTCAAACAAATATAAATCTAAACGCTTCATTTCAATAATTTTAATACGAATGAGTTCTAAAGTGATTTATTTGGTTTATCGTCTTCGCTTTCAAGAAGCCTCTTTATGGGATCATCTTCTTGTTTCTGCCCAGAGTCTTTTTGAGCATTTATTTTTGGCTTTATGCCTACTCCGCCAACGGATACTTCACCGACCCCAGAGCTGATAGTATTCAAGCTTAACTTACGATTTTTTATGAATAATGTCACCCCAAAGCCGATCATGCCGATTATTAAGACAATTGCGATAGTCGTTAGGTATCCTGTCTTGCTCGAGAAACTAGTAGATTTTACAGCAAACACTTGGTAAACTTGCGGATTCACCTCGGTGTCATCTGCCACATCGACATTAGCAAGAGAAAGAACATCGCTAACTTCAAGTTTCTGCTCATAATCTTTGCCATTATGATTGTACTTTATTGTATGTTCCCCGAACGCCACATTATCAAACTCAACTTGGCCTATGTCATCAGTCGTGCCCTCTCTTGGTTCTGAAAAAAGTTGTACGGGAACCTTCGCAAGCGGTTTCCCGTCAGGTTGAGACAGTTTAATAATTAAGTAGTATCCTCGAGTAGTAAATTTAAGAACATCGCTGGTTGCTTTATTCCCATCTGCGTCTGACACTGTCACCTTATAGTAGTGTGTTGTGCCTGGCTTTAGAAGCGAATTAGTTAGTGAAACAGAATGCTCTTGTTTTGCTTCTTTTGATTCGGCAACACTGCCAAGATCCTGGCTTTCTCCATATTCAACAGTTGCGGTTGCAGGCTTTGATGTATTGAACTTTATTATCGCTTTTTTAAACCCTACCTCAATAGTTTCCAGATTTGTAATAGACGGGCCTTCAGGATTTTCGGGTGAAGCGCTAGTCGTTGGTTCAGAACCAGTGGTTGTATTCGATGAGCCTGAATTAGTCGTGGTGCTCGACCCCGAGCTGTTACTCGAATTGCTACCAGACGATGAACCTGTATTGTTGGTTTGCTGAGTCGACCCGCCGCCTGATGACGGGGGCGGAGTGCTTGCTGGAGTATTTAAATTAATGGTTGCGCCAGTTCTTGAGCCGACAATTGATGAACCCTCAAACGCTGCCTCAGAGTCTCCCGTAAATGATAAGGAAGTTGATCCTGACCCTGCTATAGCTTTAAATGTAATGCGACCTATTAACAAATCCCCGTTTAAAGGGCTAAACTGAGCATGCAAAAACTGAACTGTCCCAGCAGAAGTGCTTGGCGAAGAAACATAATCTGTAAAAGCAGAGCTGGAGTAATCTTTGGAAACAAGCTGTAGTTTGGCAGTATCATAAGTTACTTTAACATCCACAGCCGATACGGAAGAACCATTTGTATTTACCATTACATTAACGGTAAAGTTTGAATTGACGTCAACCGTAGCGCTAGAAGGAGAAACGTATAGCGCCGCCGAACCTGCTGCAAAGCTACGCAGTAATAGTAAACCAGCAACTACACCAGCCAACATAAAAACAGATATAGAGACAAGATTAACCCGCCACATCGACTTAACTTTTGCTGGCATTTTCATTCCTTTTTATAGTGGATACTATATCGACTAAGCTTTAACTATTCAATAAAATATCTCAGGATTTTTTACGCTCAACGTAGCTGCCATCTCTTGTATCTATAACGACTTCATCCCCAGTATTAATAAATAAAGGAACCATAACTCGCATGCCAGTTTCTAAAATGCATGATTTCATAGCACTGCCAACTGTGTCGCCTTTTATACCTGGATCTGCTTCAACAACTTTTAGTGTAGTTTTAATTGGCATTTCTATATTAATCACCCGATTTTGAAAAAATTGAGCGACAACCGCATCGCCTTCTTTTAAATAATTCGATGCATTGCCCACAATGCTTCTTTCGACTTCAAACTGATCAAAAGTTTTTTCATCCATAAAAAAATAATTGTCGCCCTCTGAATAAAGAAATTGCACGGATTGATTTAAGACTTGGGCTGGTTCGATCTTGTCACTGCCCTTAAAAGTCTTAGGGATAACACTATCATCGAGCAAATTTTTTAATTTTGTATTCACAATGGATCCACCCCTGCCCATTTGTTTTTGAGCATATTCAATAACACGATACGGAACACCATCGAGCTGAATGAGTGTGTCTTTTTTTAGATCAGTAATGCTATACATAACAAGATCTTTGATTCTAGATGTTAGATTCTAGACTCTCCTTTCCTTGTTAGACCTTATCAATCCATGTATTAATTTAAGTGCCTCAATAGACTGATTGGCTAATTGTCTAAATGTTTCATCGTCTATAATACCCACATCTCTGGCTAGAAGAAGTTGGTTTTGTAATTCCGTTAGAGATCCAGCGGCCAAATAATAAAATTGTGTTTTTTCTTTGGAGGATCTTCTGCCAAACCCTTCAGCTAAGTTGCTGGTAACTGATAAAGAACTCCTTCTTACCTGAGAAGTAAGCCCAAACTTGTCTTTCTCGGGAAATTTTCTGGAAATCTCATATACATCAACGGCAAGCCGGTGGCTGTGTTGCCATGAAACTAAATCAGTGAATGACTTAATTTTACTAATAGGTGTTGTTTGTCTTCTAATATCGAGCTCCTAGATTCAAGAATCTATTTCACTACAAACGGCAGCAATGCTATGTGTCGGGCGCGCTTGATGGCCACCGCAAGTTGACGCTGTTGCTTAGCGCTAAGATTGGTTTTCTTGCGGGTTTCGATTTGCCCATAAGGATTAACGTAACGCTGCAGAGTTTTAAAATCCTTATAGTCAAACACCTTTGCAATTTTTTCTTTACTCATGAATAATTTTCTCCTTAAAAAAATTTGTTAAAACGGGATGTCGCTAAGATCAACTGGTTTATCGTCAATGTCTTCTATTACTACATCCGATGTATCAGCGCTATTCTTTTTGCTTTTACTCTCACTCGAAGCCTGCGAATCATTATCCGCAAAAGAAGACCCAGACCCGCTACCACTATCTAGGAATGTAATGTCGCTGGCCACTATTTCAGTTCGCTTGCGTTTTTGACCATCCTGTTCCCAAGTCTGATTTTGCAATCTGCCAACCACAAGAACACGTCGGCCTTTTTGTAAATACTGGTTAACGAGCTCGGCTAGTTTTGCCCACGCTACAATATCAAAATAATCAACTGAGTCCTGGGCTTCACCCTGTGCGTTTGACCAAGATCGATTCACTGCCACAGAAAACGAACAAACTGATTGGCCTTTTGGAGTAGTTCTAAGCTCGGGGTCGCGAGTTAAGTTACCCATAAGTACGACTTGGTTGAATCCTTTTGCCATATTACTCCCCCTTTACTTTCTTTATTTTAGCATCCGCTGCTTTTTTTGTTCCCACTTCAGGTTCCGACTTTTTATCTTTCTCTGAATCTTCTTCATGCTGTTTTGGAACTGGAAGTGTTATTAAATACCTAAGTACCTCGTCAGTAATATTAAAGGTTGATGATACTTTTTCTACGGCATCGCCGGGGAGCTGAATGTCATAGTATACATAAATTGCAAACTCTTCCTTTTTGATAGGATAAGCAAGTTTGCGTTTACCCCAATTGTCCTCTTTTATGATTTTGCCTTTATTATCTGTGATAATTTTTTTAATTTTATTAAGCGGCTTTTCCAGATCTATCTCAAGATCCGGGTGTATGAGAACTACTAACTCATAATCTTTCATGTAATCTTCCTTTCTGGCTCCATCTTATGATGGTGCTCACGCTATTTCACGCAAGCTGGAATTTAAATATTAATTACTAATACACTACAACACTAACCCCTGTTAGTCAATATCTGGCGGCCCCTTAAGGCTCGAATATAACCACTCGCTGGATTTTTGATTCTCGCGAAATGTTATTTATTGCCGATATCTCTATATTATTCGATCCTCTTTGCAATACAACTTCGTCTGAAAATGCACCGTTTGGCTCAACTAAAACCGGCACGCCGTTTATATACACCTGGGTACTTTGAGAAACATTGCCAGACACCGAGACTATTTCCGAATTAACTTTTTCACCATTTTTTGGACTATGTACTACTAAACGTGGCTTAGCCGTAAATACAGCGCCTTGCCAGGCAATATAACCAAAGGCAGACAAAACTACAATTAAGAGAATGGTGATTATTGTTGCTTTGCTTAAAACAAAATATCTTTTGGACTTAAATACATTAGTTTTGTTGAGGTTGCCGGAAAGTTTTTTTTCATGGTCAGATTCATTGATCCGCTCTAGGAGAGGCACTGGATCTATAGATAGAAATTTAGCGTATCTCTTAATAATACCTTCCAAATAAATACCCTTGGGTAGATTTTCTAGATCCCAGGACTCAATTTGCTGAATTTGTTTTTTAGAAATTTTTAAACTGGAGGAAGCCTTTGAAAGTGAAATGCGCTTTAATAAACGTTCGTCTTTAAGCGTACTGCCGGGACTAGATACTGGCAATTTAAACTCATTTTTATTGCTCTGTTTCTGCTGGTTCATCATTTGAAAATACATCGTCCATACTGGTCACGAGTACGTCTCTGGGCCTCGCTCCATCGGCTTGGCTAATAATCCCTTGCTCTTCCATAGCTTCTATCAAGCGTGCCGCCCTGGCGTATCCAACTCTTAATCTTCTCTGCAAAAGTGAAGCAGAGGCCTTGCCGCTTTCTACGACTACACGCACCGCGTCTTTATACATTTTGTCATCCGCCATATCTATATCAGCAACTATCCCTCCACGAGCACCAATTTGTACCGGTTGCGTGATTATCTCATCATCATACTCTGGAGGCCTTTGCATGCGAACATGATCTGAAACTGTATTAACTTCTTTCTCAGTAATCATAACCCCTTGGACGCGACGAGGTTTTGGTAGGTCGGAAGTTGACATCAACATATCCCCTTGACCAAGCAATTTTTCTGCGCCAATTTGGTCAATAATTGTTCTTGAATCGACCTGGCTAGTGACCGTAAAGGCCAAACGTGCTGGAATATTTGCTTTAATTAAGCCGGTTATCACATCTACTGACGGCCTTTGCGTAGCAACCACCAGATGTACGCCAACAGCTCTTGCTTTTTGAGCTAAGCGCACAATTAGCGCTTCAACGTCTCTGGCTGCTACCATCATAATATCCGCAAGCTCATCAATTACAATAACAATATAAGGCATACCCTCATTGCCTTTGATACGATTATATTCGGCAATATTGCGCTTACCAGCTTCAGCAAGCAATGAGTATCGACGTTCCATCTCAGCAACCGCCCATTTTAGCGCAGAAATACACTTTTCCGGTTCAGTAATCACCGGTGTTAGTAAGTGCGGAATATTATTATACGGTGTTAGCTCAACTTGCTTTGGGTCAACTAAAATTAACCTTAAATCCGCAGGAGAATTTTTAAACATAAAGCTGGTAAGAAGTGAATTTATCATAACGGACTTACCCGAACCGGTAGCTCCAGCAATAAGAAGATGAGGCATTTTATCAAGCTCGCCAATTATCGGGTCTCCCGCGATGTCCTTGCCGATTGTAAACGAAAGTGGAGAATTAGAATTTTGCCAGTTTTTGGACTCCAGAATCCCATACATTCGCACCAATGCCGGCACTTCGTTTGGTACTTCCACGCCTACCGCTCTTTTGCCGGGTATTGGAGCCTCAATTCTAATAGTTTGAGCCGCCAGATTTAAGGCCAGATTATTCTCTAGAGCTGTAATTTTAGTTAATCGCACACCGTTTGGCGGTCGCAGCATATATTGAGTTACTCGAGGGCCTATGTTCGCTCCTTCCATGGCCACGTCTATTCCAAAATCCGCCAAAGTATCTTTGATTATCTTGGCGTTGTGCTTAACGTCGCCCGCATCTGCCTTACCCTCTTTCTTATTCAGCAAGTCCAGGCTAGGGAATTCCCAGTCAGGATCTTTTACGCTTGTTAGAGCATCATGGTCGTCATTTTGGCCTTCACTGGCAACAACACTTCCAAATTTTGAATGTTTTTGTACCGGAACATTCTCATTAAGTTGAAATTCTTTATTTTCCTCAGCAATACTTGTTGCTTTTTCAAGATCCTCGTCGCCAGTCTCTTTACTAAATCTATTCAGTAGCGGTTTTAAAACTGTTTTTACTTCAATTCTTAAGATAAATAATAACGCAATAAATGCGATACATATAAGAATAATTCCAGCGATATAAGGTGCGATTAAAGTTAGTAAACCAGTAGTTATCAAATGGCCAACAACCCCACCTCCGTTGCCACTATAAGCCTCATTAAGAGAAGCAGCTTTATCTACAAAAAGATGGAAAAATCCCGAGATAGACGTTAAAAACACTATTATTGCTACTACCAGCACGCCAGGAAGTTTAGCATCCTCAGACGTAAATATTTTTACGGCGACAAAGACAAAAACCAAGGGCAAGAGGAAAGCAGCAAACCCGATTAACCATCGAGCAGCAATAAGCAGTGTCTCGGGCAAATTACCGCCTAAACCAAACATTGCGAATATCAAAACTGGGGCCACAACTACGCCTAGAATAAATGCAACAGCTTGAGGCCAAAATCCGTCGGGTAATATATGAGCAGGTTTTGAAGTTTGCTCTTTTTTGCCCTTATCCTGCTTAGCTTTTCGCGACTTCCTTTTCTTCGCCATAAGCACAGTATAGAGTATTGGGCCAGGAATTAGTAACTAGCAACTGGAAAATAGCAATTGGCAATTAGGAATTGGCAACTAGAAATTAGAAATTAGGAAACTAGCAAAAAGAATTTGGAAATTGATTCGCTACCAAGCGAATGAAAATTGAAAACTAGAAGTTGGGAATTAGCAACTAGAAACTAGCAATTGGGAAATAGAAAATAGTATATTTTTAAAAACTAATTCCTATTTCCTAATTGCTGTTTCCTAACATCTATACTCTATGCGTAACGTTAACTCGCGGGCTTGGATTGTAAAGACGTTTCTATTTCATTAATGACTGGAATGACTATTGGGGTTCTTGAAGTTTTATCAAACAATATGTGCGCAACATCTTCTCTGACAGATTTCTTAAGGTCATCAATATCTACTTTTGGTTTGGCGGCATATTCCTGAGTAATTTTCTGCCTTAAATATGTACGAATAGTGTTAATAATCTCTTCGCTATCTCGCAGATAGATAAAACCTCGAGAAATAATATCTGGGCTCGTTAGCAGACGTCCAGTTTTTTTACTAACCGTCAATACAACTATAAACATACCCTCGTGGGACATATGAATTCTGTCTTTGAGTACTACTTCAGATACTTCGCTGCCAGCTCGGTCATACATAACCCCGCCGACTGGGATTCTGCCAGTACGAGCAGCATCATTTTTAGTTAATTCCAAAATGTCACCATTATCTAGAACAAAGACATGGTTTTTCGCAATACGGGCACTATTAACGGCAAGCTCAGCATTATGATTAAGCATATGGAATTCACCGTGGATTGGAACGTAGTATTTTGGATTTACAATTTCAATTAATTCGACATGGTCATCATAACTTCCATGGCCGGACATGTGCAATAAACCACAATCATCGAGGTGCCTTGTCCTGTTTTGAACCACATCAGAACCCTCGCGCATCAACCCATCAACAGTACGAACAACAAATTGTTCATTGCCGGGGATTGGGTTAGAACTTAGTACAATCGTATCTGTATTCTTTACTTTAATGTGCTTGTGATTTCCTGTAATCATGCGCGCCAATACCGCATCGAATTCACCCTGAGAACCGGTACAAACAACCGTAACTTGTCTGTCAGGCAGTTTGATAATATCTTCCATTTTCATAATGACATCGCTTGGTACCCGTATAACGTTACTTCTCAGGGCAACTTCCAGGTTCTGTATCATACTATGACCACTAAAGGCTACTTTTCTGCCATTCTTCTTTGCAGCTTCAAGAATTGATTGAATACGATGAAGCTGAGAAGAAAAAGATGAAATAATTATTCTACCTTCCCTTTTCATAAGCTGGTCGAAAGATTCTCCAATTTCTTTCTCCGAGTGGTCGTTTCTACCTTCTACTTCACAGTTTGTGCTTTCATTGAGCATTACAAGGAAACCTTCCTTGGCTGCAACCTCGCTCAGTCTGGTTTTATCAAATTGCTTTTCATCGATAGGATCTCTCTCAAAACGCCAGTCTCCACTATGCAGTACATTCCCTATTGGGGTCCGGATAATAATAGCTGTACTATCCGGTATGGAGTGGTTGACTCTAACAAATTCAATACTAAAGTGCTTCCCAACTCTTATCTTTTCGTGCGTATCGGGGTTTACATTATTGAAGAATGGTTTTACGCTACCTTCAATTTCTTTAAGCTGCCGCTCCATCATATTGTTAGTAAATTTTGTACTGTAAACCGGCGCATTCAATTTTTGCACAATGTGTTTAAAGGCGCCGATATGATCAAGATGCCCGTGAGTGAATAATAAAGCCTTCACTTGACTCTTACGCTCTTCAAGCCATTTTGTATCCGGAATAATGTAATTAATTCCGGGGTAATCTGAGCCAGGAAATAACATGCCCATATCTATGACTATAATTTCGTCTTCATACTGAATTGCGGTCATATTTTTACCAATCCCCATTTCGCCAAGCCCGCCCATAGGAATTATTTTCAGAGTTTTTTCTCGCTTGATTGGCAGTGTGATGACTCTTTTTTGATCACTAGCTGAGAATTGCCGTCCTTCCAGACCATTAAATGGCGATTTGTTGACAGGAATATCGATAATGTGCTGCGAGGCTTTTTTGTTAACTAGCTCACTATTACGACGAGAGGCCGCTTGCACTTCACCGCGCCGTGCGTTAGTTTGTAATAAAACTTTTGGTTGATTCTTATTGTTTTTAGAATCTGGTTGTCTGTTATTTTGATTGCCTTGTTTGTTCATTCGTTATTTCCTTTCTTTTTAATTATTTTTGTTGATAATTTCTAAAATTTTTGGGATCTTTTTAAAATCTTCTAAGAGCGTAGAGCGCATTGCGCCGTTATATAGTGCAGCCGCCGGGTGATACAAGGGTAGGATGACCAATGTATTTTGGTTGTCCTTATTTCCTGTTTCTTGCTCTTTATTAGTCAAGTGAAGCTTGATTCTCTTGGGTTGACCGTGAATTTTTGAGACCTGCATATCCGGTAAAAATAGATTCATTGAATGTTTTCCGAGCGTAGCGACAACTTTTGGTTGAATGACTTCTATTTGTCTAACCAGATATGGCAAAAAGGCACGTTTTTCTACTGGTTCTGGATCTCGATTATTAGGCGGGCGATATTTAACTATATTGGTTATGTAGACATCACTACGTTTCATGTCTATCATATCGAGCATTTCATCAAGAAATTTACCAGCAGCACCTACAAATGGCCGACCAAGCTCGTCTTCAGTCTTCCCCGGAGCCTCACCAATAAACATAATTCGAGCATCTAAGCTACCCTCGCCCATGACAAGGTTCTTGGCTGTTTGGGCCAAATTTTCGCAGATATTATCGCTTATAATATCTGCTTCGATTTGAGCCAAAATCTCTGACTTATTCTGCGGCATTTTACCTAATTTATTTACTCACTTAGCCTGAGGCTTTTCTTTAATACTTAATCTTTCCCGTTTGCTCGTTTCATGGATAACACTAGACGATTTTGGTCATCTATCGTAGTTAGTTTAACTTTTACGGTGTCGCCTAGTTTGGCTACATCGCTGCTATTTTTTACTCTCTCATCAGCCATTTCTGATATATGCACAAGGCCTTCTTTCCCGGGCATAATTTCAACAAAAGCTCCAAAATCAACTACTTTTACAACTTTACCATCATATATTTTTCCTACCTCAGGTTCGGCTGTTAACCGTTTGATATAAGCAATCGCATTATCTATTGAGGTTTTATCTATTGCAGATACGGCAATTGTTCCATCATCATCGATATCAATTTCAGCGCCGGTTTCTTTGATGATCTTGTTAATTGTCTCTCCGCCCTTACCTATTACCTCTCGAATTTTATCTGGATTAATTTTTATCGACTCAACTCTAGGAGCGTAAGGACTGATTTCGCTGCGTGGTTTTTCGATTACAGAAAGCATGTGCTCAAGAATTTTTGCTCTGCCGATTTTTGCCTTATCAAGAGCTATTTTTAGAACTTCTATGGGAAGTCCATGAACTTTCATATCCATCTGAAGAGCCGTGATTCCGTTAGTGGTACCAGCAACTTTGAAATCCATGTCTCCTGCAAAATCTTCAGCATCAGCAATATCACTCAGTATATAGGGTTTGGCGTCTTCCATAATCAAGCCCATCGCGATACCGCTCACCGGACTTTTTATTGGCACTCCGGCATCCATTAATGCCATACAGCTCGAGCAAGTCGCGGCCATGCTAGTGCTACCGTTCTGGCTCATTATCTCCGTTACCGAGCGAATCGTATAAGGAAAATCAGATTCTTCCGGCAAAACTGGCGCGATTGCCCGTTCTGCTAGGTAGCCGTGCCCTATTTCTCGACGGCCAGGAGAACCTAGTCTGCGCACTTCTCCAACTGTATAGCCTGGAGCGTTGTAGTGATGCATATAGCGTCTCTCGCCTTCGTGCTCCATTGTATCTACAACCTGAGCATAGCTTAGGGGCGCAAGCGTCACCACGTTTAGCGCCTGGGTAACACCCCTGGTAAATAAACTTGAGCCGTGCGCTCTAGGTAACAACCCGACTTCACTGGATAGTGGCCTGATTTCATCAAATTTTCTTCCGTCCGGCCTTGCCTGAGATTTAACAATTCCTTGTCTTACGTCTTTATGTGCCGCAAGAGCAAACGCTTCTTTTAAGTCTTTCTTTTTTACTAAGAAATCTTCTTCGCCGAGTTTATCCAGGAAAAATTCTTCCATTTGTTTTTCGAGTTCATTAATCAGTTCGTTTCTTTCCGGTAAATTTACTCGCAGTTTTTCACCCAATTTCCCTTCAACCCAAGACTCAACTTGTGACTGTATAGCTTTATCTGGAAGTGCTAATTCATACTCTTGTTTTTTAACCTGAGCTTTTTCCACCAGCTCTTTTTGCAAATCAAGAGCCGGTTTCATAGTTTTTAGCGCATATTCCAAAGCTCCTGTAATGTCTTCTTCGCCAACTTCGCTGGCCCCGGCTTCAACCATCATTATGGCACCGTCTTTACCAGCAACGACTAAGTCTAGTTTGCTGTTTTTTATTTCTTCAGAAGAAAGAAATGCTTCAAACTTACCATCAGAGTTCATGCCAACCCTTAAACCAGCAACGGGCCCATCAAAAGGCGCGCCTGTTAGCATAAAGGCCGTACTTAAAGCAATCATGGCTATCATGTCCGGACGGAATTCTGGATCCATGCTAAGAACAGTTGCTACCCCCTGGACTTCATTACGATATCCTTTTGGCCAAAGGGGTCTAATGGGCCGATCTATCAATCTGCCAATTAGAATTGCTTCGTCGCTAGGCCGACCTTCTCTTTTAATAAAGCGACTACCGGAAATTTTACCGGCCGCATACATTTTTTCTTCATAATCAACACTTAGGGGAAAATAATCGCAATTTTCTGCCGGCTTATCGCTAACCATAGCAGTTCCGAGTACAACTGTATCGCCATATCTTGCTATGACTGACGCGCTGGTTCTAAAACCAACCCTATTAATTTCTAAAGAAAGTTTGCGAGAACAAAATTCTGTCTCAACTTTAATAATGGGTTTTCCCATTGGATTTTTTATGTTGCTCATTAACTGGCAATTCCTTTCTTCTTGAGTAACAAGGTGCAAATATCTCCCTACTTACTTGGAAATATCTGATGCCTCGCCACTCAAGATTTTTACCTTATTAGAGCATTCTACACCAAAACTACTCTTTTTATAAGATGCTTGAGATACAACCCTCAACCGTTCACAAATTTAAGAACGAAGGCCTAATTTCTGAATCAAAGCCTGGTATGCTGAAAAATCACGTTTTTTAAGATAAGCTATTAGCCTCTTACGCTTCCCAACCATTTGGAGTAGACCTCTTCGCGAATGATGATCTTTCTTGTGTTGCTTCAAATGTTCAGTAAGTTCCTGAATTCTTCTGCTCAAAATACCAATCTGGACCTCTGTTGAACCAGTGTCTTTCTTGTGCTGACCTAAACCAGCAATTATCTTGCTTTTTTCTTCACCTTTTAGCATACGAGCCACTACTATAGCAGGATCACCCCTATTAATCAATACTTTTCATTAATTGGCTTGGCATCTTCAACTCTATATTTGCCTATCGAAATTCTCCTTAAAGATTTTGTATACGCACCCGTTTTAATATAGTCGCCAATGTCCTCGACCAATGAGCGAATATAGGTTCCACTTGAAACACTAACTGTAAAAGATAAGTTTGGATACTTATAAATTACATCATCAAACTCATATATCTTAACCGCTCGCGGTTTTAACTTTACTTGTTTACCGCTCCTCGCCAACTCATAGGCACGTTTTCCGTTGATCTTTATCGCCGAAAATACCGGAGGTTTTTGCATGATTTCACCCGTAAATTTTTTTATTACTTGCTTTATTTGTTCTTCGGTAGGAATTAAATTTGAAACAAATTCTTTCTTTCCCTCTTCGTCTCCCGTGCTACTAACTTCTCCCAGCTTTGCTTCAACTTGATATGTTTTGTCGAGTTTCATAAACTCAAATTGCTTTTTAGTAGCATCTCCGATAAGAACGATCAATAATCCACTTGCTAACGGATCAAGGGTGCCTGCATGGCCAATCTTTACTTTCTTGCCAGTCTTTTTTTTGAGTTCATTTCTCATTTTTGCCACCACATCGAAAGACGTCCATCCAACTGGCTTGTCTATTAATACAATCTCATTCATCTTTGCAAGTATAACGCAAGGGTTGAAGTATGATTGGGAAATAGCAATTGGGAATTGGGAATTGCTATTTTCCAGTTGCTAATCAAAACGTTGGCGGAGGTGTGCTTATTGGGGGTGGATTGGTGTTTGTTTGATTATTATCAAGAGTTGGTTGAGAAGTTAGGTTGGTAGTTGGAGGTTGAGGGGGAAGCTGGAACGCTTGATTTTGCAAAGTATCTGTATTTTGTTGCGGTTGAGGCGGGAGAGAAGGAATATTCAAAGTCATCCCTGATTCAGGAGATGGCGGAGTTGGGGTTACGGACGGTTCAGGAAAAGACGGAACTTGCGGCTGCGCACCGCTTGTTGCAGCTTCAACTTCTTTTCTTATTGAGTCTAAGTCCATTGTAGAACTATTAGTTTCATTAGTTTGTTCGAGCTTACCTGGACTTGGCTCAGGCTCCTTTGCCACCATGCTCTGATTAAGATCATTAAACACAGGCGCAGATGCTGCTGGTAAGGCTTTTTCTTGTTGATCTGTTTCGCTAAGACTGGTGTTGCTATGAGATAAAACTGTTTTATTTAGAGGACTGGTTTTCTCTTCTTCATTAGCGTTTTGAGCCGCTGCAGCCGTCGCGTTAAAAGTACCGCCCAGAAGTGGAGATGGCGCAATGTCTTGAGGCCCAAAACCTTTTGGCTTGCTGATTAGAGCGGACTTATTGTTATCTAAGGTGTCATCTGGTTGATGAGCATGCAATTGCTCTTCAAGTTCTGTTATTTTTTGGTCAGTTAGAGCTTCGTCTTCTTTCAGGGGTGTCATTACTGGTTTTTCTTCAGAAGAAGTATATTCAATATTTGGTTCACTACCGGATATTTTAGATTGAATAACCTCACTCACTGATTGTGGTGTGCTCTCAGTTTTACTTTCTTTAACCCCCTCGTCATGAACAAGCTTTATCTCTTCCGGTTTAGCACTGGAGGAGCCCACGCCAGCAAGCTTAGATTCGCTATTAATATTGGTTGGTAAATCACTAGTTTGAAGATTATTAGCAATTAACTGTTGATTGGCTCCAGTCGCCATTAGCTGGGCAGCCATTGTCATTATTTTTGGGGTCGTATTTTGACTGCTAAATCTGTTAGTTGCAGCAATTATTCCAGTAAGAAAGGCTGTACTTATTTGTTCATCAAGCAAACCGCCCTGAAATGCTTCAGATATGCTAACCAGCATTTCACAAATAGAACTTGCTTGAGGATCTTGCCAATTTATAGATCCAATACCGCTTTGTCTATCACCAGAATTAATCGTCAAAATAGTTGCATCATGCAAAATTCGGCCATGAACTTTTAGCGCCTCATCAAGATCCTCTCTTTTTTCAACGCCCAGAGCAACTACTACATCAACGTTGTAATCCCCTTGGCTAAATTGAATGTCTTCTTTGGTAATTTGAGTTTTATAAGGGGTTACGTAAATCTTAACTACATCATCTTCAACCTTATAACGAAGCTTGTCGGCTTTATTTTTATCGAGAGAGATAATGAAATCACGCAAAGAATCCACTGAATTCTCAAATGTTTTCTGAGGATCCATAAACTCCATCGTGTGGGGCACCTTACCGCTAACTAAAGCTGTCGTGTGTTTGTCTAGTTTGTTGAGCATCAAAGTGAAACCAAGCGCAGCCGACAATGCATCTACGTTTGGATCACGACTAACCGTTACCAGCACATTAGATGCGTTCTTTAGCGATTCTACAACTTGTTGCTTAGGGTTTTGTTCCACTTTTTAATAATGTTTCCCGCGTTTAACTAAAGCAACGACTTTGCTCTTATGCGAATTTAAACCAATGATTTTTATTTTTGACATCTGTTTATTTTTGTAGTGATGTTCACCAAATACATTACCATACATACCCCATATATTCAAGAGGATTATGTTAATAATATGGTCTTTTAAATATTTCCACTTGATAACCCTTTACATATTACGGATGTTGCGGTATAGTTTGCATCTGTTAGTTATGCCGATAATTAAATCAGCCATAAAACGAGTTAAACAACAGCAAAAACGCACAACCAGAAATGTGCGGCTTAAGCGTGAAGTACGGCAAGCAGTCAAGTCGCTTCAGGCTAACGTTGCAGCCAAAGACAAGAAAAAAACTGAGGAAAATCTTAAATCCGTATATAGTGTTTTAGATAAAGCAGTCAAGAGAAACCTCTATCACAAGAATAAAACGGCTCGGATGAAAGCAAAATACACAAAAATTACCCGCGAAGTTGTCGGAAAATCTCCGGCGACAAAAAAATCTGCTCCTAAGAAAACTGCGAAAGCAAAAACTAAGAATTAAATTCGCCTAAATCCTGCAAACTCTCAGGATCACGTTTTTTACAACCTGATCCGGATTATTTGCCGTTTTCTTAAGTAAAATATCTGCTTCTATAAGTTTATTAATAATCTGTCTGATCTTATTTTTTGGCTCTTTGCTGAGCATTTGTTTAATCTTCTGAGCGATATACGAAGAAACACCGGCCTCTTCAGAAATTTCTTGCGTATTTTTGTTATCGGCATAGGCAACCAACGCGGCATTATGCGCTTGCCAGATTAGCATGGAAAACACATATTGAGCTTCAAGCTTCATCTCTCTTAAAAGTTCATATTTTTTTAGCGCGGTTTTATAATCTCCCTTTAATATACAATCAAGCATATGAAAAATATTTTCTTGAGGGGTTATTTCTACAAGTTTAGCCACGTTTTTTCTATTAATATTTTGATCATACAAAGACAGTTTCTTAATCTCTTCTTTTATTCGCCATTGATCTTCTCCTACCCTTTTTATTAATTCGTCAACTGCATCACTTTCAATTTGAGCGTTATTTTCTTTGGCTTGAGATTTGGCCCAGGTTTTCAGTTCATATGGAGATGGCAAGGGCCGATATATAAGTTCTCCTGTTTTCTCTATTTGTTTAGCTAACTTGTCGGTTTTTTTGAGGCTAGAATCATAAATTAAAAGAGTGGTTGAGTTTGGCAAAGTTTCGATGATCTCGCTGAGTTTTGTTTTTAAAATACTGTTCTGCGAAACATCTCTTAGCACAACTAGTTGCTTGCTCGCGAATAGAGATTGTTCCATGCAAGCAGATATTAGATCAGGCACTTCAATTTCATCAGCATTCATTTTAATGACGCTGCCTTGCCCATGCTTGCTAGTAAAATCTCTGATTGTAGAACTAACTGATTCGAAAAGGGCATAACTATTTGGACCGATTAACCCAATTACCATACCTATATTTTACAGCCTTTTTTATTTAATTTGGCAATTCGGGCAATAATGTGTTCCTCTGGCTCCAACCCGTATTTTTTTAATAGTCGCTCCACACCTTTTACATGGGTTACCTTCTCGCCTAAACACCCAGGCTTTTTCAAGATACCTGCCTTTCGCTCCATCAACTTTTACATAATTTGTAAAACTGGTGCCGCCATGCCCAGTAGCAGTTTTCAGCACACTCGTTACTGCATCCAACAGTGAATCAATTTTGTATTCAGTTAAGTCTCTACCTCTGGTTTCTGGGTGTATTCGAGCGAAAAAAAGCGCCTCATCTGCATAAATATTACCTACGCCAGCAATGATATTTTGATCTAAAATTATGGATTTTATCATCCTTGAACTGTTTTTTATTTTGTTTTTCACCAAGGATTTTACTTGTTTATCAGTTAATTTTTCCGGTTCCGGACCCATCTTTTTTATCAACGAGTCCTTAACTATTTCTTTTGTAGGCACTATTTTGACCCATCCGAATTTGCGCTGATCATTAAAGAACAGCTTCGAACCATCATCAAGCTCAAAGATTACACGGGTGCTTTTATCCGGCAGCTCGCCTGCCATACTGCTAGTCGGGTGTCCACCCGCAAAACGGATTTCATATTCCCTATTTCTTCTTATTTCTTTTTCCTGTTTAGCGCCATCGAACACAATCTGACCTGTCATTTTTAAATGAAACATTAAAGAATATCCATTAGCAAGATTTAAAATTAATACTTTGCCGCGTCTTTTAATCTTACTTATCTCACTGATCGCAAATTTTTCGTCTTCTTTATTGAAAAAAGCACTTTTTGGCTCAAGTACTTTTATGCTTCGAATCGCTTTGCCGACAACCCTGGTTTTTAAGCCTCTTTTTATAGTCTCTACTTCTGGCAATTCTGGCATACAAATTAGTATGACGTATGGCGTATAGAGTATCTAGTACAATATAGGAAAGTACTTAAATTTTATTCAGTTCAGATTTTAGTTGTTCCGGATTTTTGTATAAAACACCGAGCATCCCCGTTTGGACCGCACCGTTAATATTTTGCTGCAAGTCATCAATAAGTAAGCATTCTTCTGGTTTCAAATTGAGCATTTTTGCGGCATTTATAAACGCCCCTTCCCCCGGTTTATAGTATCCAGTTTCCGAACTAAGCAAAAGGGCATTAAATTTAGCCTGAGTTTTACTATCCATCATTTCATCAAATACAATACGATTGATATTTGAAACAACTGCCAGCTTATATTTCCCCCGAAGTTTTCCAATCAGTTCTAAAACCTCATTATCCAATTTACCATCTCTAAATATCACCCCATAAAAATCAAAAATGATGGCTTTGATCAAAGCTCGCCCCAATTCTTGCCAGCCGAGATATCAACATCAAGTTTGACTGGAAGCCTACAAACAGCTTCCATAGTGTCTTTTAATAATTGACCGACCTCCTTGGCATCTTCTTTTTTACATTCAACCAATATAGAGTCGTGTATTTGTAACAGCATCCTTGGCTTTATATTGTTTGAGGTTTGAGAACTAAGATCTAAAAACTGATCCAGCTTCTGCTGGATTTTGATCATAGCCATTTTCATAATATCGGCTTCCGTTCCCTGTATCGGCATATTTATGGCCGCCCGTTCCGCTGCTTGTCGCACTACCCAATTGGATGACCTGACATCCGGCGTTGGACGGCGGCGGCCAAACATAGTTTCTACATACCCAAGCTCATGGGCTTGAGAACGAGTTTTTTCAATGTATTTAAGAAGTGGCTCCCTATACTCAAAATACCTTTTTATATAACCAGCCGCTTCGTGTTGGCTCATTCCTGTAGCTACACTCAAACCATGGGGGCTCATCCCGTACAAAATCCCAAAATTAATAACTTTAGCCTGGCGACGCTGATTTTTTGTAACCTCACTCGGGTCGATATTGTTGACTAAAGCCGCGGTTTGAGTATGTACGTCCAAGCCTTCATTAAACTCGCGAATAAGCTCTTTATCATCAGCCAAGGCCGCAGCCAGACGAAGCTCAAATTGCGAATAATCAGCTGAAACAAACAAATTATCTTCCTCGGGGATAAAAGCCCGGCGGATTTTATGCCCGATCTCAGAACGCACAGGAATATTTTGCAAATTCGGATCATGAGAACTTAGGCGACCAGTTTGCGCCACAGTCAATGCGAAAGTCGTATGAAGTTTATTATTTTCATCTACTAATTTCGGTAGAGCATCAACATATGTATTTTTCAGTTTTGTAAGCTCGCGAAATGTTGAAATTAAGTCAATAATCGGATGGAGAAGTCTCAGCTTATTAAGTTCGCTCGCAGCAGTAGAAAACCCAGTTTTTCCTTTTTTGATATTGTCGGCAGGGAGTTTTAGCTTACCAAACAAAATCTCTGCTAGTTGAGATGGTGACGCAATATTAAATTCAGCTTCTGCGTAACCATAAATTTGCTGCTCGGTATCAGATATAATGCCTTCCAGTTCGTCCCCCATTTTTTTGAGATACTTAGTGTCTAGCTTTATGCCATCGAGCTCCATCTTTGCGATAACGGGAATAAATGGCCATTCAATTTGTTCGGCTAATTTTTGTAGTTTAGGTAGTTTACTTAGCTTTTCTACCTGAAAGTTATAAATCCTAAAAACAGCATCAATGATTGACGGCATGGCACTTTCAATTCTATCTGGCATAGGGGAGTCCAGATTGTCTGTTTCTATACCAAAGCTATCTCGAACCAAGCCGTTTAAACTTTGATCTCGAATCAGTGAATTCAGTAAAAACGCCCCAATTAATATATCGTGCTCGACATTTTCAATTTTAGCCCCTAACCTGTAAAACGCTTGGATTATTTTTTTCGTGTCATATCCAACTATTTTATGTCTCGCTAGCTTAGTAACAAATTTAACTAGATGTTTCGGTGCGATTTTATTGACGTGAATTAAAGTTACTTTATTTTCTCCCCAGCTAAATGCCAAGGTTTGCAAATCTTGCCCCTGTTTGCCTTTGCAAAGTACATGAATAAATACGGGCCTATCATCCCGCAAATCAATTTTTTCAAGCTCGCCAGACGCGCTGATTATTTCCGTAATCCATTTTTGCCCCAGATTGGTACTAGCTGTCGATATGGCCTCATCTACGGATGATTGTAAACTTTCGGGCAACTGGTTGATTAATGTCCGAAATTCCAGTTCTTGAAGAATTTGAATAACTTGCTCCGGATGAATGTTGTCCATTTTCGCGTGTTCCCAATCTAGAGGTAGATCTATATCCAAATCGAGCGTAACAAGCTGCCTCGATAAAAATGCTATGTCCTTATCGGCTTCAAGTTTTTGCCGTAAACTAGGCTTTATTTCATCCAAATTTGCGTACACTCCTTCGAGATTTTGATACTTTGCTATTAACTCAGCGGCTGTTTTTTCTCCAACGCCTTTCACGCCGGGTACATTATCGCTGGCGTCGCCCCTTAGTGCTTTAAAATCAATAAACTGGAGAGGCTGCATACTATATTTTTCTCTAAAATGCTCCTCGTCAAACACTTCGGTGTTAGTCAAACCCCGTTTTAAAGCGCACACTTTGGTAGAGCTATTAACTAGCTGGAGCACGTCAAGATCACTGGTAATTAACAAAGTTTCATATCCTTTACCGGCCGCTTGTTTGGCAAAAGTGCCCATAATGTCATCAGCCTCGTGATCATCAATCTCATAAAGCGGCCAGTTAAATGCTTCTAGTAATCGATGCAGAACCGGAATTTGTTCATAAAAATCCGGTGGAGGCGGTTTGCGCCCTGCCTTATATTCTGGATAAATTTTTTTTCGCCTTCTTATGTTTGTTTTTGATTTGTCCCAGGCAACACAAACAAAGTCTGGATTCATCTTTTTTATAACTTCAAGAGCCATGACAGCGAAACCATAAACGCCACCAGTCGGCGTGCCATTTTTGGTAGATAAGTTTGGCATAGCGTAATAGCCGCGATAAAAAACGCTTTTCCCGTCAATTACCACCAGTCTTTTCTTATCAGCCATATTTACGAGTATACCGCACCTCATGTAGTATATCGCCATGAGTAAAAAAATTATTGCCTTTGTTGGCATGCCCGGAAGTGGTAAGGGAACTTGCACGGATTATTTGGCATCCAAAGGTTACCCTGTAATTCATTTTGGCAATATGGTATATGAAGAAATCCAGCGACGAGGACTTGATAATGTAAAAGATGAGAAATTTGTCCGGCTGGACATGCGAAGGAAAGAAGGATTAAGCGTACTTGCAAAACGAGCTTCACGAAAAGCAGATCAATATTTTAAGCAAGGGAAAAAAACTGTAATACTTGATGGCCTATATAGTTGGTCGGAATATATGTATCTTGAAAAGAAATACGGGGAAGAGCTTGTTGTGATTTGCGTTTTTACCCCACGAAATGTTCGTTACCAAAGAGTTATCTCCCGTAAAGATTCTCATCGCGCCTATACAGTCGAGCAAATTAAAAATCGTGAGATTGATGAAATTGAAAATTTTGAAAAAGGCGGGCCTATCGCACGAGCGGACTATTGCTTAACCAATACTAAATCCCCTAGAGAATTGCTTAAAGAACTCGACGAGTTGATGGATGAAATTACTGCAGATAATCATGCAGCTTCTTAGCGTCTTTGTGCTTACGCAATTTAGTTAAAGCCTTGGCTTCAATTTGTCGAATACGCTCGCGAGTAACATTAAATTCCTTACCAACTTCTTCTAACGTATGACTGCGTCCGTCTTCAAGGCCAAAGCGCATTTTTAGTATTTTTTGCTCACGCTCAGAAAGAATTGTTAAAATATCGTTTACATGCTCTTTTAACAACTGGGTTGTAGCAGATTCGTCCGGGCTCTCGCTTTCCTCGTCTTCGATAAAATCACCTAGTACCGAATCTTCTTCATCATCCCTTACGCTGGCGTCAAGCGAGCTTATATCTTGCTTGATCTTCATTATGTGTTCAACTTTTTCAACTTCCATCTCCATGGCCTCGGCAATCTCTTCGTTTGAAGGTTCGCGATTAAGCTCCTGGGTTAGACGACGCTGAGTTCTGAGTAATTTATTTATGGTTTCAACCATATGAACTGGGATTCGAATGGTTCTAGCCTGATCTGCAATAGCTCGCGTAATCGCCTGTCTGATCCACCAAGTCGCGTAAGTTGAAAACTTAAATCCTTTTGAAGGGTCAAATTTCTCAACAGCACGCAGCAGGCCAGTGTTACCTTCTTGGATCAAATCCAAAAGATCCAAACCCCTTCCTACATAACGTTTTGCAATGGAAACCACCAGACGCATATTGGCCTCTGCCATTTTGTCTTTAGCTTCCTTATCCCCCTTTGCAACTTTGTTGGCAAGTTCAATTTCTTCATCAGCGGTTAGCAAGGGAATTTTACCGATTTCTCTTAAATAAAGTCTTACGGAATCATCAGCAATATCATCTAAATACGCAGGATTTTCTTCGATAACTTCTTCCTCATATTCTTCCCATTCTTCTTCACTTTCCCCATCGCGTCCAACTATCTCAATGCCAATATCAACAAGTTCTGTATAAAGCTCATCGAGTATCTCGGTATTCTCTGGGGTATCAGGAATATTTGTAAAGATATCTTTTTGATCTATGTTCCCTTTTTTCTTGGCATCTTCAATTAACTTTTGCTTCACAGCCTGAAGATCCGGCTCTGAAACTTGTACTTTCTTCTTACTTAGTTTCACTATGCATCCTCCCTTAATAACTCTCGATATTTCTTAAGCAACTCGCTAACACGTAAATTATCGCCCTTAGCTTCGGCTTCACTTAATTTATTTCTAATTTCTATTTTCAGTTTTTGCTTATTTTCACGAATAAGGCGATGTTTTAGACCAACTGCTTCCACTAGCCGGTCTGGATCCGTCCAATCGCCATAAAGCTCCTGCGCTTTCAATAGCAAGATTTTGACATAGTCATCCACAACTTGCAACTCTTTAGGAGTATTATTTACTGGTTGGTTGTGTTTGATGATATAAGAGAATACCTGTCTTCTCCAAGGTTTCTCAAACATTTCTTCTTCGATATCACTCAAACTATCTCTAAGACCGCTAAAAGCTAAATTTAATGCTAAATATGCATCTTTATACGCGGATTTATCAGGTTCTAGTTTTGCGGAATTAATAATTACTTTTTTCCTGACAGGCTTAGACTTTTTGGTCTCCAGCTTCTGTATTATTGCTTTCTTAGTTGAATCAACAATTTGGGCAAGCTCATTAATGTAGTGGTCTTGTTCAACTGGATCTTCGATTTGTGATATTACATCCAGCAATTTATTCGTGTATGAAACTTTTCCAGGGCCAGATTTTAAATCGAACTTTTTCCGGTAGTGTTCAAATAACCAAGGCATAACGTGCCTGGCGGACGCAATTGCTTTTTCCCATAACTCAGGATCCTGCCTGATAATTTCATCTGGATCTTTGCCATCATCAATGTCGATTATTTTTAAATTAACTCCAGCAGCTTGAGCGCTAACTATTGCCCGTTCAGTGGCGGCAACCCCGGCATCATCACTATCAAACGCGAGAGAAATGTTTTGAGTTAAGAGATTAACCTGTTTTAAGTGCCCCGGGGTTAGAGCTGTCCCCGCAGTAGCCACCACGTTATTTACTCCCGCCTGATGAGACGCGATTACATCCAAATTACCTTCAACAATGATAGCTTCATCTTGTTTCCGAATTGCTTCCTTGGCAAGATGAAGACCGAACACATGGCGGCTTTTGTCATACAAAATCGTTTGAGGCGTATTTATATATTTTGGCGCCTGGTTTGACTCCTCGCCGGGTAAAATCCGTGCTGTAAATCCTATAGTTCTACCTTGGCCGTCTGCAAGCGGTATCATAATCCGTCCATGGAACATATCCGATAACCCACTACGTCGCATAACGGATATGCCAGCCATTCTTAATTCATCAGCTTTAAAACCCTTTTTAAGCAAAAATGTAGTTAGACCGTTATCTGTATAAGGAGCATATCCCAGTCTAAAATCAACTACGGTACTTTTTTTGTACTCTCGTTGTTTTGCTACATATTTCAGAGCATGAGAGTTCTTTATAAGACAGTGTTGATAGTATCTGGTTGCAAGTTCCAGTAATTCGTAAAGTTTCTTTTTTTTACTGGCAAGCCCGCCATCCATGCGGTACTGTGAAAGATCAACGTTTGCTTTTCTTGCTAACAACTCAAGGGCGCCTTTGAAGTCAACACCTTCAACAAGCATCACAAACGTAAAAATATCTCCGCCTTGATTTGAAGAAAAATCATGCCATATTTGCTTTTCCGGGCTCACCATAAAACTGGGCGTTTTCTCATTAGTAAAAGGCGAGAGGGCCTTCAGGTTACGACCAGAGCGTTTTAACTCCAGATAATCTCCGACAACTTCTTCAACGCTAAGCCTCTGTTTAATCTCCTCTTTGACATCCATATTTAAAGTATAGAGTATGAGGCGCACCTCTGACCAGGAATTAGGAAATAGAAACTAGAAATTAGTTAAAAACTTTAGGCATTTACACGTTCTATACTTCTTAAGCTTATGAATTTAGTCTATAGTATAGTCAGGATGAATTTGCCCAATATCAAACAACTAATACAAACCGATCCCTCCAACCCTCAAGCAAAAAAACAAAAAATACTAATGATGGTTATTGGGGTATTGCTTGTCTTTGCTATTTTATTTGCGATACTACCGATGTTGAGTAGCGGAGAAGGTACAAAATCTAACATTCAAAAAGCAATTGCTCAGCAAAATGAAATCCTTAGAATACTAAAAAAATTTGAAAAAACGCCCCAAACGTCCAAAGGACAGAATTTTTTAAGGGAAGCTCAGGCAATATTAACGAGTAACTCCACTCAATTGGAACAATATTTTCAAAACGAATATCAGTCGAAGCTGGATAAAAAAATTCAAGAAAAGTACTTGCGTCAAGAAGTTGAGGATGAATTGAGTAAAGCCAGTCAAACAAATGCCTTCGATGAGAAATTATTTGAGCAGATAAAAATTCTTCTTATTGAAAATAAAGATACTCTTACGGAAATCTACAACAGCACCAAAAAAGATGATCTTAAGCAAATACTTGAAAAAATATACGAGAGTCAAGATACGCTCATTAAGCTTGCTGGTTAATTTTTAATCTTTCAACTTTTGCCCTATCCTGAAAGCTAAAAGAGTTAAAAACAAGAGTATAAGAGTGATCAATAAATTCATAAATTTCTTGATCAGATAACTGGCCGGAACAAATTATGGTGTTCCAGTGTTTTTTATTTAAGTGATATCCGGGCATTACCGACTCATATTTTTCACGCAAAGTTTGAGCTAGCAGCGGGTCGCATTTCAAGCTTATTCGTAGAGGATCAGATTTCTCTGCAATTAGTGCGAACATTTTGCCCTTACTTAAATCAGGGTTTTTTAGACTCGTAACAATTTTATATACTGCCACCCCCTCGCCAAATGGATAATCAAGCTTCGCACCCGGTTTTGCAAGTATATAATTCTCTAAATTTTTATGACTTAATCCCATGTAAGTAATCCAAATAATATCGCAGTTCTACCATGCTTTCTTTTATATCGTCCATGGCGCTGTGTTTGCCGACTTTTTCAAATTCAATATTATATTTACCCTGCATCAAAATTTTCAACGAGCTAACATCAAGCATTCTATAATGTAATTTTTTTTCGAGTTTCGGAAAATATTTTCGAATAAATAAACGGTCCTGATGAATAGAATTACCCGCAAGAATAGCTAAATCCGAAAAATGTTTATCGACTATGGAAATTAATTTACTCTGAACTTCATTTTCATCCGTGCTTGACTCTCTAACTTTTTTAAATAGTCCGGATTCAGTGAAAGTTTTTTTTGCCCAGTTATTCGAACCGGCAATTGTTTCTTCAGATTGATGCACTACACATTCATAGCTATCAAGTCTATTAAAATCAAAATCAGTCACAATCGCTGCTACTTCTAATATTTTGTCTTTTAAGGGATTGAGCCCAGTCATTTCCAGATCAATCCATAATAATTTTTTGGGAATTTGATTTTGACTCATTTATATAAATTATAGCAACTCTGATGCTGTTTGACCTTCTGTTTCCTGCTCTGCTTGTAAAATAATTTGGGATATTTCTCTTTTGCGTGTATTGCTGATCAAATGCCAATCTTGATCTGTTCGAGCACCTTCTATTGAGCATAATAGTTGTTTGCTTACCGGATGTCCTACGGCTTTGAGTTTAATGTAGATATCTTTTAGATTAGAATTTTGCAAATCTTTTTGTGTTTTTATGCCTATATCGCGAAGCCATCTTGTGTACTTTGGGCCTAAGTTTTTTAATGTTCCTAATTCTGCCGAAAGGACACCGCTTCTACTACTATGATAAAGTTTGTTAAATTCATGGTCCAGAAGATCTACATCCCCTGGCGGAGGAGAAATTACAATCCTTCCAAACTCGTAATTGCGCGTGATAATTTCAACGTAACGTTTGTTTGGTCGTACAAACCAAAAATCCTTACTCCAAGGTGTAATACTAACGCCAGGGCTAACGCGTTTACTGACCGGAGCAATTTTTAGCAAGTCCTTGCGGAACTGCATTTTTTCGGTTGGTTCATAACAATTAACCTCAACGATGCTGCCTCTTGGAATTTCAAGCTTATTATAGAGACACCAAAATATCTCCCATCCGCGTAATTTAATCACTAACTTTTGGTCGTCTAATAGGACTTGCATTGGTATTCTCCGCAAATCTTTACTTACTATTATAATTTTAGATTGTTAATTTTTTCTTAAAAAATTTATTTATTGAGTTGTGTCAGACAGTAAAATTGGATATCGGTATATTTAGATTATACCATAAGATGGTAACCTCTGTAGTCGTAAACGCGCCATTAACTAGTGTCTACCTTGAAATAAAAAGAATAAACCTGTATAAAAAAAGCATAAGTATAAAGGTTGCGATAAGTGCCTGCTAAAAAAACTAATAGGTCTAAAGCTACAAGAAGAAAATCCCAGAAAAAGAGCGATATTAATAAAAAATTAAGGTGGGGATTGCTGATTACAGTTGCGTTTATATTTGCTTTAGGCGGTTGGTTTATTTTTATAAAAGGCAAATCTAATGTTGTAACAATAACTGATAATGCCCCATGGATGAACCCTGTTGCGCTAGAGATTAAGCCAGGAGAAACAGTTGTATGGAAGAAAAATACTCCTGCAGTACACCCTGTTATGACACTGGAGGGCCCAGAAGAGTTTCATTCGGGTCATTTCACTGATTCCTGGAGTCACAAATTCGAAAAACCCGGAATATATGTTTATGTCTGCCCCATTCATCCGTACATGCAGGGAATTATTGGTGTTGGCATGCCTGTTCCTAAAGAAAAATTGCCAAAATGGGCAAATTGGCCACCAGAAAATAAACCGGTTCCAGCTGGTACGCCTGCCATAAAGGGCAGCGGTAAGCTCTGGGTTGGCGCCCAATTTCAGGAACTAAAAAACAAAGAGAAACCAGGAACAATCGTGATTTTTAACACAGAGGATTGGAGCGTTGAAAGAGTTATAGACGATGAATCTTTGAATAATCCTCACAATCTCTGGCAAGTTGGCGATAATGTTATAGCTACTAACTGGTTTGATTTATTCGCAAGTACTTTCGACAGTAAGACTGGTGACTTTAAAAAGAAAATTTTGGCTGGTGAAAGCCCAGCCCATATCCATGCAAACGGCGACAAAATAGTTGTAACACTTCAAGGTGATGACGGCATAGCAATACTTAATTCCCAAACGTTAGAAATCGATAAAAAAGTTCGGGCGCCAAAAGGCCCGCATGGTCATTGGATGAGTGCAGACGGAAAACTCATGGCTCTTGCAAGTACCGAAAAAGGCATGATTAGCGTATGGGATACAGACAAAAACGAAATTATTTTTCAGGATGAAACAATTGAGTCTACCCATAGTGATCAACATGGCAGCGATTCGAGTAAACATAATCACTCTTTGCCACTTATGGCAGGAATTACACCAAATGGGGTTCACGCTTTCGTTGCGACTCATCACAGTGGCAAGTTTTATGCTTACAATATTGCCAATCAAAGCAGAATAGCATCAATTGATATCGGTAAAGGCCCTGTACAAACCGTCCCTTCGCCAGACGGACGCTATGTGTTTGTGCCCGTTTCTGGAGAAGGCTCAGTTGCCGTTATATCAACCGAAAGCTGGAATATAGTTAAGAAAATCCCAAATATTGGTGACGGATCGCACGGAGTATTCTTTGGTAAGAATCAAAATGGAGGAACCTACGCTTATGTCACTAATAAATTTTCACTTTGGGTGACAGTTATTGATGTAGAGAAACTCGAGGTCGCCGGTTACTTGCCCATGCCTGATGGTGCATGGGGCGGTCAAGGCGTTCTATTAGTTCAGTAATTAAGGAGAAAAAATGGCGAAAAAATCAAAATCAACTAAGTCGAAAAAGAATAACAAGCTACCAATAAAAGTATTTATTCTTGTAGCAATACTCGCAGCTGTAGGCTGGGGTGTTTACTCATACTTGCAGGTTAAAAAACAAGGTGGCCTCAACAAGCCGGTTGTAACCTGCCTCAATGACGGATCATGTGTGCTAACGGCTCATATTCATTCTTATATGGTGATCGAGATGTGCGGTGAACCTCAATATCTAGGCAACGAAGTGGGGCCACTCGATGGACCACACACTCATGAGGAAAGAAATATTATCCATTGGCACGACAAACTACCTTATGACAAAGAAAAAGAAGAAATTACGGACACAACAAAACTCAAAGTTGGTACAGCAATGGATAACCAAAACTTAACCTTTGACTCCACTTCCCTAATGGATAGAAAAAATGGCGAGGGGTGCCCAAATGGCAAACCCGGTTCGCTAAAAATGTTTGTAAAGAAAAAAGGAGAAAATTCATTTAAGCAAAATGAAGATTATAGAGAATATATCTGGGAAGACCAAGATATAATTGTAATTGTATTCGATGAGAGGACAGCTCAAGAGACAAAGGAGTATCTCAACTCACAGAATATCGAATTTCCAAAGTTAGGAAGGGGCTAGAATGAGAAAAACACGAATATTGCTTATGTTAACACTTGCTGCGTTAGCACTCTTACCAAAAGTTGTTTTGGCACACGCCGGAGAAGATGAAAACGTCGTCGATGCGACAGGATTCCACATCGATTCAGTTGAATTATCGCTCCCCGTCATTACAGTGCTCGGAGCCATAGATGCCATTAACCCATGCGTGATTGGTGTACTATTGCTATTGCTGACAATATTGGTCAAAACCGGGAAGAAAAAAGCGGTCCTGAGAAATGGGATGGCTTACACAGCCGGCGTGTATATAACTTATTTGGTTGGCGGACTAACTTTACTTGGCACGTTTAATGCTGTAAGAGAAATTACTGTAATTAGCCAAATGTTTTACTTAGTAATCGGTGTGTTCGTGCTGCTAGCCGGAACACTAGAAGTAAAAGATTTCTTTTGGTATGGGCGCGGTTGGTCACTGGCAATCCCAAAACGTTTTATTAAAACAGTTGAGAATCAAGCTAGTCATTCAACCAGTATTCTCTCAGCAGCATTTTTTGGGTTTATAGTTACCCTGATAGAACTCCCCTGCACCGGAGCGCCCTATCTAGCAATTCTGGCTCTAATGTCCCAAAAAGGTATGGGATATATAACGGCAATGCCTCTGCTTCTGTTTTATAATCTAGTGTTTGTTTTGCCTCTGCTTGTGATAATCGGGCTGGCATACTACGGTGTCAGTTTGAAAAAATTCAAATCATGGAAACAGGAAAAGCGCGGTTTAATGCGTCTTGGTATTGGCATGACACTGTGGTTTGTTGGAGTTTGGATACTATCTACTTTATACCCTGATTTTCTCCTGCCAATGATTTATGGGCTGCTCGGGCTACTGGCTCTAATGGGGCTAGCGAAATACGTATTTAGAATATAAATTTATCACTCATTAATTTTTATGATATATACTCGCATTAAGTTAAAAGTTTAGAATTTGTTTCAATGCGAGTAATCTGTGCCATCCCAAACTATAACGGAGCAAGCTGCTTAGTTAACATAATTAAGCAAGTAGTAAATGATTCATTTGATGAGATATATGTGCTGGATGATGCTTCTACTGATAACAGTTTGGAACTTCTCTACGCGTTTAAAGACCAGGTTATTGCGGTAGATGGCCACAAAAATCTGGGACCGGCTGGAAATCGAAACCGAATTCTTGAATTTCTGGAACCGGACGATATTGTTTGTTTTGTTGATGTAGATATGGAAATAAAAACACCTGGCATCAGGGAAAAAATTGAGGAATGTTTTTTAAATAATGACGATGTTGGAATAATTGGCGGTATGATTCTCAACAAAAAGAATAAACCCATGACATATAACTACGGGCGGCTAGATACTAAAACCGCCGCGTTCTGGGGCGGATGGATTGAGAGGCTGGCAATTTTACTTCATTTTAAGCCGCTTGTATTGCCCCTAAGACGAATTGCCAAAAAATATACATATAATGTAGAAATTAGATACTTTAAACCAGTAGAGCGCCCAGTTGATTGGGTATCGGAAGCTTTTTGTGCCTTGCGCGGTGATGTATTTAAAAAGATTGGCGGTTTTGACAGTAATATGCGTTATAGCGAAGGTCAGGATTTGGCGCTTAGATTTCGTGAACTTGGCCATAAAGTGATTTTTTACCCAAATATTCTTGCCAAACACCTTGAGCTCAAGGTTAGGGATCAAAGCCGTGATCGCAAATCAAGTCGAGATTATTTAAGAAACAAGTTTAAATAACGGGTATTCACACGAGGGGAACAAATAAAAAGCCTGGGTATTCTTCTTTTTCAATTTTCCCATTGGTTTTTATAATACGCCAAATTGATTCGCGAACAGGAATTACCATAATACCGTTCTTGGCAAGTTGATTAATCAAAGCTTTTGGTATTTCCTTGGCTGAAGCCGAAACCAGAATCCGGTCATACGGAGCTTTTTCCGGCCAGCCGAAAATATCGCCAGCCTCCTCTATATGAGCCCAAGAAAAATTATATTTACTCAGATTTTCTGACCCTAAACTAACCAGTTCTGGAACAACTTCCACTCCAATTACATTACCCTTTTTACCCACTAAGTTAGCTAGCAGTGCCGTTGTCCAACCAGAACCCGAGCCTACATCAAGCACTTTCTGCCCTCTTTCTACTTCAAGAAGCTCAAGCATAAATGCTACTGTATACGGCTGCGAATTTGTTTGGCCATATCCAATACTAAGAGCGCTATCTAAATATGCATAATCCTTAACATTTTTTGGAAGGAAATCTTCTCTTCTAACATGCGAAAAAGCTTCATAAACTCCATCTGTTTTAACCACACCAAGTTGACTTAAGTATTTTGCAAGGTTTCTATCTGGCATTTTATCCATAACGGATACCCTATTTTTTATATTTTTTTAACATAGATATGGCTTTTTGAGCCCTGCTTTTTCTAGTATTTTCCTTCTTAGCCTCTTCAATCCATGCAATGTATTCTTTTTTGTGTGATGGGGGCAAGCTGATGAAGATACTTTTTGCCAGAGGATCGTCATTTAGTAAATCTTCAAGTTCCAGCGGAATTCCTTGGCTAAAATTTTGGCTCGTTAAGTACCCCATAGAAAATCCGCTAGGAGCCAAATGCTCCTAATATTGCACCCATTACCGCGAGTCTTAGTATGTCGTGGCCAGATTGTACGGCAAACAGTCTAAGAGTCTTTCTTTCAAAAAGTACGTGAGTCGCCTGTGATGTAGCCACAAAAGCCATGCCAACGACAGCTCCAAACACTGCGCCGTCTAGCCAATTTGCTTTTGGCTCGCTAACCATATATAGGACCACGGCCAAAAAATACGCGGCAACCAAAGCTAATAGAAAAGTAGCTGTAAATATTTGTGCCATGCCCTGTTTTTTTTCAATATCTTTTTGTGTTAACCCTGTCTCTTTCATCCATATTTTCAGAAACATTGATTTTGAATACCAGAATCCTCCAACGACAAACGATGATAGCGCCGCAAATAATATAGCCAAAAAATTTATATTTTCAAAAGCACTAGCATAATCCATAAAAACCTCCTTCTTAATACTATAAGTATAATTTATGGATCAAGAATATGCGAAACCCGAGATAGATCTAGAAACTAGGAACTAGCAATCGGCAACCAGAAAATTGAAATTAGAAATAAGGAATTGGGAATTAGTAGAAATCAGTAGTAAGGGTGCCACCCTTCAAGAGAGCAACTAGCAATCGGGAATTAGGAAATAGAAAATAGTATATTTTTAAAAACTAATCCCTAGTTTCTAATTGCTGTTTCCCAATTTCTATACTCTATACTTAATACGAGGCAACTACTGTATTTGTATTTTCTTGACAGTATCTTGCTTAACTTTATTAAACGAAATAGTAAGCACACCGTCTTTTAATACTGCTTCAACTTCATCTTCTTTAACCGGCACTGGCAGTGTTAGGGTTCTAGAAAACTCACCCCAGTAACATTCTTGGATGTGATAGTTCTCTGCTTCGACTTCTTCGCCAGAAGACAAAGTCCCGCGTATTGTTAGGGTATTATCCGCAATACTAACATCAAGATCATCTTTGTTTACACCAGCTGTTCGCGCTTTTACGATTAATTTTTCTTTGGTTTCGTAGACATCGACAGCGAGTTGTCCGGGGATGGTATCATCTTCGTCCCAATCATCCTGCCCTGCAGCTTGTGCGTTGTCTGGTTCGGATTGAGTATCTTCTTCCAGAAAAGCTGCCGCTAACTCATCCTCCATTAGCAAATCGTCATCTTGTTTTTGTCGTCGAGCCATAACACCTCCACTTATTACCTAACGAACACATGGCTTCATTAAATTATAACTAGCATTATATCCAAACTATTAGTAAATATGCAACAATAGCTGGCATATTTCAAAATAATTTAAGCTATTTTATTCTACTCACATCAGAAAGTTAATATAAACTAGAGTCAATAAATTTCACATATATGATCGAAGACGTTCTAAAACTTATAGCGCCACACAGTTGCGTAAGCTGCAGGCAACTAGGAAATCTGCTGTGTGATGGATGCAGAGAAAGTTATGTAGTTCACTTGCCCTCCAGGTGTTTTCTGTGCAAAAAAATTACTTTAGATCACCGTAGTTGCGATAATTGCTACGCAAAAACAAAACTCAAGCATGTCTGGGTAGGCGCTGAATACGAAGAACCTATTAGCACGCTAATTCAAAAATTTAAATATAATAATGCTAAAGACGCTTATAAAATTTTTGCCAATTTCTTAGCAGACGTTTTGCCTCACGGATTGCCAAGTAATATGCTCGTTACGCACGTGCCAACAGCAAACAATCGAATACGCGTGCGGGGTTATGATCAATGCGAATTATTAGCACGCAAGCTGGCAAAACAACGAGGCTGGCAGTATTCACGTTTGCTGTTACGCGTAACAAATGCAAGACAGGTTGGATCTTCAAAGCATGCACGTTTACATCAGATGGATGGTGCGTTTTGGGCAATTAACCAAAATGAGATTGCAGGCAAAGAAATATTAATAATTGATGATGTAGTTACTACCGGTGCTACCCTCTCGGCTTGCGCGAAAACCTTAAAAAATGCCGGAGCAAAAACTGTTAGTGCTATAGCCATTGCCCAGACCTGCGAATAATCCCAAAAAGCTTAAGGCATGTATAATAACTTAAAAGACATTCGCATTATATGAATCGCTTTATTTTGTTTTTATTACCAACAAGACTCGAGTTAATTATTTATTTTTTCATAAGTGCTTTTTTATTAGTAATAGGTGCTTCAACTTCGGTATTCAAAGGACTCATAAATCCGTCTATCATTGAAGCTCAATCTAGCATATTCAGCTATCAGTGGCAACAATTTCTAAACCAGCTGGAATCAACTCGCAATGTCGATGTAGTAACTACAGTGGCTTTTTGGAGTGCTGGTGGAGCTGTAATTTATATAGTCATATGGTTAATAACTGGGGTAATACGTGATCTGGCAAATGAAGTCAATATTGCTTTGGTGTTTAACCACCCAAGGTCATTTCATCAGTCAGATCATTGGGTTGCGTACGGTGCCAGGCTTGGATTTAGAGCGGCCATCGTGCTTTTAAGTATTTTTTACGCCTTGTTTTTCGTGCAATTCATTTACCCCACCATTGTGAATACACTCAGTGATTGGGCTTTAACGTCGCCCTACTGGCAAATAGCTTTGTATTTTGGGTTATTTACATTCCTACTCATGCTGGCAATGCATTGTTTTGTAATTTTAGCCCGGCTTTTCATGCTTAGATTAAGGGTTTTTAGATAAAAAGCTTGGAAATAGCAACTGGGAATTGGAAATTAGGCAATTGACAGTGGATAAGTTAAAATTTTGAGTCAAATTGCCATCCGTAGCCTTGGTGAAGTAGGATGGCGGAGAGGGAGGGATTCGAACCCTCGCTCCCGATTGCTCGGGACTAACGATTTAGCAAACCGTCCCCTTCAGCCTCTTGGGTACCTCTCCTTTACGCCCATAATCTATGGTCTTATAGATTGTAAGACAAGTTTGTTATTTACCCAAGAGGGAATTATTGTTGAATTACAATCTGTAAATACTATACACTTTAGATGAGGAGAGGTGTCCGAGCGGTTTAAGGAGCCGGTCTTGAAAACCGGTGTGCCAGCAATGGCACCCAGGGTTCGAATCCCTGCCTCTCCGCCAAGAGAGAGGCGGTCGCACGTTTATGTGCAGCCGTTTCTCTTTTGATGGAAAGAGAAAGATTCGAACACATAGGTTCGATAATCGAGGCGACCAAGTTTTAGTATATTCCTTATGTTTTTTTAATATGTTTTATGGGGTATACTGGTCTGTAATATGAGTAATGAGACAAATGAATTATCAGATCAGGCAAATTCAGATGAGTCAGTAAGTCAATTTACTCCAGGACAAACTATACAACCAAACCAGGAAACAGTAGTGGTTTCTCCGGAACCTAGTTCTTTAAGTCAAGTTAATGAAAGCAGGAAAGAAGATTTACCACGAGAAAATATTGAAAATGAGAAAGAGCAAAATAAAGAGACAAACAAAGACCTAGGTTCTCATCAATCTGAAACCCAACGTCATGAACTCCAAAATGTACGTGGCCAGTCTCATGTTGATATTGCTCACGGATCAAAGGGAGAGAATACAATCACATGGGAGGCTTCTGAATATGTTCATCATCAAAAAGGTGTCGGGTGGTTTGCAATTTTAAGTCTGATTGCAATAATATTTGCCGTTGCTCTTTACTTCGTAGTTGATATTTGGGCAGCTATGGTCGTTATTTTGATGGCTGTGACTGTTATTGTCTATGCTCAACGTAAACCGGAAGTTCTACAATATTCAATTACTCCAGAAGGGCTATCAATCGGCAATAAAAATTATCGTTTTGATCAATTTAGATCTTTTAACATTCTTCATGATGGGGGTATTGAGAGTATAGAATTTTTGCCGCTGAAACGATTTATGCCAGGAATTTCTATATATTTTGATCCTGCTCATAAAGATCAAATAATTAACATTCTAAGTTTGCAACTGCCACACGAAGATAAAGAGCCTGATTTTATAGACAGGCTGGCTCGCCAAATACGTTTTTAACTGTTTTATCAATCCAAGTTTTCCACTTTGTTTTGCTAGTAGAAGTGTGTTATAGTGACCCCTGTTCCAAAAATCAAAATTTTGGAAAGCTCCTTTTACTCAATGTGTTGCCTAACTGTCCCGCATTTAGCGGGACGGTTAGCGACGGTTTTCATTTGTACCCGTAGCTCAGTCCCGATGTTTACAATCGGGACTCCGACTGATAACGTCGGAGCTGGATATGAACGCATTTGTATATATACTTTACTTTCCAAAGTCAGATAAATATTACATTGGTAGCACAATTGATTTAGCAAGAAGAATTAAGCAACACAGATCTGGCTATACTCCAAGCACTGTTCGTTTAGGAGATGAATGCATTTTGAAATTTAGTCAAGAATTTTCAAGTATTAAAATAGCTAGAAAGTTAGAAAATAAGCTTAAGTCTTGGAAACGCAAAGATTTCATTGAGAAAATCATTAAAGATGGTTATATTAAATCAGTTGATACATAAGTACCCGTAGCTCAGCTGGATAGAGCGTTGGCTTGCGGAGCCAGAGGCCGCAGGTTCGAATCCTGCCGGGTACGCCAGGTGATACTCGCTAGATACTCTTTTATTATTTACTTTAAAACTTGTTAATAAGAAGATTCGAACCTGCGGTGCATAGCACCAGGTTCGGCGAAGTGTAGCGAAGCAAAAATGCACTTGTATATTTTTGCGAGCAAACGAAGGAGGCCGAAAAAATGAGGCCGATATCCTGCCGGGTACGCCATTATTGCCACCCTAGAGGGTGGTTTTGTTATATCTGCAGCGGATCCTAAAAAGTATTAAAATGTTCTATATACGGAGAGGTGCAGGAGTGGCTTAACTGGACGGTCTCGAAAACCGTTGTGCCTTTCATTAGGTACCGTGGGTTCAAATCCCACCCTCTCCGCCAGTTAGGAAATAATTACATGTCAGGAATCATTTATCGCAAAATAATTAAACCTGTCTTATTTAATTTCCCTGCAGATCAGGTGCACGCAATGGTACTCACGCTTGGACGCTGGCTTGGATCAAGCGGTATTGCTCGGAAATTTATAGGACATCTCTTTTCCTATCACAATAAATCGTTGCACATCAATCTTGCTGGTCTTTCAATTAAAAATCCCGTTGGCCTTGCGGCCGGCTTTGATTATGATGCGGATCTTATGCGAATTACCCCCAGCATCGGCTTTGGTTTTCAAAGCATTGGCACAGTCACCCTTGGCGCTTATAGAGGGAATCCTCGGCCAATGCTCGGACGATTACCGAAATCTCGATCCCTGCTCGTGAATAAGGGATTCAAAAGTGCTGGTATGCAGGCAGTTCTTAAGAAAATCGGGAAGAATAACTTTGAAATACCGATTGGGTTAAGTATTGGCGCCACGAATCGACGATATGAAAACTTCAACGAAATAACAGAGGAGATCGCCGCAGGCTTTTCGCTTGTCCGCATTGCAGAAAATATCCAATATTATGAACTCAACATTAGCTGTCCTAATCTCATTAATATCGCAAGTTTTACAGAGCGGGTTGATGAGCCTGCTGGATTCACAGCACTCCTTGCTCGTTTGAATAAAGAACAAATTGCAAAGCCGCTTTTTGTAAAAATGCCTCTAGAAAAGTCGCCCGAGGAGATAATCGCCTTGTGCGAGATAGTAATAAAATATTCGTGGATTAGCGGCATTATACTTTCAAATTTGGCGAAGGATAGGGGCAACTCGGCATTTGATCCTGAAGAAATAAAAAACGCTGGGGAAGGTAATTTTAGCGGCAAGCCAACCGAGAAAAAATCTAATGAACTAATCAGCGCGTTGTATGAAAAATATCGGGGAAAATTGATCATCATTGGTTGTGGTGGCATCTTTTCGGGCGCTGACGCTTATGAAAAAATAAAGCGTGGCGCTTCTGCTGTGCAGATGATTACAGGCATGATATATATGGGTCCCGGCCAGATTGGGGTAATTAATAAAGAGATCGCAGACCTTCTAAAAAAAGATGGTTTTAAGTCAGTGGCTGAGGCGGTAGGGACAAAAATAACTGAATAGATCTGTAAACATATTTAAACCGACAAAAGCGAAAATTGTGAGGAGATATATCGCTTCGCCGCTATTTGATTCACAACATTCGCTTACGGCAAGCCAACTTACAGATTAGGTTTTAACTTTTTCTTCTTTTTTGTTATCAATATTGCCAGATTTGTTATTTTGGACAAACCAAGCTCCCACCCAAATTCCAACGCCAAGAAGAACAATAACAACACCCAGGATCATACCGGTTTTGGCAATATCACCAATCGCCTGATTCCAAATAGAGCCAATTATGTTTTGGAGAAAACCAGGTCCCTTGGTGCCTGGTTCAGCCCCTGAGTTCGGGTCAGCGCCTTTAAACCACCCTCTGCTGGATAAAAGGATCAAAAACCCAAGAAACGCGAATAAACCTGTGGTGAAAAATCTTGTACCAAGCCTCTCAAGGCTCTCAAGGCGCTTCGTTGAGGTTAATACGTATAAACCAGTAAAAATCACTAAGAACAACGGCAAAACAAATAACAAAGTGTTTAAAAGCCCAAACATGCTCGGCAAGCCTTCCAGCACATCTTTGCTCATACTTAAGTTATTGCTACTCAAAGTGGCATCATATAAAAAGGAATCTTCTTGGGCATACTTGGCCGCATATTCATCAATTTGTTTATTGAGGTCATAGCCCGCAGGGACACAAGTAGCTTGAAGCGGGTCAAATCCCTTTTCTTCAAGAGCTATGAGTTCCGCATACGAACATTCAGGTAGCTTTGCTAGCCGTAGCTTGAGCTCACCCCCTAATTTGCTAGCAAGTTCAGGAGCTTTTTCTCCTAATGAAACTTCATACACTGGTTTTTCGGCCTTTTTTTCAAGCCAATCGTAAGTGCCGTCCAGTATCTCATGCGCGCCCGAACGCAAGAACTCTTCGTTATAAGTCTGCTTTAGTATCGCCAGGAGTTCTTCTCTTTTCAATGGCCCCTTATCTGTACTTGATTCGAGAGGAGAAGATTTATTTGATTCTCGTGATTCATTGTTTTGGGGAGCAGATTGCGTTAACTCAAAAAAGTCTTCCACAATGTTTTCATACAAGCTCGACTTTTCCAGCCAATTTTTCAACGTTTCCCGATTATTCAGTTGTGTCCAAATTGCGAATAAAGGCAGATAAATAGTTAGCGTTATTACCGCAAGTACAAAAAATATATTTTTTCCCAAATATCTAAGCAAATTCATCCATAACCAGTATAGTGCATTGTTTTTATAAGCACCAATCTACTGTGGTAGACCAGGAGTATGCAGTATGGCGTATACTTCATAAGATCTCAAATCCCAATATACAAATATCAAATAAATTACAAATTAGTAAACTTCAAAAAGCACTTTATAACTTTACGAACTTGATAGCTTTTAACTAGCTTCTAGATTCTAGATTCTAGATTCTAATTTCCAATTGCTATTTGTTAATTTCCCCATACACTATACTGTATATAGAGCACTGAGGAATTTTATGGCAGAGAGCATCTTTACCAAAATCATTAAAGGCGAAATTCCTTGTCACAAGGTTTATGAAGACGATAAAGTCATTGCCTTTTTAGATATTCATCCAGTTTCTGAGGGCCACACACTTGTAGTATCAAAAAAACAGATAGACCACCTATGGGATTTGGAAGATGATCTTTATCTCCATCTCATGTCAGTTTCTAAAAAAATAGCGAACCGAATCCGTGAAGTAATAAATCCTCCAAGAGTTGGCGTAATGGTGGAAGGCTTTGAAGTTCCCCATGCGCATTACCATATATTCCCCCTATATAAGGGTCTTAAGGCTACTATGGCAGAATATTCCCCAGAGCTTGAACCCGACCACAGTAAACTCGCCCAGACTGCTAAAAAATTGAGACTAGATTAAATTGATATTAAGTTACTAGTATGCTAATACTAGTAGAACAATGGACACATCAGAGCTTGGCAAACGCATCCAAGAGGCGAGAAAAGAAGCGGGTTTTACGCAAGATGATCTATCTGACAGAGCTGGATTGGCATATTCTACGTTAGCAAAGATTGAACGAGGTGCCATAAAAAACCCAACGTTCGGAACTATTGCGGCAATAGCGCAGGCATTAAACATGTCCATCGACGCGTTAGCAGCTTTGCCGATCAATAAAACTGCAACGAGTGAAGTCATTGAGGACGATCAAGCTGTCAAATTTCTTTACTGCGACGTCAATGGCGTGCTGGTGCGGTTTTTTCAAAGAGCGTTCACAACTTTGGCGCGTGAAGCTGGCGCCAGTCCAGAAAAAGTTGAGAGTACGTTTTGGCACTACAATGATGCCGTTTGCAGGGGCGAGATGAGCGTTGAGGAATTTAACAAGGCAATCGCAGGCCATTTGCGAGTTCAATCTGTAGATTGGCAAAAACACTATATGAATGCTGTATCACCGATAAAAATAGTCCAGGGGTTTCTAGAGCACATATCGTCTCGTGTCAAAATTGGTTTACTTACAAACATCGCTCCGGGATTTTTAGGTTACATGATAGAAAAGAAAATTTTGCCAGATCTCCCCTACTCTGCAATTGTAGACTCATCCATAGAAGGAGCAATTAAGCCGGAACCACGTATTTATGAAATTGCCGAGAAGAAAGCTCGTTATAGCGGCAATCAAATTTTGTTTGTAGATGACAGCCGAATTAACCTTATGGCTGCTGAAAAACGCGGCTGGCAAGTCTTGTGGTTTGACGACTATCGTCCGGAAGAGTCTGTAGAACGCATCAGGCAAGCCATAGAGGGAAACAGGAGCTAGGAAATAGCAATTGGGAACTGGGAACTAGAAATTGGCAACTAGGAAATAGGAACCAGAAATTGGGAACTAGGAGTTGGGAATTAGCATCTAGGAACTAGAAACTGGGAATTAGGAAATAGAGACTAGTGTTTTCAAGAACTAATTCCTAATTGCTAGTTGCTGATTCCAAATTCCTACAAGTATCTCTTCAGGGATATCTCGATAAAATCAACCTCATCTTTAAACCGTTCAATAAGGTTCTTCTTTTCCGCGAGTTTGGTTCTGGTTTCCTCAACTATATGGTGCGGAGCCGATTTCAAATACGATTTATTTTCCAGTCGTGTTTCCAGAATTTTTAACTCTTCCATATGGGCATCTCTTTCCTCAAGAAGTTTGATTAAATAATCGCGCATGGCGTTTTCTTCAACGTCTATCCAGGCATCAACGTTCGCCCTGGTTAAATGAAGGCCATGCCCGGAACTTACCTCATGGCATCCCAAGAGGCCGGTAAGAGCTACTATTAAATCAGCGTTGGCTTTAATAAAAGGACTGTCCTTGTAGTACAAATTGTTCTCTGTTAAATGGAGTTGTGATCTTAGATAACGAATTTCTGAAACTACGTCTTGAATACGAGAAAAGTCTTTTGACTCTTTTTCATATGAGTATTTAAGCTGCGGCCAACCGTTAATTATCAGCATGTCTTTTTCCCAAGCCAGTGTTCTCCAAATCGACTCCGTAACGAAAGGCGCAAAGGGATGGGCTAACTTCAATATGTTAATAAGACCGAATGCCAAAACATCTTTGTTTAGTTGATGTTTTGATACCTCTATATACCAATCCGCGAAATCATCCCAAAGCAAGTGATAAATTGTTTCATAAGCTTCCGTGAATTGATAATTCTCTAGTTTTTGGGTAATTGTTTGCGCCTTAACTCTTAATTGCTCTAGCATCCAGTAGTCAACCATGGTTTTGGGGTGAGGTTTTGACAGCTTATAACCTTCTGGGCATTGAGATTCTACAAAACGGGCCGCATTCCACAATTTGTTGCAAAAATTACGCGCTCCGACAATTTTAGCAGTACTAAAACCCTGGTTTAATCCAGCAGATCTGCCGGCAATTAACCCCATGCGCAATGCGTCTGAGCCATATTCTTTGATGATCTCTTTTGGCGCGATGACGTTGCCCTTTGATTTGCTCATCTTAGCTCCATGCTCGTCTAACACATAGCCATGAATATAAACATCTTTAAAAGGAACATTTTTAGTAATGTATAGCCCCAACATTATCATGCGGCCCACCCATTGAAATAGAATTTCACCTCCGGTTTCCATAACGCTAAGAGGATAAAAATGCTTGTAGTCTGAAGATTTGGGGTAGCCCAATGTTACAAATGGCCATTGCCCAGAGGAAAACCAGGTATCAAATACGTCCGGGTCTCTTTTATAAGTTTTCCCGTCTATCTCCAGAGTTTCCTGCCCTACATCACTGTTAAATATCCAATCATTAGGATCATCTGCGTTTTGGTAAGCAGGAATTGGTATTCCCCAAGCGATTTGACGGCTAATATTCCAATCGCGAATGTTTTCCAGATAACGCAATAATTGGCTACCCTTTGATTTAGGAAAAAACGAGATATCTTTGTTTTTAATAGCTTCAATGGCCTTCTTTGCAAGAGGAGCCATTTTTACGAACCACTGGTCTTTTAGCAGGGGCTCTATGACGCTATCGCATTTATAGCAATGTCCGACACTATGTTCATAATCCTCTTCTTTTGCCAATGCCCCTTCTTTTTTCAAGGCAGTAACGACATGCTCTCTAGCCTCCTCTACGCTTTGCCCTTGAAATCTTTTCGGAGCTAAATCTGTAATCTTGCCTTCAAAGTCAATAATTCTAACAAATTCAAGATTATGACGAGAGGCGATATCGTAATCATTGGGGTCGTGTGCCGGCGTGACCTTAACCGCTCCGGTACCAAATTCAGGATCTATAGCTTCATCTTCAATAATTGGAATTTCTCGATCACACAGAGGTAACCTCACCATTTTACCTACAAGTTTCTTGTATCTTTCGTCTTTAGGATGTACTGCTACGGCCGTGTCCCCTAGCATTGTTTCAGGACGGGTGGTTGCAACCTGGATACTACCGCTGCCATCGCTCAGTGGATAATCTATATACCAAAGTTTTGATTTATCAGACTTATAAACTACTTCGATGTCAGAAAAAGAAGTTCCGTGATTGGTGCAATAATTTACTATGCGCTCACCCCTGTAGATCAGCTCATCTTTCCACATTTTATTGAACGTTTCATAAGCAGTGGCAACAACTTTTTCATCCAGAGTGTAAGTAAACCGTGACCAGTCACAACTAGCTCCCAACTCTCTGAGCTGGGCAAGCATATCTTCCTTATTTTGTTCTACGAAATTCCAGACCTGGCTATACAGCTCTGATCGAGAAAAATCAAAGCGCGTTTTTCCTTGTGCTGTCAGTTGCTTTTCGTAAACAACCCAGGTTTCAAAACCAGCATGATCTGCCCCAGGAAGATATAAACTAGCTTTGCCTCGCATTCTTTCAAAGCGAACCATAACGTCCTGAATCGCGTTAGTAAGAGCATGTCCAATATGCAGGTTGCCATTTGCATTGGGTGGGGGCATAACCAGACTGAAAGCGCGGTGATCTCCCCTGTTTTTTGGAAGAAATGCCTCACTCTTTTCCCATGCTTGGTACACATCGGACTCGTATGCGTGCGGCTCATAAATCTTAGGCAAGCTCATACAAAAAATTGCCCCTTTTAATTACTATTTTGATTTCACGTGAAAAAACTAAACCACAACACACGGGCTGTGTGCTATCTGCTATGTCCCCACTACTGATTTCACGTGTTTGTTTTACTCCCCTATTTTAACTCAATAGCAAGATAATACAAATGGGTTTTGCACAATCAAAGCCCGTAGAATATGAAGTATAGAAATTAGGAAACAGCAATTAGGAAATAGAAAATAGTATATTTTTAAAAACTAGTTTCTAGTTTCCAACGTCCACACTGGTTATTCTTAAACTATCGTCTTAACCCCCTTCTCAAAAAACACCTTTGTTTAAGTAAGCTGAAACAGATTAAACTGAGGACTGTCTGATCCGCCCTACAGCGGAGAGTTCCGCAAGTTTAGTCTGTTTTTAGCGAAACGAGAGACAAGGGCAGTTTTTTGAGCTTGGGCGGCACTTTTTGCCTACTTTTTCTTGCTGGAGAGAAAAAGTAGGGCGATCAAAAAGCTTGAAAAGCTTTTATCGCAAGAGAAATTATAGATATATCGAGTTCAGAGCCTTAGCTTGTATTCTTAGTCATTCTTAAACTTGGCTCTATTTCCAAAGAATAAGGATCAACAGGTTTTGAATGTTGGGCTTGAAAATAGGCAAGTGAGGCAATCATCGCCGCATTATCCGTGCAAAGACTGGGGCTGGCATATTCAATTTCTATTGGCAAAAGTTGTTTTAACTGAGAACGAAGCTCCATATTTGCAGCTACACCGCCCCCTATAGCAACAGAGGCAGGCTTAAACTCTTTATAAGCTATTATGGTCTTATTCACCACTGTTTTCGCTGCTATTTTTTGGAAAGAAGCAGCGAGATCGTTACGAACTTTATCATTGAGTAGACCGTGGAGTTCAAACGACGGAAAGTCATAAGGCTTGTTGCAGATTTCCTGAACCTTTCTTAGAACAGCGGTTTTTAGCCCAGAAAAAGAAAAATCATATTTGCCAGACATTTTCGCGATAGGGAAGTCATAAGCATTTGGATTACCCTTGAGCGCAGCTTTGGCGATAGATGGGCCGCCAGGGTAGGGAAGGCCCAGAATTTTAGCGACCTTATCAAATGCTTCACCGATAGCATCATCTTGAGTCTGGCCCAATAGTCTGTAATTCCCATGGTCTTTAAATAAAACCAGCTGAGAATGCCCCCCGGAAACTATTAGCGCGAGTAATGGAAATGCCGGTGGTTCCCAAGTCTTATTATTTGAAAAATGAAAATTGTTACCTGAAAACTGCGAATTTATAAAATTCGCGTATACGTGTCCCTCGACATGGTTAATAGCGTAAAGAGGCAGGTTTTTTGTAATTGCCAGGGTTCGAGCCGTAAGCACCCCTATCAACAAAGAGCCAAGCAGACCGGGCCCGTACGTAACAGCGATAGCGTCAATATTAGACCACAGTTCCTCATCACGGGCAGAGACTCTACCGCCTCTGTTAAATGCTTGTTTAAGGGCTTGTTTTATAACTGGTAAAATCGATTCAATATGGCTACGAGCAGCAATTTCAGGTACAACCCCTCCAAATTCCTTATGGATGTCTATTTGACTCAGCACGATACTGGAAGTCAAGATAGTCCCATTTTTCACTACCGCAGCGGCAGTTTCGTCGCAACTGGTTTCAATCCCAAGAATATTCATAACTTAACTATCTTAACAGATTAAACTATTACATTAATGCGTAAGTGGCGCACAAAATCTTTTCTTTGGGGTATTATAGACTTATGTTAACGGGGTTTAAATCAGCTATCAAAGGGTTTATCCCTGGGCCTGTCCTCAAGGTTATTCTTCCGCCGTATCATTTTTTACGTGCCGTAGTTGCAAATTTTATATATGGATCTCCCGCAAAACAAATGCACGTGATTATGGTCACGGGTACAAATGGCAAAACAACTACAGCGGTGTTAATCGCCAAGATTCTTGAGGAGGCGGGAAACAGGGTGGGGTTAAGTTCAACGGCTTTTTTCCAGACTGGAAAAGAAGTGATTCCAAATGACAAAAATATGACAGTTACCAACCCGTTTTCACTGCAAAAGATGTTGGACAAAATGAGGAAGGCTGAAGTTGATTGGGCGGTTATAGAGGTAACCTCCCACGCACTATCCCAGTATCGAACTTGGGGCATTCCTGTTGAGGCAGCCGTGATGACTAATTTGACTCAGGATCACTTGGATTACCACGGCACAATGGAAAAATATGCGGCTGCAAAAGGGAAGTTATTTGCTAAAAAACCAAACTTTATAGTGCTAAATAGTGACGATCAATGGTTCGAGTTTTTTGATAAATATGAAGCAAAAACCAAAAAAGTTTCCTATGGCACTAAAGAGTCAGATGAGTGCAGAATAGTCAGTGCAAAACTAGGCAAAAAAAGCTCGACCCTGAAACTTGCTTTAGGAAGTGAAGAAATTGAGGTCAATCTTGGACTCATTGGTAAGTTTAACGCATACAACGCTCTTGCAGCCACTGCTACGGCTTATGCTATAGGTGTGGCGCCGAAATACATAAAAAGAGGCTTAGAAGCCGTTACAAATGTTCCTGGAAGGCTTGAGAAAATCGAGGAGGGACAAAATTTTGACGTAATTGTGGATTATGCGCACACTCCAGACGCTTTGGAAAATTCGCTCGAGACATTAAAAGCAATGACTAAAGGCAAGTTAATTACTGTTTTTGGCGCTACGGGAGACCGCGATAAAGATAAAAGGCCAAAAATGGGTAAAATCGTCGGCAACTTAAGTGATGTTGCCATGGTTACGGATGATGAACCTTACAGCGAAGATCCAGCAAAGATTAGAAGTGAAGTAATTGCCGGTTTTCATGAAACCGCGGCAGACATGCGTGAAGTAGCGAGCCGACGCGAGGCAATATCTATGGCAATAGGACAGGCTAAAGCAGGTGACACGGTTTATATAACAGGCATGGGTCATCAGCAATTTCGAGTTGTGGGTGACCACAAAGAAAAATGGGACGATCGCCAAATAGCTCGTGAAATTTTGAAACAGAAGTAAGCACAATCATATTATTGACAAACATGCTCCATAACTAAATGTATTTTTGCGGAGCAGTTTATAGATTAGGATGAGTCTTTATGTGATGTGTGTTAGTACACAAAAACTCTTAACTACTTACTGCTCCGCGCTGCCGGGTGGTGGAGTGTTTTTATGGAATCTGTTGATTCCACCACCCTGGCGCGAACATCGTGATTAGTCGCCGAGCCTACGTAGCTCGCTTGAGTCGCGAATTGCTTCCCTAACTGCGCTGCACATGACGCTCAGGGGAGTGCGCTCCTCGAACGATACCCAAACACAGGGTCGTCCATCGGAGGGTTGCTCCTCACAAACGCAATAGTCTGAACGGTAGCAGACCTGAGCGTCGGCTACAATTGAGACAGTGCGTAGTGCTTGCTCGAGATGACCGATAAGGTCTTGATGTCCCCCATCGAGCTTGACTCGAGCTTCAGCCCTACCAAGTCGCAAGACCTCCGGACCGAATTCCCCAAACGCCAATACGGACTCGCATACACGATGCGTTAACGCCATATCCATTCCCTTTCGGTTGTCCGATGGATGTAAATTATATAACCATTGATCCCTTGCGTTGTCAATATCTCGCGTACTCGCATAAATGTGGTTTTTATCCATATGTATATTGCAATTGCCATAAGCGCTGTGGCTGAGCTATGCTGTAGATAAATGGTTGGGTATTATCAACAAATTGCTCATAAAAGGCGAGGCGCCTAATATGCGCGAGGGGGTTTCTGAGCTTGTGCCAGAGATTTCTAGGAGTCAGATAACGCCCGACAACATTCCCGAGTACCTAAAGTTTTTTGCCAGACAAGCTATTCTCGCAACGACAGCCGAAGAATTAACCACTCACATAGATAACCAACAACAGCTCATTGGTTATTACGATCACTTAAAAGATCAAACCGTTTCAGAAGCTCACAATCCAAGCTCATCGGACGTATATCGGTTTTATATGCATTTGGGAGCGCAGAACAGGTTACCGGAAGCATTTGAAGATCTTATAAACGCGTATGAGTGGTTATACCTGGATTCTGCTGAAGCAACTTACGATACCAGGCGCAGTCATTTCCTGGGCGGAACATTACTTATGGAAGCAGCATTTCTAAATGACGATCCATCAACCAAACGAAAGTTACTAATTAACTCTCGAAAGCATTTTTATGACGTAAAAAGAATTTATGAAACTACACCCAAGCTTAGTAACGAAAAAGGCGAAGTCATATATAACCCAAAAAGAAAATGGGATTACGCTTATTACAGAATGGCGGTTGGCCACATTTACGATATAGATATGTATAAACTGCATATGCTTGCCGACCAATCCCGAGAAAATCCAGAGCAAAATGAAGCTATAAGCAATTACTTTATGCACAAGCAAATAGAATTTAACGAACGATTTCAAGAGTTTTGCCGGGAGGGCGGTAAAAATCAAGCCGGTTTCATCTTTGAGTGGATGTTTCTTCTCGGTCAGAGGGATAAAATCTTTAAAAGCGGGTTGCTAGGTTCAATATATGTAAGAAGCGCGTTTGCCAGGGAAGATTTTCCTGGTACTGATTCAACAGAATTGAGTCCGGATCTACCCAGTGTTAAGTACAAACAAGGTTTTGATGCGTCTGTACAATATTTTGATAATAACAACTTTGAGCAATCTCGTCTTCAAATTCAACTTAAGTGTCGTCACAAGGCTCCAAGTCGCCGCAAGTATAAACGCGCGATGCGCCACAGCAAAGGAGAGGTCCCAGTTGACTTACATCTAACTCAGTTCAATTTAACGCGAGATGTAAAAACAGAGAGAATATATGAAAACGGCATCGAAGTCTATCGAATATCGACCAACATCAAGGAAATGCAAACTAGAGCCAGACAAATTATTAGTGATTACCAATTAAATGGTCAGGGAGCAGACGGGATTGAGAGGAATGGTGATGTTACTGATTTAGAAAATAAGTTGGAAAAGCTTAACCAAGCCACCAGGGCACAATTTGACCAATTTGTGCGCATATGAGTTTTGATATAAAAACGTTACGATTCCGTGCTCTGGGAATCTTCCGGTTCATCATTTTCTTCGTCATCAATCTCAACATCAACTACAATTTTATTTTCGTTTAGATTTTGAGCGGTATCGATTACACCCCTAAATAGGTTGTCAAATTGATCATCTTCTTCGGGTAATTCTGGTGGTTCTTGCTCATGATAGGCCATACTCTATTAACTCAACCATTTAGCTGTTATTTTAGCAATGCTTTTATTCGGAAAATGTTAGACTCAATATATTATAGGGAAATTCACGATATGATTGAAAAAATTTTCAAGGCTTATGACGTAAGAGGTAAGGTTGGATCAGAATTAACTAAAGATGTGGTGGAGAAAATTGGACGCGCATTTGCTGATTTTTTACCAAAAAATGGCGCCGTGGCAGTTGGTAGAGATATGCGCCCAGATTCAGCAGAATTATCCTCTGCGATGATTAAGGGTTTGGTTAAGCAAGGTCGTGAAGTTTGGAATATTGGGCAGGTTACTAGCGACATGATTTATTTTTCGGTAGGAAAGTTTAAGCTCGCCGGAGGTGCCATGGTTACCGCTAGCCATAATCCCAGTGAATATAACGGGATTAAAGTGTGTCGAGAAGAAGCAAAGCCTGTAGGCATCGAGTCCGGATTAGCTGAGATTCGAGATAAAACGCTTTCAGAATCTTTTGATCGAGTTAAAAAAGTGGGTACTCAAAGAAAAAAAGAAATTACAGAAGATTGGGTTGAGCACATATTGGCTTTTGTTAATGTAAGCGAGCTCAAGCCCTATAAAATTGCTATTGATGCGGGCAACGGTATGGCTGGTGCTATAATCCCCTATTTAACCAAACGTGTACCTTTTGAGATAATACCCATGTATTTTGAGTTGGACGGGTCCTTTCCTAACCACATAGCCAATCCCTTAGAGCCAGAGAATCTTAAGGATTTAATTTTAAGGGTAAAACAAGACAGTTGCGACCTCGGTATAGCTTTTGACGGTGATGGCGATAGAGCAGTATTAATAGATGAGAACGGCCATACGTTAACCGGAACAGAGATGACCGCAATCTTGGCCAAATACTTTTTAAGCCAACACCCGGGAGCAACTGTATTACATAATGCAATTTGTGGTCGAGCAGCCGTAGAATCAATCAAGGAAAATGGTGGAGAGCCAAAACGCACAAAAGTTGGACATTCGTTTATAAAAGCAGATATGCGTAAGTACAACGCCGTGTTCGCGGGTGAACACAGCGGGCATTATTATTTTAGAGATAATTACATGGCAGACTCCGGTTTGATTGCCGCAATAGTCGCAACGGCAGTACTTTCACGCAGTGGCAAGAAGTTATCCGAGATAGCTAACGAATTCAGGCGCTATAGTCAGATTCCTGAAACCAATTTTGAAGTAAAGAATAAAGAGCTGGTTATGGACACTGTGGCTAAAGATTTCTCGACTGGCAATCAAGACTGGCTCGATGGATTGACAGTTAATTACTCTGACTACTGGATCAATGTAAGACCCAGCAACACCGAACCACTCCTAAGGCTCAACGTGGAGGCAAAAAACAATGAAAAACTTCGAGAGATTGTTGAGAAAGCCTCTAGAGTTATTGAATCTAACGCACAAACGCAAGGCTCCTATCAAATGAGCAAAGGATCTTTAACAACAGTCCCGAAGAATGGCAGGAAACCGCTTTAATTTTACAAGGTATACTACACATAACATGAATGAACACGAATCAAAAGACGAGTCACATGAATCTGACCAGGAAATTCTCGGTAATTTATATGAAGATATTGAGAGTGGTTTTCAGGATTCAAATATTGAGGGGCTAGACAGCGTACCCATAAAAGGCAGGAGAATCTCTAGAATAAATATCAATACCGAGAGAGATCCTATCTATGCCTTTGAGATTCATGAAGACATGTCTCGCCCGCCAAGCTACAAACTTTCTAACGACCCAATCGCAAATGAAGAAGAAAGACCTGGCACATGGTGGGTGGCTACTATACATAGAACTCCTGAGGGCGTTTATAGCGTGGAAGGCATCATACATTTTGGAAGCGGCTTAGAAACAGTTAGAGATGAAAAAGCTCTCATAGATTTGCTCAAACGCCTTTTTTAATAAAACTAATATCACTGCAAATTCTTGACAGCAAAAAATTGTTTAATTAGTATTAATCTTGAAATTAGCACTCTAACGAGGAAAGTGCTAAAAATAAATCGATATTAAGTGAGGAGGCGAGATTATATGAGTACAAAAATCAAACCATTGGCAGATAGAATTGTTGCCGAGCAAGTTGAAGCTGAAGCAAAAACAGCGTCCGGGCTTTACCTGCCTGACAATGCTCAGGAAAAGCCTGACGTAGCAAAAGTATTGGCAGTCGGGAAGGACGTTAAGGAAGTAAAAGTTGGCGACAAGATCGTCTACAAGACCTATACTTCTCCGGTAAAAATCGGTAAAGAAGAAGTTTTGATCATAAAAGAAGAAGACGTTTTAGGGGTCATTAAATAGATGATTCAGTTTTCAGTTAACAGTTTACAGTTATCATTCAGTTGCCAATTAATCAATGCCCATTGCAAACTGCAAAATGAATGTAAGCTGCTAGATGATAAATGCCAAATAATGACGATAAAGGAGGAAATCTAAATGGCAAAAAGAATATTTTATGATGACGACGCGAGAAGGCGCCTACTGACAGGGGCTCAGATGCTTTATGATGCGGTTAAAGTTACTTTGGGGCCAAAGGGCCGCAATGTTGTAATCAGCAAAAGCTATGGCAATCCTACTGTTACTCACGACGGCGTAACGGTAGCTAAAGGTGTTGAGCTCCCAGAAGAAGATGACGAAACACTTGGCTATAAAGTCGGCGCGGAACTTATCAAGGAAGCGGCCAGCAAAATGAATGACGTAGCTGGTGACGGCACTACTACCGCTACAATTTTGACATATCACATTTTAGCTGAAGCAAACCGGTTAATCGCTGCTGGTCATAACCCAATGGAGTTGCGCAAAGGTGTGGAACAGGCCGGAGCTGAAATTGTTCGTAAGCTCAGTGGTTTGAGTGAAGATATTGGCAGTAAAAAAGATCGTGTCGCAGAGGTCGCGACAATTTCTGCTGGAGATAGCGAGATTGGTTCGTTGATCGCGGATGTTATCGACAAAGTCGGCAAAGACGGCGTCGTAACCGTCGAGGAAGGCCAAGGGTTACAGCTTGAAAGCGAAGTCGTTGAAGGCTTTACAATGGATCGTGGTTTTATATCACCCTACATGGTGACTGACCCGGCTCGCATGGAAGCTGTCTATGAAAAACCCGCGATTTTGGTTACAGACAAGAAAATTAGCTCAATTCAGGAGTTTTTGCCGGTTCTGGAAAAAGCCGCTCAAGCAGGCAAAAAAGATCTGGTTGTGATAGCAGAAGATCTTGAAGGAGAGGCTCTAGGAACGTTGGTTCTTAATAAGCTCAAAGGTACGTTTAATACTGTGGCTATCAAAGCTCCTGCTTTTGGCGACAGGAAAAAAGAAATCTTGCAGGATATAGCCATTCTTACAGGGGCTACTATGGTCAGCGAGGATCAGGGTCACAGCTTTGAGAATTTTGAACTTTCAATGCTTGGTTCGGCTAGAAAAGTCATTGTCACAAAAGATGACACAACAATCATCGAAGGTTCGGGCAGTCAATCCGAACTGGAGGCTCGCATTAAACAAATCTCATCTCAGGCGGATGCAGCTTCAAGCGAATATGACAAAGAAAATTATGAAAAACGCAGTGCTGCTTTGAAGGGCAAGGTCGCGGTCATTAAAGTCGGCGGCGCGACGGAAACTGAAATTGAAGAGAAGAAATTCCGAGTAGACGACGCTGTTGCGGCAACTAAGGCGGCACTGGAAGAGGGCATTGTCCCTGGCGGAGGAGTAACTTTAGTTGACTTAGCCAAAGGACTTGAAGCTGACGGCCATGATTCAATCGCTGCCGGTCGCGTATTGTTAAAAAATGCACTTGCGCAGCCATTTAAGCGGCTAATGGAAAATGCCGGGCTAAATCCTGATGAAAAACTTCCTCAGATTGTTGCAAGTAAAAAGGCTGGGCAAGGTTTTGATGTAAATAAGGCGGGCAAGTTAATCGACCTAAAGAGCGCAGGTATTGTTGACCCAACTCGTGTTACGAAAGAAGCTATTCAAAACGCGGTTTCAATAGCTGCTACGTCTATGACTATGGGCGCAATGATAGTAGAAATCCCTGAAAAAGAAGTTCCCCAAATGCCAGCAGGTAGTGGCATGGGCGGAATGATGTAATGAATCTTCCTAGTTGAAGAAATCATACACGCGAGAGGCCAGGACACTGATATTGCTAAATGAGCTGTATTTGCTCATGACTATCAAGACATAAGTTGATTTTGGCGAGTGGACTATGGCCATATCGTGGTTCCAGCTTTCCAAAAACCCAACTTTATCCGTAACCACGCTGCCTTTTGAACCGGCCGGTATGCCGCTTCTATAAATCTGCCTGTTCATGAATCCAAACAAAAAATCACGATTAGCGCTAGTCAGTAAAGAGCCGTTATAGAGTTTTTCCATCATGTTCGCTTCATCTTGAGCAGTCGTAGACATATATCCTCCACCGCTGTTATTTAAGTTTGTGCTGCTAAAGCCTGCTTCGTGGATGACTCGATCTGTCTCAGCCCAGCCTATGGTGTTGAGGATAGCCTTTGCGCAATTATTGTCAGAGATTACTATCATTTGTTCTATACAATAACTAACACTTCCGTAACCCGTTTGTACATCAAAGCTCAAGGATCCCTGTTCAATTTTCTTGAGTGCAACATAAGCCAAAAAGACTTTATATGTACTGGCCGGTACAGTTGACGAACCGGCGTTTAAACTAGCACTGAAGCCATTTGTCAGATCTTTGACAACAACTTGGTACTCTCCGCTATACTCACTGGCAAAATCTTTGATTAACTGATGCAGACCCTCATTTGTATAGCTATACGCGCGGTTATAAATAACTTTTGGGGCAATTGATTGCATTTTAATTTCCACTGAAGGTTGTTTTTCTTGCCATGCTTGTATATAAGCATCGGTGGTTTCATCTACATTTACCGTTAAACCCGACACCCCAGCTGTTTGCGAACTTTGGACTCCATCTACTAAATTAACGACTGTATACGTGGGAGCTTTGTAGACATCAGGCAGAACAACATTCTTTATGTAGCTTTTTATATTTTCCTTGTTGTAACTACCCCTTGGGATACCTTCCTCATTAGGCTCAATCGTTAAAAATGAGAGCCTTTGATCCTGATCCGGCTCAAAACGTTTTTGCTCGAAATACATGGCCGTATTATGTAAAAGAAGTGTGGCCATACGCTCTTTCTCAGGTTGCAAGTCTTTAGATGTAATTTTAGCTTTTATTCGCCCGGGCTTTAACTCAATTGTGGATTGGCCCAAAGAATTTGGATTGTTAGTCAGTTGCAGTGCAGTAAGTTTAGGGTCAACGTTAAAACCATCTTTGTCAGATTCAATAATTATTTCATCTTCTGCACTACCCGGAAGCTTTATGGCGGCATTTGTCGGTTCTAAATTATATTTTTGCCCGATCGATTCAAATAAGCCAATAGCTTTTTGCTGATCTATCTCATACTTTGGAGCGTGGTTAATCATGCTAAATGCAATAGCTTTTATTAGCGGCAGTCTGAAAATCCCAGAACTTGTATTTAAATCATTTATAACCCCGTCAACATCCACAGCTGCGCCTAAATCACCCAAATTAGCCTCAATAAAATTGCCATTCGCGTCTATGTTGAGTTTTTGGAGATCCAACTCTTGTAATAGTTCTTTTGCTTCATCCGGTGTTTTTAAGCTTAAGTTTACGTTTTGGACTTTAGCATTGAGGGGCAATTTACCTTTTTGAAATACCCAAAGAAAAATATTAAGCAGCAAAAAAATGGCTAATAAAAATATGTTCATCCAAATAAAAAACTTAAGTATTTTTTTATGTCTATAAAATAAGCCTCTTAAATAACCTGTAAAATTTAAAAATCCACTAAGGTTGCCGGACCAACCGCCATGACCATGTGCATTAACTGAGCCTTCTAAGGTTTTCATATTTTTGTTTGTATTCTCTCTTGGTAGACACTCTTAAAATATCATAAAAATACAACAAACATAACCGTGATTTATTAGACCTATTAGTTTTATGGCAAATTTACCATTGCCCACATTGCATTTTTGTTACGATTGAATTCGTTGGATGTGGTGGTGGCAAGTTCTACCAACAATGCTGGTATGTCGTATTTATCATGCAGCCAATCTTCAAACGCGCCTGTAGTATCATAATCAAAAGTGCTGCCAAGCTGACTGTTTGTAAGGCTGGTGTAATTACTTGAGCTGCCATACGTGTTTGCGGCAGAAATTGAGTCTCCGGATTCATTGGCTACCACTAAAGATGCTTGGCTGTGATAAGTTAATACCATTCTGGGATTTTCGCTTAAGATAAAGCTCGCAAGAGCCGATGATTCCGGTTCAGAGAGAGCTTGGACACCTCCGCCATTTTCCAGGTATTCACCGGTAGGCATCTTTACACCAGATTTCCAGTTATTAGCCGGAAAATTACGATTTAGATCAATATTATTTGCGTTGGTACGTGTGCCAGAAGCGTACCCATCGGGGTTAACATTAGGAATTACAATTATTGTCCGGGTTGCTGAAATATTTGGTGCTTTGGCTTCAAGCTCATTTATCCAGCTATCAAGAAGCCACTTGGTGTTGCCTTCAGTCCCATGAGTACCACCAACAAATATTACTTTGCTTGGTCCATTGCCAAATCTATAAGCATATATTGCTCTTCCTAGCACTGAGTAGCCAATTATAGATATAGTGTGGCAAATTGTTCGAGAGTTATAGCTCCATTTAACAGATCTAGATACACCATGAGGATTTTCGATATTACCATTTATATTGATAGAAAATGAAGCACAAAAAGGTAAGTTTTCCTTTGGTTTAATTGTTAATTGGTTATTTTTTGCAGTAACTAATGCAGGGATTGATTGAGCACCTAGCCTTACATCAACCAGACTATTATAATCCGCATCCTTCAGTGTCTGGTCGAAAGAAACGATAAAAGATTGTGACTGAGATATTCCATATGTGCCTATATTGACACTGTTAACTTTAGGGCCGCCAGAAGTTGTGAATTCCAATGTGTACGGATTTGGCAAGAAACCTTTGTCCTCGGCTGTAATGGAATCCACTGTCATTTTAAAAGCTGCTTCTCTTGCCAGTTCTTCCTCAAAAATTATTTTAATACCTTGATCAGTAATCTCGCTTGAAACTGGGATATTTGTCTCAACATCACCTATTTGCACAAGCACAACTTCATCAACTGAAACAGCTTTTTTATTTAGTTCAAGGGTTAGACTGGACGGTTTATCAAGCACCGTTGACCCATTACCAATGCTTGTACTGACTATTTCGACTGGCGCTACAGTAGTAATAACACTTTCAAAAATTTGGTTTACGTTTTTATCATTAAAAAATCTGCTAAGTTTTATATTGTAATTTTCAGATTGTTTAAATTCTAATGGCGATACATCACAGAATAAACTTTGATTTTTGTTTTCACACTTTGCGGTTTTTTCTTCAGACTCAAGCTGGTAAGAGAACGTTTGGTCATTGGTGCTGAGTTTAAATTCTATTGGGTCTTTGGTTGATAAAGGTCCTTTCTTTATGTGTGCATAACTAAGCACAGGGAATAGATCAGTTTGTAGAGTAACGCTTTTCTTTAAAAAACTATTCCCAAAATAAGAAAAATTAACTTTTTCAGAGTGTTTCTCATTAACAGGAGCTTTTGCAGCAAAACATGTGCTATGTGAATACAGGGGATACCCTAACAATGTTACATCCTTTGTTGAAAATGATTTGAAGCTTGAAACAGTACCTGACTTGATAAATTCAGGAAATAGCGTGGGAGCAGTAATGCAATTAAAAGATTTGTCATATGAGTACGCTACACTACCAGGCAAGAGATGAAGCACTGCAAGCGTAGTTATGAATAGCGACACAGGTGAAACTACAACTATAACAGCCGTTAATTTAAACCTAGGTGAAATGTTAATCTGTTTAAATTTACTGCTGATTTTTTGGGGAAATACGACAATACTTGAAAAACACTTTAATGCATGGTTAGTTGATAACTGAGTTAGAATTTTTGACATTTTTGTTTTTTATAAACAAATATACTATATTAGTAACATATTCTGGCTCTTTCTGCAACATTAGTTTACAGATTTGTCTTATAAGTCTTCGTTTGCATTTATTAGGCTTAGGGAAATTTACGAATCAGACAGCCTGTATTACAGAACTAATCTTGTGTTTGCGAGCTGGGTTGAGTTAGATAATTTACTTCGTTAACAACATCGAGCAGTGCTTTTGCTCGTTTCTGATCGTCTTCAATAGCTTCAGCCGCTTCATATGCTGGTTTAATTAAAGATTTATCGTCACTTGCACGGATCAACATGAGCAATGTATCGAATTTTTCTTCAGGACCTTGATCTAATTTATCTACCAAAGGCCTGAGCTTTTCCAGAGCTTCGTCTTTTATGTGTTGTAAGTCATCATTACTGGCGGCGTTTGATGAAGATGATGCGTCGTCTTTAGTTATAGAGTCTATATAAGAGCCTTGGGAATTATTGTCACTTGAACCAGCTTGATTGTTTGTTACAACCGGAGGTGTGTTTTCTAGCTGGCCAGAAGGCTGAGGTGTGTTTGTGCTCTGATCTTGGTAATTATTTGTATGAGAGTCGCTGTCAGTTGTTATTCCAGGCAAGTTAGCGATTGCCTGATCTAATTGTTGGTCATTGTTGTCTTGTGTTGGTGATACCGATTGTACTTGATCCATCTCCACCCCTCGTTCCGCCAAAGACGGAAAGTTATCATTTAACACTTGTTAATTATTATTTTTAATAATAACAAACACTGCGATTAAACAAAAGCGTGATGGGAATAGAGTATGGAGTATGGTGTATGACGTATAGCGTATAGATGTTAGGAAACAGCAACTAGGAAATAGAAAATAGTATATTTTTAAAAAACTAATTCCTGGTTTCTAGTTCCTAATTCCCGTTTTCCAGTGCCCATACTTCATACTTCATACTCCATACGCTATACTCTATACTAACTATCATGTTGGATGATCAAAAATATATTGCACAAAAAGATCCGCAGGATGCGCTTGGAGTCGCGACTCACGAACCAGAACAATTACTTGATAAATTTGAAGTAACAAACAAAAGTAACAGGCCAATTAGTAACATCGTGATAGCAGGCATGGGGGGCTCTGCTTTGTCTGCGGAATTCATAAATACCTGGCCAGGAGTAAGTGTGCCTTATGAAATCTGTCGTAGTTATGAAATACCGGCATATACAAGTGAAAATACTTTGTTTATAGCTTCGAGTTATTCCGGAAACACAGAAGAAACTATTTCCGCATTTGGACTTGCTCGCAAAAAAAACGCACAAATTGTGTGTGTAGCTTCGGGAGGAAAGCTTAAGGAATTGGCCGATAGCAACTCATTCCCATTTGTAAAACTAAGAGATGGATTTCAGCCTCGTATGGCAGCATTAGCATCATATAAAGCCTTGGTTTCAGTATTAGCTGCGTACAATTTAATTCCAAAAGAAAGCACACAAGAACTCGAATCTTGCACAGACAGACTATTGGAAACAACTAATTCATGGCGGGCAGATGTGCATACAAATAAAAATTTAGCCAAGCAACTGGCGGAGCAATTGGTTGGGAAAACTCCAGTTGTATACGCTGGCCCTAAGATGTTCCCAGCAGCCTACAAATGGAAAATTAGTTTCAATGAAAATTCTAAGAATATTGCTTTTTGCAACAAATTACCAGAGTTTAATCATAATGAATTTCTTGGCTGGACATCGCATCCAATAGAAAAGCCGTTTGGTGTTATTGATCTATTTTCATCACTTGAGAACGAGCGTGTTAAGTTTAGGTTTGACATTAGCGACCGTATGCTTTCGGGTATGCGTCCCAAGGCAATCAGAGTTGAAGCAAAAGGCAACACAGAGCTTGAACATCTATTGTGGCTGGTTGTTTTAGGAGAATTCGTTAGTATCTATTTGGCTTTGCTGAACGGTGTAAACCCTACACCAGTAGACATCATTGAAAAATTTAAGACAAAGCTCAACAGATAATAATTAAGCGCAAGCTCTTGACAAAACAGAGGTCAGGTGTATAATATCCAACGTATAGGATTATATGGAAATAAAAATGAGTCGCCTTGGAGTCGAAACAGGACAAGATGCAAATGGGATATACATTGTTAACCTGCCCGTTTCTGAGATGCCGGATTTTAACCCAGTGGTTGAAACTGAAAAACCCCATACCCATATGTTCGATTTAATAGATGCAGACAATGACAGTTTTGATCTTCTAGCAAACGCTAATGGACAATACAGCGAAGTCGTTGATAGAGTAGATAGATTCAAGGGCATGTTCCAAGAGGCAATTGGGAATAGGCAACAAAAAGAAACTGGGCAAGTCATTTTGGTAAAAAGAGACGACATCTACACTGTAGAATTATTAACAACTGGCCGAAACAATCTGGGCCATAAAGAAGGGGTTGCGTTTAGTATAATTGATTTTGAGGATGAAGAATCTGGTCAAAGAAGAATCTTTGCTGAAATGCATATTTTTACTCACGCAGACAGGCATGTTAATAATCATGCCCACAACCCGCACCCAATGAACTTGCATAACTTCCGCCTGCTTGAAGAAGCCGTTGAGCTTATTGCTAAGAGATCAAATGATAATGTCGTAGAAGGCGGATCAACAGAAAAAGTTATAGGTATAAAAGAAGGTTACAAGAAAGTAGTAGCTAATCTAGGCAAAACAGCTCTGTCACTTCGCTGAGCCATCCATTTTGCCTAAAAAATACTGAGTATTTCGTATCTATTCATATCTAAGGGCTTCGACTGGATCTTTGCGGGCAGCTTGAAGGGCCGGAAAGAAACCGCCAACAGCACCAATAGTCGTGCTGATTATAACTACAGTTATTATAGAGTTAATTGAATAAGTCGGAGTTATGTCTATTGCCGCTTTGACTGCGAACCCTAGTGCAAAGCCAAGAGCAATGCCCATTAAGCTGCCCACCCAGCTAAGTACAACGGCCTCAGTTAAAAACTGAGTTAGAATATTACTATTTGTCGCGCCGATACTTTTTCTGATGCCAATTTCCCGAGTACGCTCTTTGACAGTAATGAGCATAATCAGCAGAATTACTACCGAACCCACAAATAACATAATATAAGAGACCGCTTGAGAAACTTTTTTAATTTGATCAAGCAAACTGCCAGTTAAATCAATCAGCTCGTCTTGCTTGAGAACCGTGAAGTCGTCTTCGCCGCCATGATTCTCTAGTAGCTTGTTGTTTATCTTTTCTGCCTGTACATTTGCATCCGCTCCTTCGTCTAGTTGAATATCAATTTCTTGAATTGAAACGGGCGTGCCTCCAGTCAGTTCTTTCGCGCTTTCAACCGGAATGATTATGGCGTTGTTAAGATCAGCACCAATGTTAAAAGAAGACTTGTATTCTTCCATAACACCGAGAACAGTAAACTCCTGGTTGCGAATTAATATTTTTGATCCTAGCGGGGAGGCTCCACTAAAGCCTTTTGCGACTACACCAGAGCCAACCACTACTACATTTTTATTGGTAAGGTTGTCTGAAAAGAATTCTCCTTTTTCAACTTTTTGGCTAAACGCGCTTGGATAATCTTCATTAGTAGCAAGAATAAAGGCAGACGGAAAAGCTTTGTCTTTAACCTCAACCTCGCCAGATATCATGACTTGCGGTGCGGCCGCTTTTACGCCGTCCAGAGAACGTAAATCATTTAAATCCTTTTCAGTTAAAGTAGAGGCGCCCATGCTTGCGGCGAAATTAAATTGTTGTCTGCCAGACTCGTCTTTATAAAGAATTTTTCCGGAATTAACGGTGATCAGATTACCACCAAGTTCGTTGATTTCATTTGACGCTGCGGATTTGAGTCCTTCGACAGTAGTCGTTACTATCATGAATGCGGCAACCCCAATAATAACCGCAATCATAGTCAAAAAAGATCGAAGTTTGGATTGCCTCAATGAATTGAGCGCCAGTTTAATGTTAGTCCAGATCATTGCTCGACCTCCAGTCGAGAGGAAATAGAAAATGGCAAATGGGAATTAGATATCTTCGAATTTTCAATTCCTGATTCCAATTTGCTGTATCTTAAAGTCATTTCTTTCCTGCCTTTTTGTTAGTTTTTTTGGTCGCCTTTTTCTTATTCTGGGTTGATCTATTTTTCTCCTCAATTTGGCCGTCTATAACATGTATGACGCGGGTACCATACTCAGCCAAGTCTGGGTTGTGAGTCACCATCAAGATAGTATTACCCTTCTTATGAATATCTTTGAGTATGTTCATTATGTTTTCGCTGGTTTTGGAATCTACGTTACCTGTCGGCTCGTCCGCGAGTATAAGAGAAGGCTTGTTGATAAGAGCCCGTGCTATAGCAACTCGTTGGCGCTGGCCACCAGAAAGCTGGTTTGGCAGATAGTATTCTCTGTCGCCCAGATCCAAAGATTTTAATACCTTTGAAGCTGCTTCCATACGCTTAACATAACTTGCGCCTTTATACAAAAGCGGCAAAGCAACATTCTCGATTACTGTTAACTGAGGTATTAAATTGAAAGTTTGGAAAATAAACCCGATTTTCTCACGGCGAATTCTAGCACGATCTTTCTGGCTCAAATTCGCAACTTCTTTATTTTCCAATAAGTAGCTTCCATGGGTTGGTGTATCCAGCAAGCCAATAATATTCATGAGTGTAGATTTTCCTGAACCACTTGGCCCCATGATTGAAACAAATTCACCCTTTTCAACAATAAAAGAAAGGTTATCCAAAGCTACAGTAGTAGCGTCACCCATGCCGTAAAATTTGCTGATGTTGTCAAGTTTTATCAGTTCCACAGATTAATATGATACGCTAGTTCGATCTCGTGATACAAGGAAAAAGTTAGGAATTGGCAACTGGGAATTAGAAAACAGCAATTGGCAACCAGAAAATTGAAATTAGAAATAAGGAATTGGGAATTAGTAGAAATCAGTAGTAAGGGTGCCACCCTTCAAGAGAGCAACTAACAACTGGCAACTAGCAAAAAGAATTTGAAAATTTATTCGCTACAAAGCGAATGAAACTTGGGAACTAGGAATTAGTTTTTAAAAATATACTATTTTCTATTTTCTAATTGCTGTTTCCTAATTTCTATACGCTATACTGCATACTATATACTTCATACTATTATGTAAGTAGCTTCGGAGAGGTGTCCGAGTGGCCGATGGAGCACGCTTGGAAAGCGTGTGTCCCGAGTGATCGGGACCGCGGGTTCGAATCCCGCCCTCTCCGCCATTCGACAAGCTCATGGCTCCGCCAGGAGATTGGAGAATGATCCTGAGCGAGCAGGGCGAGTCGAAGGACCCTGAAAAGTTCCAGACCTGTTTGCTCCGCCACCCTTTGTTTTGAAACTAACTTACTTCTGTGATAACTGCATCCACTATTTCATCGTGTGTTTCGTGGGGAATGGATTCAAAAACATCTTGAGAAAAAATTGGCGTAATTGTTCTAGCTCTTGGGTATTTATGCAAAAGCCTATCGTAATAACCGCCTCCGTAACCTAGGCGGTATTTATTTTTGTCTACGGCAAGCGCAGGCACAATAACAATTTCAAAATCAGCATAGTTTACAAAATCGTCATCTTTTAATGACCTAAATTTGAAGTGTACCGGGTTTTTTCTGTCAAAGTCAGGAACAAAAATTTGCAAATTGCTGGGCAGTTTAAGCAAATAATTTATAAAAGGAGAAATATCAACCTCGCGGTTGCCAGCTATGGGTAAATAAACTAAAACCGAATTTATATTCTGCCAATCCGCAAAATTTATTAAATGATCGCAAATTAGTTTTGAAGCCTTATTAAAATCAGCCGCGTTCATATTTTTTCTACGCTTCATCACTTTTTTACGCAAAGAAATTTTGCTTACCATATCTTAGATTATAGAGTATAGTCTTTGCTGTTATGAACAGAGCAGGCACTGAGACAAAAAATTTCAGGCAGAACATAAGAGAACATACTACCGTTGCTAATTTTGCTGATGCTCGAGATTTTCTACAGGAATCTTTGCCCTCCAGCCCAAAAGTTTTATACAGCAAAGATGTTGGCTTGAAGAGAGCAAAGACATTTTACGAGCTACTGGGCAATCCGCAGGAAAATTATAAAAGCATCCACATAGCCGGTACATCCGGAAAAGGCTCGACAGCTTATTATTTATCAAGTCTACTTCAAAAACACGGCTTCAAGGTGGGGACTCACGTCTCTCCGCATATTTACGATATCCGCGAGCGCGCGATGATAAATCTCAAGTGGATGCCCAAATTGCAGTTTATAGAGTGTGTCAACAGTCTAATTCCAAAGATTAATAAAATGGGTAGCTCTTTTTACGGGCGGCCTACTTACTTTGAAGTGTGTACCGCCATGGCGTTTCTCATTTTTAAGAATGAAAATGTAGATTACGCTGTCGTTGAAACCGGCATAGGCGGACAATACGACGCAACAAACACCATCAATCGTAACGATAAATTATCCGTCATAACCAGAATTGGCCTGGATCACACAAACATCCTTGGGAAAACCATCGCCGATATTACGCGTCAAAAAGCTCAAATTTTAACCAATAGAGGCAACGGGTTTTTTCTTAATTCAAGCCAGGAAGCAAGGAAAGTGATCATTGATGTCGCGGCAACCAAAAACGCTAACGCTCATGAAGTAAACATAGATAATTTTGCAAATAATATCCGCGTCAGTTGGAAGGGTATTCTATTTGATTATTCCGGCAAAGTAGATATAAAAGATATTTTCATTCCCACAATTGCTAAATACCAGGTGGAGAACGCCACAATGGCGATTCAAGCGCTTGAAACATTGGCCAGTAGAGATGGGTTTGATATAGACAAAAATAAAGTAAAAGACGCGTTTGCGACAACGTATATTCCAGCTCGAATGGAGGTAAGGAATATAGGTAATAAAACCATAATCCTAGATGGGGCACATAATCCCCAGGAGATAAGAATTTTAATCGACAGCCTGAACGAATTAAATCTAGCCAAAAAACCCATTTTTATATTCGGCGCGAAGGCAGATAAGGACACGGGGGAAATGCTAGACATTATCTTGCCGTATGCGCAAAAAGTAAATTTATGTTCGTTTTTCAAAGACACAAAGACGAGTCACTTACGCAGCTTGTCTTCAAAGAGTAAAAAAATGGTTGCTGTTATCAACGAGAGTAAATTTAGAAATAAAATAGGTAAATTCTTTAACAATCCCCGTGACGCGTTAATGCAAACCATTGATGAAAATAATGACAAAGAGCAAATTATTGTGATGACCGGCTCTATGTATATGATTGGTGATCTACAGCCTAGTTCTTAACTGGAAAATTAACTATGCTTTGTAGTTGAAATCTTTCGAGAGACTCAAAGACGATTTGATTTTCTTGACCAATTGTTTAAGTTCAAACTTGTCTTCATCCTTAACAAAAATAACCGTTAGTACAGCGGAGATCAGTAACAAAGCTGCTGTTACATAAAGTACTCTCTCCAGCCCATAGGCAGTTGCGTTGTCTATAGCCTTGTATATTGGTTCTGAATATTGTTTAGGCAAAGATGTAATTGTTTCGTTAAATTGAACGATGTTAGTACCAACGATTTGTTTTACAGCCTGGTCTGCCCCCTCTGGGAGGCTACCAGAGTTCTTGAGTTGAGCAGGAATATTGTTGCTAGCACCATAAGCAAGCAATGTACCCAAAAGTCCAACGCCAATAGCTGCACCAATAGCTCTCGTAGTATTAATAATTCCCGATGCACCACCAGCTTTACCGTCTGCTACAGAACCAAGAGCCATGACTGTTAAAGGAGAAAGCACCACGCCCAAACTAATCCCAATTAGCGCTAATGGAGCCACTATCTGAGCATAGCTGGTCGATGTGCCGACATAAACACTTAGTAGTAAACAGCCAATGGCGCCTGTAACTAAAGCTGGGCCTACTACCCAACGCCCGGCATATTTACCGCTTAAAGTCCTAGCTGCAGGTGCTAACATAAACACAAACGCAGTTAGCGGCAAAAGGCTTAAGCCGGTTTTTAGTACCGAGTAACCAAGTATCTGTTGAAAGTAAAATGCTATATAAAACGTCAAGCCGAATAGAGCTAAAGAAGCAACTAACCCTGTTAAGTTGACTACGCTAAATGTTTCATCTTTGAAAAGATTAACATCAATTAGGGGTGATTTTGCGCGCCGCTCGTTAGCCACAAAAATCCAACCAAGTATCAAACTTAGCAGTAAACTGCCGACTACATAAAAACTGCCCCAGCCAAGGCTTGTGGATTGAATTACAGCATACATTAGGGTAACTAGGCTCAGTGAACCAAGCATTATCCCAAGAAGATCAAGTTGTTCCTTGGATTTTTTATTTTCTTTTAGTATTCCCAGCGACAAAACTAAAGCAAAAACACCAATAGGCACATTGACCCAGAATGCCCACTGCCAGCCGAAATTCTCAATCAGCAAACCACCTATAACTGGCCCAATTGCCAAAGCAAAAGCTGATATTCCTGCCCATGAAGCCAAGGCTACCGCGCGGTCTTTGGGTTTAAAGGCATTTGCGGCGATGCTTAGAGTATTCGCGAATATAAATCCACCGCCTAGGCCAGCAATTACTCGTCCAACTAATAACATGCTGATGTTGTCTGAAACTGCGGATATAGCAGAGCCGGCAACAAAGAATAAAAGGCCCAGCGCATACACTTTTTTTCGGCCATAAATATCACCAAGCACGCCAGAACCCAAAATAACCACAGCAAAAGCCGTTAAATAAGCTCCCATTATCCATTGGAAGTTATTAAAGTTTGCCTGAAATGCTTCACGAATAGTTGAAGCCGCAACGCTGACAACGGCAAAATCAAGCATAGGCAGTATTAACCCAAACCCCAATGTTGCCAGTACCCACCATTTATTTAGTATGTTTTCTGATTTTACGGATACCTTTAAATTCGGCATAAATTCCCCCTATAAATTTCAAACTAATAATAACATCGCTGCGGGAATATGCAACATTTGGAACAGTCCAATCTTAATGAAAAGCCCATGTTTATAATCAATTGGCAGCAGGTTATTCGAAAATATTTAATCCTGAAGGATATCTTACAAGGTTTACAGGACCGATTGCAGGGTGGCACCCTTACTATTGTTTAGATTACGGAAAACAGCAAATGGGAACTAGGAGTTGGGAATTAGAAAATAGGAATTAGTTTTTTAAAAATATACTATTTTCTATTTCCTAATTGCTGTTTCCTGTTTTTCTGTTTTCCAGTTCCCACCCACAGGTTGTTTAACTGGTTCGTCGCCGATATAATCTCTACAGTAAGAGAAATGTATGAGCAAAAAAATATTTGTAGATGAGTATCTACCCGAATTTGTTTATGGTGCCATAGATGGAACCGTAACGACTTTTGCCGTCGTGGCAGCCGCGGCTGGTGCCGGCTTAAGCTCGGCCGTAGTAATAATACTTGGGCTGGCAAACCTTTTCGCCGATGGTTTTTCAATGGGCGTAAGCTCTTACCTTTCAGAAAAATCAGAATCCGATCAATATAAAAAGCAACGCCGAGCAACATTAAAATTAGTAGAGCAGCAAACTAACAAGGCTCTAAAAGTCATCGAGAAGCATCTTAAGAAATATGGACTAAAAAACAAGAATTTAAATGAGTCTTCCCGAATAATTATTAGCAACAATGATAACGCCGCTAATTTTATAATGAAAGAAGAACACGATCTTACGCCTCAAAAGAGTTCAGCATTAGTTATTGGGTTTATGACTTTTATGGCTTTCATCGCTGTCGGATTGATTCCTTTGGTAATATATCTGTTTGATTATTTTTTTAGCGTAAATGGCGAAAAAAATGATCTATTTTTAAACGCAAGCATACTCGCAGGGGTAACTTTCGCTGGAATTGGTTACATAAAGGGGGTGGTTTCTCACTCATCCAGAATAAAATCACTGATTGAAACGCTGTTGCTTGGAGGTATCGCAGCCGCAATATCCTACTACGTTGGCGCTTTTCTGGAAGGAATAATTGCTTAATGCAGTATTATTTAGCCAAATTACAAGAAGAGGTTAAACGTAGCGTTGCGGGTTTAGTTAGCCTTAATGTTGATGACATCCATATTGAAGCCCCTGGTTCGAAAATCGAAGCTGATCTGGCGATTCCCTGCTTTACTCTCGCTCAAAAACTCAATCAATCTCCTAAAGATATTGCCGATAAGTTAGCCAGCGCATTAAAAAACGAGGCAATTGAAAAAACCGAATCTACCAACGGCTACCTTAATGTATGGATAAAGTCCACTGCTCTTGCAAAAGGCATAGAAAATGACTCTGCTCAAGTCAAACAAAATAACATCCAATACGGTGAATCAAAACTAGGTACAGATAAAGTCGTGGTAGTTGATTTCGCGAGTCCGAATGTTGCCAAGCCTTTTTCGGTTGGGCATTTACGCTCAACTAACATCGGCTGGGCGATAATACAGCTCTTAAAAAACTGGGGATACAAAGTAATCGGTGATAACCATTTGGGCGACACAGGCACGCCTTTTGGCATGTGGGTGGTTGGTTTTCAAAAATGGGGAAGCGAAGAAGCTTTAGAAAAAAATGGGGTTTATGAACTTGGACGAATATATGTGAAGTTTCGTGAAGAAGCGAAAAAGGAAGAACTGAACGACAAAAACGAACTTATTGCCAGCGCTAAAGAGTGGGTAAAAAAATTGGAGTCGGGAGACGAGACGGCTTTGAGTTATCATAAAAAATTCTCGGACATATCGTATAGGCATATTCAAGAGATTTTCGACCGTCTTGGCGTAAAGCCGGATGAAAATTTAGGAGAATCTTTTTACCTGGAAAAAGCCAAAGAAATCACCAGCCAACTGGTTCAAAAAAATATTGCTCAGAAGCAAGAAGACGGCTCAGTAATCGTTGATTTGAGTGACGCCGGCATTGAAACTCCAATCTTACTGCAGAAAAGTGATGGAGCCAGTCTATATGCCACTACCGATATCGCGACGATAGATTATCGAGTCGAAAAATGGAAACCGGAAAAAATAATCTATGTCGTTGGCCAGGAGCAACAATTTCATTTTAAACAGCTTTTTGCTTTAGCAAAAAAATTGGGTTATGAAACCGAGTTTATTCATGTGTGGTACGGTTTAGTCCAGCAAAAAAACGAAAGTGGCGGCAGGGAAAAAATGTCCTCTAGAAAAGGCACGATTCTTCTTGAAGAATTGCTGGATATGGCGGAAGAAAAGGCTCGCTCAATCGCCCTAAAAACCCATGTTTCGGATGAGGACATTAAAAAAGTAGCAATCGGCGCGGTGAAATTTACCGATTTTTCTCAAAACAAACATGCCAATATCTTATTTGACTGGGATAGAATGTTTAACCTGCACGGGTATTCCGGCCCTTATGTCCAATATGCAGCCGTTAGGGTAAATTCAATTCTAGGCAAAATAGGAGAGGAGAAATTGGACTTTGCTGCCAGTGACTACAGCTGGAAGTCTGAAAAAGACTTGCTCAAACAAATAGCAAAGTATCCTCTGGTTCTTGAAAGCGCTGCGAAAAATTATGAGCCCCACGAAGTTGCTTATTTTATTTATGACCTCGCGAAAATATGTAACAGATACTATGAAGAAGTTTCGATTATAGATTCAGAACCCAACATCAAAAGTTTAAGAATCGGTCTTTTGTATCTAATTAAATACATATATTCACACGCCTTGGGCATATTGGGCATAGCGGTACCGAGTAAAATGTAGGGGTATAGAGTATAGAGTATGCAGTATGGCGTATAGATGTTAGGAAACAGCAATTAGGAAATAGAAAATAGTATATTTTTAAAAACTAATTCCTATTTTCTAATTGCCAATTGCTAGTTCCCAACTGCTATTTGCTATCTATTAGGATCCTTCTGCCAGAGAAGTTGTGATCCAATTAACAGCCGCGAAGGCTAGAAAGGCAACCACAATACCGACTATAGCGTACAAAATTGTGTTTTTCGCGCCTTGAACCGCATTTTGATCACCAGCAGAGACTACGTACCTGACGCCCCCAACGATCAGCATTACCACAGATATAGCTCCAACCAAGAATAACAGCGCGTTGGTTATTGTTTGAAATATACTTCCATCACCGAATAATTCTTCAGCTGCGCCTTTTGGTTTCGCACACTGTACGCCCTGACCAATACTACCGCTTGATGGATCGCATTGCGCGCTTACTCCATTGCTTAAAGCTAAAACACCAGCAACGGTAGTTGCTCCTGTTATTGAATGGACTTTGAGTTTATCTTTTATGGTCATATCTTATTCTCCTTAGCGTGGATTATAACAATTTTTACTCATATAGAATATACCATAATTTAAGAAGTTGCCCCAAGAGCGTTTATCACCCAATTAACAGCCGCGAAGGCTAGAAAGGCAACTACAATCCCGACTATCGCGTACAAAATTGTGTTTTTCGCGCCTTGAACCGCATTGGAGTCGCCCCCCGAGGTAACATAGCGTATACCGCCAACAATCAACATCACCACAGACAACGCGCCGACTATAAATAGCAACGCGTTGGCTATTTTTTCAAATAAACCGCCCGGGCCAAACAAACCCGGGTCGCCATCTCTAACACACTGGCTACCATCCCATGTGCCACCACTGCCTTCACAGATTTCCTTGGCAGTTTGCGCGAATACAGAAGCAGAGTTTAAAACTATTTGGCCAGACGCAAAAAGTGACACAAATACAGATTTGCGGATCGTGCGATTTTTGATTACTGAGCTTATCATATGCCTCCTAAATGCTAATGTTTATTTATTTTCAATATATCACAGTTAAGTAACTATATCGACAACCCAGTTGGCAATTGCGTAGGCAGCAATAGCGATCACCAAACCAATTAGCGAATACATGATGGTATCTTTCGCGCCTTTTGCGCCGTTGGGATCGCCAGCAGACATAACATACCGAATTCCACCGACAATAATCATTATTATCGAAATACCCCCCACGACAAATGCAATCGCGGTGGTCACCTTACTTATAACAGGGCCAATTCCGCCAGGATTATTGCAATCACCTCCGCCCACACCAATACCTTTGCAAATTGTATCTTTTGAAGCGGCGAAAAAATCTTGTACTCTCATTTTTATAATCTCCTTAGCACAAACCAAACCAAAAGTTGTGCCGAAAATCCGATAATTATTCCAATCACAGCGTATAGCAGGGCGTCTCTGGCCCCTTTAACTCCGGCTGGGTCGCCGTTTGACATAACAAATCTAATGCCAGCAATCATTATCATAATTACAGAAAGAACACCCACGAGGTAAACCATTGTTTGAGTAGCTTTGGTAATTATGCCGTCCTTGCCTGTGAGTGGATCTTTTCCAGAGTTTGGGTTATTACAAAAATCCGGTTTTGGGTCTGGGGCTCTATTGCAAATTTCCTGAAATTCCGGACCTTGAGCAAAAACTACACCGCGCGAAACATTATTAAACATAGCGAAAATTATAAAGGCGCTAAAGATCAAAAAAAATATACGAAAAGCTCTCACGAGGTAAGCCTCCCAACTACGAATTGAACTATTAAATAAGCCGTGACTATTACGGCTATGCCTATTAATCCATAAATTATCGCGTCCCTTGCCTGTTTGGTGTCGTTAGGATTGCCGCCAGACATAATGTATCTGAGGGCGCCGAATATAACTATGTACAGCACCGCCAGGGCGCCGGCCAGACGAAACACAAAAGGTAAAATAACAGCCGTTATTGTGCTTTGGTCCGCAGGCTTTCCATAAAGTTGATTGGCAGCGTAAGACACAGAGTTTGAGGCGATCAACGCGATTCCAAGCCCAATTATCGCATTCCAAATGGTATCACGAGCTTGTTTGACGTGTTCTGGGTTGCCTTGACTCATAATAAATTTTAAACCGGCGTAGATTATCATCGCAACAGAGGCAATACCCACCACAACCATTAACATCTCAAGCACCGCGGCGCCTATAAGCCAAACAGAGTTAAGCCCCTCCTGGGTGGTCGCGTCTATGTCGGGGACACCATTTGTACAGTTTAAATATTTATACCAGGTTGGAATGCCAAATATAGATTTATCGGCGCACTGCTGAGCAAATAGTACAAAAGGTTGAATAGTCATAGATTAGGAATGTCGTTACCCAAACCAATATTAAGTATGCCACCAGGAATCAGCCAGTTTAGGATTAAGCCCATAAATGCCCAGATTAAAAGAGCGATGAGTGCATTCATTATTTTTGACTTCGCCGCCGCGATTCGTTGAGGATTGCCTTCTGATGTTAAGTACTGAATCCCGCCAAGTACGATCATAACCGTGACAACAACCCCAACCCCAACTAATAAAAATCTTACTATCGGCACCAGGATTTCGGTGATTATACAATTCTGTTCAACTGGAACTTGGGCACCGTCTTTTGGGCAATTGTCTGGATTAAATACTCCATATTGATGCACAGCCTGGATAGAACCAGCGTTTGCCACCAACCCAAAATTCAGCACAAAAAACATCCCGAAGGAAACTATCAAAACCGAAATAATATTTTTCATTTTTATAAAGAAACAATTACGCTTTTATATTACTGGGGTTTAGTGCAATTATCAAATGCGCTATGGATAAATCCACGCATTTTGGTATTGGATTTTAAGCATTAATATGGTATAATTAAAGCGCATTGAAAAAAGGAAGATGTTTAATGGAATCAAACTTAAACGTGCCTCCTCTAGGTAATGAAGAAAACGCCGATCAAGCAATTCAAATCCCTGGAGCAGACACAAGAATAAAAGATAATGGATATCCGCTGGGAAATCAAGCGGAAAGTGAGGCTTGGGCCGTAAATTCTAATGACAACGGCACGGGTACGGTTGAATTTGGTAATAATCCAGGTGTAGAAGCCACAGCAACATTGGTTGAACCTGAAGCAGATAGTAATATATACACCGAGGAACACCCTTCAAGCCCTGGCGAGATTTTGAGTCCACATTACCAAAACGATCGCAAAACCAGAAAAGGCCCACTTGCGGCAATCGCAGTTGGTACGGCCGGAGCAGCGCTGGCCGGTGCTGTTGGGTTAGGATGGTTTCTCGGAAAAAGCAATGACTCTGACAAATCCGCAGTAAATAGCAAAGACAAAGCCGTTGAGAGAACTGTAAGCCCAAGCACTACTATTCCAGAAACAACCACTACGCAACCAGAGGAAAGTATTAACGACCCAGAATTACAGGAAATTGACTCTCCAGAGCCAGACTACATAAAAGGAAGTGATCCTTATGACATTATAATGCAACTAGATGAAGCTGATACTAATTTCGCAATGACCGCAAATCAACAGTTTTTTACCTACACGCACGATATGGGTTATCAGATCAATCAACAAGATTTTGAAAGAAGATACGCAGATGCTTTGAAAAATGTCCAGTTCTTAAAGGAGCACCCAAATGAGGGATATAGAGTCGTCGACAAAACGTTTAACATAACCATCGATAAGATTGATTTAGAAGAGGGAGTGTTGATATATACAGCAAATTATGAAAGACGGCAATATCACGAATCACTTCCAGACGAGGGGCGTGTTGTGAGTGATTCGGTTAGTACAGAAACTTTGATGCGCGACGAAAACGGAAATTGGAAGAAAACTGCTGGACGCGATCTTGTCGACGATACATATTCGTACCACAACGAGTAAAGAAAGCTTAATTCAACTTGTTTACTTGAGTTCCCTACGGCTCAGTGTCTGATTGGTGTTGTCTGCTTTGTAACTCATTCTAGACTTTTACCATAAGCGTGTATTTGGTAATATCAATTCAGAAATATTCTGAATGAGAGTCTATATGACAAAGAAAAACAGCACAGTTAGTATTGGATCTGTGTTTTTTGCACTTTTTTTTGTTATGTACTTTATGTTCACCGTATTAGCACCTGAAGCTGTATACGCTTATGAGGGAAACCCCTATGAGAATATGAAAAATGTTGCCCGTTGGGAATATCTTACATACAAATCTTATAAAACAATTTTCTTCTGCGTGGATCCTATCGGGTCATCTCAAATTCGTGACATAAAAGACTTCGACTACAACGATAGTGGCGGAATTTGGAAAGAGGATACTGTAAGTTTGGGCCTATTGTTTAAAGAGTCTGATTCAAATGGCCGGATTGGTTGTAGCGATGCAGGCAATACTGGTTCATTGTTGAAGAATCTGGGGTTTAATAGCCACTATGAATTTATAGATTTCATATGGCCTCACGAGAATTGTAAAGACGGTACATGTCCTTCTAAATTCAAAAGTAGAAGTGAATTGGATAAGGCACTTGAAACCAAACTGTTGTCTAAAAAAGTATCTGGAACCGATTATTCAGTATTAGGAGTTGATAAAAAGCTAGAAGCACAGATGACCGATGCAGCAAACTACTACTACTATGATGAAATATTTAAGCGTTCCGAAATTTGCGGGGGCAAATATTACAAAAACAGTGCAGAGTTTGCTGGTTCGGGTGATGATAACGGGAATGACAGCAGAGGCACATACAAAACTATTGTTGTAAAAGACGGGGCAAACTTTGCTGTATCTGTAGAAAATAATGTTGTAACTAATGAAATCGTAACTTATAGCAAAGATGGTACTATCGAGAAATTAGATGATCAGATGTTAATAGGTGTAGGTTGCGCTAGTTATGCCGAGAAAAAAAATGAGTATATCAATGGTTTTATAAAAATAATTTATGATGAACAAGCAAAATGCTTTTCGGAAACTAATAGTTCCACTTGTTTCAGCGGTACTGATACAGGAGTAAATGATCTGCCTTCACAAGATTCCGGTGGGAAAAATCCAGAAGAAGCAAAACCTACCTGTGAGGTTCATTTAAATAGCCCTATGTCCTGGGTTCTTTGCCCGGTTCTAAATTTGGTGGACAGATTAGTAGATTATTTTATTAACGAAGTAGTTCTGGAGCGGCTTGAATTTAGTCTGGACAATGCGGACGAGGCGCCAAAAGTTAAAGAAGTATGGAATGGCTTTAGGATATTAGCAAATGTTATTTTTGTAGTAGCTTTCTTGGCAGCTATTTTCGGCCAAGCCACATCCTTTATAGACGCGTATACTATTAAAAAAATGCTACCGCGCCTGGTAATCGCAGCGATTCTTATTCAACTTTCCTTCTTTTTGTGTATTTTGGCTGTGAATATCACAAACGTTTTAGGCAGTGGCATTGAGAGTCTTATGGCTGCGCCGTGGGGAGGCATAGATAATTTAAACATTGACCTAAAATCTTTAAGCGCTGGTGGAGAGGTTGGGTTGTTCGCTGGATTGATGGCTGGAGTTATAGGCGTTGTTTTTGGGGGAATCTCATTGCTTGGTTTGGCCATAGCAGCGTTTTTCGCTGTTTTCGCGGCAATAATTACCATAGTCTTTAGAGAATCCATATTATACTTACTAGTGGTAACATCTCCCGTAGCATTAGCGCTTTGGGCGATTCCAAGTGCGGACAGATTTGCCAGAATGTGGAGCAGCTTATTTATGAAAGTTTTGATGATGTACCCTCTAATAGTAGCATTTCTTACAATGGGAAAAATTCTAGGGGCTAGCAAACTCCAGGCGGTTTCAGACAGTACTGGTGCCGGAGCAAGCCCAGTTAGTAGCGATAATACCAAAGGCGCCCTCGACGCGATTGTAGCGGTAGTATTATTTTTCGGGCCTGCTTTCTTAATTCCCTTTACTTTCAAATTCGCAGGGGGCGCTATCGCAACTATCGGAGGATTTGCCAGCAAAATGGGTGGCGGGCTGTCGGCTGGCGCCAAAAAACGCGCCCAGGCAAAGTCAGCAGAACGACGCGCAATGGCTGGTGCTAATATTAAAGCTGGGCAGCTTCCAAGATTTATGGGTGGTAATACAGCTATTGGAAAAAGATTTGGTCAGGGTGTTGGTGTATTGGCAGCAGGACCAAAGGGTTGGCTGAGAGGCAAAAGGGGTATTAGCGCCTCAATGGAAACAGGGCAAATGAGAAGAGCAGCTCTGTCAGCAGAAACTGAAGCTATGAAAGCCATAGCGACCAACGATAAAGCAGCTGCTCTTCTGGCCCAAGCTGAAAATGCAAGTCATGCCAAAAGATTAATGGAAGATTATATAAAAAAGGATGGCGAGGGTTCGCGAGCAATATGGGAACAAGCCCATGCATCAGCTGCCCGCGTAGGATATGGTAATGCAGGTGCCAGACGACAAGCGTATGATATGTGGACAAGATCTGGTTACAATTTTGAGGATGGCGAGGGTGGGTATAATCAGCTTGCCAGAACTGCGCGAAGCATATCTGGTGGTGATGATGGAATGTACTCCAACCTTATGAATCAAGGTCAATATAACGCCAAAAATGCTGGTTTAGCTCACCTCGGAGGAATTAACAATGGAACAGGATACAGTCCAGAAACAGGTTTTGCGAAACTATCCGAGTACCAACTTGGACAGCTGAAACCACAGTCTTTCAAGGAAATGGGCGAGACATATCTAAAAGCAAGGTCAAGTGGCGATATAGAAGGAGAAAAGCAGTGGAGATCTGTCTTGGAGGGAGTATACTCAAATGCAAACCTTAAGGGGAAACAAGAAATCGCTGCCATAAAGAAGACAGCGGAAGAAATTCACGGGCCTGGATTGCTGGGCCTGCCAGAGCTTATAGATCGAAGTGATTTAAGAAAAGATGAATTAGAGGAAATACAAAACCGGGGCGGAGAAGAAGGGCAGCAGGGCCCCCCTCGATAAATAACGATGGTTTTTATACTCCTAAACTCTGGCTGAAACTTAATATTGCCTTTAGCGCAATAATATGCTATTATGTTGTTAAACTAACCAAAAACAAAAATGCCACACAGTCAAGAACAACTTACCAACCCAGAGACAATAGAATCTCAAAATACCAACCCCCAAGGACTTGAGCATAGCCCAACTATGCTTCTGTTAAATGAAATTGGTCAAGACCCTGCTACCGAACCAATGACCGACATAATGAATGATAGTTTTCAAGAACAAGAAAAAAAGTTTTTAGGCCAGGTTGCAATAGACAGAGCCATAAACGGCGCCAAGAAAGTTGGTAAATGGCTAACTAGCCCCTCTGACCCCGAGAAAGCGCAGCAAGACAAAGAATATTTTGATAACCTCCTTTATGTTGCCCGTTCAAGGGTTGAGAGTAAGCTTACTGACAATGACTACCCCGAGCTCACCCTTGCGCCCGAGACACGGTATCAACAACGAGCACACAGAAGATTAGAGAAAGATACCGAGAAACTCGCAAAAGCAAAAGAATACGAAAGGTGGGCAAATGTCGGCCGATCCGAAAAAAGTGGCCCCGTAAAAAGAATTGAGACTTGGAAAGCTCGACGAGCAATAACAAAATCTGCAAGAGAAAAATTCAGAAAAGGTGAAATATCCCACAGAGAACTTAAAAAGGCAAAGGATCAAGCTACTCGCACTTGGATAACTACTGGGGAAGATTTTGTACAAAAAAGAGCCAGAAAACGAAGAGAGAAAACCGAAAGAGCTTTAGTGAAAACAACTGTTTTGGCACGTGGAAGACGCATGGGTGAGCCACTCTGGACAAAACAGGAAGGTTTCGTCGGCATTAGTCCTGTTGATGTTACCATTCGATCAAAAACCCCGAATGAAAGACATAGAGGCGACGACATACCGATTCAAGAAAAACACAATCAGGAAGTTGCGACCAGAATAACAAAAACAGAAGTTGCAAACCATCGCAGAAAAAACAAGCCCCGTTTAGTATATTCCTCACATCCTCCTCACAACACAGACGAAACAGGCTACAGCAGATAAACTCTGGGTTGGACTAGTGATTATGCTGCCCTAGTATTGTTTTGGGTGTCTTCAGCGAATTATAGATAGTCGTTTGACTTTACCTCTGTTTTGTGATAGAAATATATGTGTTCGACCTCTGGGGGTTGGTTTACTTGTGCCGGCTTGTGAGATTGATCGCAAAGACTTGTCTTTAGCCAAGACTTCGCTCGATTTATTTCGCATGCTCCTAAGATATTTAGTAGTTTAAATAAGGAACGAAAAAATGGCTGAAAAAGCAAATCATGATCCAGATAAAGACGCGAGAGACGCTGTAGAAAAAGCTCGAAAGGCTCGCCTAAAAGAACTCAGAGATAGCGATGCCTATAGAGAGGTGGTAAGAGACCCACGCAACGCCGAAGTTGACCCCGCTAAGCTTGATAAAGAGGCTATTGAGTATGCTATCGCAGTAGAGAAAAAGAAGAAAGATGAGCAACAAGCAAAGGAAGAAAAAGAAAAGCAAATAGCTTACACAAAAAAGAGAGTGAAGATCGGTGCGGTGGCTGTCGCTGGCGCATTAGTGCTTTTCAGTGGTCTGAGAGCTTGCACTGACGATAATGACAAACAAGAGGATACTGTCACCGGCGTTAACGGCAACGAAATCGATAAAAGCCAAGTGACCGCGCCGGAAAATGACGCGATCTGCCACGACGCGGAGGGGCAAGTTAGCAACGTTATAGATGAAGCGAAAGTTACTGAAGACTCAAGAAAAAGGGAAAATCTAACTAATACTGCCTCATTGATGCTCGACTTTGACGTAGAAAACGGTTGCCTAACTCCAGAAGAAGAACAAAGAATTGAGGACGAAATAAATCGCCTTTTAGGTGAATAACAACGGAGAAATATGGAAAAATGAAAATTGCCGCCCCGAAAAAATGGGGTAAATTCAGCAAGTTTTCCGGCACAGTTTTGTCTGCGTTCTTTGTTTTTGCAATTTTAAACACCTTTCTTTTTTCTGGTCCCGTTAGCGCTCAAAACAATTCAAGCCCGAGGTGGGCGGACTCACAAACCATCATTTGGGGTAACGAAAAATATAAACAAACCAGCGACGACAGACAAAAATTTCGCTCACAGTCTGGTGTGACCTGCCCGAACGAAATTGTTATATCAGCAAACAACCCCGCTTCTGGAGCGCTCTATGTGTATCGAGACGGGCAACCCTGCATCGCAATCGGTCCGCCTCAAACAATTTCAATTTCAAATACGGAGGTTTTAAGCACAGATAACAAACCGCAAGAGAGTACTTGTGAAAGCAATGCCGGTCCGGTGGGCTGGCTACTGTGCGCCGTCTTGCGCCCAATTTACAGCGCCATGAGGTGGTTGATGGAAAATGTCGTTTTTAATTTGCTTGAACTTGACCTAGACAAATATGGAGACTCTTTGGAAAAAGTCTGGAATGGTTTTCGCGTTTTGGCAAACGTGGCCATCATTATCGTGTTTATGTTTATAATTTACGCCCAGGCAACGGGTTCTATCCTTGAAACATACAATGTTAAAAAAATGCTACCACGACTTTTAATTGGCTCTATTCTTATTCAACTGTCTTTCGTGGTCGTAACGCTAACAGTTAATATGGTTAATACGCTTGGCGCGGGAGTGGGCCAGCTAGTCATGGCTCCATTGGATGGAATGGCTCAGTTTGAAATTTCCGGACTTTTTAGTAACAACGGCAATAAATTATTTACCGAAACCGGCATAAGCGGAAATGAAGCCTTTGACATTATGCTCACTAATGTTTTGGCTATTCCGGGTGTTATTGCTATTGGCTATGCGCTTTATTATTTCTTTTTGGCATTGTTCCTGGCTGGAATCACAGGCCTAATTATTCTTTTTGTAGTCTTAATCCTCAGAAATCTAATCATTATTTCATTAATGGTCGTCGCGCCGGTGGCATTTGTTTTGTGGATCCTCCCAAACACCGAGCAATATTTTAAAACCTGGTGGAGTATATTTTTTAAAGCTTTGCTTATGTACCCAATAATCGTGGTGCTTATCTCTGCCGGTCAACTAATGGGCCGTTTGGCTATTGCTGGAGAAAACACAAATTTTGTGGATACTTCAATAGGTTTTATCGCGACCTTCGCGCCGTTTTTCCTCATGACCGCAACGTTTAAATGGGCTGGCGCGGGTGTCGCTGCGCTGGGTAATGTCCTTAGAGGCGCTGGGGATAAAGTTAAAGGCGACCATAGAGATCCAAATTCTCTCAGAAGCAAGGTTAGGTCTCACAGATCCAGGGAGATCGGCCGAGCCATGCGTGGAGAAAAAAGATTTATGGGAATACCAAACAGTCGTTACTTACCCGTTAGAACTTTGATGAACAGAGTACCCGGAATTAATAACCGCGCTGGTTTAATTAACGATTTGAGCGAGGGGCAAAAATGGGCAAGCGAGATTATTGGAACCGGACACGATGATGTGGTGCGCGCAATAGCAATGACTGGAGGCGGACGGTATAAGGGCACCAAAATTGGTACTGCTGATGGCGGAACAGCAAATTCGGGTTATTTAAAGATGGGTAAGCACTTTTTATATAACCCCGACGGAAGCATTATGACCCGAAATGGCGCTGCCATGCTGGGAAGTTATAATCGTGCTGAAGGCAGGTGGGAAGAAGCTGGCCTTGCCACAAAAAGCGACTTCTATAATGACGAGCTGATGGCTCAGGTAAAAAGCCATGGCATAAGCCGCGGCAAACTTCAGGCTGCATTAAATTATGCAATGAGTAAATCTCTGACTGAGGAAGACCAAACCCGAGTTTGGGAAGGATTACGTGCCAGCAAATGGGAGCCAGATGTTAAAAACGAAATTGCCGAGGGTGTTTGGTATAACAACAAAGACACTCAGCTTCAACACAAATTTTATGACCGTGGCGATTACTTTAAAGCTCAGAGGCCAGCTCACGATGCTTCAGTTCCCACTCCTATGAACTTGCCTCCTCAAAAGCTAGTTAAAAGCTTTAAGAGTATGACAGAGTTTGTTGACAGATCCGTAGATTCATACGCGCTTGGGCGGCAAAGCGGATCATTTTGGCGCTACGCTACCAGTGGCATGATTGAGAGTCACGACCTTGAGGGAATTGACTTAAATTCAGATTTTGGGTTGCAAGTAAGAGGACTCTACGAAAAAGCAGTTCAGGCAACCGAAAGAACCATGACTGGTACAGAAAGAGACCCAGATACAAACCAGCCACTTGGATATACCCAATCCGCCCAGGAAGCTGTACGCGAAATGCGCTCATTTATAGATGCCTATAGGTCTATGTTCGGCGGGAACGGGGGCTAGCAATTGGAAAATAGCAATTAGAAAATAGAAAATAGTATATTTTTAAAAACTAATTTCCAGTTTCTAATTGCCAATTGCTAGTTCCCAATTGCTATTTTCCAACGCCCATACTTCATACTTCATACTCTATACTCCATACTATATACTAATCCTTATGGCTACTTATAAGGTGATTCAGGATGTTGAGGCTGAAGATAAGCTTGTTGGCCCATTGACTTTCAAGCAGTTTATTTTTGCATTAATAGCCGTTTTTTTTGGATATTTAACTTTTGTGTTTTTCCAAGTCCACCCCGCACTTATATCCTTGCCCCTGCCATTCGCGCTATTTTTCGGTTTCCTGGCAGTTTTTCGACGAGAAGATCAGCCAGTGGAAATATATCTAGCCGCACTCTTGCGATTTTGGCTTTTGCCCAGGAAAAAAACTTGGAGCCAGGATGGAATAGTCGAGCTAGTTAACATAACAGCGCCAAAAAAAGAAAAAATAAACCCTAACAGTCTCAGTAAAAGCGAAGCCAGGAGCAAGCTAAAAAACCTGGCTCTTGTCATGGATACGCATGGATGGTCGACAAAAAATGTTATGCAGCTTTCAAGTTCAAATGACGAAGATCGTTTGATCGCAATTAATGAACTTCCCCAAATACCACAGCCGGTGGGCATGGTTGTAAGTGATGATGTTACGGATATAGAAAGCACACAAGCCGCCAGCAATATGTCTAGCCTTATTAATGAAAGTGCGGCAAAATCACGGCAGCAAATAGAGCAACAGCTCTCTGGCAAAAACCCCATGTCAGTTAGGCCCAACTCGCTCCCCCAGGCGCAAAGTTACCCAACCCAAGAGGAAACATCACCCTTATTTAGCCCATACCCTAAGATGCAACAAAAAGTAGTTTCTCCTTATGCTGACCGTCAAAATATAAAAAAAGAAAAGAAAGTTAGTTCTATAGCCACAAGCACAATGACAGAGAAAGCCGCAACTGATATACTTGACTCGTTAGCACATAGAGACGACCTAACTGTAAGCACTGTCGCCCACGAGGCAGAACATATACTCAAAGGTGACGGAGAAATACCGCTACGTTAGTGTTTGTTCTCTAGCAAAATGAGAACCAATGGATCCTAATCAACAGAATCAAAACTCATATCAGCAAATGTCTCAAGGCGCGTCGGTACAATCTCAGCCGACGACGCAGGCACCAGACGCCCAAACACAACAACCTGCGCCCTCTCAACAATTTAATCCTCAAAGCATTCCGCAGGAGAGGCCAGCCGTTCAAAATCCACAAATCAAACCATCGGCAAGGGCACCTGTCGTTCCTGCCAACGTCAATAAAAACAGCACTCAAAACAATCTTGATATTGCCGAAATTCGCGACGGGCTCGTCATTATGAATGATGGAAGTTACCGTTCGGTCATTATGGCTCAGTCAATCAACTTTGACTTAATGAATCCACAGGAGAGAGAAGCGGTTGAATACGCATATCAATCGTTTCTTAATTCGCTATATTTTACAGTTCAAATATTTATGCGTTCTCAGAAAGTCGACATGCGTCCATACTTGGAGAAACTGGAAAAAGCCAAAAACGACCAAGAAAACATGCTTTTGTCGCTATTAATGGAAGATTATATTTACTTCATCACGGACCTAGTGCAGCAAACAAATATCATGGATAAAAAGTTTTACATTGTCGTACCGTACTCACCAGTTATTGATCCAAAGCAAGCCTTTAATAAGGGCAAAAAAGCTGTGAATGAAGTGTTTAGTATTTTTAAATTCAAAAAAACTACCAGGATTATAGATATTAATCAACAAGACCTCGAGAAAGCAAAGACTGAGCTAAAAAATCGCGTCCAAGGCGTTGTAAATAGTTTGATTAATGTAGGCATTCAAGCGGTTCCGCTTAGTACCGAAGAGTTAATTGAGCTTTATTATTCGTTCTATAACCCAGGCACATCCAGCACTGAAGAGCTAAAAAACTACGACGAACTCAGCACCCCCATTGTTACTAAAGGCCAAGGTGAAGCCCCTAGAAAGAATTTGCAAGAAGGGAATTAGTTATGAAATCACAAATCACAAATCACATTGGCCAGTTCTCAGTTTTCAGTTCTCAGTTTTCAGTTTGTGTTGACTGGTTAATGGAGCAGTTTTTGAAAATTGGTTCGCTGTACAGCGAATGGAAAATGAAAATTTACACCCAGAGGGGGAATTAGAATGGGCTTGTTTAAATCCGTTAAACCAGAACCGGTTGATGTTGCTGCCGAGCAACGAGCTCGTGAGCAAATAGAGGTTGAGGAAGCGTTTCAAAAAGGCATTACCGCGCTTCGAGATTTCATCGCTCCTAGTTCGATAGAGCTCGAGTCGGGGCACTTCAAACTAGGAACCAAATATGGAAGAACCCTCTATATTTTCGGCTATCCCAGGCAACTATACACCGGATGGATGTCACCCCTTATAAATATCGACGAAGAAACCGATATATCTATGTTTATATATCCTGTTGAAAGTCAAATTGTACTTGAGAATTTACGCAAAAAAGTTGGCCAGCTTGAAGCTTCTATACAAATTGACTCCGAAAAAGGCAGGGTTAGGGACCCGGGCAAGCAAGCAGCCATCCAAGATGCCGAGGAGCTTCGCGATAAACTTCAGGTAGGAGAAGAAAGATTTTTTAGGTTTGCTTTATATATAACGATCTATGCCTTTTCTCTCGAGGAGCTAGAGTATATCCAGCATAAAATCGAGACAATACTGGGCCAACAGTTGGTTTATTCAAAAGCTGCCACCGTCCAGATGGAGCAGGGGCTCAGCTCTACCGCGCCACAAGGATTTGACACTTTGCAAATTAAACGCAATTTAAATACCGGAGCCCTTTCAACTACCTTTCCGTTTACCTCCGCGGATTTAACGCAAGAGTCTGGGATTCTTTATGGAATTAATATGCACAACAACGGTTTAGTGATTTTTGACAGATTTACTTTGGAAAATGCTAACTCGGTAGTATTCGCAAAGTCCGGCGCCGGAAAATCTTTCGCCGTTAAACTCGAGGCTCTAAGAACCATGATGTTTGGCGCGGAAGTAATAGTGGTAGATCCGGAAAATGAATACCAAAGGTTGTGTGACGCGGTCGGCGGTGCTTATGTAAGGTTGTCTTTAAATTCACAAACTCGAATCAATCCGTTTGACCTGCCAAGGGTCATTGACGAAGAAGAGGCAGATAACGCGCTCAGGTCAAACCTCATCACCCTGCACGGGTTGCTTAGATTGATGATGGGTGGAGCCCAAGCACAACTTTCCGGCGGAGAGTCTTTAGGGCCAGCACTTAGCCCTGTTGAAGAAGCAGACCTAGATCAAGCTTTAATCGAAACTTATGCTAAAGCAGGAATAACCAGCGACCCGCTTACTCACAATACACCCCCGCCAACAATGAATGATCTTTATCAAACCCTTTTGCACATGCAGGGAACTGGCCCGCAACTGGCGCAAAGACTGCGGAAATACACATCGGGCACGTTTGCCGGAATATTTTCCCAGCAATCAAATATTGATATCAATAACTCTTTGGCTGTGTTTAACATTCGCGACCTCGAAGATGAACTGCGCCCTGTGGCAATGTATATAGTCCTAAATTATATTTGGAATAAAACAAAGACCGACCAAAAAAGACGCCTCCTTATCATAGACGAGGCTTGGCAACTTATGCGTTACGAGGATTCAGCTCAGTTTATGTTTAGCCTGGCAAAAAGAGCCCGAAAATATAGTTTGGGTTTGACTACAATTTCTCAGGATGTTGAAGATTTTATGGGTTCAAAACTAGGCCGCGCGGTTGTGGCCAACTCGTCTATGCAGCTTTTACTGAAGCAGTCTACTTCTTCTGTGGATGTTCTGGCTGAGGTATTTAAGCTTACTAGCGAAGAAAAGAAGCGTCTTAGCCAATTCCCTGTCGGTCAAGGTTTGTTGTTCGCCGGGCAAAACCATGTGCATTTACAGATTGTCGCTTCTCCAACAGAACAGTCGTTGATCACTACTAACCCTAGCGAGTTACAACAAATACAAGAGCTCGCAACCAATCTTCATTCTCAGAATACTCAACCAAACCAAGTAATCAATCAAGGTGCTTCTGGAGAGATTTTTTAGGAGGCAGTAAAAATGGCAGAACCAGCTAGAAAATACGACCCAGAGTTTAACCCGCATGAAAGACCAAAATTAAAAGTTATTCATGGGGGTGGAAAGGGTGATGGTACGCCAAGTGGTAACCTGAGGGAAGCGGAGGAAGCAGATTCTTTTAAGTACACCGGGCGGGGAGCGAAGCTGCACTCCATTGAAGGCGAAGGACAAGGCGGAGGAGCCAGCTCTAGGGATGCTGGATTAAAAGTTGTAGAAGATGATGACGATTCTGATGGCAAATCCGGAAAATGGTACGCGCGGCACAAAAAGAAAATCATTGGCGGAGGCATTGGTGGCGGAATTGTCGGCCTAACCATGTTTGGGTTCAGCTTTTTGCACGGCCCCCTTCAATTTATTCACATTTCTCAATTACTACAACAGTTTCATTTATTCTCAAATGACGAAGCCATCGCAAATAGAGGAACTAGGCTTATTAGATATATGAGAAATCCAAACGACAAGGCTGGCAGGCGACTTACTGTTTTGCAAAACGCTATTGCCACAAGATACGAAACAAAGCTTAAGGCAAGTGGAATAGAGTTCGAATATAATAGGGCTGGTTATTTAGATAAGGTCAAAATTGACCCCGATGCGTTTGATAGCGGAGGCAAAAGCCCAGAGGAAATTCAAAAACAACTTAAATCTGAGTTTGATATCGACGCTGATATTAATGGCAATGCTGTAGACATAGATAGAACCCAGTTCGAGAGTATGTTTTCTACTAGAAAATTCTCCAAATTTAGAAACAAATTTATGGCAAAGACCTTCCCTGGCCGCATCGCTTCATCCATGCTAGGACGCCCCTTGAAAGCAAAGGCTGGTATCACTCTTCATCCCATTAAAAAGTTAGACAGAAAGGTGGATGAAAAGCTTTCTGACGTTTGGGAAAAAATAAAGAAAAAGAGAGACGACACGCTTTCCAATGGGCAGACAGACGATAAACCAGATTATGTTGGGGATGGCGATGAGGATAAGGACGGAAACAAAACACCAAATGCCGACGATGATGCAGCGGCTGGTGGTGCGAAAAACCCAGACACACTAGAAGATATAAAATCAGATTTTAAAAAGGGTGGATTTGCGGCTCTTGGAGCAGTAGGAATCGCCAGTGCTTTATGCGCAATTAAGGGGGTTATTGAGGCTATTGATTCTACAGCTCACCCAAACTTAATCTTACCGCTGATGCGTCTGGGTGGTGAGTTTATGGCTCTTGGTAGTCAGGCGCAAGCTGGCCATGATATTGATTTAGATTCTTTAGGGTATTACGCCAATAAGCTTTATGATGAATCAAAAGAGTCCAATGAAAGGACATGGAGTAACGCGAGGAGTATACAAGGGGAATTAGGGCAAGAGCTTACTGGGCCTGATATGCCAGCAAACTTACAGCCCCCTGACGAGCAAAATAAAGTACTTGAGATAATAAACTCAATTCCTGGTGTGGGCATTGGGTGTAAAATAGTTGAGAACACTGCATTTCAGTGGGCAGTTACGGCAGCCGAATTTGCTACCGGAGCAGGGAAAATAGCAAGTACGGTTCTGGGTGAAGTTGCGGGTGCATTTTTCTTTCCCAAGTTACTTGACTTTGTCATAGAAACTTTTGGTAAAAAATTAGTCAACCTTGAAAGCCTTACGGGTTCAGACCTTGGTAACGCATTTAATTACGGGACGCGCCTATTTGCTAACGAACAAGCGGTTACGTTAGGAGGGCGAAAATTAACTCCAGAGGAAACCGCTGAACTGGATGAAGTTAGAGACGCAGAAATAAGCAGAATAGCAAAAGAACAAGGGTTTGTGTATAGAACCTTCTCGCTTTCCAACCCTCGTTCATTAATGTCTTTCGCTTACAGACAAGCTCCTGTGTCTTACAGTGGAATGGTCTCTTCCGTATTCAAAACACCGAGTTCATTATTTTCTTCAGCATTTTCAAACCTTCCTTTCGTAAGAAAGGTTCACGCTCAGGAAGAGTACGAATACAGTTTTTCCAAATATGGTTTTAGTTTAGAAGAGCTTGATAATCCAACTGTAGCAAACCCAATAGAAAATATGAATTCTATGAGCGATGAGCAAATCCAAAATCTCTATGATAAATATAAGGATTGTTTCGGTATTTCAATGTCACCAGCTCCGGAATTTAAGATTACAACCGGACAATCAATGGACTACAGAAAGCTTCCCGACCAGTGTTTTGATGATAGAAATAATGAAGATTATTTAAGATTTAGGTTTTTCGTAATGGACAGCTATGTGGCCGAATCAATGGCTTGTTATGAGAGTATAGACGATAGCGCTTGCGCGAATTTAGGTGTAGAAAGCAGTTCTTCAGAAGCAATGGGAACTAATGATGGTGGCATCGTAGGCGACATAGGTGAAAATTCAGATTCCGTACCATGTGCTGCTGGCACATCCGATTTGGGTGTAGTGGAGACAAAGTACACCGGAGACCTAAAAAAGAGCGCGGGTCCCCTTGTTATACGTTTGTGCAGGCTGAGTGGCATAGGGGGGGAGGGAAACGATGCGAGTGGTAACGAAACGCCAGGTGGGGCAACAGTCAATTCCAGGGTTTCCGGAGCATGGCAAGCTTTGGGCGAAAAAGCAAAGGCTGAAGGTATTCAACTTAACTCATCCAGTTCCTTTAGGTTGGCCGATTCGTGCGGCGGAACTGGTGATGGAGGTTTGTGTGCTAAACCAGGGCAATCGCTACATCAAACTGGTACCGCCATTGATTTTCTAGCAACGGGTGGAGGAGGAAAAATGGGAGGTTCGGCGAGTGGGTCAAAAACTAGTTGTAGTGGGAGAGCTAGAGCTCCAGGAGACCCGGGATGGGTATGGCTCGAGAAGAACGCTGAATCATTTGGATTTAAACAGTATTCATATGAGCCATGGCACTGGGATCCGGCACCAATGGCTAACAGGTGTGGCACAGGGCAGTGAATAACTTATTTAAACATTCAAATCGAGTCATTTTTTTAGTGGTGGCTTTGGGGTTCTTATTTTTTAATGCTATCCCTGCTTATGCCGTATTGTCCGAAGATCAAAAAAAGCTATATGATGGCGGCACGTATTTTTATGACATTGACGAATGTGGAAGTACGGAAGCAGCCAATGAGCAAAACACAAACTTTCTGGAAGAAGCTCAGGTAATGACTGGGTCATTTTCAGAAACGCGACAGATCAAACCAACTGCGATAATGCTCCATTTTACTCAGGGTGATAATTATGGAGATCCTCCAACAAAACTTATTGATGTATTAAAGAGTCGTGTTGAAGCAGGTTACCCAAACGGTAGATGGGTACAGTTGTTTATAAATGCGTCTGGAAAGTTATTTCAACTTACCAATACTTTGGAAACTCGGCCAATGCAAACTATGGCTGACCAGGGATGGAACGATGTCAGTATTGGTATAGAAATTGAGGGCATGGATGAAAATGCTCTACTCTCAAACCCTACACAGTTTCAAACCGTAATCGGAGTCGTGAAAGAACTAATGGCAAAATATAATATCCAAAATATAGCGGATAGAGCTGGAAAAAAAGGAGTTTTTGGTCATTATGAAGCAAACCCGGGTAATAGCGACCCTGGAGCTACATTTATGGCCCAGGTAAGAGAGGAGCTAAACAAAACTCAGTCTACAAATACTCCGGGCGCGACTCCTTCACCAGGAGCTGGAACAACACCAGAGAACCAAGCCGGTTCCGCTGATTTCAGCGGAAGTTCTGTTACTGATAAAGGCAAACAGCTTTTTAGTGAAGTAGAGGGAACAATAAAAGAACTTCAGCCAAATTATCAGGAAGCTGCGGAGGCAGAAAATATACCATGGCAAATGTTAGCTGCACTACATTATAGAGAAGCAGGCAATGACCCTGGGGCTTCTATTGGTTCTGGTGAACCACTAGGATCATCAAACCCAGATAGCAACGATGTATGGCCCACAGATAAGACCGAAAACTATAAGCGCGGAGCACAACATTTAAAGGAAATGGCCAAAATGGTATACGGAATTGAATTGACGGCCACATCAAGTTTTGAGGAAATGCGCGATGCCTTTGTTGCTTACAATAGAGGATTTATGTACAAGAGGGTTAATCAAGACCCAGACACATCACCATATGCTATGAATTATTATGATGCTGAGCATGCTGGGGGTGACGGAGAAGGCATGGTTTGGCCAGGCAATGCATCTGAGCCAGGTAGCACTCAGGGAAAAGTAAATAAACAAGCCGGCGCAATGACAATCATGGCTCTGCTTGGGGGAGCAGGCGCTACTGATGAGTGTGGTCAACAAGTAGGGACTGGGGACTTTGTGTTTCCTCTAGACACCACAAAAGCAGATATGGAATCTCAAAATGGTGGGCAATTTAAAGATGGAAAAATGAGCGAGGGGGGCCATCCATATGCTGCTCACGACATTATGGCAACTCCAGGGACCCCAGTTTTGGCATCAATAGGTGGTACTGTTACGCGTTTTGGTGAAGATAAGTGTCCTGGAAGATTAGTAGAAGTCTACAATCAAGAGAATGATGTAGTTGTGTCTTATCTCCACTTATCCTTTGACGGTCTAACCGTTACAGAAGGTCAAACTGTAAATGCTGGCGACCAGATTGGCGTAGTAGGATCCGCAAGCAATGGCTGCGGTTCAGCCCACTTACACATTGATGCCGCCACCGGACAAAAGCGGCCACCCTGTAAACGAGAAAGTTGCCCTTCAGAAAACCAGGCGTTATTTAGACAAGGTAGCGACAAGATACAGTTGCCTACAAAATTATATGAAACCTATGAAAAATTACCATAACAATATTTGTTGGAAGGAGGTTTATAATGCAAAGTATGAGCAACAAGAAACGCGTACTTGTTTTTGCAGTGTTGTTAACGCTTGTGTTGATTATAGTTTTTTTAGTTATAGATAATTTTTTTCTAAAGGCAAAGATTGAAATAACAACCCATGACAAGGGGTCGCTTATTAAAGTCGCTAGGCTCTCACAAAATGGATTAATAAGTGATCAAAGCGAAATAAAAAAAGAAAATGCCAATATGCGGGTACGCCCGGGGGAATATGAAATAAGGGTCGAGAAACCAGACGGGCAAATAAATGAAATTATTATTAGTGCGAAGCGTTCCAGTAAATCTGTCGTGGACACTCCTCCTTATAGTTTTGCGCAAAAGCAAGTTGTAATCAACAAAGAAGCTGACAGTGTTTTTGCATCAAACGATGTTCTGCGATATCAAAAAAGTGACGACGATTATTTTTATGAATTACTCAAAAATCATTATCAACCAAGGCGAATTGGCGGAGATGGCATTGTGCAAGATTCGGAATGGTTCAACGATGGCTCTTCGTTGTATCTGGATAAATATGGCTCATTGCATTACTTTGATGCGACCAGCGAAAAATCTAGTCTTATACTGGAGCGTGAAGGGGATTGGGACGAAGGAGATGTGATTGGATACAAAGACTTTAGTGTTGACCCTGACAATAATTCCTTTGCAGTCATAACTATTGATAGCAGGATATTGGTGTTTTACGGGGTTCAAGACAAGCAACCCAAGGATTTAGGTTTAGTGCCCAGTTATATAGACGAGATCAAGCTAAAGAACAATAAGATTTTTATTTATTCCGCAAGCGAGACACCCGATGCGCAAGAAGAGGCAAACTCAACCAGTTCAATTATTAATGTGTCCACAGGGGCAAAGGCGGATTTTCAAACACCGATTTTTGGTGCCAGTTGGTCAGGTGATAGTAAGTATTTCTCTTATGTCACAAATACAGGCCTAATGACTGTAATCGACACAGACAATAACAACGCCATAGTAAAACAAGTACACTCTCCGGTACATTTTATGTTTTGGCGATCGGGTTCTGAAATACTTTATTCCGACGAAGAGGGTTTGTGGAAGTTTGATTTGTCTTCGGGTTACTCAAAAAGAATTATTAAGGCTACTGTTAATGAATATGATATTACCAATGCTTATAGTGCGCCAGAGATGAATGCTATATATATAACCACTCGAAGGAATGCCTCCAATGAAACTGGGATATATAAAATAATCTTGGAGCCAAATAATAGTGGTGGGGTTGAAGAGACAATTTCTACTAGCTTACCAACTCAAAACAACGAATATAACATTGATGTTGTACATTTTGGCGACAAGCCTACTCTTTTAATTACCACTAATGCAATCTTAAATAGAGATTCGCAATTTCCTCAATATGTATCGAACACCAAAACTTACAGGCAAAAAGCGTTAGATTACCTAAATTCAAACGGTATTAATTCCTCAGAAATGAACATAATATTTTCACCGGCGGATAATGAATTAGACAATCCAGGGTTTTCTCAAAATAGTGAAGGAGTGGTGGATTAGGGCGCTTATAAAGGAATGACTTTGTAATCAGACATAAAGTGGTCCAGAACGGCGTCGGCGTCGGTTGTGGTGATAATAGTTTGGTAATCTTTTAGATATTTGGTAAGTGCTTGGCGGCGGGCTCCATCAAGTTCACTAAAAACATCGTCCAGCAATAAAAGAGGTTTTCGCGCCGTTAGATCTTCCAGTATTGATAGCTCAATAAGCTTTAGCGCAAGAATAATTGTTCGAGTTTCACCCCTGGAAGCACTTGATAAAACGTTGTTTTTATTTAAAAATACCTCAAAATCATCTCGATGTGGCCCAATACTGGTAAAACCCCTCAATGTGTCTTGTTCCAGGTCCTTGCTCAGAAGATTAAGCATAGTTGTCGAATAGTCTTGCGCCGACAAGTTTGGCTTATAAACAATTTTTAGTTCTGATTTTTTTTGACTTATTAGGCTATAAACTTTACCTGATGTTTTGTTGATTTGGTTTATGATATGCTCCCTTTTTTTGGAAATAACAGAACCAAGACTACTAAGCTGTAGGTCCCAAACAAATATATCGTCTTTTTTTGAATGAATATTTTTTTTAAGATATTGGTTTCGCTGGAAAAGTACCTTTTTATATCTTAGCCTGGTGTTGTGATAACTTGGGTCGATTTGCTCGATTATTGAATCCAGGTAATTCCGACGAGCTTCGGGGGGATCGCCAAACAACCTTAGATCTTGAGGCTCAAACAGAGTTATTGGTATAAGATTGGTTGGTTTTATCTTATTGTTTGGTAAATCATCTATCGTAAGTGTTTTGTTAAGGCGACCGTTGTTTCTTGCAATTTTAATGACCCTCTCTGTGCTTCCGTAACGACTGTCAAGCCTAGACCAATCAGAATTGAAATTTATTAGATCCTCATCTTTTACACGAAAGGATCTTCCGGTTGAAATAACGTAAAGCGCCTCTAGCAGATTGGTTTTTCCACTGGCATTTGGCCCAACAATTATATTTACACCAGGCCCCAACTCTAAAGAGTAGTCTTTATATGACCTAAAGTTTTGAAGACGAAGAGATGAATACATTATTCCTACTAGGAAACAGGAACTAGGAAAAAGAAATTAGTTATCACTAGTATTGTTCCTGTCTGTTGATCTTATTAATCCATGTAATAGTTTATGAGTAAGAACAGATTGTTTCTCCAGTTCGACATATTGTTCGGTAGAAATTTTATTTGTGTCTCTACAAACAATCAGCTGATTTTGTAGCTCTGTTAATGACCCTCTTGCCATTATATAAAAGTGTAGAGTGTCTTTTTTGGATTGGCGGCCAAACCCCTCGGCTATATTTGAAGATACTGAGAGAGAAGATCTTTGCATTTGAGATGTAATTCCAAACATATCAGCCCTATTAAAATTATCTGTGATCTCATATATTAATTTAACAAGATTATGCGCCTGCTTCCATGTCTCGAGATCTTTAAAAGATGTTATTTTATTATTTAAAATTTTATTATTTCCTGTTTTCTAATTGCTAATTCCTAACTCCTGGTGGCCTAGCTTTTCAGAGGCATTATAATGTGAAGATAGTCTGAGTTTTTTGAATCAGCTGGGGTTAGCACGCACGGGCTAATCTTTCCGCTAAACCTAAATGTTACTTTATCGTCATTAATGGCGTTCAAAGCCTCCAGTAAATACCTCGAGTTTAGTGTAACCTCACCGCTACCTTTAATTTTTGCTTCTGCTCTGGATATATTTTCACCGACTTGTGAAGCCACTGATGTTATAGAGACTTCTTGGTCTTCTTCCGAAACAGATATCGTTATACTGCCTGCGCTCTCTTTTGCAAATAAACTCGCGACTTTGGTAATGTTTATAAAATCCTCTCTGTTTAATGTAATGTTGACGTCACTTTTAGATGGTATAAGCCTCTGATAATCTGGATATTGCCCGTCTATTAATCTTGAAACAAGCTCTATGTCTTGCAAGGTAAACAGGATTTGTGCTTGGTCGTAAGAAATATTTACTTCATTTTCCTCTATGTCTTCACTTAAAATTCGAAGTAGGTGTTGAAGTGAACTCACAGGCACGATGCAAGATAAGTTTTCTTGGATTTTTATTATTTGTTTTTCCGCTAACCTATAGCTGTCTGTTGCTGTAATAAACAGCCTTCCATTTTGTGAGGAGAAATACACTCCCGTTAGTACCGGTCTGGAATCGTCATTTGAAGCTGTAAATATAACCTGTTGCAGAGCCTTTTTTAAATCTGAAATTGGAATTTTTATAGTATTTTTATTTTGGAGTTTTGGAATAGAAGGGAAATCATCAGCCGCTATTCCATTAATGGTTGATTGGTATTGTTTGGTTTTTATATGTAGTTTGTTTTTTTCAAGCTCCATATTGATTGTATCTTTAGGAAGACTAGACACAAAGTCACTCATCAACCTTGCTGGTACGGTTATAGAACCATTACTGTCAATCTTTCCGCCAATAAATTGAGTGATAGCAACTTCTAAGTTAGTTGCTGATATTTGAAGCCTGTTTTTTACGGTTTTAAGCATTATATTCGCTAATATCGGTAAAGTAGTTTTGCTGCCAGCGACTCTACAGACAATATTAAGTGCTTTTGAAAGGTTTTCTTGCGTGGTGGAAAGTTTCATAAATTTTCTCCATAAATATTAATTAAATTAAAACTTCGTAGTAGTAATAGTAGTTTTTGTAAATTTTGTGGATTACTAAAAATTACATCTGAAAAATCTTTATTCTTTTGTGAAAAAGCTGAGAAAAAACTATTTAAAAGTCCTGAATAAGTTTGTGAATAAACCATGTTTATTCCACATATAAATTTTAAAATTCCAAACTTTTTAAAATCCTTAAAACTTATACACAAACTCTCAACAAGTTTCACACAACTATTAAGCATAAATTCTATCCCTAATCTCATTTACATGCTGTCTAATTATTTGATCTAGTCTTATATTTTTTTCTATTTTGTCAACCGAATGTATAGCGGTTGTGTGGTCTTTTCTCCCCAGTTCTTTAGCCACCTTAGGAAAACTGAGGTGTAATTCGCTTCGAAGCAGATACATTGCGATTTGACGCGGCAGAACAATATCTTTATCTCTCTTTGGCCCCAAAATATCATCAAGATCAAGCTGAAAATGTCTAGCGGTTCTCTCTATAACTTGTTTCGGAGTAATGTGTCGAGGTCGTGACCTGGTGTTTTCAATTAACCCCATGGCGATCTGAAGATCTGGCTCTATACCGCGCATCTCACAATATGCTAGTAGTTGGTTTAACCCGCCCTCTAGCTCCCTGATATTTGTTTGGATATGAGTCGCTAAATACTCTACACAGTCCGGCGGTAAAGTAACGCCACTTACATTTGCCTTAGTTTGTAAAATAGCTACTCTAGTTTCAAAATCCGGCGGTTGTATATCAACAGTCATTCCCCACTCAAACCTGGATCGTAACCTTTCTGTTAAAGTAGGGATTGCCTTTGGCGGTTTATCGCTGGAAATAATGATTTGCTTGTTTGCTTGATGCAGGGCGTTAAAAGTATGGAAAAATTCTTCCTGGGTTTTTTCTTTTCCTGTAATAAACTGCATGTCGTCAACTATCAAAACGTCAGCATCTCGGTATTTTCCAGAAAATGATTTTTTCTTAAATCTAATACTTTCCAAAAACTCATTAACGAATGTCTCCGTACTAATGTAATAGACTTTCGCGTCAGGGTTTTTGTCCAAGACCGCATTACCCACGGCCTGGATTAAATGTGTCTTTCCAAGGCCGACTCCACCATAAACAAAAAGGGGATTATATTTTGTACCCGGATATTTAACAATTGCTTGGCAGGCCGTATAAGCCAAATCATTGCCGGACCCAACAATAAACTCATCAAAAGTATATCTTCTATTAAGCGTGTGAGGAGTTTTTTTTGTTAGCTTGCTTGAAGCGAGGGAATATTTATTACTTGAAGATAATGTGGAAGCTAAAGTTGAATTACTTTTTAAATAACTTGAACCGGTTGATTTCTTTGAAGGTAAAGAATGAATTATATACTCGACTGACTCAAATTTAACCCCATTCTTTTTTAAGATTCCGACTATTTGCTGATTAAACTTTACTTCCAGCTGGTGTTTAGCAAAAACATTAGGCACACCAACACGAACATTACCGCCATCGTATCCTAAAAAGTGCGTATTTTTAAACCAAGTCGCAAAAGTCGCTCTGGACACAGTCAACTCAATTTCACCCAAAACAGTATGCCAAACGGCGTTATCCATCTCCCTCCATCCAAAAATAAACTTATACTAATAGAATATACACAAACTTCTAATTTTTCCACAACCCAAAAATGTGTTTTTGTGAATCAGCAAAAAACAACAAGGGTAAATTTGTACACAGAAACAAGCCACCCCAGTTATTATGTGGAAACCTTGTTGATTACTGTGGAAAAGTTGATATAATTTACTAGAGTTTGTCACTTATAAATAATTAAAGTAAACTAACACAAGTTATGCCAAAGAGAACGTTTCAACCAAAAGTCAGACACAAGAAAAAGGTGCACGGTTTTAGGGCGCGCATGGCTACAAAAGCAGGCCGGGCCGTTATTAAGGCGCGAAAACTAAAAAGCCGTGTTCGACTAACACACTAGATCTTATAGAGTATAGAAATTAGAAAACAGCAATTAGAAACTAGTAATTAGTTTTTAAAAATATACTATTTTCTATTTCCTAATTGCCAATTCCTAGTTCCTATTTATCATTTACCAGTTGCCATTTATTTAGTCATTTAACTAATGAGATACTTTAATATAATAATGATAAATGTTTTATTGAACCAATGAATGTTAATTGATAATTGAGAAGTGGCAAATGAGAAATGGTAAGTCTTTATGGGCTTGATAGCTTTAGGAACTTTATAACTTCTAACTAGTTCCTATTTTCCAATTCCCAATTGCTAGTTGAGTTGCTGATTGCTAATTTTCAGTTTTCAGTTTATGCGTTATTATATATTTCAGTATGTGGGAAACTTTTATAGTCCAACCTATTTTTAATTTGCTCGTTTTTGTTTATGCCGTGATTCCCGGGCATGACTTTGGGTTGGCAATTATTATCTTTACAATATTAATAAGGGTACTAATGTGGCCGCTTGTTAAAAAACAACTTCACCACAGTCGGGCTATGCGTGAACTTCAGCCTGAAATACAAAAAATAAAGCAAAAGAGCAAAGGTGATAAACAAAAAGAATCTCAACTTCTAATGGAGCTTTATAAAGAACGAGAAATCAATCCATTTAGCTCGATTGGGATTTTGTTTGTACAAATCCCAATACTTATCGGCCTGTTTCAGGGAATGCGGAAAATCACTAACGACCCAAGCCACTTTACGGACTTTACCTACGGATTCATTAAGAAACTAGGTATTTTGCCGGACATAATCAACGGAAACGTTGAGTTTCAGCAAACCCTTTTTGGCTTTATCGATCTATCAAAAACCGCAATCAGTAACGGAAGCGTATATATTCCATTACTTGTTCTTGCGATTGGCGCTGTAATCCTGCAGTTTTATCAGTCCAAGCAGCTAATGCCGGAGCAAAAAGACTCAAAGACACTTAGGCAAATATTAAAAGAAGAGTCCCAGGGCAAAAAAAACTCTCAATCAGAAATCAATGCGGCTATGGGTAGAAACATGCGCTTCTTTTTTCCATTGTTGTCAGGATTCTTTGCTGCTACATTTCCGGGTTCCTTGGCCCTATACTGGACGGCAAGCTCTGCAGTAGCCGTCTGGCAGCAAAAAGTTATTTTGAATAAAGATGTCGAAGATATGGAAAAACTTAAAGCTAACAGCGACAACAATAAAGCGAATCAAAGCTCTGACGATACATCCAAACCCAAAAATCAAAAAACTAAAAAGAAAAAGCGCTCATCCTCTAAGAAAAAGAAAGGATGAACCATGCAAGACCCAATTTCTTACGCAAAGCAATATCTGGAAGATTTGCTAACATTTTTTGGTCTTAATATAGATGTCAAAGCAACCTGCGACGAAGATGAGGAGATAATAGAATTATCCATACCCTCTACTCATCTGAATGGTTTCTTAATAGGCCAAAGAGGTGAAACACTAAGATCTATCCAATTTCTAGTTGGCTCGGCCCTGAAGAACAATGACCATAAGATAACTCGGGTTAATATTGATGTTGCCGATTACAAACAGCATCGCAACGAAAGATTGGCCCGAAAAGTGGAGAAATGGGCCGAAGACGTGAAGAGCAGCGAAGAAGAGATGAGACTAAGGCCCATGAACTCAGCCGACAGGCGCATAGTGCACCGAACTATATCAGATATAGGTGGAGTCACAACCGAATCCATGGGTGAGGGCAGGGAAAGACACATTGTAATAAAGCCAGAGCTGCTTCCTGAAGGAAATGATAAATAAAAAAGAATAGCTTGCCCTAAGACAAAGCTTTTTCATAAATATTTAAAGTTTGTTCTGCCATTTTTTGCCATGAATATTTCTCAGCAATAGCACCTCCCTTATTAATAAGCTCTTTTCTTAGTTTTTCGTTATTGATAACATCCTTTATCTTGCTTGCTATGTCGTTTTTGTCGTTTGGATTAAAATAATGTGCTCCATCTTTATAAATTTCAGGTAAACAAGTCGCGTTGCTGCTAATAACCGGAGCTCCATGCGTCATAGCTTCGAGCCCAGGCAGGCCAAACCCTTCAGACAAAGAGGGGAACACATACGCGAGAGTATTTTCATAAAGCCATCTCAGCTCTCCTTCGCTGACAAAACCTGTAAAAACAACCGAACTGCCTAATAAATCTCGTTTTTGCGCGTCTTGTTCGTGTTTTTGCATGAGAAAGTCTTTTTTTCCGGCGATAACAAGCTTTAAGTCTGGATTATTAGATCTAACAATTTCAAATGCCTCGATTAGCCTGGCTAAATTTTTGTGCGGGTTTGGCCTGCCAACATACATTAAGAATTTCTTGTTTACTAATTCATTAATCGGCTGGGGCGAATCCGATATTTTATCAGCCGCTTCATAAGTGACGAATATTTTTTCTTCACTAACACCTGTAAATTGAATTAAATCTTTTTTTACGAAGTTTGACGGGGTGATTATAAAGCGCGAATCTCGGGAGACCTTTTTTATCAGCCATTTGTATACCTCTTGCTTAAATTTAAAAACAATAGGATTTTTGCTGGGATTGTTGAACTTGGTCGTAGTTAAATCGTGAATTGTTGTAACTTTAGGGCCACCATAAAATACCGGCTGTTGAACCATGCCAAAATGAACCAAATTAGCATCAATACTTTTTAGCTGCTTTAAAAACCCAATCTGTTCCCCAGCCCCGAATTCTTTATGGGGGCAGGCCAACTTAGAAAAATTACTTCCCGATGGGGTCCAACTATCAAAATCACCAGGCTTCAACAAAACAACAAATTGATGGTTTGAATTTATCTTCTGCAAATAGTAAAGCAAGCGCTCAATATATCTCCCTGTGCTTGATCTTAATTCTCGCGCATCAATTACAATCTTCATGGCGGGCAAATGGAAACGCTTTCCTTAACTTTTTTGCAGTTGGCGGTATCCCGTGGTACAGGATATTGTCTATGTAAGTAGCGGTAACTTTTCGAGACCGTTGTATTGCTAATCGTTCTTTTATTTTTTTTGGTATGAGCATAATAAGAGCTACGCACCCACCCCTTAAGGCGTACCATCCTTTACCATTTTTAACAGCACTCAAGAAAAGAAGTGTATAAATGGTTTTAAATTTAAACATATATTTCCAGTATAAAGGTCGAGGCATATTTTTTAGATAAAGCAGGGGTAAATTTTTGAATGTATGATATGTAGAGAACCCCTTAAATTTACTTGTTGTTGCACTAATATGATGCTTTACTACTACCTCTGGAACAAACCTTGCTTTCCAGCCGGCAAGTTGCCCACGGAAACTTACATCAACATCCTCATAATAGGCAAAGAAATCTTCGTCAAATAATCCAATTTGTTTCAACATAACAACTTTATAAATGCTTGCTCCGCCAGAAACACCGAAGACATCCCGTTTATCGTCGTATTTATTCAAATCTGATTCTCCTCTGCCGCGAGGAAAGGACAACCCCCAAGTTGAGTAAAAGTCACCCGTACTATCCAAGTACCTACCATCTCTACTAACAAATTTTGCTGTTGCCATTCCGACTAACGGCTCATCCAAGGCTTTTTGTAATAACTCCACCATATTTGTTGGAGCGATTGCGTCGTTATTAAATAATAATACAAAATCTGCTCCTTTTTTCATTGCATGCTTAATACCAGAGTTGACTCCTCCTGAAAAACCCTTGTTGACACCGTGTTGGATCAACTCAGGTTTTACTGGGTGTTTTTTAATAATCTCAACGGATTTATCGTTGGAGCCATTATCTACCACAACAATGCTTGCTTTTACGGTTTGGTGTATCAGCGAATCAAGACATGCAGCTATTAAACTCTCTCCATTCCAGTTGGGTATAACGATATAGGTCTGGTGCTTTTTCATATATAGCTTAATTGTAGTATATCTTTAACGAATGCTGTGAATGGAATATACTGTATATCTAGTGATTGTCTTATGAAACAAATTTTTTCCAAGCAAAACAGGGCGCTGTTAAGTGAACTGGTAAGGACTGATTTTAAGTTACGATATCAAGGTTCAGTTTTGGGTTACACATGGTCTTTATTGCGCCCTCTTTTACTTTTTCTAATTCTTTATATTGTTTTCGTGAAATTTCTTAAAATTGGTGGCGATATTCCCCACTTTCCGGTCTATTTGTTGCTAGGAATAGTTATTTGGAACTTCTTTTTAGAAATGACAGTTCAAAGCCTCGGGTCAATTGTCGGAAGGGGAGATTTGATAAGAAAAATTCGTATACCCAGGTGGATCATTGTGCTTTCTAGTAGTATATCGGCATTGATTAATTTGTTGCTTAATCTAGTAGTTATAGGTGTGTTTATGGTAGTTAATGATGTAGATGTTTCAAGAACAATATTATTCTTTCCCCTAACCTTAATACAAATATATGTTTTTGCTTTAGGAGTTTCACTGTTTTTGGCGGCACTTTTCGTAAAATACCGTGACGTTAACTATATATGGGAAGTAGTTTTGCAAGCAGGGTTTTATGCGACACCCATACTTTACCCAATATCACTAATCACCAATGAAAATGTTCAGAAACTTTTGTTTATGAACCCTATGACACAAACCATACAAGATGCTCGGTATGAAGTAGTAACTCATCAAGCCGTAACAATACATCAAGTATTCGATGGCGGTTGGTATTCTTTTATTCCTTTTATATTTACTCTAGGCGTAATTTTTATCGGAACTATTTACTTCAGAAAAGAATCAAAATACTTTGCGGAGAATATATAAAATGTCTGACCAAGAGATAGCTATAAAAGTCAGCAATGTTAGCAAGAGTTTTCAACTGCCACACGAGAAACGCAGCTCAATTAAGGATACCGTAATCAACATATTTAAACACAGAGAATTTGAAACACAATGCGTGCTAGAAGACATATCCTTAGACGTTAAAAAAGGAGAGTTTTTCGGAATTATTGGACGTAATGGTAGCGGTAAAAGCACATTACTAAAGCTTTTAGCCAGAATTTACACACCAAACAGCGGTGAAATTACGGTTAACGGCAGCCTGACTCCGTTTATAGAACTTGGTGTTGGGTTTAATCCTGAACTCACTGGCCGAGAAAACATTTTCCTAAACGGAGCGCTACTGGGATTTACACGCCAAGAAATGTTAGGAATGTATGATGACATAGTTGATTTTTCAGAATTGCGGCGCTTTATGGACCAGAAACTTAAAAATTATTCTTCGGGCATGCAAGTGCGTCTAGCTTTTTCAATTGCAATTCGTGCACGCTCCGACATCTTGTTGATAGACGAAGTATTAGCAGTTGGTGATCTTGATTTTCAAAAGAAATGCTATAACTACTTCTATAATTTAAAACGAAAAAATAGAACCGTAATATTGGTTACTCATGATATGTCAGCTGTTCGTCGCTTTTGTTCAAAAGGAGCCCTTATTGATAAAGGAAAAATAAAAAAGATTGGTAGTGCTAACGAAATTGCTGAAATGTACGAAAATATAAATCTTAGGCTTGCTGAGAAACGACTACAACAACCACAAGAAAAAAAGGATAAATTAAAACAAAAACGGCAGGGGACAGGAGAAGCCGAAATTAGCTTGGTTGAAACATTTAATGTTGATAGTAAAAAATCACAGAATACATTCATGCAAGATGAAAAAATAGGAGTAAGAATATCCTTTAAGGTTAATAAAACAATTCCACGCCCTTCTCTTGGTTTTATATTTCAAGACCAACAGGACATCACAGTATTTGCCACAAACAACTGGATAACAGATACTCAAACACAGCCGGTAAATAAGAGCGACGAGATAATCTATGAAACTATTGTAGATAATGTTTTCACAGATGGAGAATTTACTATTACGTGTGCTATAGAAAATGAGGAATTTACGCTTATTTATGACCGCATTGAATACATGCATAAATTTATGATCGGCGGACACAAACTTGCACATGCCACAACCCACCCTCATCACAGCAGCACAGTTACTTATAAAAAATCAAATAAAACAAAGACATAATGCAAAAACATCCCCGCTTAATGAAACTGGTAAAAATTGCTATTAAGCCTTTAAAACCGCTAATGAGGCTATTCAAAAAATACTATGATAAGTATAAAGAATTGCTGCCTGATGAAACATATAATAGTTGGGCAACACAAAATGAAGAAATGTGTTTTGTTGAAAAAGAACAGCATTTTAAACCTGTTGTAAGTATTGTTTGCCCAGCCTTTAATACAGACCAGTTTCATTTACTGGAAATGGTTTATTCCGTAGTGAACCAACATTATGATAACTGGGAACTTATTTTAGTTAATGCATCCACTAATAAACGATCCAAAAACAACATAGACGAATGTGCAAAGATTGATAATCGCATAAAAGTAGTAGATCCTGGTGGCAACAAAGGAATTTCAGGAAATACCAATTACGGTATAAAACATGCCACGGGTGAATACGTTGCATTTCTGGACCACGATGATATGCTTCATCCTTGTGCTATTCATGCGGTTGTTGACCGTCTTCAATCCGAAAATAAGCCAGAAATTATTTATACGGATGAAGATAAGGTTAATTCTGACAACACTCTTTATTTTGAGCCTAATTGCAAACCAGGATTTTCTCCTGATTTGCTAAGAAATGTTAATTATATAAACCACCTTGTGGTTATGAAACGTACATTATTGAACCAAGTGGGGGGCTTGAGGGCGCAATGCGATGGTGCTCAAGATTATGACCTACTGCTAAGAGCTATAGATACAAAACCTGAGAATGCAAGCATAAATCACATATCACGAGTTTTATACCATTGGCGGGCAGCAGAGACATCAACAGCAAGCGATATATCTACTAAAACTTACATATTTAAGGCAGGCATAAAAGCAATTAGTGATCATTTAGAGCGCAATAATATTAACGCAAAAGTTTCCTCAATTAGTAATCGTCCGGGATGGTATAAATTAATATACGAGGAAACACCCTTTTCAATAATAGTTGGCCCAGTATCGCGTTCCAATCAAACTGCATGTGCATTGTGGCTTAAAGATCTAATAAAGAGCGTAAAACTCAGTAAAATTGAAATAATCATTGGTAATTGGTATGAACTACACCCAGACAACATTAAAAATAGAGCAAAAGTTATATATATTGAACACAATAATTCTAGTGAATTTTGGCAACTTGCTGCCAAAAAAGTAACTAAACCAGTAGCAGTTTGCTTTAAAATGGCTGCGCTACCGACTATGGATACCAATGGATTGTCGCACTTAGCAGCTGTAGCGGCGGGCAGCAAAAACACAGTAGTTGCACCCATAATATTCAGCGATGATAGAACTATTCTAGATGCGGGCATGGTCGGTTCTAAATATTCACCTAAACATATTTTTGAAAGTTATAAATTTGGAAAAAATACATATTTTGGATCCACAGAATGGGTGCGCAATGTCTCAGACTTAAGTACAAACATTATTGCAACTCGTCATGAGAATTTTTCTTCATTGCTAGAATCGAGTCATAATTATGCAAGGACAAACAGTTTAAGAGCTTTTACATCTTCTAATAATCTAGAGAAAAACAAGATTAATTTTGTAGTTTGGTCGCATACACCATTCAAATATAAAGGCGTTCTAAAGCCGTGCGGAGAAGATCATTTTCATAATGTCCAGCTTTTTAAATACACGCCTACAGTTACCATGCACGTAGATAATTGGGGAGAAGGATATGAGCGCGCCAAAGATTGAAAACGAAAATGAAAAAGTAGCTTTTATAATTGTAGGCTGGAATAACAAAGATTTACTAACTGAATGCTTTGATTCCATTGAAGAGCAAACCTATAGCAACATTACAACTATTTATGTTGATAATGCATCAGCGGACGGATCTGTTCAGTGGGTGCAGGAAAACTATCAATCAGTTAAAATTTTAGCTCAACCAGAAAATACAGGATTCGCTAAAGGCAATAATATTGGTATCGAAGATGCTCTGAACGATCCAGACGTGAAATACGTAGTTTTGCTTAATTCTGACGCGCGAGTTGAAAAAAGGTGGGTTGAAACAATGGTTAATTTTGCAAAACAAAAACCCAAGGGCGCATTATTCCAAGGAACAACCCTAGATTACTACAACCATCGAATAATTGATTCAACGCATATTTTTGTATCTCATAATGGACAGGGCACACAAGGCAACTGGCGGTACTACGTGACAAATGAGAAAGGTCCGAAAAAAGTATTTGGAGTCAATGCGGCAGCTTGTATGATAAGTCGTTCATTCATTGAGTCCCAACCATTTGGCAGGGAAATATTTGACGAAGCTATGTTCATGTACCTAGAAGATATAGATCTTGCAGCACGTGCAACGATTTTGAGCTGGGATAACTATCTGGTACCTGGAGCACGGGCATATCATATGGGTTCAGCATCTTCAGGTAAAAACCCAGGGTTTTCGTTATATATGACTTTTCGCAATAACAGCTGTATGTTATTTAAGAATTTCTCTTTTATGATGATCTTGCGCATCTTACCAAAACTCATTCGTGGAGACATCGATACAATCAGAACGCTGCGAAAGATTGGGAAAAAATCAGCCAGCTACAAGGTTATAAAAGGACGATTAGTTGGACTACTGAGATTACCAGTTTTCTCTTTAAAACGTATTAAAATGCGAAAGCGTGCCCAAGTAGACGAAAGATATCTCTGGACATTAATGAGAAGAGGCTATTAGTTTGTTAAAAGCTACTCATGTTTGTAACTGCATTCATGAGCCATGTTTGTTGACCAGGAGCCCACGTGTGTATTTCAATGCGTCCACTGCCAGTGTTGCGGTATTTGATGAAGATTAATTCATCGGCTTCATTGTCGAATATATTGGCAGATATAACTTCATTATCATCGGTACTCACCGTTGTATGATTAGTCGCAACATTGCTGAGCCATGTTTGTTGACCAGGAGCCCACGTGTGTATTTCAATGCGTCCACTGCCAGTGTTGCGGTATTTGATGAAGATTAATTCGTCACGATTATCGCCATAAAGATTGGCTGCTATGACTCGTCCGTCTGCGGGATCAATAGCCGGTAAATTAGTAGCAACATTGGAAATCCAACCTTGTTTATCTGGCGTCCACGTGTGTATTTCAATGCGTCCACTGCCAGTGTTGCGGTATTTGATGAAGATTAATTCGTCACGTCCGTCGCCCGTCATATCTCCAGCAATTACTTCACCGTCTGCGGGATCAATAGCCGGATGATTTGTGGCAATATTGTAAACCCATCTTTGATATGAATCGTCCCACGTGTGTATTTCAATGCGTCCACTGCCAGTGTTGCGGTATTTGATGAAGTTGAGCTCAGATTTTGTACTGCCATGCACATTAGCAGATACTACTTCGCCATCTGCCGGGTTTACAGAGGGGTGATTTGTGGCAACATTCGTAATCCACGATTGTAGGTTAGGATGCCAAGTATGTGCTTCCATACATGCCGAGCCAGTATTATTGGGAAGAACTAGAGAAAAAGTCGCGTAACCTGAATGATTAAATTGGTTTGGAATGACTTTTTCACCGGTTGATGCTCCACTTACATTAACACTGTTTTTACAAGAGTAATCTGGAGGACCAAATGTACTGCCAAACCAATCGTTAAAAATACGCCAGAAGTTACGATTACCATAGGCGCTACAGCCATCACCCGTACCATATAAGTTGTTTAATGCCGCAGCATTTGGTTGGTAGGGCGTGTAATTATAAAGACCTGCGGTTGCTTGATTTTGTATATACACTACTGATCCACCACATCCAGCGTTTGGGTTGTATTGAATATAATTATTCGCGTTTGCATGATAATTAAATAAGTAAGAATCTCTACCATATCGTTTGAATTGCCTGGCAGCATTATAAACTTGGTTGAAAAAACCGTAATATTCTTCGTCACACGGAGCACCATCTGGGCAACCGTATCCCGTAGCACTACGGTATTGTATTGGCCATGGCCAGTCATCAGTTATTAGTGACTGTTCTTTTTGAAGAAGAACTATCAATACTTGTGGGTTTATACCGCAACTTTGAGCTACCCAAGAAATCACTTCAGAAGCGAATGCTCCGGACGCGGTTATGCCGTTACAAAGCCCGGATTCAGGTGCCTTATAGGGTATACTCATGTGATAGTCTTTTAGACAAATAAAAGGTGTTGATACACCACGGCTCGCCGCGTATGCTGCTCTAGTTGTGCCCGCATATGGCTGAGTGCCCCACGTGTCACATACGGGCACTTTCGCATTTAAGAAAAGCTGAATGTCATTTACAGACATAGTAGGTCCGCTAAAAAACTTGCTATCATCTATAATTCGACCAGCTTGAAATTCACTGCCTGAAACTGCGTTGACTTGTGTGAAGGAAACAAACAGCGCTATGTTTACTATCAAAGCTGCAATCAGGTAGTGAAAACGCTTAAACATATCTTTATTGTACCTCTAGACTTACATTTTGTGATGAACTACCACTTGCTGTTGAAGAACTATATGACAAAAGTATATTCCAAGTTCCTGCACTGATTTCGCTAAAAGGAATTGTTATCAACCCACAACTAACATTTTGAGCATTGGCAGTTCCAGTAGCAGATTTAGTGACCTTTTGCCCGTCTTTTTCTAGTGTCACAGTGCAAGAGCCACCATTTTCTATAACCCCAGGGACAAAACCACTAACCTCAACATCTTTTGTTTGAGGATTTTGCCCCCAGCTTGTAATGACGGGCGTTACGGTTTTTATTTGCCCCGGCACTGACGGGGTTATTGATGGGCTGTCATTGCCTGAACCCTGACTTTCTTTGAATGCTTCAGTCTCTTTCTTTTCTTCTTCGGTAGGAGGACCATAATTTATACCATTGTTGGTATTGGTTGATTCTTGGACCTTAATCTTATCTTTGAAAAAGGGTAAGTCCAAAACATTAAAAGCATCTAAAATAATTAAACTGCCAGCAACTACAACAATAGCCAAAACAGAGATGGTTAACTTTTTGTAAGGTCTTCTTGAGTGTAAGGCTCGATTTGATTGAAATTTTTTCATATTTTTGTGTTAAGTTAACAACTAATTCTACAATAATTTAATATAAGCGTTTTGTCAAGTACATGTTAAGGGGTAACCCCGCTTTGTCGGCACATGTCCATTTATATTAATTGAAACTAAGTTGGTAAATATAGAATCTTTGATTTGGATAATCAACTTGATCTATAAGTGATAAACACTTTTCTGCCGGGTTTAGTGTGGATGAGCTAAGTAAATAACGCACCCCGTAGTCCTTTAAAAATTGGCTGCATGGCTCTGTGTTAACATTAAGACTCGCTCCGTTTACAAGCGATAAACGCGTCGGTATGTTGGTTGCTAAGTCGCGATCAAAACTAAACACAATATGGGCATATCGATTATAAATATCCTGATCCGCTTCGGGATCTGCTGTCTGCCATATTTTCATTTGAGGGTAAGTGTATACACCCGACAATGAACGTTCATTGTTCATGGCAGCAAAGTTTTCAAGCAATAATTGATCCGTTGCCCAAACATAATTATCATTTGCGCCAATTTCTTGTATTTTTTTAGATAGTTGCCCATTGGTTATAATATCCGTGCCCTGATAGATTGGATTGATACGAAAAGTCATCATAAGTGAAAAAACCAAAAATATTCCACCAGCCAACACCAGCTTTTTCTGAAAAAGACAGTAAATTAATAAAGGAATCGGCAGTGAAAATATTAAAATACGTCCTATACTAATAAACCCCGGGAATTTGTAATGAGCGTATAACCCCAAAACGACTTCAATGAAAAATACGATAAGCACGTAAAATATAATCCAATTTTTCCTTATTATGGCTGACTTAAAACTTTCATAACGTCGCACAAAAAGTATCAGCTGCAGGATGTTTAATATTCCAAGGCCAATCAGCAGTCTCTGATGAGGAACGATTTTTAACAGTGTTAGGTTGCCAAGAAAATCTAAATTTGGAACAAATAGCCAGGCTAGCAAGAATAAAAAAGCCAAGTGCATAAGTATTAGAGGCCAATCTAGACGACCTTCCTTGCTGCGATACTTATAAACTAAATATAGACTTGGCAACAACAAAAAGGGCAGTAGTAAAATAAAATTTGAACTCTCACTTTGGTTTGTTAAACCAACTTTTGGCAATGAATGGTTCTTAGATTTAGACTCAAACTGAAACTGTGCCCCAAGATGACTAGAGAATAAGTGGGGCGCATCAAAGCCCCCACTTTTTACTATGCGATTACCTGGATAGGCTGTGTTTTGGACCGTATTTATTATGTCTTGTCTTGAGCGCACAAAAGTAAATGATATAAAACCTGCAACTACCAAAGAACCAACAATAATAGAAAATTTTTGAAAAATAATACGTCGGGGTATGCCTTTGAATTTTTCAATTAAGTAACCTGCAACAAAAACCAAAACTGCAATGGCGCAAGGTATTTGAAACGGGGGATAAAGCACCAAAACAAAACAAGTCGCCAAATATGACAACGCTAGGCCCCAAAAAATTCTTTTTGTTAACCCCTTTTCTTTTATTAGCTTCAAAAATACTACGACTCCAAGCAAGCTATAGTAAATTACACCCAATGTTCCAAATAGATACCACCACTGAATGAAAGGACTCAAAAAGAACGCCAGAGAAATTAAACTGGCGAAGAGTCGTCTGCCAGGCAAAATTTCTAGAACCAGAAAATAACAACTCATAATCAATAAATACGCCATAAACCACCATCTAAAGGCGAAAGCATTATCGAAGGGTAAAACAAAATATGCTAAAAGATGTGGCTTGAATAGCACCGACCAATCTTTATATGGAGCATCGGCCAGCAAAGAAAGATTTTCACCATTGCCTATATTCTGATTGATTTCCTCGAAACTGTTATTTTTTTGAGCAATGGTCATTTGGGTATCTACAAGCCATTCATCTGAGCGTATATCTCGAGGAATGCCGAATAATAAATGTGGGTCTTTTACGCCGCCATAGAAAACTTTATGGTAGGTTCCAATAGAGCTGCCACTAATTCGAAAGACAGTAAGGAGTATAAGTAGAATAGCCATAATTACTGGGAACAGCCAAATACTGTCTTTTAGATTTTTTATAGCGCTTAATTTTTTAGCTACCCTAGAACTGTAATTCATACACATAGAGTGTGTTAAGTGGATAAGAAATTGTTTTTTGTAATTTGGCACAGGTGTTTTTTAATACAGCAGAACTGATTACAAAACCTACATCTAGTTTTTGTAGATACTCTCCGCAAACCGGAGTTTTGACAACAAAACTATCGTAGGTAACTAAAGTCAATTGCGTAGGGCCAGTAGTATTATCGAGGAATTGAAAGCCAACATGAGCATATCGGTTATAAATAGATTCTTGCACACCAGGAATATTTGACCAGAGGTTAAACTGAGGGTATAAATAAGTTCCTGCTATAGACGGTTCGCCATTAATAGACGCAATATTTTCCAAATATCCGCCATCACTTATCCATTTTTTGTCGGATTTTATACCCAAATCTTTTACCGCAGTACTTAGAGGGTCTTTAGTTATCACATCCAGGCCTTTGTATAAGGGATTAACATGAATTGATATGAAAACCGAAAAAGCTAAATAAACTCCTATCGCCCACACAAAATACTTTTTAAGCAAAAGATAAGTGACTAAAGGCAGCGGCAAAGAAAACAAAATAGCCCTTTTTAAAGAAATAAAACCATCAAAATTTTGGTAGGCGCGTAGACTTAGCAGCAACTCGATAGTTAATATACTCAAAGAATAAATCACGATTAGAACAGATGGTAGAGTGCGCTTTGTTTTAGAGTAATTATGGATAAATAAAGTTACTGCGAAAAAATTTAATAGTCCCATGCCCAGCAAAAGGCGAGCGTCGCCAACTTTGTTCAACATAATAAACTTATTTAGTGGGGTAAATGATGGGGCAAAAAGGTGTAATGAAAAGATTATAAATAATGCCAAAAGTCCCAAAAGAGGCCAATCAACTTTGCGATTATTTTTATAACTTTGGTAGATCAAAAATAAAGACGGCAGTATCAAAAACGGTATTAAAAGAAGGAAATTAGACGTTTCGCTTTGATTTGAAGGATTCTTGTCATCTATTAAGTATTTAGCAGTATTTTTTTCAGATAAAAATTGATAACCAAGATGCGAGGACATAAAGTGTAACGGGAAAAATGTGCCACTATTCACAGAACGTTGTCCTGGGTAGGCAGTGTTGTTAATGGTTCTGACAACCTCCAGGCGCGTAAATATAAATAAACCAACAATAGCCAAACCAACAATTCCGGCGGACATTAAAAATAGGGTATTTTGTAAGAATTTTTTCTTGCCCCATTTGGGGTAATTTTGTATCCCGTAGCCTATTAAGAATGCAGCGAGAACCAAGCCACAGCCAATCTGAAATGGTGGGTAAAGTACCAGAGCAAAACAAGTTATCAAATAAGCCAACAAAACTGACCAAAAAAGTTTTTTCTTTTTATTGTCTTGCTGACATAGATATATAATACTTGCGGCAATAAAAAGTGAATAATAAAGTGGACCGATTGTTCCATAGGCATACCACCACTGCACAAAAGTGCTAAAAAATAAAGACAAAGCCAGTAAGCTAGCCAATAGTCTTTTTCTGGGCAGCAAAGCTAAAACAAAAAAGTAACAACTAATAATTAGTAAATAGCCCATTAACCACCATTTAAGCGCGAATGCTTTGTTTAGAGACAGAACAAGAAAACCCAAGTTATGCGGCTTAAATATCGTGCTCCAGTCTTTATAAGGAACGTCTACCGTGGACATATCCTGCCCCTCACCTATATTTTTGTTGATTCGAACAAAGTCATTTTGAGACTGGGCTATAGTTTCCTGAGTATTAACGAGCCATTCATCTGAGCGGATAGGTCTTGCTTCATTAGCTATTAAATAAGGATCCTCGCTAATATTCCCGTACAAAATTTTACGAAAAGCGCCAATAGAGCTTCCGTTAACCTCAAATAAAGTTAATCCCACTACTACTATAAGAAGAAGTGCAGGAAAAACCCAAACGCTTTTTCCAAACTTTTTAACCAATTCCATTAGTCTACTAAGGATACTTATACTAGCTTTATCAGAGCTCATTACATTTATTTGCGGCTGTAGTTAAGAAAAACCAACCCAATAACTATTAATGAGATGCCCACTATTTTTAATGCCGTGAAGACTTCGTGAAAGATAAAGTAAGAAGCAACAAAAATTAGCACATATACGAAAGAAGCTGTTACTGGAATTATATAACCAAGGTCATTTTTTGAAATTAAGTACATGTAAAGCAAGAAACTTATTCCATAAAGAACGATGCCAGCAATTGTATACAAGTTGATATTAAACTGTAGTTTACTGTTTAAGTACTTTATAGGTAAACCATCGGCTGAGCCTAATTTTAACAAGACTAAACCAAAAGATGTGGTCAGTACATATAAAGGTAAAATTATTTTTGACATTTTAGATCATTGTACGAGAAATTTAGCTAAAGGTAAAATCGTACAGTTTCTGTAGATTCATGTTTCTTTCAAAGTGCTTGAAGTGATAAGCCCGGCCGCGTTGGCCCATTTTTTCTCTTTCTGTCTTTGATAAGGCGTGGATTTTCTTAATGTTTTCAGCTAGAGATTTAAAGTCTTCAGTTGGTCCAGCTAAACCGCATTTGACAGTGTTGTTTACTAGATCTCGAACCTCGCCGTCCATGGCTAGCACCATAGGGCGTCCTGCTGCGAAGTATGACATGACTTTAGCTGGAATGGTAGCTTCAAGCAGATCGCTTTTTACCAGGCAGCCAACCAGTAAATCAGCCATAGTGGTGTAACGCGGGATGTCTTCCATTGGCTTCATGCCTTCAAAATAAAAACTATCCCAAAGCCCAGCTTTTTTTACTTCCCCCTCCAACCATTTTCGAGACATACCATCACCTACAATTATCCAGTTAATGTCGTCTATACCATCTTTTTTTAGTAACTTTGCAGCATTTATTATAGTTTCGAAAGATTGAGCTGGCGTAATGCTTCCGGTAAATAGAATATTAAAACCATTCTTGAATCGCTTAGCTAAATCCTTGTCTTCAATATCTTGCTCGTATAATTTTTCACACACTTGCGGTAAAACCATGATTTTGTTATCTGGCAATTTAGTGATCTCTTGCAAGTGATTCTTCATTCTTTCGCTCAAAGCTACCAGTTTATTTACTTTTTTGTAATGCCAGTGCGAAACCTTGGTGGCTAAATCACACAAAAATTTATTTTTAACGGGTAGAACCGAAAATAAGTTTTCCGGCCATAGGTCAAAAACATACATAGTAGTGTCAATTTTCTTGATTTTTCCAACGAGAATACCGGCAATACCCATCAGAACCGGCGAGTATTGAGCAATAAAAATCCGGTCGTATTTTTTAGTAAGCAGACGTGGTATATGGAATAGGCTGGCCAAAGGGAAAGAAACATAGTTAATAAAAACCCTAAAGTTAGTGTTTGAGCCGCGTGGAATTTCAAAGGCACGCCGGATTTTAATTCCTTTATGTGTTTGCCGGCGGTTTTTGAACCAGCTGTAATCGTCAAAAAACTGGCCTTTAGGGTAGTTTGGGATGCCACAAAGCACTTCGATTTCGCAGTTCTTCTCAATCAAAAAATCGCTGATATCGTTAACCCTAAAATTCTCCGGCCAAAAGTGCTGGGTTACTATTAATATTTTTTTTGGGTTATTTTTAGAAGCCACTTTTCATACTTTATATTTTTTCAAATAATCCTACAAAAATATCGCCGCGTTTTTTCGAGGAGCAATAGCGAAACAAGAAATACCAAATGTCATGTAGCCGTCTTGATAAAAATCCCATTTCAGCTTGAGGAAGCTGGGCATAATTCTTGTAGAAAATATTTGTTAGCTCTCTTAGTATTGGGTCATGGAAAGGGAAGCCAGCATAAAAAGTTTTCTTTGTTTTATAGCCTTGGGATTCCATAAACTCTTCAATCTCACCTACCTTAAAATTTCTGACATGACCAATATGCACTTCATAAGGACGCATTTTGCCTACCGGAGATGATATCAACATATACTTGTTATTAGCCTTAATTAATTTCTTAGTTAGACCTTTCCAGTCCTCAATATGTTCTAGAAGATCAAAAGCCGTTATTAAATCAAACGTTCTATTGTAATTTGATTCAGTAATGTCTTGGGTGGCGAATTTAAGGTTTTTTCTTTTATGGAACTTTCTTGCAGTTCTAACTCCTGTTTTAGAAAAATCGTAACCTTCAACATGAGCATTTCCAAAATAGCTAGCCATAAATGCTGTTTTATTACCCACTCCACAACCGATGTCTGCTACCGATGTTATAGATTTACGCGGTATTTCAGCCAGTGTTAACTTTAAAAGATAGTCAAACCATCTCCCGCCTGCGCTTTGGCGTAGATACTTGACCATGTTTTCGTTCCAATAAATTTCGTAATATTCCTTGTTGGTTTCTTTACTTCCCAATCTAGTTTCCCTCACTGTTTTGTAAACAATAATATCATACGAAATCATGCAAAAATGTTGGCATTTGATATACCAAATTAATTTATGCAATAATAAAGCGAACTAAAGGAGGCCTGTCTTGAAAATACTAATTGTTGGCGGCGCTGGTTATATTGGTGGCGCTTTAACTGACATTTTACTTAAAACTAAGCATGAAGTCCGTGTTTACGACGCATTGTTATTTGAAGAATCATACTTAAAAGACGTACCTTTCGTTTTTGGCGATATACGAAACAAGGAACATTTGAAAGAACAATTAAAGTGGGCTGATGCTGTAGTTTGGTTAGCAGCTTTAGTAGGTGATGGTGCTTGCGCTCTAAACCCTGAAATTTCGACTGAGCTTAATCAAGATATGGTCAAATGGCTGGCAGATAACTATGATGGCCGCATTGTCTTTATGTCTACCTGTTCAGTTTATGGAGAACACGATAAAGTGCTTGACGAAGATGCTCCAACCAACCCTCTATCGGTTTACGCTAGCACCAAATTGGCTGCTGAAGATTACTTGAAAAACAAGAATGCAATTATATTTCGACTTGGTACGATTTTTGGTCTTGGCGACAATTTTGCCCGAATCAGATTGGACTTGGTGCTTAACACGCTTACTACCCGCGCAATTATAGACGGAGAGTTTAAGGTTTTTGGTGGTGAGCAATGGAGACCACTTTTGCATGTCAGAGATGCCGCGCAAGCTGTGGCCGACAACCTAGAAACTAAGCACACCGGCGTTTATAACCTTCACCAGGAAAACGTTAAAATAATTGATCTGGCCAATCAAGTTAAGAAGCATATTCCGAGCGTCAAGATGGAAATCGTTGACATAAAATTCCAGGATGCCCGCAACTACAAAGTTAACAGCGACAAAGCTCGCAAAACTCTTGGTTTCAACCCTAAATTTACAGCTGAAGACGGAATTGTGGAGGTTAAAAAACTAATTGAAGAAAGGCGCATTAAAGATGTCAACAATCCACGATATTCAAACCAAAGCTTCTTAACAATGTTTAACACACATCATTATTTTGGAGAGGAGAAATAAATGGCTGATAAGTCGAAGCAAAAACCCAAGAACGCAGAAATTATTGAAGGAGGTTTGGCGGTTGATGATCGTGGCCAGGTTACTTTTGCTAACGAGTTTGATTTCAGTGATGTAAAAAGATTTTACATGGTGTCAAATCACGGGCAAGGATTCGTACGTGCTTGGCACGCTCACAAGAAAGAAGCTAAATACGTGCTTGTTGTAAAGGGCTCTGCTTTAGTAGGGGCGGTAGAAATTGATGATTGGAATACGCCCTCGAAGCAAACTGAAGTTAAGCGTTTTGTATTGTCAGAAAAGACTCCAAAAATTCTATACATACCTGCGGGTTATGCTAATGGGTTTATGTCCCTAACGGGCGATACTCAAATAATATTTTTCTCGACATCAACACTTGAAGAATCACTAAACGATGATATTCGCTACCACGCTCGTCATTGGGATATTTGGACAGTAGAGGAAAGATAAATTTAAGTTTTAGGGTTGATATAAGGAGTAATTAATAATCATGCAAAAGTTCAAAGTCGCAATACTAGGTTGCACAGGTATGTTAGGGGCCATCACGCTTGATTCTTTTGTGCAGAGCGGTGATTTTGAAGTGGTGGCAACTTATCGAAAAAGCGCTGAAGCCGAAGAATTTATAAAGGGTTATTTGGGTGTAGATTTTCGGGTTCTTGATACTGAGAAAGGTACTGAAGATGAAATTGCCGAAACAATTAACGGGATTGATTGGGTAGTTAATGCCATTGGCGTGATCAAGCCATATATTCACGATGATAATGCTGCTGAGGTAGAGCGAGCTACTCGCATCAATGCTCTTTTCCCACACTTGTTAGCCAAAGCGGCGCAAAAAACTGGAGCCGAAATTATCCAAATTGCTACTGATTGTGTTTACTCCGGGCAAAAAGGTCAGTATGTAGAATCCGATGCGCACGATGCTTTGGATGTTTATGGTAAAACTAAAAGCTTAGGTGAAGCTCATTTTGACAACATCCATCATGTACGATGTTCTATTATCGGGCCAGAACTTAAAGGACATCTATCATTAATGGATTGGTTTCTGGGCAACCCAAAGAAAGCTGAACTTAATGGTTTCACCAATCATCAATGGAATGGTGTAACAACACTGCATTTTGCTCGCATTTGCCAAGGCATAATCAAAAACAGCATCAAGTTGCCCCATATTCAGCATGTAATTCCAGGCAACTCCATTGCAAAATCAGATTTACTTAAAAGTTTTGCTAAAGAATTTGGGCGCGGCGACATTAAGATTAACTCAGTAAAAGCACCAACAGTTGTAGACCGTACTCTCGCGACCAGTAACGAAAAACTGAATAAAGAAATTTGGTCTGCGGCCGGTTATAGTATTCCGCCGACAATTGAGCAAATGGTGTTCGAAGTAGCAAGCTATGGCTTTCCAAAGAAAGGTCAAAAATAGTGAAGGTAATGACTATTTTAGGTACTCGCCCAGAGTTAATTCGCTTGAGTTTGATAGTTAAGAAACTAGACAAATTATGTGACCAGGTTTTGGTCCATACCGGCCAAAATTACGACCCGAATTTGAACGATGTCTTTTTAGATCAGCTAGGTTACCGCAAAATGGATTATTACCTAAATGCGAAGGGTTCTTTTGGCGAGCAAGCTGGCATTATTTTAAGCAAGCTGGAAAAAATTATTCCTAAAGAAAAACCAGATGCTTTTTTGGTACTTGGCGACACCAATAGCAGCCTCGGTGCTATTATGGCAAAACGCATGGGCGTGCGCGTCTTTCATATGGAAGCTGGCAACAGAAGTTTTGATGATAGAATTCCAGAAGAAAACAATCGCCGAATTATTGATAGCCAAAGTGATATCTTGTTGCCATATTCTGAACGTAGCCATGAACATCTAATTCGCGACGGAATAGCTAGTAATCGAATTTATGTAACTGGCAATCCCATTAAAGAGGTAATAGACCACTTCATGCCGCAAATTGATGGAAGCGATGTTATGGAAAAATTGAACCTAGAAAAAGGCAAGTTTTTTCTAATGACTTTGCATCGCTCAGAAAACGTTGATAAAGAAGAACGACTGGCTAAATTTGTTCAAGCGTTTAATGAAGTTTACGACAAGTATAAATTACCAATGATATGGAGCGTTCATCCACATACCAGAAAACGCCTCGACGAGAACCCTAAACTCAAAGTCCGTAGCGGCATCGTGGTATCTGAGCCACTTGGTTTCTTTGAATTTAATAATTTACAAAAAAATGCTTATTGTGTACTTAGCGACAGCGGTACTGCGCCCGAAGAATGCAGTATTTTTGGGGTTCCTGCTGTGGCCTTAAGAGATGCCATTGAGCGACCTGAAACTATTGATGCTGGCAGTATTTTTCTGTCCGGTGCCAACCCAGAAAAAATAAAATTAGCTATAGATACGGTAGTAAATGCGGACAATAACTGGATCGCCCCAACTGATTATTTAAAATCAAACGTAAGCGATACGGTAGTTAGAATTGTACTCAGCTATTATCGTTCTATACCAGAATAACTGAAAATTATTAATATTTTATACATGCTTAAGCTTGATTCTTATTAATTTATTGATACATTGATACCCTATGAGTGTTAATCAGCCAGAAATTACAGTTATCGGTGGGGGTACTGGCAGCTTTACGTTGTTACAAGAGCTAAAGGAATTTACGCCTAATATTTCAGCTATTGTTAATATGTGCGACGATGGAGGTTCAACAGGAGTATTGCGCGATGAGCTTGGTGTGTTACCTCCCGGCGATGTAAGACAATGCTTAGTTGCTCTGAGTGATACTCCGGAAGTCCGGGATTTGTTTAGCTATCGTTTTGACCGAGGAAGGTTTGAGAGCCAATCACTGGGTAATATCATTCTCTCAGGGCTTGAACTCCAACACGGAAGTTTCGCAAAGGCTGTAAAAGTAGCAAGTGCGATCCTTCATATTACCGGCCAGGTTATACCTGCGACACTGGAAAACCATACTTTGGTCATGCAAGATGGTGATGAGACTGTGAGAGGGGAATATATAATAGGTCACAGGGAAATAAAAAACCCTGAAGTAACCATTAAGCTTGATCCACCAGCCAATATTAACCCTGAAGCAGCCCAAGCGATCGAAAAATCTGATTTAGTTGTTATTGCCCCAGGTAATTTGTATGGCTCACTTTTGCCTGTTATGGTGGTCGATGGTTTAAAGGAAGCACTCGAAGCATCTCGCGCCAAAAAAATTGCTATATCAAATCTTGTTAATAAGCCTGGCCAAACTGATGGCTGGCACGTAGCTGATTATGTAAAAGCCTTTGAGCAACGCATTGGCAAGGATCAAATTGATTATGCTTTATATAATAATGAGCCGCCAAGTAAAGAACTATTGGAAAAATATGCAGCGGAAGGTGAATTTCCGGTTGATACAAATCCTGAGAGATTCAGCGAAATCGGAGCCATTACTATAGGAGCTTCTTTGGTGGCTAAAGAATTAGCTTTGCAAGATCCGAATGATAAAGTTATTCGTCGCACCTTGATTAGACATGATGCATATCAAGTCGGTCGGCAACTCATGCGGATATTTTATGAATAAGCGCAGTTATTGTAAGATTTAATACAATTTTTTGCCAAATACTACTTTGATTTTATCCTAGACAACATAATAGAAAGCTCTTGATGAAGGTTTTGAAACCTTTGCTCCAGACGATCTACTTTTGCGTAGGCTTGATTAACAATGAATAGAGAAAAAATTATACCAGTAATTTGTATAACATCAAAAAGACTTAAGGGTTCGGTTTGAGTAAGATTATTGGAAAACAAAAACACGTAAATTGGTTGGGCGAAAATTAATCCGGCAAATATACTTAGCCAAAATAAAACTCTAAATATAAACCGCCGTTTATTTGTGCGCTTGAGTTTATAAGCAACTGTCGCGTTTAAAATTGCTGCGACAATAAGAGGCGTATTCAAGATAATTAAAATAAAATATCTACTCACCGAATAGCTCCATAACTCGTCTTTGTATAAGAGACTTAATAATATTCACAGCGTTCCAGTTATTTTGGCCTTTACCTTTTGAGTAGTCGGTGTAAATTGCTTTTATGGGATATTCTTTGATTACCATGCCTTTTTGTTTTGCTCGCCATAACATTTCTGAGCAAAACTCAAACCCATTAGTTCTCCATTTTAAATGGTCAAGCGCATTTCTCGAAAATATGCGCAAACCTGATTGCGAGTCAGTGACACTAATACCAAAAAGCATATAGGTAATAAAGCTTAAGCCCTTATTGCCGAGTATCTTAACTTTTGACATACCTTCAGAATTTATAAGCCTGCTACCAATTAATAAATCTCCTTCTTTAAAAAGCATAAGTTTAATTCCTGTAATAACATCTTCAGGATCATGTTGCCCATCGGCATCTAATGTAGCTGCAATATCAAACTGATTTTGCTGCGCGTAATATAAACCTGTCGCTGTTGCTGCTCCAGTACCAGCATTTAATATATGTTGAATAACATGCGCTCCTGCTTCACGGGCTTGCTCGGCAGTATTATCCTTTGATCCGTCATCAACGACAATAATTTCAAAGTTAAGCTTTCTTTTCGCCAATGTTTCTCTAAGTTTTTTTATAACCTCTTTTATCGCAACACCTTCATTGTATGCCGGAATAACTATAGCTATAGTGCTATTCTTGTGCATGGAAGCGCAAACCTCTCGTTTCTTTTATGTATACATAATAACAAATATTTTATCTGTCTAGATTAGAGAACTAGCTTTTAATCAGTGTTTTCTATGATGCGCATCATATATCTACCATAACCAGATTTTATAAGAGGTTGGGCGATTTCCTTAAGTTGCGAAGATTGTATGAAACCCTGTCGATAAGCAACTTCTTCGACACAGCCAAGTTTGAGGCCAGTACGTTTTTCTATTACCCGTACATATTCGCTCGCGGCGTTCATGCTCTCGAATGTACCAGTGTCGAGCCAGGCTGAGCCTCGGCTCATGGGCTTGACTTGAAGCTTGCCGCGCTTTAGATATTCTTCATTTACAGATGTAATTTCCAGTTCTCCTCTGTCGCTAGGCTTAAGGCTTTTTGCTATCTCAATGACGTCGTTGTCATAAAAATATAATCCTACAACTGCATAATTAGACTTAGGATCAGCTGGTTTTTCTTCTATAGAAAGTGCTTTCATGTTTTCATCAAATTCAACTACGCCATAACGTTCAGGGTCGGCAACCTGGTATGCAAAAACTATGCCTCCATCTGGATCAGTACAACTTTTTAACTCTTCGTCAAACCCATTTCCATGAAAAATATTGTCGCCTAAAACAAGCGCAACCTTATCGTTGCCAATAAAGCTTTCCCCGATAATGAAAGCTTGCGCCAACCCCTCAGGAGCGGATTGTGCGGCATAAGAAAGGTTTATACCCCAGTCAGACCCATTTCCCAGGAGACGTTGAAATTGCGGTTGATCTTCCGGGGTTGTAATGATCAAAATATCTCTCAAGCCTGCTTGCATAAGTGTGCTTAGCGGATAATACACCATCGGTTTGTCATAAATAGGCATTAGCTGTTTTGAAATTCCCTTGGTTATTGGATATAAACGTGTACCGGAACCACCAGCCAAAATAATTCCCTTCATCCCGTTAGAGCCTCCAAAAAACGCTTCATACGATTATTTAAGTATCTTTTACCCATTCCTGACTTTAAGTATCTTTCTCGTGCCAATGCATCTTTATTGTTTAGACATGCTTCATAGTATATCAGTTGATACGGTCCACGATTTTTTGTGTAGGTACTTTTACCTTCTGTGTGCTGTAGGAATCGTTTTCTCAGATCCGCAGTATATCCGGTGTAGAATTGATTGTTAGTTTCACTGCGCAGCACGTATACGCAGAACATGGCTCTAACGGGATTCCTTCTGAATGTACTTTTGTAAACCATCTCTCCAGTCAGTTGATTTAAAACCTGTTCCTTGAATTTTACTCAGCTCCAAGGTGCTTTGTAAGGGTCTTGGGGCGGCTTCTGGTTTGCTGGCGAAATATTCGGCTGTTGAGGTGTCGGTGACTTTTAAATCAAATCCCGCTATTTCAAAAATAGCTCGTGTGAGATCAGCCCAGCTCGTCTTGTCGCCATCATTACTAATGTTATAAGTGCCGTAAGGTGACTTTTGAGTCAACAGGTGGTCAATGCCTCTCGCGAGTTCATTGGTAAATGTAGGACGGCCAACTTGATCGGCTACCACAGATGGTTCAACCCCTTTTTGGCCAAGTCCCAGCATTGTGCGCACGAAATTTTTACCTTCACCAATTACCCAAGAAGTCCGAAGAATATAATGATTGGGAACCATGCTGGCGGCAATATCCCCAGCAGCTTTGCTTGCTCCATACACAGAAAGTGGGCTGAGTGGCTCATCCTCAGTATGCCTATCTTGAGTCCCATCAAATACATAATCGGAAGAAATGTGAACAATAGTTAGGCCGTTTGAAATAGCAATATTGCCAAGCAAAGTGACCGCTCTAGCATTAGTATCCCAAGCAGCTACGCGGCCTTCTGGTGTTTGGGCGCCATCTACATTAGTGTAAGCAGCGGCATTGATAATAGTTTCTACGGAATACCAATCGTAGTTTCTGACAGCTTCTTCATTAGTAATATCTAGTTCCTCAGAGCTTGTTTTTTGAGCGTTGGGATATTGTTCTTGCAAAGCTCTGCCGAGTTGACCATTTGCTCCAAGAATAAGCATCTTTTCCTGATTCATTTCTAAACCTCCATTGGGTTGATTTCACGCAAACGAGGATGACCTTTGTCTTTGTCGGAAATTATTGCTTCCTCGAGAGAAATAGGCCAATCAATAGCTATATCTTCATCAGCTAAATTTACTAGGGTATATTTTGCGTCAGTTGACCAGTGTTCATTAACCAGATAAGTATAAACCGTGTTTGGCTCTAGTGTTTGGAATGAGTTACCACAACCCCTTGGCACGAAGATTGCCTTGCCCGGATTAAGCGTGAAAGTTTCAACTTTTCCAAAACTCTCGCCTTCGCGGAAATCTACGATTGCGGCAAAAACTGATCCATGGGCTATCGAAATAAATTTTTCCCACGGTTCAGCGTGGATACCGCGAGTTACGCCCCGCTCGGCATTAAAAGAAATGTTGTTTTGCACAACCACAAACTCCTCAGGCAAACCAAGTTCGACCATCTTTTCGCGTTGGTAGTTTTCTTTGAACCAACCACGATTATCTCCGTGCACAACTAAACACACTTCCAGTAAGCCGGGGATTGAAGTTTCTCTCACTTTAAGCTCTGAATATTGGCTGGGTTCAAATTCTGACATAATTACCTCCCTAACTTCTTATATTTTTCTTCAGTCACAACTTTCTGCGGCTCCCACCAACTTCTATTATTTTTATACCAATCTATCGTGTCTTTAAGGCCTGCTCTAAAATCAGTATATTTTGGTTCCCAACCAAGCTCAGTGCGTAGCTTCGTGGAATCAATCGCATAACGCAAGTCATGACCAGGACGATCATTGACATGCTCGTAGTCACTAGAATCTTTACCCATGAGTTCCAGTATTAGCTCGACCACCTCTTTGTTATTCTTCTCGCCGTTAGCACCAATCATATAAGTTTCACCCATAGTGCCTTTTTCTAGAATTGCCAGCACAGCTGACGAATGATCTTCCGTGTGAATCCAGTCACGCACATTTTCCCCGCTGCCATATAATTTTGGTTTTCTTCCTTGGAGAATCTCCGTAATTTGGCGAGGAATGAATTTTTCTACGTGCTGGTAGGGCCCATAGTTATTTGAACAGTTACTAATAGTTGCCTTAACCCCAAAACTGCGGGCCCAAGCACGAACCAGCATGTCTGATCCCGCCTTAGTGCTTGAGTATGGACTTGATGGGTTATAGGCAGTGGTTTCTTTAAACTTGTTTGGATCATTGAGTTCCAAATCGCCATATACTTCATCAGTTGAAATGTGGTGCAGGCGCTTATTATGTTTTCTGGTGGCTTCTAAAATACGGAATGTTCCAACAACATTTGTTTCAACAAACGGCCAAGGGTTCGCAAGCGAATTGTCGTTGTGCGATTCGGCTGCAAAGTGAACAACCGCGTCACAGTTTGACACTGCTTCGTCTATTGCCTGTTCATCACATATATTTGCTTCAACAAAAGAAAATCTATTTTCATCAAAACCCTTTAAATTCTCTTTATTACCTGCGTAAGTCAATGCGTCATATACCGTAATGTGCCAGTCTGGGCGCTCTTTATAAACATAGTGCACGAAGTTCGAACCTATAAAACCGGCACCACCAGTGACGACTATTTTTCTCATATCATCACGATTATAGCGAAATTACTGTAAAGTTTCGAATTTCTGTCTGCGTATTTTAAAGCTTGGCTAGAATAAATTTTTCTATATTTTTGTGAAATTCGTCTCTTGAATATTTTTTTGCCGAATTAGACACTTTTTTATTATCAAATTTAATTGCTTGAAATTCTTTAAGCTTCGATACTAGACAATCAACGGTTTGTTCATCAAAAAACAAGCCGTTTTTGTTTTCCTGAATGTAGTCAAGAGCGCCCCCGGCTTTGTAAGCTATCACTGGAATGCCGGCTGCGAGCGCTTCAACCGCGACTATCCCAAAATCCTCCTCTCCGGGGAATATAAAACCTTCTGCTCCTTGAAAATGTTTAATTATTTCTCCGTCCGTTACATTAGTTAAAAATCTAATGGTTGGCCCTGCGGATTTTATTAACTTGTTATGTTCCGGCCCATTGCCAATTACTGTTAAATCCAAACTCAATTTAGTGCATGCGCTAACAGCCAGATCAATGCGTTTGTAGTGAACCTGTCGCCCTACAACTAACAACCCACTTCTTTTTACCTCTCTCTTTGATTTGAAACGGTCAATATCTACGGGTGGGTGAATTACACTAGAGTCTCGATTGTAGAATTTTTTTATTCGTTCTTTTACAACACTTGAGTTGGCAACGATGTAATCCGGCCTTTGTGCGGCTTCAAAATCCCAATTTCGCTGACGTTTGAGTAAAGTTTTTAAGGAGCCTCTCATAAATGGATTTAAAGGGCCAAAACCAGGGTTCTTTATATACTCATCTGGACGAACCCAATAATAATGAGTAGGCGAGTGGCAATAATTGATGTGTAGTGTACTGCTTCCTGTTTTGACAGACTTTGCTTCTGCTCCTGACGAACTAATTACAAGGTCGTATTTATCTAAATTTAAGTTTTCAAAATATTGTTCTCTTAAAAGCGGGAATAGCTGGTGTTTTTTGTATGCGCCGGGAATCCTTTGAATAAAAGAAGTCCTAATGTTCGCATTCTTGAATAGTGGCATTTTTTGTTTATTAAAAAGTGAAGTATAAATTGGGGCATCGGGAAACATTTGGTGAAGTTCATAAACAACTCTCTCGGCACCGCCCATGTTAGTTAGCCAGTCACAAACTATAGCGACTTTAAGATTCTTTAAACTCGCAGGGCTTTTTTCTAAAGATTTGTATTTCATGTTAAATACTTATTACTACTTACTATTTTTACCAAGCAATACTACCGGAATGGTTTTTAATAGGATTTTGATGTCTAACCAAAACGTCCAATTTTGGACGTAATATAGATTTAGCCTGGCACGCTCTTCATAAGAAAGATCACTTCGTCCGGCAATTTGAGCAAGTCCGGTTATGCCAGTCTTAACATTGAGCATTAACGCTCCGGCGCCTTTGCTGTATAGCTCCATATCTTCGGGCGTAATCGCCCTTGGGCCTATCAGGCTAATATCTCCCTTAAATACATTAATGAATTGGGGCAACTCGTCGATACTGGTTCTTCTTAAAAAGCTTCCAATTTTTGTCAGGCGGGGATCATTTTCTATTTGGGAATCTTCTCCGTTATCCAAAAGTTTGACTAAGTCGTCTCGGCCAAGCTGCTTGAAAACATTTTTTGGATCTTTACCGGAAAATTCCTGCTTCATGGTTCTAAATTTATAAACATACACTTTTTTGCCATACCTGCTCAGCCGTTTTTGTTTGAAAAAAATCGGGCCTGAATCAGTAATTTTTATAGCTACGGCTGTCAGCAACATCAGAGGCGAGGTGATTACTAAAAAAACAAAGCTCATTGCTAAATCAAAAACACGCTTTACTACTCGCCCCCAACCGAGCAATGGAGTTGGATGCACGGATATAACGGGGAAATAATGGAAAAGTTCAATAGAACTCTTGCCGGCATAAAACTCACTTTCCGCGGGAATATATTTGTAATCAACATGATTATTGCGTGCTGCATCAAGTATCTTTCGATTAATTTCACTTGAGTCATAAAGTTTTGTTTGGATAACCGTGTCAATTTTATGCTGAGCAATGTCTTTTAGCGCTCTCTCAATTTTTGTGTAATGAAATCCCTTAAACCATTTTGGTATTATCGACTCTCCGCCTACAATTGCCGCAATGTAGTAACCCGAAGTCGGCGTGTTGTGTAACAGGTTAGCAATCTCTTTGGTTGTTTCGGCTGAACCGATTATCATAGTTCGATTTACCCCAATCCCGCGCTTAAAGAATAATTTTCTGATTTGCCAAAGAACGTTTCGTACCAGCACCAAAAGAGAAAAACCCAGAATAAATGCGTAAACTACTATGAGCCGAGCTGGAATTATTGTTTCGCCCGAAACAAATTCGTAGGCGATGATATATAAAATTCCAATAAACGTCCCAACAAAGACTAAAACCATTTCTTTAACGCGTCTTGTGTAAACTTCTTGGCGATATAGCCCCAAGAAAGCGAATATTATTAGCCAAAAAGGCAGCAACGACAAAAATAATCTCAAATATGTTAGTGCCGGAACCTGTTCGATTAATGGCCTTGGGTCAATAGAGACGCGCAAAATGTAGGCTATAACGAACGAGCTGAGTATTGCCAGGAAATCACCGGCCAGCAATAAAACTGTGTATATAAGTACGGTGTTTTTTCGCATATTCTTTGCCTATAGTCGATATTGTAACACTTATCAAGTACACTGTTATCATGCAAAAAAGCATAAGTGCTCAAAAAACTTTTTACGCATTATTTTTTTTGATTCTTGTGCTCATACCTTTTCATGGTTTCTTAAGCACGTGGATCGGAACTCTCAGTGGAAATTTGCTTCTTACGAAAATTTGGAAAGAGATTTTGCTATTTCTTTTTTGTCTGTTGCTTGTTTCCTTATTAGCAAGAGATGAAAAACTACGTAAAAAACTTCTAAAAAGGAGGGTAAACAGAGCAATAATTTTATATTCTCTTTTACATTTAGGTTGGTGGATATTATGGCGACCGGAAGCGGACGCCGCCGCTGCTGGGATCATGCTTAACCTTCGGTTTCTGATATTTTTTGTTTTAGCGCAGGTGCTAGTTCATTATTACAGCAGAGTCAAACTTCAAAAAACGGCTACCAAGATTATTTTCATAACTTCGATGATTGTGGTGCTTTTTGGGGCACTTCAAATTTTTGTTTTGCCAAACAACTTTTTAAGTAATTTTGGATACAGTAGCGAAACCATAAAACCGTTTTATACTATCGATGAAAACCAGGAATTCGCTCGCATTAATTCAACTTTACGTGGCCCAAACCCCCTAGGGATGTATCTAATACTTCCAATATCGATGATTATTGCATTTGCCTTTCAGAAAAAAGACTGGAGATATCTGTTCATACTAATTCCTTACCTCATCACTTTGTTCGGTTCGCATTCCAGGAGCGCGTGGTTGGGAACTTTGGTGAGCGCTTTGGTCTTGGCCCTCTTTTACTTGAACAAGGGTTTGTTAAAAAAAAGTTTGGTGGGGATTTTTATTGTGTTTGTTATTTTACTGCCCTTTGCGATTAAATCGGTAGGCAGTTCTTACTATTTACAAAATATTTTTTTACACACTAACCCGTCCGAATCGCAAGACGAAGATTCAACACAAGTGCATTTTAGGGCTCTCGGTGATGCGACTAAAGATGTAATTAAAAATCCAATGGGCGATGGGCCGGGTACGGCCGGTCCTGCATCCGCGCACAATGGCGAGGTGACTCGTTACAGCGAAAATTATTATCTACAAATCACGCAAGAGGTAGGGATAATTGGGCTGACATTATTTTTGATAATCAATTGGTTAGTAATGCTTAATTTATGGCAACAAAAAAGCCAAACTTGGCCCAGGGTGTTAATGGCAAGTTTCACGGGAATTTTAGTCGTAAATCTCTTTCTCCATGGTTGGGCAAACGAAGAAATTGCGCTCACTTGGTGGGGTATGGCTGGGTTGTGGTACAGGCTGTAGACTGAGCAGGATATAATTAAGATATGGCTCAATCAGTTCGTCCGACGAAAAAACAAAAAGAAATACTTAGCTTTATTGAAAATTTCATTGCCGGGCATGGATACAGCCCAAGTTTTCGCGAAATTAGATCTGGGTTGGGGTATAACTCTGTCTCTACCGTGGCAACTCACGTAAATAATTTAATAAAGCGCGGCCATTTGCAAAAAAGAACTTATTCAGCGCGTTCACTTGAGGTTGTGAAGAATACCAGTATGAGCTCAGGCGGGGCAGATATGCCTAATAAAAGCCAGGAAAAATGGCTGGTAAATAAAATTGATAAAGATTTTGAAAAAGCCGAAAAAGGTAAACCGACTCAAAAGGATATCGATAAGCTTTACGTCTTGGTTGGTGCTCTTAAAGTATTGGAACTGGATGGAGCATACGTAGCTTTTGCCTCGCGCTTGTCTAACTTGAAAAATAAATAATATTTACGCTTGTGCTTTGAGTAAATAGAACAGGTGATAAAATAATAGTATGTCAACTGCTAATACACTAGAAAAAAGACTAAATAACATCGACGATCATCTAGAGCGTATGGCAAAGCTGATGGTCAAAGGATTTGCTGATGCTGCTAAAGATAGACAAAATGTTCGTGATGAAGTAAAACAGTCCATCGATGTTTATGCGCGGGCGGTTGATGCGTATGCAAAACAAGCGGAAACGTACATGCAAGAGATGCTGGCATTGGGGAAAAAGGTTGATAGGCTTGAGCGACAAATTGAACAAATTGCAGCACATTTGAAATTGAAACTAATCGCCTGAAAAATAGCGAATTGACCAAATCTGTTGCGGTATCTATAATTTTACCCTAGATTCAGTAGTATTCCCGGGTAGCTCAATGGTGGAGCAAGAAGCTGTTAACTTCGAGGTTGCCGGTTCGAGTCCGGCCCCGGGAGCCATATAGAACTATCAAGACACGAAGCGAGAGTATCAAACGGTTTGTAAAGGGTTATTTGCACGGATTTACCATCCAAAAGCAGGTTCTGACCAAGCAAACCAATTAACTCTCGCTTTTCGTTTGGTTCAGCAGCTATAAATAGCTCGCTACCACGGGCAGCTATTTCTAACAGATAGGCAACCGTAACATAGTATTGTTCATCAACTTCCGAGAGCCGTGCCAATTTGCGTTCGTGTAGCTTCTGCTGCTGACGCCATTTAGAACGCTTCTTGTCATATTCTGCTTGGGTAATACTACCATCGCACTTATCCTCATAGGCTACTTCAATCCGATTTTGTAGCTTTGAAATTTCGGTATTGTGATATTTAACCTGTTCTTTATTGAATACAACCTTGCCGCCGTGGGCTTCCTTTAGTATTTGTTCAAGGCGTGGTAATTCGTTTTCTGGTATTTTGCAGTCGTCAAACAGCTGGGCGAGTATGCCATCCAGTTCCTTTTCTTCAAGCCATTCAGTGTCCTTGTGTTTGCCGTAGGCTTTGCTTTTGCCCGTGCAGTGGTAATAGGCGTAGCTGTGCTTGTTACCGTTCTTCTGTTTCTTGTGCTTGGCTTCGGGCGTGATGGCACAGCCGCATTTTTTACAGTGCAGCAAGCCACGGTAAGTAAACGGCAAACCTTTGTACTTAATCTTTTTCTTGCCGTGACCAGCAATTACATCCTGAACCTGCCAAAACAGCTCGTATGGCACGAATTGTTCGTAGTGATGCTGATAGTAGTTGTCCGTAGCCTTATCGTAAATCTCGCCAATGTAGAAGCGATTTTTGAGTATCGTGCCGAAGCTGCTCCAAGGCATATCAACACCGTAGTCAGTCTTCATTCGTTTGGCTAAGGATTTGTACGAAAATGTACCAGTAGCGTACAGCTCAAATGTTTTGAGGGCGATATTGGCTTTGAAGGGCACAGGCACAACAGTTTTGTTGCGTTTATCAATCGCTTCGTTCTTATAGCCATACGGTGCAATACCTGGCAGCTCGCCATCACGCAGCTTGGCGTAGCGTGAGTTATGGGCATCTTCTTTAAGACGATTTATGATTTGTTTGGCTAGGTATACTTTAGTGTCCCAGTCGGTAATATCACGCCCAACCGAGCGAGCAGTTATAGTTAGCCTATCGTGAACAAAATGTAATTCCTTGTTGTACTCGGTCCGCAGGTTATCCATAGCAACGTGGTCGGCAAAGTTGCGGGTAGCTCGGTCAACACGAAACGCTATAATGGCTTCAATGTCTTTGTGCTTTTTTACATAGTCCATCATTTCGTTGAACTTCTTGCGTATGCCCATATCAGCACTTTCGCTAAACACATATTCCTTTACAATTTCAAAGTCGTGTAGCTCAGCGTATTCACGCATTGCTGGGAGCTGAATTTCTTCCAGCGATAAGCCTTCTTGCTCTTGTTTCTTAGTTGATACTCTTGCTAGTATTACGGCTTTTTTCATAGTATTTACTCCTATTATAACTTACATTTGTCATCAATTTACGAAGTTAGCTAACTTAACGGGCAAGAACCTATCCAGCTGCTCATCTAGCATTTGAAATACCTCTGGTTGCTCAAACCTGTAAGCTAATTCGTGGTTTATCTTTTTGGCTTGGCGGAGCAGTGCTGGGCTGCCCCGTGGACCAACTATGTCTTTAAGCCTTCGTGTGCCGTGTTCTTGATTTAAGGCTCGTAACCCGACAGCCGAAAGTAGTGTGGTCATATTGCGACCTGGATTTTGAACATACAGCTGGCTAAATAGGGCGTGTAAATCAGGTGCTTTGGCATCGCTGATTTTTGGGTAGCGTGAATATAGCTCGGCAAGCTGCTGCTTCAAGACGGCTTGTGAAATATCCTTTTTGCAGAGTGCCGCAAGCGTAACTTCTGCACCTTCAAAGCCAGCCTTTTTGAGTGTTGATTTGATAATTCTTTGGTTATTTAGACGAGCTTCCATACGAAGCACTTCAAAAGGCTGAACAATTTGATTGTTGCCAAACAAATCCATCTGCAACTGCAAGTCTGTATCAAACACAGGCTGGTTGCGTTTGCCTTTGTGGTACTCGGCTATCTTGTCGTAAAAAGCCAGCTCGTAGTGCTTGGAGTGCGTCTTAAAGCCGTGTCCATTGTTCACATAATCGCTTTGGCTTACATCACGCCAGGTCGTCACATCGCACTTCTGTATTTCGGTAATCGCTTCGTGAGCGGTCATATAGTTACTGAGCGGAAAGTTCTTGGCGAAGTGGATTGTGGCTACCTTGGCATTTTTGACCGTTTCTATGCCCTTGAAGAACCGTACGCCATAGAACTTTAAACCTTCAAACAGCCGCTCATAGACTTGGTCTAGGTCAGCTTCAACCAGTTCATCAAAGTTATTGCCGTAAATCAGCTTTGGCACAGAAAACTGCACTCGCAAGCCCGTGGTAACGCCGCCAGCCCGTATGCCTTTATAAAAGGTCAGGTACGGTAGATAACCTGTCTGGGCTGTTTCTTGCTTGTTTGGGTTGCGTGTTGCTTGCATATAGCGTCCTTTTCCCAAATCCTTCGGCTCAATAGCCGTAATGCGGTTTGTGTTGGGCGTAAAATCCCAAGGTCGCAATATGGCAAACTCATTGGGATAAAAGTTCAGCACTACTGTGTCTATTCCGAGCATTGTTCATTACTTCTTCAAATTTAGTTATTACAGCTTCTTCAATCTGTCTGCCGACAGCACCCGTTATTGGGTGGTACACATCTAGCTGACGACCTGCAACTAGCTTGGTAGGGTATACGAGCCTATAACCGCCGCTAGGACGGCTAAATATGCCGACAGAGCCGCAGTACAACGCACCAGCAAACACGAAGCTGGCAAAGCCAACAAGCCCGTCTTTTGGCTTGACGGCCGTAATGTTAATTTCGGTGATGCTCATCAGTACATTCCTGCCAAAAATCTAAGTAGCCATCTAGAAAGTTCAATCTTTCTTCAAGCAATTCTTCACAGCTTTCCTTAATTCGGTTGATAAGTTTTACATCAATACCGTAGGTCGGCATAAAGCCTTGTATTTCGTCTATAATTTTGCTGAGCGTTTCAGCTTCGTTATTCCAGATGATAGCTTTTGCTTCAATTAACTTACAGTCGTTGCACTTCTTAACTAGTTTTGGGCTTGCTGACTGGTTTTTCTTCATTACCTTTTCCTCGTTTACGCTGGTCTATCCTTATGAGCAAGTCAAACACACGGGCAACACGCCGCAGTTCAGCATCAGACCAAGGTTTTTCTTGGCTGGCTTTTGCTGTGCTACTTGGTGGCTGCTTATCCATACAGCCAACTTAACTAAATAGAAGCAATTGCTCGCCTGAGCGGGCAAAGATGGGAACATTTGGGAATGGTTATCAGCTTAACTTTATATTGCCCAAGCCCATATCGTTTAGTTCATCACGGGTAATCGGGTTTCTAAATACAATGTTATTTTTTGATACCGAAAAGAAGGCTTTGGCTAAATCACCTTTAAAGCCAAGGTTTTCAACTATCTTATGTAGGGTCTTGCTAATTTTTTGTCCGATAGCTGCTTCTAACTGCTGCTTGGAAAATGACTTGCCTGGGTTTTGGTACAGATGGTTGAAAACAAGGTCATTTGTACCATTGAGGGATGGTCTTGCAAGTTGAAATACGCCGTTCAACATAACCTGGCGTGAGCTGGTGTAGGTTATTTTTAGCACAGCTTTATTATCCTGCTTGTCTTGCTGCTTTTGCTGCTCAACAAGCTGCTTTAAAAGCCCGACGGATTGTGCCTGATAGTTTGGTGGTGGAGTTATGGCTATGTGGTCGGTTTTCATAACATCGGGGAAGTTAATTTTAGGTACTAGGTCTTTAACTGCTGCATCCATCTTTTGTTTAAGTGCTTTGCTGGCTTTTGCCAAACCATCTTGAAACTCTGTAATGTCGTTAAGGTGTTCTTGGGTCAGGCTATTCTTTTCAATCTTTGCCCGTTCATCCTTGGGCATTTTCATCAATTCTTCAATCTGACCAACCGATATGTACTTATCCTTGTTTTCTTCTTTGGGCTTAGAAAAGTCAACACGCCGTTCTGGGCTAAAGTAGTTTTTAGGTTTGGGCTTTTTGCCTGACCATTCAAGATATTCTGGGTTTTCTTCTAGCTTTTCAACATAGCCATCAAATCCTGGTAATAGCTGGATTTGGTACTTGCCGTAGGTTTGGTCAGTCGGTAGCTGGTTAAGTAACTTGGCGACTTTGTCTTGTTCAAGCGTTTCAAACAGGTCAATAAAATCCAATTTGGAGTAGTGATTGTTTAGGTCATTCATTGGGTGCAATGCCACGGGCTTGCCCTTGGGCGTGACCTTACGCTCTTTATCAAGCGTATTTACCAGAAACCAGATTTTTTCTTCGCCGTGTAACACCTTTTACTACTTTCACTACATCTTTATGGCTGTATAATAATGTTATCAAGAGTGAGTAAATATGTCACAAGAACCATTGCAAGAATTACTAACCCTAAAGCAAGCCAGCGAGCTGCTAAAAGTCCATCCCAACACACTTCGTGCCTGGGACAAGAAAGGTATTTTGAGAGCAGTGCGAATTGGCGAGCGTGGTTTACGCCGATACAAGCGTGAAGATTTAGTGAAATTTATGGAACACAAATAGGAAGGAGTGAAGAAGTAATGAAAACGATTTTAGTAGACGCTATAAATGGATTGGTGTTAGAAGATGGCAGCATCCTTGAACCGATGCACAAGCTGTTAGAAGGTTACCCTAATAAAAAGTTGGTTTTAACGAGTGCAAACGACGAGCAATTTAAACATTTCAAGCTAGACCAAGTGCCGTATGAGGTATTTACGCTTAAACACGACCCTGAAAAGACTGACCCGCTATACTTCAAAATACTTCTTGAAAAATATGGACTTAAAGCAGAAGATGTTGTCTATTTTGAACACAATGCAGAAGCGGCTAAGACTGCTCAGTCGGTTGGTATTACCACATATTTCTATGACCACACGAAAGAAGATATGAACGCACTAAAACAATTCTTAGACGAGAACTTAGCGTAATGAGTGACACTATTTTTGACAAAATTGTTCGTGGTGAAATGGATAGCTACAAAGTCTGGGAAGATGATAAGCACCTGGCATTTTTAACGCCATTTCCAAATACGCCAGGATTTACCGTTCTAATACCTAAAACCAACATCGGCGACTATATTTTTACCCTAGACGATAAAGCCTACTCAGACTTGATGCTGGCAGCAAAGAATGTAGCAAGGATACTTGAAGAAGCACTGGGTGTGCCAAGGGTTGCTTTGGTGTTTGAAGGCACAGGCGTTGCTTATGTTCACGCAAAACTGATACCGCTTCACGGCGAGTTAGCAGCCAAAACCGATGTTTGGTCTGACCATACTGAATTTACCGAAGAATATAAAGGCTATATTACGACAGCCGAAGGTCCACAAATGTCAGCTGAACAGCTCAAAGCTATTCAGGCAAAGATTTTTGAGGCAGGAAAGTGAGAAAATACAAAGCACTGATTTTTGATATTGATGGTACTGCTATCAATTCACCTTCACAAAAAGTGCCGAGTGAGCGGTTAGTTCAAGCTATTCGCAAGTTAGAGGAAGACTACTATGCCTGTGCTGCTACTGGCAGAGTGTGGACATTTGCTGAGCCAGTATTAAAAGGTTTGTCGCTGGTTGACCCTTGTATCATCTCGGCTGGAACACAGATTTGCAATCCAGTAACAGGTGAAATTATGTGGCAGTGTGACATAGACGAAGCTGACCTAGCAGCTACGTTAGCCATTGCAAAAAAATACCCAAAATATAAGGTGCTTTATAACGATAACGATGAGGACGCTTACCTTAATGGTGGTCTTGATGTAGCTAACTTACAAATTACCGAACCAGTATATTTCTTTGAACTGATATTCGTGCCACAAGAGATTGCACCCCAAATTGTAGCTGAGCTATCAAAAATAGACGGCGTTGCGGTTACTTTGGTTGTTGCTCAACGAGCTGGCTTTAATGATATTCACGTTACAAATCGTAACGCCACGAAAGAACACGCTATTGCCGAGCTACTCAAAATACTAAAAATCAAACAAGAAGATACTATTGGTGTTGGTGACGGTCATAACGATATTCATTTGTTCAATGCGGTAAAGCATAAAGTGGCGATGGGTAACGCCGTGGATGAACTAAAAGCCGCTTCCAACGAAGTTATTGGCTTAGTAACTGAGGATGGATTTTCCGAATACATTGAGAGATTAAGTGATGTCAGAGCGTGAGCAGTCGTTAGAAGTTGCAAAACAGCGACAGGCAGCCGAGCTTCAATCAGTTTTAGACCAGTACAAAGACGAGCGAGTTGTGGTGCTTGGCGGTACTTGCACTGGCAAAAGTACACTGATTGAACATCTTGCTGACGCTAAGGATATGGACAAACTGGTGTTTCCGCTACTGACCAAAGACGAAGCCGACTATGTTTGCCAAACACCGTGGACACCTGAAATTGGTGAAACTATGACACGATTGACCAAAGAGCGGGTCAAAGTAAAACCTGGCGAACCTGTCTTCGGTACAGTGGTATTAGACGCTGACCGTATCGTACATTTGAAAATTGGCGATGATTTGTTGCGTGAACGGACTGCTGCAAGAGGCGTATCATTTGAGGATGCCAAAAATATGCAACAGCACATTGAAACTGAAATGGCATCATCAGGCTTGCCAGTAGTTGAGTTTGAAGTTGGCTAATGACTGACTACACTTGGAAACCCAAAGGCGTACCCATAAAGGCACAAGGCATTGCCATTGACCCATACCTAGCATTTAAATTGTTCGTGCTGCCTGGCTTAAATGACCCAAACTGGATTGAGGATAGCGACAAGATAACTGACACAAATATGAGCAAACGGGAATGGATTGGGCTTATCATCCACGCCATTGCACTTATGGACAAGACTGGTGATAGTTTGCGAGTTGCCAAAATGCTAGACAATGATGATGGCGGTTTAGTTCGGGGCGAAAGCGAAGCAGTGTATGTGGAACAGACACTTGCTACACATAGAAACAAGAAGCATAACACCTTGCTTGAAACCGTTGCCGACCGTGTTCAGGATAAATCGTCTAACGGCGAAAACTATGCCGCAAATAGACATTTAATCGTCTTTTGCAATATGGATGGTGATTTACACGAAGCTGAGTTAGCAAAAATAGTTTCTGAGGGTAGGTTCAATATCGTCAATATCTTTGGGTTTAACGGTAAAGACAGACACTACCTGTCCTTGCTATTTGATAGAGAAAACGCCGATGGACCAATTCACAGATGTGCGATTAGCGAAGCTAAACTGATTGAAGAAGCAAAGAAAGCTAAGCCTAAAAAGCAATCAAATTAAGCCGCCAAAAACGCTTGGTATTTTTGCAGCCGAAAAAATTCGGCATTTACACTGCGGAGTACCTATAACAGAAAAGAAGGGCGACTACCCCCCTAGTCGTTGAGGTGTGCAACAGCGTAATCGGCTTCTGCTGCCGTAAATTGACCGCCGTGTTCAGATACTAACTGGTCACGAATACCAGCTGGCGATAGGTGCAAATCATTTTGATAGGTTTTTGCTTGGGCAAGTGCGTTGGCATTCCAGTCAGCTTTAACATTATCTACTGCGTATTGTGCTGCTTCGGGCTTAAATTTACCGCCATACTCTGAAACCAGTTGGTCGTATAGACCCTTCTTTGACAGGTGTAGTTGATTGGCATATGTATCAGCTTGGGCTAATGCCGATTTATATTCAGCAGGTACTTTAGGTTCTTCTTTTGCAGCTGGCTTACTTTCAGCAGTTGGGGTAGTTTGGCTATTTGTTGGCGTACTGCTTGTTGAAGTATTTGTATTACCGCCGCCAGCAGCACCGCCGATAATTGCCAAAAGAACAATTACACCAATGACGGTCAAGATTTTATGCCTTCCAAACCAATTACCTTGCTTTTTATCTGCCATTTCAAAACCTTTCATTACATATTAAGTTGATAACATTGTATACCTTTTGCTGACATTTGTCAGTGGTTACTTACAATTGTAATCAATACGCTAAAGATGTGAAAGCATCATCTGTTGACCAAATCTACACTGAACTAGGAAAGCGTATCGTAAAAGCTCGCAATTCTAATGGTATGAGCCAAGAAAAACTGGCGGCTAACAGCGGAATTGACCGCTCACATATGGGCTTTATTGAGCAAGGTCGCCGTAAACCAACACTATCAACGCTCTTTAAGATTGCTAAATCGCTGGATATTTCGCTAGAACAACTGTTCAAGGGGCTATAAACTAGTCCGCTAAACAGTTGCACCAGCGAGTAAATTGCCCCGTAACCTTAGTCGTTTAGCCAAATCCTTGAGGTAATTACCATCAACTTGATACTCTAAAGATAGGTTGCTGATTGAGTGGTGTAGGGGGAGCCAAAAGAAACGCCTGACCCCTTGTGGTTGGGTTTTTCTTTTGAAGTTCTGCGAAGCTGAACATCGAACCGGAGGTTCGGTGGACGAGGAGCGCAGGAAGGAGTATGAATAGAGTGAACGCGATATCCGGCCTCGGTGCCATATATAACTATCAAGAGATGAAGCGAGGCGTAAATCACATAACTACCATTCAAATCCAAACTGGTTAATTGGTTTTGCAAGGACCGTCCTTGCAAGGAACCAGTCGTCATGAAGAAGCCATTAAAGATACATGCTTTCCTTGACACACGTAATACCTTGTGTATACTCGGTATTATGAGTAAAGTTATTACTATCAAGACCGATGACGAAACTAAGAGAGCTGCTCAACAGCTTGCACGTGACGCTGGGATTACACTTAGTAGTTTAGTTAACAGTTACTTAAAGCAGATTGTGGCTACTAGACGAATTGAGATATATGCTCCCGAACAAATGACACCTAAGCTTGAAAGTTTAATTGAGCAGGTAGAAAGAGACAGAGAAAATGGCGAGATAAGCAAGCCTTTCGATAACGTTGATGATTTTCTAAAAGAACTTAAATCGTGATACTTAGATTTGATAAAAAATTTAAACAGCAATACGAGAAACTTCCGACAAAAATTCAGAGTCAATTTGATGAGCGTTTAAAGCTTTTTTTGATCGATCAAACCAATCCTCTCCTAAGACTCCATCCGTTAAGAGGTAAGTACGCGGGCTATTACAGCATAAATATTTCAGGCGATTTGCGAGCGCTTTTTTATAGAGAGGGCAGTGAAGTAATAATTTTTTCTCTAATAGGAACGCATTCACAGTTATATGGGTAAAATGGTACTGCCCCGTAACCGTTTGGTCAAATCTTTGAGGTAGCCACCATCCACTTGGTATTCCAAAGTTAGGTTGCTGATTGAGTAGTGTAGGGGGAGCCAAAAGAAACGCCTGACCCTTGTGGTTGGGTTTTTCTTTTGAAGTTCTGCGAAGCTGAACATCGAACCGGAGGTTCGGTCATCAAAGCCGCGCGCCAATGCTTGCATTGAGCACGGCTGAAGATGTGCTTTGTCTCGGCCCCGGGAGCCAGATTGAGTCGTGAAAAACCTGATTGGGTTCCTGAATTGATCGATCAATCTAACAGGGGTTAATTCTATCGTTTTCTGTTATAATATAGACATGCAAAACATTGACGAAATAAGTAAACAGCGAGCTATAAAACTCTTTGGTAGCCTAGAGTTGTCGTCTTTTGAGGTAGGTACAATAAAGGGTTTACAGCAAATTCACAAATATCTTTTTGGTGGATTATATAAGTTCGCAGGTAAAATTCGCTCAAAAAACATTAGCAAAGGTGGCTTTACATTTGCATCTGCTATTTATTTACGAAAAGGCTTGTCTGAGATAGAGAAAATGCCTGAAACAACTTTTGAGGAAATCGTCAAAAAGTATGTCGAGATGAATATTGCCCACCCATTTATGGAGGGCAATGGTCGTAGTACACGAATTTGGCTTGATTTAATTCTAAAGAAAAATCTAAAACAATGTGTGGATTGGCAAAAAATTGACAAGAATGACTATTTTAACGCTATGGAGCGTAGCCCAGTAAACGACCTTGAATTACGTGAGCTCCTACGTACGGCATTAACAGACAAAATAGATGATCGCGAAGTATTTATGAAAGGCATAGAACAATCGTATTATTACGAAGAGCCTGACAACTATAAGGGATAGCGAAGGTTCATTTGTGGCCATTGCCATTAAGTTGCATTTAGGGCAGGGATTAGTGAATTTATTTCATACTTATTGAACCAATACTCATTATCGCTTATGCTTAAACTATGCGAAAGAATCAACATGGTTTCGCTCATTTGGTGCTAATTATCATAATTCTTGTTATCGCCGCGGTTGCAGGCGTCGGCTATCGGATATACTACAAAAATAATAACCAAGATCAAAAAAGTGTCCAAATCAACGACTCCCAGGATAACATCCAAAATAATAACTCCCAAAAATCAACAGATACTGGTTGCAAGCCTGCCAGTGCTGGGTTATTCACCAGTGACGTTACTGATTTATCGAATGTCACATTGATACAAAACCCAATCAGAATTATTGGTGGGAGTAATATAAAAACTCACTCATATATTGAGGTGTCCAAGAAATCTCCCGTATATGCTCCCATGGACGCTACTCTGAGCGGTGGAGCAAATTACATGGAAACCATGGGACCACAGCCGGTAACGAAAGTTCAGTATATTTTGTCTTTTAATGATGGCTGTGATGTTAATTTTTGGCTTGATCACATCGTGGACGTACCCGAAAAGATTAAAGAAGCTTTTCCCGCTGAACCACAAAATGGCACCCAAAGCGTAGAAGTTAAAAAACTTGATCTCAAAGCCGGTGAGTTGGTTGGCTATTCAAATCAAGAGGGCCAAGCTCGCTTTGATTTTGGTGCCATAAATCTGAAAGGCCCGGAAACATCTCTAACAACCAACCCTAGATTCAAAGACGATCCAATAGTCAAAACATCTGACAAATATCGTTACGCTACTTGTCCTTATAACCTTTATAGCTCAGATAAGCAAAAAGTGTACCAAGCACTATACGATTCAAATTCGGACGGGGATCAAGAAATTATTGATGATATATGTGAGTAATCGTTGTCTAAATTTTTACTTTAATCCATGATCTGTACAGGGAGTCAGGCTCTCCAAGAATATTTAAAGAGTCAAAGTGCTTTTTCTATTAGATCAATCACCTGTTGTGGTAAGCCTGGCTGTGATTAAAGTAAAGGTAAAAAGTTTCTGGATCCGATTTAGGGTATGATAATAGCGTGAAAGACAGAAGAATAAATACTGCCACAATTACAGGGCGAATTAATGCAAAGGCGCTTGAGTTGCTGGAACAAAATCCGCAAGGAATTCGCTGGACTGATCTCCTGACGCAAATCAAGCAATCCGACCCCAACCTTCACCCAAAAACAGTCAACGGATGCGTTTGGAAGCTCGTAGAAAAATTTCCCGATGAAGTTTACAAACCATCTAAAGGGCTTTTCCGATTGCGTAAATACAAAAAGTGACACTTATAGTTACGCGAAACCACTAAACCACTCAATGATTAACTTATTTTTCTTTCCATCGCTCAAGTCGAGGAAGCTGTTTCTGGGCCATCCAGCGCATTAACCTGCCACTGCCTTGTTCTTTCAGCGCGTTGTCTACTATTGTTTTCATCTCATCAAGCGAGCAGTTTGGCGTAATGAAGCTACCGTTTTCGTAGCACAACTTGCACCACTTCTCACTTTTTGTTCCATCTGCTTCGTTACCTCTACAGTCGCCAGCTTTTTTGGTTTGAAGTGGCATTCCGCAACTTTGGCATTGCTTTGTCACATTCATTAGCTCCTTACGTGTTTAATTATACACCTCTCAAGGGAGTAAATGGAGGAGTAAGAGGAAGGTATGTTATGACAAAAGCAAAAGATCCTGGGTTCGAGATAAAAGCGAAGCTTAGTGGCGCGGATGACTGGAAGGAATGGTGTGCTGCCTATGTTGTCTATAAACTTTTAGAAAATTTTTATAGGGCTGTTTAGCAATAGCAAAGTTCAATTTTTTATTTCAAGTAAACTTAATCGTCTAAGAAGCTGGGCATTTAGAGCTACTATAATCGTAGAAACCGACATCAAAACCGCGCCCATAGCCGGCGCGAGTATAATACCTGATTTATAAAATACACCTGCTGCGAGAGGTATGGCGAATATGTTATAACTTGTGGCCCAAATAAGATTTTGCTTCATTTTGCCGTAGGTAGCCTGGGATAACTTAATAATCTTAACCGCATCACGAGGATCACTTTTAACTAAAATTATGTCTGCCGACTTAATAGCCACATCAGTTCCAGCGCCTATGGCAATGCCAATGTCGGCTTGTGTTAGAGCGGGAGCATCATTTATGCCATCTCCGACCATGGCCACACTTTCACCACTTGCTTGCAATTCCTTAACTTTGGCGGCTTTATCTTCTGGCTTAACTTCAGCAAAATAATGATCCAAGCCCAGTTGTTTTGAAACATAATTAGCAACGTCTTTTGAATCGCCAGTTATCATAGCGGTTTTTATGCCGAGTTTCTTAAGTGTTGATATAGTTTGCTTCGATTCATTGCGAATAATGTCAGCGAGTGCAATAGCCCCTATAACTTGCCTATCTTTTACGATATAAACTTCAGTTTTGCCTGCTTTTGCTGCTTGTTTGATGTTAAGCTCAATTTTTTTAGGGACAGTTAAGTTGTTCTCAGTAACATAATGGTAACTAGCTGCTACAAAATTATCTTTACCGTGCAACCTGCCTTTAACCCCTAAACCTGGCAAAGCAGAAAAATTCTCAACTTTATCTAAATCAATGCCCTTTTTTTGCGCTTCTATGACAATTCCTCGGCCAATAATATGTTCACTCTTTTGCTCAAGACTCGCTGAGATGTGCAAAATGTCTTTTTCCGTAAAACCGCTGCTCGGCCAAATATCGGTTACGCCATGTTCGCCGCGAGTTAAAGTGCCTGTTTTATCAAACAACACCCAATCAAGGTTACGGGCTGATTCTAAAGCCAATCGCCTTCGTATTAGCAAACCATTACGAGCAGATAGAGAGGTTGAGATAGATACGACTAAAGGAACTGCCAAGCCAAGGGCGTGAGGACAGGCAATAACAAGCACTGTTACACTACGCTCCAGAGCAAAACCGGTATCTTTAACAGCCAACCATACAATGAAGGTAATTAAACCAGCAACTATAGCTATGACGGTTAAAACAAGGGCAGCTTTATCTGCCAAAATTTGGACATGAGACTTTGAAACTTGCGCCTCCGCGACCAGCCGTTTAATTCCCGCAAGAGCCGTGTCTTCGCCAATTTTGGTTATTTTTACCGTTAATGAGCCGTCCTGATTTATAGTTCCCGCTACAACTTCATCACCAACCGTTTTATTAACCGGTTTGGATTCTCCAGTAATAGCAGCTTCGTTGACTGAAGACGTTCCATTAACAACAACGCCATCAACGGCAATGTTTGCGCCTGGGCGTATTAAAACCAAATCTTCAACTTTTAGATCGCTTACCAAAACAGTCTGAGGTTTGCCGTTTACCAGCTTCTCAGCTTTATCTGGCAAGAGTTTTGATATAGCTTCAAGAGCATTTTCGGATTTACTTACTGAAACCATTTCCAGCCAATGGCCAAGCAACATGATCGTAATTAGCGTTGCCAGCTCCCAAAAGAATGGCTCTCCTGCCAAACCAAATTGCACAAAAGTGCTGTAAACAAAGGCAACTGTAATAGCCATGCCAATAAGTGTCATCATGCCAGGCAGCCGTACTTTTATCTCAGCTACAGCGCCTTTAAGAAACACCAGACCGCCATAAAAGAATATAAGAGTACTTAAAATAAAGGGGACATAATTGGCTCCTGGAAAATTTACAGGGTTAAAGTTAAGCCATTCTTGAATACTGGGTGAATAGATAAGAATTGGGATGGTTAGGACAAGGCTAACCCAAAATTTACTGCGAAACATAGCGACCGAGTGGCCAGCATGTTTGTCATGTTCTTTTTGAATATGGCGGTGTTCGTGGTTCTTATGCATATTAAACTCCATTTTTAGTATAGTTTTGTCTTAGTGTTCCTCAAAGCTTTCATTTACGCGGAACGATTATTTCACCATGCCAGTAGTGGTGATAAAATCATATTGTGAAACAAGTAAATTCGATTAGCGTTAAAGAACTATCAGTTATGGCAGAGAAAATGTATGGAAATCTCGTTAAAGCTGTAGTAGATGTGAATAGTAAAGCATTCGTAGTTGACGCTGAATTGCATGTTGATGAAGAACAATACTTATTGGAAAGAGGTTCAAAACAACAAGATCTCTGGGGAATAAACCTATACCCAAGTAAATTTGGCCAAGGTGATTTTATCGAATTTGATTCAATGATAAATATTCGTCCTCGACAACAAAATATGTCACGAGACGTTGAAGATGAATCAATCAGAAAAAAAATTACTAATATTGTAAACGAAATTGTTACAGCATGAGTGGGTATAACGTTGATATAAAACGCTGGTCCAAGATGAGTATATTTGAGCAAATGGGTAATATTGGCAGTGAAGTTGGCAGAGCTTTTAAGGCTAAGCGCCTAAGCGATGAAGAAAGTTGTAATTATGCGGTTGGCAGAGCTTTAGATTTATTTGATGCGACAGTCAGTGTTTTAATAACCACAAAACCCTATCGAGTTAAGGAAATACTCAGAGCAAAAGATCAATTTTTGCAAAACATTTATGGGGAGGAGTTTAATAATGAAGACAGTAAGATGTTAGAAAATTATTTTATGCAAATGGCAATTGCGGCTAGGTTGAACAAATAAATTGAAAATGAGTTATATCTACGCGCAAAAAAATTTCTTAATGGAGGATCGCGTAAATTTCCAACGTTCACCATGTTAATATAAACATAAGTTCTATGAAAGAAGTTGATAATCAACTCGAAGATAAACTAATTGAATTTGACTCTAAATTTATGGGTCGTGATATTAGCGCGCAACAAATCAGGGATTACCAAACCTGGCTGGATGGATTTGCAAGCCACAACAAACATAGGGTGTCTTCGGCGAAAAAGTCTTGCTTGTATGAATTCCAGGCAATTTTGCATGAAGCTCGAGGCGACCAAGTTTTAGCAAGCGAATTTATTGAGGACGCAATGCAAGTAATAAAAGAAAACGGCGGGCATCTAGTGTCGAAAATTGCTATTAAAATTCGCTCCGAGCTTCCGGGAGTTCACGAACCCGATTATGATTTTGATCAAAACTTAGGGCTGTTTCATAGCCAAAAATTGAGTCTTTATAGCGCCATTACGCTCGAGTCAATAATTGTGATTATGGCGTTATCAATACTGTTTCTATCTAAAAGTTGGCTGGCAGGAGTTATTTATCTGGGGATTTTTGCTTTGGCGGGGCTATGGGTGTATGAGATTATAGATCAAAAGCATCATGATCCTGAGCTTTTGCCGAAATGGAAGAATGTTGTCGTTGATGTATCCGCAATCGCTGGCATGATTTTATTTCTGGCGTGGGCAATTAGTTCGGTTAGTTGAAGCCCGGTACGGGAACTGGGAATTGGCAACTAGAAAATAGCAACTAGGAATCAGTAAAGATTAACGGTGAAATTTTGACGATAGAAGTACAGGTTATTCAAACCTTAAGCATAATGTTATAATTACAGCATTAATGGAGTTTGAATATGTCATTATTAAATTGGGTAGCGCAAGTCAACACAAACACATCATATAGAGTGGACACCAGTGATGTTAGTGTGGATGATAGCGTAATTGGAGGGATACTAATCTTTAGTGGTATTTGGCTGTTTTTTTGGCTTGCTGTCGGCATTGTAGCTGTTATAGCAATGTGGAAAGTATTTGAGAAGGCTGGCCAGCCTGGTTGGGCTGCAATTATCCCTATTTATAATCAGTATATTCTTGTAAAAATATCAGGGAGAGATATTCTTTGGTTCTTATTGATGTTTATCCCATTAGTTAATTTGGTAGCGATAGTCCTAGTTTCTATAGATATTGCAAAAGCATTTGGTAAAAGTGAGGTGTTTGGTATTTTAGGTTTAACAATATTTAGCTTTATTGGATATGCAATTTTGGGATTTGGAAATGCTAAATATCAACTTGGAACACAATCTGGTGATCAACCTCCCATAAATTCTAACATGACAAATACACCTCAGACTCCCCAGGCTCCTAAACCACCCCAACCCACTGTCAGCTAGAAATATCTTTAGCATAAAATTGACCAGAGTCATTAATAGTTATATTATTATACTGAATTAAAATATTTGGGGTAATCGTATGAAGAATCTGTTCGTGAGTTTGGCTGTCTTAATGGCAGTTATGAGTTTGTTAGTTTTTAATGCGTTTAACTTTGAAAGCTCCAAATCACATGCTGAGTCTGCAATTACAAATGGAAAAATCGCCTACACAAAAGGAATTGATAGTAACAAAAATGGAATTTTTGACGGTGGGAGCGCGGAGGAAAACACAACTGATGTTTTCATCCAAGAACCAACATTAGGTGCGGTTCCGACAATGGTAAATGCTCCAAACAATAAGGCAGATATTAGCCCAAGTTTTTCTCCGGATGGTAACAAAATTGTGTGGGCTTCTAACGTTGCAGGCACTTTTGATATATGGGTTAAAGATTTAACAACCGGCGAAACTACAAACTTAACTGATGCTCTCGATAATGGAGGCAATGAGCGTTGGCCAGTGTTCTCTCCTGACGGGACGAAGATTGTCTATAATCAGAGAAAAGGAAGTAATAACCTGGATATTTGGGTTATGAATTCTGATGGCTCGAGTCCTCAATATGTCGCAGGTAAGAAGGGCTCGGGTAAATACTATGAAGATTGTTGCGCAAGCTTTACGCCAGACGGCCAATATGTTGTATTTGCTTCAAACAGAAATGGAAATTTTGATATTTTCAGATATAAAATTGATTACAGCCAGCAAAACGAAAAAGCTTCAAACCTAAAACAACTTACTAACCTCAGTAAGTATCAAGGCACGCCTTCAGTTGAGGTATCTGGAAAAGTTTTGTATCGCGAAGGCAGTAATCAAAAGATGTATAGGCTTGATCCAGACGGCGCGGTTAACAACGGAGTGCAGGTTCCGACAACCGGACATATTCGCACACCGTCTGGGTCGCCTGACGGGATGAAAGTTATTTTTGGCTGGAGAGCAAATTCCACAGCTCAACTGGATATAGCCATAGCGGACGCAAATGGTCAGAATATGCAGTTTCTTACCAACGATCCGAATTATTCTGAAACAGATCCAGCGTGGCAACCGGTCATTCAACTGCCTTTCTGAAATTGTTCTAAGTTGACAATGTGGATTTATTAAGTGCAATCTTATATAGTTTCATTGTGCTTAAGTTTTGCAAAAATAAATAATGAAGTTGGGTTAACCAAGAGTTTTATAACAATGAGTTCTAAAATTAACGGAGATATTTATACCGACGAGAATACTTTATATAACTTTTCTCACGATACAAGCTTATTTGAGGTTTTACCCCAGGCAGTAATATTTCCGAAAAACGTTGAGGATGTTAAAAAACTTGTAAAGTTCGTTTCCGAAAACAAAAAAAGCCACCCCAGTCTTTCAATAACACCAAGAAGCGCAGGCACGGATATGTCTGGCGGTGCCATTAATGACTCATTGATATTAGTTTTTGAAAAATATTTTAATGAGATTGGCGAGGTTAACGGTAATAGCATAAAAGTTCGCCCAGGGGCTTATTATAGAGACTTTGAGAAAAAAACTCTCAGGAAAAGAAAGTTAATGCCAGCCTATCCTGCTTCAAGAGATTTATGTGCCGTTGGGGGTATGGTGGCAAATAATGCGGGCGGAGAAAAGTCGCTAATTTATGGAAAAGTAGAAAGTTACATCAAAAGCTTAAAAGTAGTGCTTGCCGATGGCAATGAATATGAAATTAAACCTCTAAGTAGAAAAGAACTGTCTAAAAAGATGGCGCAAAAAGATTTTGAGGGGCAAATCTATAAAAAAACGTTTCAGTTAATAGAAAACCACTACGACGAAATTAAGAAAGCAAAACCAAATGTTTCGAAAAACTCTACTGGATATAAAATTTGGGATGTTTGGGATAGAGATAAAGGTATTTTTGACCTAACACAAATCTTTGTTGGATCGCAAGGGACTCTAGGTTTGATAACTGAGATTAATTTTAAACTTGTTGATGCGCCCAAACACTCGGGAGTCTTAGTTGGTTATGCCAGAGATTTAGACCACATGGCGGAAATTATCCAAATTCTAAAGAGACATAACCCCACTTCAGTTGAAGCGTTTGATGAGTATACGCTTAAATTCGCATTTAAATTCTTTTTACAATTTCGTGAGGGCATTGGTTGGCTTGGGCTTGCAAAACTAGCTATAAGGCTTATACCTGACGCGTTAATTTTACTTCGCGGCATACCCAGAATGATATTCTTAGCAAGTTTTGATAGCAATAGCTACGACGATATTAAACACAAAATAGACTCTTTAAGAAAAGATATAAAAATCAAACACTGGCGCATAACTTTGGAGGAAGCGGAAAATGAAGAAAAAAGCGAACGATTCTGGATGATGAGACGCAAAAGCTTTAAATTATTGCGCGATAACGTAAAAGACAAACATACAGCTCCATTTATAGATGATTTGGTGGTGCCACCGGAAAATCTAGCGGAATTTTGGCCTAAATTAAAAAAAATTATGGATAGTTATGAACTTCTTTATACCATTGCCGGGCACTTAGGTGATGGTAATTTTCACATAATTCCTCTTATGGATCTTGCCGATTCAAAAGAAAGGGCAAAGATCGAACCTTGTTTGAATGAAGTTATTGATTTGGTAAAAAAGTATAATGGTGTAATTTCAGGAGAGCACAACGACGGGCTGATAAGGAGTCCATTTTTGGATCGTATTTATAGCCCTAAGATAGTCAAGATTTTCAGGGAGGTAAAAACAGTCTTTGATCCGCAGAATATATTTAATCCGCACAAAAAGACTGATTCTAACTGGCAGTGGTCAAAAAAACATATGAGAAAACGATTTTAAAAATGTCGTTTTTTGATATTACACTTTAGAGTATCATCAAGACATGGGTGCTAATGAAGAAGTTTCACTAAGAAGGGCTTGGGTCTTTGCTATTGGTGCCGCTTTAATCGGGGGCTACTTATTCCTAAAACCATTTCTTAATGTAATAGCTCTAGCGCTTTTAAGCGCATACCTTTCCAACTCGCTTTATAAAAAGTTAAGCCGGAAATTTAAAAAACGAAAAACATTAGCGGCAGCGATGACTGGGTTAATTGCTTTTGCGCTGGTTGGTTTACCTTTAATAATTTTAATTACGTTGATGGCGCTTCAAGCTTTAGAATTGGTTGATCGGTTAGGGTTAAATCAAATTATTGTCGGTGATGTAGACATCTCGGAATTTATACTTAAATCCGTAGATAGCATCAATGTTGTTATTGAAAAAGTATCGGGAATAGCGAATGCAATTAAAGCAGAAAGTGTCCTGGAATTTGTTAAAAGTAACTTACCTCAAGTATTTAAAGCACTAGCAAATTTAGTGATCGGCATTGTTAGCGGCATTCCAACTTTCTTTATGCAACTAGTAATATTTTTATTTGTTTATTTTGGAATTCTTTTAGGGCAGGACAAACTTCTTTATAATATTCGAGGTTTAGTTCCGTTTGATAAAAAAACGACTGATATATATCTGCAAAAAGTTGGTTTAATGACAAAGTCCATGGTTAAGGGCCAGTTGTTTATCGCGTTTATTCAAGGAGTTGCCGGAGCGCTTAGTTTGATCGTGCTAGGTTGGGAAAATTTCCTGGCGATATTAATTGTGCTGTTTACGGTTATGAATTTGATACCTCTTGGCAGCGGGATTATGACAATACCTATTGGTATTGCCGCGATTTTGTTTGGTGATATTTGGCAAGGTTTAGTAATTTTGCTAACTCACTTCGTTGTTGTTACCAACATAGACAATTTCATTAGGCCAAGATTTGTTCCAAAGGAAGCGAAGTTATCAGCGTCGTTGACTATACTTTCAGCGTTGGCAGGTGTGAGACTCTTTGGTTTACTGGGTGTGGTCTACGGGCCGATTATTATGATTTTGATTATGACAACCATCGAATCATATATAGCGTTTAAGAAATCCCTTCAGCACTAGATATCCACAATAATACTACTGGAAAGTAAATACTATCCGCATAAGATAATTGCGCTATTTGCATAAATAACGCATACTATAGACATTAAAACAATGAGGAGGGTTTTATGAACGAATCCGTAGCAGGTCTTCAGGAGCCTATGTGGGCAACCTGGGTAAAAGCCTTTGCTCTAGTCATTTTTGGATTAGTAGCAATTTCGTGGCCAGCGCTAACTTTAGGGGTTCTGGCGTGGCTAACGGCAGCATATGTGCTGGTAGTCGGTATTGTCGATTTAGTGAGCGGGGTCTTTGGTATTGGTGGAAGAAGTTATTGGTGGTTAAAGATCTTGATTGGCGCGGCGCAAATAGGTGTTGGGGTGTATTTGATGCGTCGTCCTCTAATCACTCTCAGCCTTTTCATATTGATAACTGGCTTATTCTTTTTGATTAGGGGGATCTTAGAATTAGCGTACGCGTTCGATCCAAATACGGACTCAGAAACAAAATCACTTCTAGTAGTTACAGGCGTGATCGGCATACTGGCTGGAATTATATTATTAAGGCAGCCTCTAGAGGGTGGCGTGGCGTTTGTATGGGTACTAGGAGTCTATGCTTTGGTTGCTGGTCCTGTGAGTGTTGCGGTTGCATTGCGTTCACGTAACTCTTAGTATGTTTACAAAGAGAAGGTTGGAAGTGTTAGCTAGGCTTGCTAGTTTGTTGTATAAACAGTGAAATCAAAATCATAAATAATCCTAAACCGCCTATGAATATTCCAAAAAATAAAACTGCTGCTTCTAGAAGTTGCTGATCTATGAAAGTATGCAAAGCCGTTTGTTGAATTGAACGGGCTGTAAGTATAAGCAGAAAACCGCCAAAAGTTGCAATGATGCCATAGACAAATAGCGGTAAATGTTTAATCATGATTCCATCTTACTACAGCACGAAACACGTGGCTACAATAAACCTCTGGTAAGTATTGCCCAAAGGCATATAATAGTTCCCGATAATATGTTTATAAATAATATTTGTTTTGTATGCCAAAGCTCATAATAGTTTCAAATCGTCTGCCAATTACGGTAAGTAAAGTGGGCAATAAAATATCATATTCCTCTAGTAGCGGAGGTTTAGCTACAGCCCTTGCTTCAGTGGACAATATAGAGGAAAAACTCTGGATTGGGTGGCCGGGTATCGCGGAAGACGACCTTACCAATCAAGAGAAAAAGGAAATCACTAAAGAATTATTAAAACAAAACTGCGTACCGGTCTTTCTTTCCCAAAAACAAATAAAAGAATTTTACCTTGGCTTTTGCAATGGCACTCTTTGGCCTCTGTTCCATTATTTTTCACTTTACACGGAGTATGAAGATAGATACTGGCAGGCTTATAAAAAGATTAATCAACAATTTTGCAACGTGACAATTAAATACGCCAACAAAGACAGCTTGATTTGGGTTCACGACTATCATTTAATGCTTTTGCCCCAAGAGCTAAGGAAGAAGCTAAAAGAGCAGAAAATTGGATTTTTCCTTCATGTGCCTTTTCCGTCTTTTGAAATATTCCGTCTTTTACCCTACAGAAAAGAATTGCTTAACGGTCTACTTGGCGCGGACTTGCTGGGATTCCACGTTTATGATTATGCAAGGCATTTTTTAAGCAGCACGTCAAGACTACTTGGGTATGAACATAAACTGGGCACAATTTTAGTAAAGGATCATAAAGTAAAGGTTGATGCGTTTCCAATAGGAATTGACTATGAAAAATTTGCGAATGCATCAAAATCAAAGCTTGTAAAAAATGAGATAAAAGCATTAAGGGCGATCACGAAAAAGCAGAAAGTGATTGTATCCATAGACAGGCTTGATTACACCAAGGGGATATTACAGCGTCTTAAGGCATATCAAATGTTTCTACAAAAAAACCCTCAGTATCACAAAAAAATAATGATGATTATACTGGCTGTTCCTTCTAGGACTGGCGTGAACGCATACGCGGATTTACGAAAAAACGTTGAACAATTAATTAGCCGTATAAATGGAGCATACTCTTCTGTTAATTGGACGCCGGTGCATTACTTGTTTCGCTCGGTTCCGTTTGAACAAGTCACGGCTTTTTACAGTGTGGGAGACATAGCCTTAATAACACCGCTTCGCGACGGCATGAACCTTGTAGCTAAAGAATTTATTGCCTCAAAACAAAAGTCTCCTGGAGTGTTAATATTAAGCGAAATGGCCGGTGCTGCCAGCGAACTCTCTGAGGCCATCACCGTGAATCCAAATGACAAGGTAGACATAGCAAGCGCGATTAAGCAGGCTATTGAAATGCCTTCAGCTGAGCAAAAGTCCAGAGTGAAACATATGCAAAAACGAATATCACAATATGATGTTTCGAGCTGGGCATATGATTTTATGCGAGCGCTCAAGGAAATAAAGTCTAACAAGAAAAATGTCCCGGTAATGATTGGCCCCAAGGAAATTAACAAGACTAAAAAAGATTTTCAGGATGCTAAAAACAAGCTTTTATTTCTAGATTATGACGGTACTTTAGTAGAATTTTCATCAAATCCAGGTGCAGTTTCGCCTTCTAAGGATCTGGTGAATCTCATATCTAAGCTGGCTAAAATAAAGGGTTGTGAAGCAGTTATTGTCAGTGGTAGGGATAAATACACTCTAGAAAAATGGCTTGGCCACTTACCTATTTCATTGATTGCTGAGCATGGCGCATGGATAAAAAGTAAAAGTAAAAAACGCTGGAGCACCGAGCTTACGAAAAAACAAGATTGGAAGAAAGCGCTTCAACCAATCCTCGCTTACTTTACGAACAGAACGCCTAATTCGTTTGTGGAAGAAAAAGAATTTTCACTGGTTTGGCATTACCGTAAGGTAGAAAAATCTTTAGCTGACGTTAGAACACAGGAATTAAAAGAAGAGCTGAATTATTTAACCAATACTCTGAATCTTGGGGTCTATGAAGGAAGCAAAATACTTGAGATTAAACCGACTAACATCAATAAAGGAGACGCGGTTCGTAAATTGCTTAAAGATAAATCAAGCGATTTTGTTATGGGAATAGGCGATGATTATACAGATGAAGACTTGTTTTTAGCTCTGCCAAAGAAAGCTATTTCTATCAAAGTTGGAATAGGTAATTCCTGTGCTAAATATAGAGTTCGGGGAGTTGACCAAGTACTGAGTTTGCTTGAAAAACTTGCTAATTAATTTTATAAAGAATCTTTAATATTCATTGATTCTATAATTTTGTCAAGAAAAGGAACGTGGCCAATTGCGTTTAGCACCCAAGCCAAAATAGATAACACTATTGCCGCAACAACACCGGCGCCAATGGCAAATCCAACGCCCCTAATGACACCCCTGATGAAAACTTGCCTTTTGCTGAGGAGCTTGGTTAATTTTTTGTCAATTGAGTTTAGAGAAGTTAGAATTTTTTCAGACATCACCCAATTTTAGCATTTGCTCATAATATTTGTGAAAAAATATTTTTACATCTGTAATTAAAAACCATTAACGGATTGAGTTAGCTGAATCATTTTGATACTATGTTTAGGTATATTCGTTTAGCGAGAGACAAACAATAATATGGGGCAACTTGGTTTAGTTTTTGATCAAGTCATAGCAAATATTAAAAAGTGGCTAATGACAGCTTCTGTATTTGTACATCCCCATTTAAAAAAAGTACACTGGCATGCGGCTGGCAAGCATCATGAACGATTTATGGACAAATGGCAGTGGTACAACTGGTGGCACAACTGGGATTATCACAAACATGTTCATTTTGGTACTCTCGGAATTTATTTGTTAATTATTGGCGCGGTATTGTTGTCAAACATGAAAGGCGTGTTTGCCGGAGACTTAAACGATAACTGGGATTTTTCTACTCCTGGAAATTATAGTTTTGACTCGGGGGTGGAAGCATCTGGAACAGTAGCACGCTTAAAAGCGCAAAACTATACATCAGACACCAACACTATGGCACTTTATCACCTGGATGAATCCAGTGGCACGCCTGTCGATGATGCTTCAAGCAATAATAACGACGGCACAGTAACCAGTCAAAACTGGCAAGCGGGCAACCTTAATAACGGGCTTAGTCTAAACGGGACAACATCAAAGATATCAGTGCCGGATTCGGCTTCATTATCTCTTTCTCAAAACAACACCATTGAAGGCTGGGCAAAATTTGATTCGTCTTTTTCTGCCGGCTCACACACTCAACGACAAACCATTGTCGACAAGGGCGATTATCAGCTTTATTTTGATAACGAAACCGGTAAAGTAACCTATGAACTAGCAAATAGTTCAGCTAGTGGGTGGACCAAAGCGGCTGGTGATGACGTAAATAATAGCTGGAACTGGGATGGCATGACGGCAGTTGCTTCATCTGTAGTGATGGGTTCTGACGTTTACGCGGGCCTAGGTGTTGGGACAAAAGACGCTGAAGTCTGGAAATTCAGTAGTGGTAGCTGGAGTAAGGTTGGTGGTGATGGGGTAAACAGTAGTTGGTCTGGCGAGCATGAGTATGTACTCAGCCTAGAGACTGACGGCACTAACATCTATGCGGGCTTGGGTACTGGAACTGGTGACGCCGAAGTCTGGAAATTTACAAGCGGCAGCTGGAGTAAAATTGGCGGTGACACCGCAACGCCCGCACAGTGGGGTATTGGTACGCACGAGGGCGTTTACTCTTTGGATTATTTTGGAGGCAATCTTTACGCGGGCTTAGGAGCTAGTGCCAATGACGCTGAGGTATGGCGATGGAATGGTAGTTCCTGGACCAAGATTGGTGGTGACACCACGGCGTGGATGACAAATTACGATTATGTTTACTCGATGGCCAATGATGGCACAAATCTATACGTAGGTTTGGGCATCACGGCTGGCGAAGCCGAAGTCTGGCGCTGGAATGGATCTACCTGGACAAAAGTGGCCGATAGTGGCAGTGGTTTTGGCGCTAACTTAGAAATGGTAAGAAGCTTATATCACGATGGAACGTACTTATACGCAGGTGTGGGTGACAATAATACAAGTACTGACTACGACGCCGATATATATCGTTGCACTAATTGCGCCAGCTCACCTTCTTGGTCGCAAATAGGGGGTGATGGTTTAAATAGTGGGTGGGCGGCTAGTACATATGAATATGTTAAGTCTATTGCTTCTGACGGTACAAACATATACGCGGGTTTAGGTAGCGGTAATGGTGATGGTGAGGTTTGGAGTTGGAATGGATCAAGCTGGGCTAAAGTGGGCGGTGATGGATCTAATTCCAGTTGGAGCACCAATGAAGGGGACGTCGTCTTTACAATGGTCAATGATGGCACGACCGTTTATGCCGGTACTTACGATTCGGCAGGAACTGGCCAAATGTGGAGCTGGAATGGATCGGCTTGGACGCGTTTGGGTGGAAATGGCGTGAATAAAAGCTGGTGTTGTTATAACCTGCAAAGCTTAGAAGTAATGCAATGGGTTGGAGACTATCTTTACGCGGGTACGGGCTATACCGTGGCCGGAAACGCCATGGTTTGGCGTTTTGATGGCTCCAACTGGGAGCTTGTTGGTGGCCAAGGTGTTAATTCCAGCTGGTCGGCATTTACTTACGAATCTGTCAGTTCCATGGCAAGTTTAGGGGGTAAGCTTTACGTGGGGCTTGGCTATACCCCGGCTGGTGATGGTGAGGTTTGGGAATGGGATGGCTCTACCTGGACTCAAATTGGTGGCACTTCAAGTGGGAACTGGGGCACATCAACTCATGAAATGGTACTTTCAATGTCAGTAATGGATGGAAAGTTATACGCTGGACTTGGCACAGGAGCTGGAGACGCTGAAGTATGGGAGTGGAGCGGTAGCGGAACCGCCTGGACTCAAATTGGTGGACTGAACGCTGATAACTGGGGCGCATCCGGATTTGATAGAGTTCAGTCTATGGCAGTATATAACGGAAAACTCTACGCTGGGCTAGGAGTTACAACCAACGAATCGGAAGTATGGGAGTGGAGCGGTAGCGGAACCGCCTGGACAAAAGTTGGTGGCGATGCAGTTTCTTCTAGCTGGAATACCAATTACGAAACGATTCGGACAATGACAAACTTTGGAGATAAGCTAGTTGTTGGTTTAGGTGATGCTGCCGGTGATGCCGAAGTTTGGACTTATGATGGTAGCACGTGGGAACTAATTGGCGGTGGCGCCAGCTCTGTTAACAGCAGTTGGAGTTCAGGCACCTATGAATATATTCCAACAATGACCGTTTATAATGGCAAACTCTACGCTGGATTGGGTTATACGCCAAACGGCGACGGGGAGCTATGGGAGTTTAATGGTACTGACGACTGGACACAAATCGGTGGCGACACGCTAAATAATGGGTGGGATGGGAATGTCGAAGAGGTCAAAGCCTTGAGCGTATATAAAGGCAAGCTCTACGTTGGTAATGGTAACAGTGGTAATACTGAAGATCCATCAATTTGGTCTTGGGGCAATAATGGATTCGTACAATCCTCTACCGCCAGTTTTGACACCAATTGGCATCATATCGGCGCGACTTATAATGGATCGACCATGAAAATATATATTGACGGTAGTGAAGTAGGTTCGCAAAGCGCTTCCTTAACAATGCCTGATAGCACAAAGGCTTTATATGTTGGCGCAAGCTGGGGAGGACGAGAACAAGGCAAAGCGCGCGGATATTTCCAAGGATTGCTGGATGAAATAAGGATTAGCGACAATGTTCGGTCATCTTTCCAAACAACCCCATATAGTACTTCTGCCCAAGGTGTGACTCTGGGGACTGCTGTGCGCACGCAAGGTGTTGCCAGTTGGGATACGTTCGGGGATAGCGAAACTACCAATGGCGGTACAATAACTTATCGTCTCTCAGATGACGGCGGTACAACCTGGAAATATTGGAATGGTAGCTCGTGGGCAACATCTTCTTCGTATAGCGATTCAAACTCAGTTAGTACCATAAACACGAATATCCCGACATTTCCGGTGACGTTTTATGGCATTAAATGGCAGGCAGTCTTGCAGGGAAATGGTAGCCAGCGAGTAACGTTAAGAAAAGCAACGGAGGAGCGTCTTTGAGCCAAAACGCTTGGACTAACGGCTCATCTCCTTATTTTTCATGGACGGCGGGTTCTGATGCCGGGTCTGGGATAAAAGGCTATTGTTTATATCTAGGTCAAACCGATACGGCTGATCCCATAACTACAAAAGGCATTTTGGGCACGAGTCCAGTGTACACAGGCGGACATTGCCAATTCCTGGTTTCCCCGACTAATATCGACACGGTTGTTTCGGGCTATATCCAAACGGCCATGACGTCTTCGAGCACCCCATATTATTTGAATATTAAAGCCATGGATAACGCTGGTAATGTCTTTAGTGGTTCTAGCGCTCAATTTTACTTTAGGTTTGACAACACTGTTCCAAGCAACCCAGGGTATATTACCGCGCCATCTGGGTTTATTAACACCAAAAGCGCGACCCTGACCTGGGCGACGAGCGGTGGAGACGCTCCATCAGACGCGAACTCAGGAATACAAGGCCTTCAATATCGAATCGGTACAAGTACGCCATGGTATGGGGATACTCACAATGGCAACCAAGACCAAACCGACTTGCTAACGAATGACGGTAGTTATCAAACTCAAGATCCACCAGACTATGATAATTTGGCGGAAGGAATCAATACCGTCTACTTTAGAACCTGGGATAACGCCGGCAACGTATCAACAAGTTACGTGACAGCAGCGTTAAAAATCAATACCTCCGGTGCACCTTCGGAACCAACTAACCTAATCGCCTCACCCACTAGTAACACAACCAATTCATTCGCCTTTGATTGGGACGTGCCTAACACATTCGTAGGAAGCGCGGGTAACCTGACATATTGCTACACTATTAACACGCTTCCAAATTCTTCGAACTGTACATTTACTCCAGCAGGAGTGACTGCCCTGGGCGCCGGAGCATACGCGAATCAGCCGGGGAGCAATACTTTCTATGTAGTAGCAAAGGATGAATCAAGCAATATTAACTATTCGCTTTACGCCTCGACAACATTTACCGCCAACACCACAGCGCCGGGCATACCTCTCAACCCGGACATTGCTGACGTGTCAATTAAATCTACGAGTAAATGGCGCCTTGCCATCACCTGGGACACTCCATCTAATGTCGGTGCCGGAGTCGCGAACTACAAAGTTTACCGTTCAACAAATAATGTTAGTTTCTCTGAGGTTGGTACTAGCTCGAGCACGACCTATATTGACGCCAACTTAAGTCAGATAACTTACTACTATAAAGTTGCCGCTTGCGATTCAACCAATAATTGTGGCGCGCAGAGCACAGCAGTATCAATGTTGCCTACTGGTAAATTTACGGAACCGGCGAATCTGGTTGCCGAGCCTGAGGCGGGTAATATAAGTACTAAAAAAGCAACCATAACTTGGAGTACGGACAGAGCTAGTGATTCAAAAATCGCGTTTGGAACGCAGAGCGGGAAATATAGTGCCTCGGAGGTATCCATCTCTGACCAAATTACTGCCCATGAAGTAACGCTCGACAATCTGGCAGCCGGCACGACCTATTACTATGTTGCCAAGTGGACTGATGAAGATGGCAATACTGGAGTTTCAAGCGAGTATTCATTTACTACCGATCCGCCACCATCAATAAAGGACGTAACCGTTAAAAACATTACACTGACTGGAGCGATTGTTGAGTTTACATCAAAGAATGCCGTGAAAGTAAAACTCTATTATGGCGAGAGCGAGGGCTTTGGCGGCTTAACTACAACTAATACCTCGGTCGCGGAATCTACCTACACATCTGAACTTGCAGGCTTAAGTGATGGCGTGAAATATTTCTATCGCTTAAATCCGGTGGATTCTGAGGGCACGGAATACGAAGGCACGGTACTGTCTTTCGAAACACCCCCGAGGCCAAGGATAGAAAACCTGAGATTTGAGCCAGTCGAAGGTGAGCCAACCAGCACCCAACAAGTCACATGGACGACAAACGTTCTATCAACTTCTTTGGTTAGGTATCAAACTCCAGCTCAGGGTTCAAAGGAAATTGTTGATTCGACAATGGTAACGGACCACAAGGTATTAATAAGAGGATTACTAGACGATAGCGAATATTCACTTATTGCTGAATCTAGAGACAAAGACGGCAACGTAGCAATTTCTGATACGCAAACCTTCCGCACGGCTCTTGATACGCGTCCGCCGAAAGTCGATGAGATCTTAATAGAACCATCAATTCGAGGTGCCGGCAGTGAATCGAAAGGTCAGATAATTGTTTCATGGAAGACGGATGAACCATCTACCAGCCAGGTTGAGTACGGTGAAGGCTCGAGTGGTGATACATACAACAACAAAACCGCTGAAGACACAGCGTTAGTTACGGAGCACACGGTAATCGTTTCTGATCTGGCAACATCACAGGTTTACCACTTAAGACCTGTTTCCAATGACGGCGCGAGAAATGCCGGGTATGGAAAAGATCAGTCTGCTATCATAGGAAGAGCAAGCGAAAGCATTATAACTATAATTTTAAATACTCTAAAGAAAGTATTTGGGTTCTAAAAAATGGGTGAAGATAAGGGGGTGATGCTAAGGATCGAGAATGTGGCGCATTCGTATCACGTGGGCGAAAGTATGCAAGAAGTGCTTAAAGGTTTAAGTTTCGATGTTCCTGAAAGTTCATTTGTTATAATCTTTGGTCCCTCTGGAAGTGGCAAATCTACATTGCTCAATATTTTATCGGGGCTTCTTAAGCCAATGGAAGGTAAGTTAATGTTTCGAGGAACTGACCTTTACTCCCTAAATCCCGAACAAGTTGCCGGCTTTAGGGCAAAAACTTTGGGCAGAGTGTATCAGACAAGCTATTGGGTAAAAAGCTTGAAAGTTGTTGAGAATGTAAGTTTACCTCTTTATTTTTCTGGTTGGTCTAAAAGATCAGCACAAGAGCAAGCCATCAAATATCTGAAGCAAATTGGAATGGACAAATACGCCCATAAATACCCAACTCAACTCTCCGGAGGTGAGCAGCAAAGGGTGTCTATGGCCAGGGGACTAGTTGCTGATCCTGACTTTATTGTTGCCGACGAGCCAACAGGCAACTTGGATACTATGAGCAGTGATATGGTTATGAGCACATTACAGGGTTGCAAAGCGGAATTTAATAAAACAATTATTTTAGTTACTCACGATTTGCGCTATTTGCCAATGGGAGACATAGTTTATGAACTGCAAGACGGTAGGTTGGTAAATGGCGGAGCCAGCGTCACTCAGTCTCCAGACAAAAGAAATGTTGCAAAAAGGTTTAGCTCTTTGGCTCAAGAAAAATCAGCTAAACAAGGGGCTGGACAAGAAAAATGAGCACAGAGAAATTCATTACAGCGAAAAAAAGTCGTCTTAGAATGTCTATAGTTTTTGACATGGCACTGAAGAACATGCGATTTAAAAAGCTTCGATCGGGGCTTACGATTCTGGGAGTTGTTATTGGAATTGGAGCTATATTCTTCTTAATCTCTCTTGGATTTGGGCTCAGAAATCTGGTTACAAAAGAAATAGTTGGCTCTCAATCAGTAAAGACTATTGATGTTGCTTCAGCTAATTCCAAGATTATTATATTGAACAAACAAAATATCCAACAATTTAAAGAGATGAGCGGCGTTGAGGATGTTGGCACCGCTTATTCATTTGCGGGAAGTGCTAGTTTTGATGGCGCTGAAACTGATACGGTTGTATTTGGTGTTGATAAGCAGTACTTAGATCTTAGCAGTCTAAGCCTCATTACCGGTGAAGTACTTAACGTTGATGAAAAAGGGCAAATGGTTGTTAGTAAGGCATTGCTCGAAAAAATGGGGCTTAAAGACCCAAATACTGCTGTTGGCAAAGAATTATCTTTACTTGTTTCTGCCGCCAGTAGCAACAGTAGATTAAAAGAAGATTATAAAGCCAACTTTAAGATAATTGGTGTGTATGAGTCCGAAGGCGGATCTGAAATATTTCTTTCTGGAAAAGTTTTTGATGACTTGCAGGTTGAAATGTACAGCCAAACCAAAGTTGTCGCAGAAAATACTGAAGTTATCCCCAACATACGACAGCAAATTGAAAGTAAGGGATTTCAAACGCAATCACCAATAGATACCCTAAATGAAATTAACAGAATATTTAAGTTTTTTAATATAATACTGGTTGGTTTTGGTAGCGTCGGCATGATAGTTGCCGTGCTTGGAATGTTCAACACTTTAACGATCTCGCTTCTTGAAAGAACACAAGAAGTTGGGCTGATGATGTCTATTGGCTCTCGGCGCCGCGATATTAGAATGTTGTTTACCATAGAGGCTTGGCTGCTCGCATTTCTTGGAGGCTTGAGCGGAATAATTGGCGCGGCAATTTTATCGACAATTTTAAATATTGTCGTTAATGCTTCGGCAAGGGGCAGGGGGGTTAGTGAAAGTTTTTCACTCTTTTCGATGCCGTTTTACACAATATTATTAACACTTGTTTTTACGACTTTGGTGGGGCTGGCGGTTGTATACTTTCCCGCAAAGAGAGCGGCAGAAATCAGCCCTATCGACGCGCTCAGGAATGAATAGTGATTGGGAATTAGCAATTGGAAACTAGCAACTAGCAATTGGGAAATAGTTAAGAACAGTAGTAAGGGTGCCACCCTTCAAGACACTTCAAGACAACAAATTCCTAGTTGCCAATTCCTATTTTCTACTTTTTGTGTGCTTTAGCCTTCCGGGGATACAAGATGTAAAACGTCGTGCCCTTGTTTTCTTCAGATTTAAACCAAATTTTTCCGCCAGCTCTTTCTACTAATGACTTTACTATATATAGCCCCAAGCCTGTTCCTTCAGTTTCATGTTCAATGACATTCTGGGCGCGGAATAACTTCTGGAAAATCTTATCTTGTTGGTCTACAGGAATGCCATAACCTGTATCAGAGATTGACAACAAAACTCCATTCTCATGTAAACTGTGGTCGTCTACTGAGGTGCCTTTGTTAATTTTTTTGATGGTAACCGTTATCTCTCCGCCTTCAAAGGCATACTTAGCTGAGTTATCAAGCAGGTTCTGTATTGCCATTCGAGTATGATGTGAATCCAAATATAAAGTTCCCACGTCTGAACTTATGTGTTTATGGATTGAGACTTTTCGTGATTTTAACTTTGGTCTAAGTTCATCAATCACGCTCTCAACTATTTCTACTAAATTAATTTTTTCAGGTTCTGGCAAAAATTTGCCAAGTTCTATCCTTGAAACGTTAAGTAAATCTTCCACTAAAGCTATCATTCTTTGGTTGCTGTCATGAATAAGCTCTACGAATTTGTTTTGTTTTTCATTTAACTCGCCAATGTCTTTTGATAACAGCATTTCTGTTATCCAGTTTACTGAGGATAAAGGAGTTCTAAGTTGATGAGACGCTAAAGAAACAAATTCTGTTTTTGCTTCATCGATCTCTTTGAGTTTTGTAATGTCACGCTGGATATCTACGAAATATATAACGTTTTCGCGCTCATCAAGAACTGGGCTAATTGTCGCGGACGAGTAATAGATTGTTCCATTTTTTCTGGAGTTTTTGATATCCCCAACGAATACGTCTTTTTTGTCTTTAATAATGTGCCATAAATTTTCATAGAATTTTTTATCCATATTTCCGCCCCACAGATGTTTTGATCCGGCCTTTTGGCCGATCATTTCTTTTCGAGAAAAACCAGTTATATGTTCCGCGGCTTTATTGGCATAAAGAATAATTCCTTCAGCATCAGTAATCAGTATTTGGTCTGATGCGTTTTCTACCGCCATATGAAATTTCTTTAAATCATCAGCTAAATCTTTAGTTTTATCTCTTTCAACACTTACGTCTTCAAGTACGTTTAAAACTGCTTTTCTTTGCCGTGTCATTTGTTCGGTCTGTACTGCTAGTCTAAAATTTTGCTCGCCAACCAGTTTTTCCGTTGTAGCTCGCGCGTCATTAATAACATGAAAATAGGTAGATAGCTTCATCTGATGCGCGTGCAGTTCAATAACTGTGTATTTAAATATTTTACTGGTAATAAAGATACCGATAGAACCCACTAAGCCCAGATAAATCAAATTTGGTGTAGAGATCAATTCTCCCGCAAAAGAATGATTGCCCAAAACGTAAAAATCTATAATTACATAACAATATCCAATCACAATAAAACTCACCATGGACGCGAGTATCGTCCACCAGTATCGAATCGTTTTTTTGATAGTTATGCTTGACAACACTTGATGCAAATTGATGAAAATAAAGAGCGAGTAAACAAGCATCAATGCAGATATAGCTACAATGACCTGACTAAATAAATAACTATTCATGGGAAATTATGTTACTTTAGACCTTGTGCTTTCTTTAATTTTGTAATTTCACTTTTAAGTTCCATCATTTTAAGTTCTCGGTCCACCATAATCTCGTTCATTTGCTCAAGCTCCTTCTTACTTTTTTGCGTCTCTTCCAAAGCCTTTTCAATATTGCGTTTATTTTTTTCAGCCATAATCTTTAAAACTATCGAGGTTTCCCGGGTATTTCTAAGCTCAATATTTTCTTTTTCTAAAATTTGTCTATTTTCCTCAGCACTTTTTATGGTCTGATGCATATTAATAATTAGCCCAATCATAAACATCATGTAGGAAACAATTTTTATTGTGTAGCCAGCACTAAATAAGGCGTCAAACTGCACTAACGAATTACTAAAGAATAATATTTGAGCGAAAAACATCATAATCAAACCTGCTAATATCCACTTGTCCAAACTTAAGTTTGCCCACTCTTTTTTTATGAATATTAATATTATTGAAATAAATATCAGAAAAGCGTTTATAAGATGAAGATAATTGCCGTCGCTATATCTGTAAAAGGATAGTTGAAAAATGGGGAAGACTATTAAAGTTAACCATAAAATTACTCCTATTGATGTAATAGAAATAATTATTTTTGGCGGTGCGAAAAGACCTTTTTTGTTAAAACGATGCTCCCTGTGCCACACCCACCACCCGTAAATAACCATCAATGGCAGGAACAAACTAGAAAATACATTAGTCCATTGGCTTGGAGACCCAAGTGCAACTTGTCTGATATTGGAATTGGGATCCCCGTAAATTAAAAAATGAATTATTTCTAAGAAAAATACGATTATAAAGCCGCTTCCCAGTACCAATAACTGGTCATCTTTAGTTGCAAAATATTGTGCCAGCGAAAAAACACCTATTAATAACGGGATAAAAGTAGAGAAGGCGAGTAGTATATTGTATTGATTAAAATTAATGTAATAACTGGAGTTTAAGGAAAAATAAAAAACTATGAATATAAATATAACCAGAAATATATAAAAGAAGGCTCTTGAAAGAATGTGATTATTTTTATAGTTTTTCATGTCCCACCGCACCAAGATACAAGTCTTACGAGTAATTGTATCATGTACTCGAGCTATTTTTTATTTCTTTTACAGATGATTTACTGGCATGTATTGCTTGCTTAATGCGCTCCAAAAGATCTTCCAAACTAATATTGCTTTTCATAATAAATTCAATCGCGCCAGCCTCTTTAGCCTGCATAGCCGATGATTCAGTTCCAAAATTACTAACTATTATGACGGGTATATCTTTCGTTGATTTACTGCCTTTAAATTCTTTCAGGATCTCCCAACCGGATTTATTTGGCAAAATTATATCGAGTATTATCACATCAGGCAGAACTTTTTCAGCAATCATTGCTGCTTCACTGCCTTTTCCCGTTGAAGTAACCTCAAAACCACTGCTCTTGAGTTTTTCTTCGAGAGTTAATCTTAATGCCAAATCATCTTCAACGATAAATACATGCGGTTGATGTGCCATAACTGTTCCTAGCTCATACTTATATTACTATATAAGCTCAAGCAATATGGCATTAAGTATTAATTACTTGCGACTAAGCTTTTCTTTTACTTTAGAGACCAAGTCTCCAAGACCGACGTTACTCTTAAGAATAAAATCTTCCGCTCCCGCATTTGCCGCCTGCTCTTTGGACGTTTCAGATCCAAAATTGCTAATTATTAACACTGGAATTGATTTTGTAGTGTCATTGCCCTTTAAGTTTTGCAAAACTTCCCAGCCAGATTTAGTTGGTAAAATTATGTCTAACAGAATAAGTTGCGGCTTATATGTTTTTGCGGCATCAAACGCTTCGTTTCCATTCACTACACTGACGACCTCAAAGCCTTCGTGTGTGAGCTTTTCCTCCAAGGATTTTCTCAGGCTTTCATCATCTTCAACTATCAGTACATTACATTTAGCCATGCCTTTACCTTTGTTTACAAAAGTAATTATACATTATTAAATAAATTACAACTTATTATTTTCGCAAATGCGCCAATCAAATTTAGTGATTTTTGCGAACTGAATTTGCATAACTATACTTATGTTTATCGTATAATTTAACTATAGATGTTTAGTAAGATTCGTATAAATAAGAACAGTGCAGTAAATTTTTTATTTGCGCTTGCTTTTGCGGGATCGATGTCGGTTACAGGCTATCTCATAATAAAAAGCTCAGCTGGCACAGATTCGATTAATCTTAGTTTCTCTCAGAGTGGGCTTCACGGGGCTGGATTTCAGAATGTAATTTCCATAAACCCCAACAGCACTAATGAACTTCTTGTAGGGGCTGATGTAGCGGGCATACACAAATCCACAAACCAAGGAGATAAATGGGTTCCTGTAAATCAAGGCGAAGGGTTTAGTAATCAAGGTTATTTAAAAATAGCATCTATAACCCATTCAAAAAATACATCCGGGAAAGTATATGCGGCAATTGGCGGCACAACCAATACAACTGGTGGTTGGGGCGATTTGTTTGTTTCTACCGACAGTGGCAATACTTGGCGACCAACTTCAATCACGAATCCGACGCCATCATTTTCCGGAGCCAAGAAAATAAATCCTGATTGGATTGCAAAAACTGACCTCCGTTTTGGGGGTCTTTTTTGTCGGTTCTGACCAGCTCAAAATCAGTAGCTAGTTTTTCACTATTTTCAGCTATTGGTTTGAACCATTCATTTAACTCAATCGTAAGCTGACCGTCCATTAGTATTGGGTTGTTTCCTAGTGCTACAAATATCTCCTTTTTAGCGTTTAGATCACCGTGTACAAAGTTATGTCGTGCGTGGACTGCAAAGTCGAATACTTTTTCGGCCAGTTCTAGCCATTCGTCAGCACGATCTTCTGTTTTACGCAGCTTTTCCTGGATCTTGACTTTCTGCCCTTGCAGTTCGCTACGCTGCTTGGTATATTCTTGATCGTCAATAAGCTCCCGAGTATACATCTGGATCAAGTTATCAAGTTGCTTTTGGATGGCTAACATTGTGCTGGTTTGCTGCTTGTGAAGAATAGTCCTATTTTCAATCTCTTCGTCGCTTGAGCTATTCAGAACATCGAGTGCCCAATCCTTAAATTCAGGGATTATAGTGATCTTGGATAGTTCGGCTTCAATCTGTTTTTCTAGCTCTGCCTCAGTTATAACCTTGCGTTGATTGCAAGGTCGCTTCCAAGTGCAGTGATAGTAAACATATTTCTTAGTCTCACCAGTACTCTTAAGGACTTTGAGTTTGGGCTCTGCAGTAATTGAACAACCACAATCGCCACAACGAATAAATCCAGTAAACGCAAAGCGGTGTTTCTGTGGACGAGGTTTACCTTTTCTACCCAAGATCATCTGGGCTCGATCAAACTCATCGAGCGTAATCATCGCCTTGTGACTACCCTTATAATATTCACCTTTATGGAATAATTGACCTGCGTAGAAGGGATCGGTAAACAACGCGTAAAGTGTACTGCGAGCTATCGGACCACCGCCAATTTTCTTTCGTTTTACTGAGCGAAATCCCCATTCATTGTTAGCTATATCCTGAATTTGGGGAACTGTGTAAGCACCCGTTAGAAGCAAATCCCACATTTTCCTAACTTGGCGATACCTCACCGGATCTTCGCTGACAATCCGAGATCCTTTTTCCATACCAGGGTTATTGAGATAACCAGCCTTAACAACTCCTGGCTTCCAGCCCATTTTGATCTTTTTCTCAAGTCCACGCTTTACGTCTTTACTCAACTTTGCTGAGAAGTATTGGGACTGAGACATAACCATTTGGAGCATCATTATGCCCTCTGGTGAGTTATCAAAATTGTATGAACCAAACTTCAAATCCTGTATTTTGCCAGTACGGATCATATATGTCACCTGTGCAGCGTCAATCTCATTACGAGAAACACGGTCAGGGTGCCAGGCAATAATGCCTTGTGCTTCACCATTCTCAATTCGCTTGATCATATCTGCAAAGATAGGGCGATTGTACGGTTTAAAGGCACTTGCCGACTCTGGCTCAAGAAATATTAGGTCAAGGTGACCAAACATTTCCTTAGCTTTATCCATCTGTGTTTCAAGCGAGAGAACTTGTTTTTCTTCGTCTTCGGTTGATTTTCTTATGTAAACAAAATATTTCATATCATTCTCCTTTGTTGACTATAGTCATCATTTATCATACTTACTTTTACGGCTGGAGTCATCTATGGCAGGTTCTAAGTGCAATTGAACTTCTTCGATAAAGTAACTTATGAACTCCGGTTTTTCTGGATTAGTATTCAGTGATAACCAGTGTTCATTAGCACTTTTTTCAGTTAGGTATACACCAATAACACAATCATCATCGTGATTACTTGAAGGATCGAAGTAGGTAATTGTGAAGACTGTTTTTGGTAACTCTATTAATCTCTTATCCATTATTAACTCCTTATTAGTGGTTCATTAAATCTATTTAGCTTAGAAGACCAATGTAGATAGATAATCTAAAAAGATAGATTATCTATATAGATATCTATATAGGTTAGGGTGGGTTTGTATCTGGCCATACCTCGTCAAGAGCCTTCTTCATATCAAAGTTGTCGTCGATGTCGGTGACTACTAATTCAGGGCTGTAACGCTCGACCGCTTGTATACAAAGTCGCTCAAGCAATGACCAAAGTTCACTAGTTTTCGTGAACTCCAGTGGCGACTTCCAGTGTGGTGGGTACTTAGGAGGCTGAACCCACCATTTTTGATCCTCGTGTTTTGAGTGGCGCACAGTGAAGCTTGTGATGTACATACCACTGCCACCCCAAGTAATTTTGACCCAGTAAATACCTTTAGCTTCGGTATAACTGTAGACATCTGCGGATATATCAGAATAATCAAGTAATCGCTGGTTCATTATTATTCTCATCTTCATTTTTGGGGATTGGCTTATAAACCTTTCGCAAAATTTTCACGAGTTGTGAGCCCTTTTCTATTGCTTCTTCGTCTGACAAATCAATAGAAAAATGCTCTTTGTAAATAGACTGGAATTTTCGGATTTGGTTCTGGGTAAGTTGCATCACGTCTCCGAATAGATCCTTGTTTTTGTTCGCTTAATGGCATCAAAATAGGATCTTGGCTCAACGGAAATATCTCCAGACCAGTATTCTTGGACCGCTTGATCAAGCTCAGAATTACGATAAAAGTAGAAAGTAGCCTTGCCTTTGACGTCTTTTTCAACTCGCTCAACGGCAAAACCTAAGTAGATAAGCACAGAAACAAGTGCTAGATCATTTGCTGAATATTGATCGTAATAATTAATTCTCATAGCAGATACCGAGACTATCTTCTCAAGTATCTGTCCGCCCGTATAAGGCAAGAATTAAGCTTAATTAATGCCTGTTTGTCGCTTGTAGTTACGTAGCATTGTTGCAATATCGCTGTAGACAAAGACTTCGTCGGGGTATTTATCATTTAATTTGTCTGCAATCTGTTGGTGGCTTAAGCCATTTTCTCGTAGTTCATAGACAAATTTATTTCGTTCTAGCACGGCTTTATCGTTAGGCTGAAACTTCTTTTGTTTGGTATAGTCCAGTTTTTCTTGATACCACTTTATGAAAGACCAGCGTTGTTTGATGTCTTCAAGCGTAGTATCTTCATTAATCCTGATCCAAAGCTCATTTATCCCAGTTTCTTTATTAGTACGGATTTCAACTGCTGGACGAGGAAGTCTTATAAGATATGTCGGGTCAAGACGGTCAATATATTCAACTAGCCCAAAAATCCAACTTGGTCCCAACTTATACTTCTCAATAAGCACAATTACTTCTTTTTCAAGCTGTTCTTTGGAGAGTTTTCGTTCGTGTAAATCTTTTGTATCACGAATAAAATCGGGTCTCGCTAGTAAGACTTCTCTTTTTTGCCTCGATCGAGCCGAGCGACTAGTAAAATGCTTATCTTGACTATTCATATTCATTATTTTGTGTGGTCTATAGTCACCACTTGTTATACATTATAGGTTATGAGAGAAAACAGTAAATTATTAATCAACTTTGGAAAACAGGTTCAAAAAAGAAGAGAATTTCTTGGTTTAAATAAATCTGAGCTTGCAGATAATGCCGGCCTTGACCGTACTTATATAGGTGGTATCGAGAGGGGTGAACGTAATCCAACCCTTACAACTATGTACAAGCTTGCCAAGGCTTTGCAGTTAAAACCAGAAAAGCTACTTCCCAAAAATTAGTTCGTGTAGCTGCTGGTCAGATAATTTTTCGTATTCGGTAGTTTGTCGTTCAATCTGTACCGTTTTTCCAAACTCTAGTTTTCGCTTCTTCTCAAGATACCTGAATGCTAGATGAGGATCGGTTTTCAGAGCATTTACCACAGTTTGGCGTGCTAATAAAACTGGCTTATTCCGAAGTTGTGCAAATCTGTCCCGAAATTGGGAGTTTTTCTCAACAAACCGATAATACGAAGATGTACTAATATCTGCGTAAAAACAGGCTTCGGTAACGGTTGCATCCACGGCAAATGCTGCTTCGAGTTTCGGGATAACAATATCCTGGCTTTTACCATCCCATAATTTTCGCCCTTTAGTACTCATAACTTTTATTATAGTTCATAAAGGATGACCATAATCATCAAATTCTTCATTTTTAACATCGAGAATTCTTGTGATTACCGTTATAATCAAATATGTAATTTGCAATATCAAATAATAATTTGGCAAATACTATGAAAATGTAAATATATATGTCTACAAAAGAAGCATCAGCAAGAATCAAAATTAACAACCTATTACAGGATTCAGGCTGGCGTTTTTTTGATACAGACGAAGGCCAAGCTAACATACAGCTTGAGCCAAATGTGAAGCTTACTACTGATAAACTTGACGACCTAGGTGAAGATTTTGAAAAAACACACAATGGCTTCGTTGATTATTTATTACTTGATAACAAGGGATTCCCAATAGTTGTCCTTGAAGCAAAGAAATCAGGCAAAAATCCACTAGACGGTAAAGAACAAGCTCGCCGATATGCCTTAAGTCAAGGATCTCGTTTTGTAATTCTCTCTAATGGTGATTTACATTACTTCTGGGACCTCGAACAAGGTAATCCAGAGGTAATTAGCCAATTTCCTTCACAAAGCTCACTAGCAGAACACAAGAAATTTAAGCCAGACCCTAAAAAGTTAAGCGAGATTGAGATTAATGAAGACTATGTCGTACTCACCCAATACCCAGACTACAAAAAAGATCCCCGTTGGTCAGATGAAAACTTAAGACATTCTTTGATTGATGACCGTAAGCTTAAATTCCTTCGCCCCTACCAAGTAAAAGCCGTTCAGGCGCTTCAGAAGGCTGCTAGAAACGACAAAACTAGATACCTCTTCGAAATGGCAACAGGAACAGGCAAAACCCTGACTACAGCGGCCGTAATCAGGTTATTCTTAAAATCAGGCAACGCAAAGCGTGTACTTTTTTTGGTTGACCGCATAGAACTTGAGGAACAAGCCGAGAAATCATTCACAGAGATACTTAAGAACGATTTTGTAAGTGTGATATTCAAACGAAATCGTGACGACTGGCGGAAAGCTGAAATTGTGGTCAGCACCGTGCAGACGTTAGCTTCAAATAATAAATACCGTGACTTTTTCTCGCCAACTGACTTTGATCTGATTATTTCTGATGAAGCTCACCGCTCTATAAGCGGGAATAGTCGCGCAGTTTTTGAATACTTTGTTGGATACAAATTGGGCCTCACCGCAACGCCAAAAGACTATCTTAAGAATCTCGATAAAGAAGAAATTAACGATAAAGACCAGCGTTCGTGGGAACGTCGACAATTGCTAGACACTTACAAAACATTCGGTTGCGAAAGCGGAGATCCGACATATAGGTACAGCCTTGTAGATGGTGTAAAGGATGGCTACCTTATTAATCCTGTGGTGGTCGACGCGAGGACAGAAATCACCACTCAGCTATTGTCAGATAAAGGTTACTCTGTGATAGTTGAAGGTGACGACGGAGTCGAAGAAGTACAAACATATTTTCAAACTGATTTTGAACGCAAGTTCTATAACGAAAAAACAAACTATATTTTCTGCAAAACCTTTATTGAAAATGCCTTACGTGACCCTATAAGCGGCGAGATAGGCAAATCAATAGTGTTTGCAGTTAGTCAACCTCACGCAAGTAAGATTACTCAAATCTTAAATCAATTTGCAGATCAAATGTTCCCAGGCAAGTACAATTCTGACTTTGCAGTACAGGTGACTTCGAACATAAAAGATGCACAAACTTTTACAACTAATTTCACAAATAACAATTTGAATGGCCACACAAAGTTTATCGAAGGTTACAAATCCTCAAAAACTCGTGTCTGTGTAACTGTTGGTATGATGACCACTGGCTATGACTGCCCTGATCTACTTAACCTTGCAATGCTTCGACCGATATTCTCACCAACCGATTTTGTTCAGATTAAAGGTCGGGGTACTCGCAAGAATTCATTCAAATATCGTCAGGCGGAATACGGCGAGAAAGAAATTGTTGAAGTTGAAAAAGAGCAATTCAAGCTATTCGACTTCTTTGCTAACTGCGAATACTTCGAAGACAAATTCAACTATGATGAAGTTCTTAAACTACCTATTGAAAACTCTGGGGGAAAAACTGGCGGGCCTGGTGCTATGCCTGAAGAAATTGACCTAGCGAAACTCGATCCGCTGAAGACTATGTCTGAAACACAAGTAGGTGTTGAGGGTATGAAAGTAGATTGGAAGCTATATGAGAAGTTTGAGCAAGCGATACAAGCCGATCCTCAAGTAAAACATTTGTACGAAAATATTAGCCCTGAGGCAGCCGAAGATTATGTTCGTAGCGAGAAATTTGATAAACCTGACGACTACTTTAACCTTGATAAACTACGCAAGTCTATTAAATCAGATCGACGTGTTTCGCTTCGAGAGATGATTGATAAAGCATTCGGAAATATTCCTAAATTTAAGTCAAAGGACGAGCTCCTAGATGAGGAATTTGAGAAATTTGTAACTATCGAAAAGCCAGACAATGATCACTTACAAGTCACGAAACACTATTTCAAGGCTTATGTAACAGACCCTGAAATACGAGAGATTGTTGAAAGCAAGGAATTCGCCCGTTTGCATACCAACCCTAAGCTCACTTTTGAGGAATTCAAGGCACTGAATGGTTATCGGGAAAAAGTACCCGAGTATGTTAAGGACTATGTATCAATTAATTCATTTATGGAATAAATATGCTGACGACTGATATTAAACGAAAAATCGATTCCGCCAGAGACATTCTTGTAGGCAAAGTTCCAGACCCTAAGGCACAGGTTGATCAGATCACTAACGCCCTTATCTACAAATTTATGGACGATATGGATCAAGAAGCTATTGAACTTGGGGGTAAGCCACAGTTCTTCAATAACGGTTACGAAAAGTATTCTTGGTCAAAGTTAATGGATCCAAAGCTTGGCGGTTTGGAGCGCCTTGATCTCTATGTAGAAGCGGTTTCAAAACTCTCTCAAAATCCGCACATACCACAATTATTCCGAGATATATTTAAGGACGCATATCTGCCTTATCGTGACCCCGAGACTCTAAGTTTGTTCCTAAAGCAAATCAACGAATTTACTTATCATCATAGTGAAGAGTTGGGCAACTCATTTGAGTACCTGTTATCCGTACTTGGTAGTCAAGGTGATGCTGGGCAGTTCCGTACGCCACGCCACATCATTGATTTCATCGTTTCAGTAGTTGACCCAAAAAAGACTGATCGAATACTCGACCCAGCGTGTGGTACGGCAGGGTTCTTAATTTCAGCTTACAAGCACATCCTTAACTCTCACGATGGTAAGGACGAAAGTGGTAAACCCAACGATGAAACAAGGCTAACCCCTGACGAACGAAAGCGACTAGCTAATAGTATTGTTGGCTATGACATCTCGCCTGATATGGTAAAACTATCAAGAGTCAATATGTACTTGCACGGCTTTCCACAACCGCATATTTATGAATACGACTCTTTAACTAGCGACGATCGCTGGGATGATAGTTTCGATGTTATCTTAGCAAATCCACCGTTTATGACTCCAAAGGGTGGTATTCGTCCCCATAAGCGTTTTGGTGTTCAAGCAAATCGTGCAGAGGTCCTGTTTACTGATTATATTGCCGAGCACTTATCTACAAGTGGTCGAGCGGGTGTGATCGTACCAGAGGGAATCATTTTCCAATCTGGTAACGCATATAAGCAACTCAGGAAGATGTTGGTTGAGAATTATCTTTATGCGGTCGTCTCACTACCTTCCGGAGTATTTCTCCCATACTCTGGAGTAAAGACCTCGATTATATTTCTAGACAAGGAACTCGCAAAACGCAGCACCGATATACTATTTACAGAAGTAAAACAAGTAGGGGTTTCACTTGGAGCGGTGAGAAAGCCAATTAAGGAAAATGACCTCATTGATGCATTGAAGGTGATAAAAGAATTTCAACAAGAACCTAATAATCACATTACGTGCAAACTAGCACATAAGGTCTCGAAAGACTCAGTTCTAACTTCTGATGATATCTCCCTGGTGGGTAATAAGTATTTGTCCGTAGCGCCCTTGGATTCTGAATACCCCCTAATTAGTTTGGGTGACGTTGCAAGAATTGAAAAAGGCAAGTCTTCGAGCACAAAAACAGAAGCAGGTGATTATCCCTTAATTCTAACTGCCCAAGAGTTTAAAACTTCTACACATTTTGATTTTGATGCAGAAGCAGTATGTATTCCGCTCATTTCGGCAACAGGCCACGGCCACGCAAGCATAAAAAGAGTTCATTATTTCAAAGGAAAATTTGCACTCGCAAACTTGTTGGCAGCTGTAATACCAGGTGACGATCTTGATGGCAGGTATCTTTACTGGATCTTATCATCTGTGAAGGATGATCTTGCCAAATTAATGCGCGGCGCGGCCAATGTCTCAATGAAAACAGAAGATCTTAAACCCTTCAAAATCCCTCTCCCTACTATTGATATCCAAAAAGAGATAGCTGACGAACTTAGTTCATACAGAAAAGTTATTGAAGGTGCTCAGCAAGCAATTGATAATTGGACACCGAGCTTACCTATTAACCCAGAGTGGGAGGTAATTAGACTGTCTGAGTTAGTAGATATTAAAGGTGGAAAACGAATTCCGAAAGGTAAATCATTTTCCGATGAACCTACCAAATACCCATACATTAGAGTTGTTGATATGAACGAAGGCGGTATTGACAAAACTAGCATTAAATTTATCGACGATGACGTTCGTAAAGAAATTGAAAGATATACCATTAGCTCAAATGATGTATACATATCAATAGCAGGGACCATCGGAAAAACGGGAGTCGTTCCGCCTGATCTGGACGGATCCTATTTAACTGAAAATGCCGCAAAACTAGTTATCCGCAACGATACAATAGACAAAGATTATCTCGCCATAGTCCTACAGGAACCCACTATTCAATCTCAAATTAGAAGACTAACTGCTGGAGTGGGCGTTCCAAAACTAGGCTTACAAAGAGTCGCTGAATTAGAAATACCCCTCCCACCAGTCGGGGTGCAAAAGGAGATAATTAAGTCGATTTTGGAAGAGCGGACAATCCTGAACTTAAATCGAAAACTAATCCACAAATTTGAGCAGAAGACCCAAAATAGAATTGCGGATATATGGGGTTGATGTGGACAATGACACCTACCTACGGTCCGTAATCACTGCTCAGGCGCCCAGCTCAATAGCTTTGGTGACAGCGATACAGACACTATCTCCCGTGATCCGTGAATGGGCAAACGGGTACCTACTTGAAATTAAACCTTCAGGTTCATTTGCGAAAGGCACAGCAGTTCGATTATCCACTGATGTTGATCTATTTATTTCACTAAGCCCAAGTCTTAATGCTTCAGAATGGCCATTGGCTCGTGTATACCAAAACTTATACGACTACCTAAGGGAGCGCGGATATCAAGTAACAAAGCAGAATGTATCTATAGGCGTTAATCTAAATGGCATCAAGGTAGATTTGGTTCCTGGTCGTAAGCAAGGTTCCGCAACTACTGACCACAGCATTTACAGCCGCAAACAAAACACCTGGAAAAAAACCAACATCGACAGACATATTAGCCATATCAATGGAAGTAATAGACACGATGAGATACGACTGTTAAAAATTTGGCGTCATCGACACAGGTTGGAATTTCCTTCATTTCCTCTTGAGATTTTTACAATTAATGCTTTAAGTGGCCACAATCGTTATACGACCGCAAATAATATGATCGTTGTTTTAGACTCACTTCAAAATACAATTCATACCACTCAGCTTATCGATCCTGGAAACGCAAGCAACAATGTTGCTAACGAGTTAACTCAAGATGAAAAGCGTTTGATAGCTAATAAAGCAGCGGAATGCTTGCGAGCAGGCAGCTGGAATCAGATAATATGGTAGGAGTATTTATGTCAGTAGACCTTGGAACATCAGCAGATTTAATAACACTACTTGTTTTTGTGTGGCCAGTCATAGTGTGGCTGGTTGGTTTCTTTGTTTATCTAAAGTTTTTCCGCAAGAAGGAAAAACGACTGTTCAAGAACATTAAAAGACCAGTAGCGATTGTACCTTCAGCAAGTACTGATATGGCTCACGAAACACTCCTAATTAGGAATACTGGCTTCTTTGATGTCGACTTAAAGGCAGCAGACTCTAGAAGTGCAGACCTGATTGATAATGAGTATAGATTGATAGTTTTAGCATACGAGCCAACAGGAGATTCATTTGGTAAACTTTTCGATACCCTTAAGTCTAAGCAGATACCTTTAATTATCTATAGTAGTCCAGGCGTAATAACAAAGGCAGACATTAAGCGAATTCAAGGTTATTCACTACACACCATCAGTAATACTCCATTAAGGTTAATTTCCGATATTTTCGCCATAATGAGTACATATCCCGAGGAACAGAATTAACCTTCACCTATAATTGCAGTTCTGACTCGCATTACAATAGGGAGGCAATAATAATGTCGTGAGTAACAGTGAGCATCCCAGATCCACAGGCAACTTAATCGCCTTAGATGAAACAAATAATATCATTTATGTCGCGACTTTTTATGATGGGGTGATGAAATCGACCAATGGTGGAGCAACGTGGACGTATCTCGACCCAAGTATTAAGGGCAAGTATTTAAGATCAATCGCGATGGATCCGGCTAATCCAGATGTGCTTTATGTCGGGACATATAACGATGGCATATGGAAGACAACAAATGCTAGAGGCCAAGGTTCGTTTAGTAAGCTTTCTAGTGCTCCATCTATAGTCGAGGAAATAAAGATTATTGATAGCACTGTTTATATTGTCGCTGGGCGGGCGGGAATTTTTAAATCAACTAATGGTGGGAGTAGTTGGCAGGCGATAAATAGTGGAGTGAATACCACCGTGGCAAGATGGGAATCGATCGACGGATACGCGAATGGGCAAAATCATGTGCTAATAATCGGTGCAGTGTTCGAACCGGAGATGAATGGCGATGGGATCAATCTCATGAAATCAACTAATGGTGGGAGTAGTTGGCAGTCCCTGACTTCCAATAGAAGTAATATCCATTATGAGGTTGCTGGGACTAATTCAACTTGGTTGCTTTCAGAGCACAATAGAGGCGTGATGGTAGGGGGCAATTATTTTGTTGCTGCCCAGATCGCAATTGATCCTAACGATAGTAATAATATCTATGTTGCGGGCAGATCTGGAGTATGGAGGTCAACGGATGGTGGGGTGAATTGGTATCCGACTGTTCAAGGGCTTGGGGTGACGATAAACAGGGCAATCGCGACCGATCCAAACAATCCCGGGGCTGTGTTCGTAGCAAATACTGACTGGGTTTTCTTATATTCGACGGATAATATGCAAAACGTTGATATTAAAAATCCTGGCGTATTTAATACTGGATATGATATAGCTGTTGATGCTTCCACGAATCCATCTACTGTTTATTTAGCTGGTGGTCATAGGGATAAGAATCAAAGCGGAGAGGTTTTATCTATCCAGAACCCAACCAGTGGAGGCTCATGGGTGGATGAAGGTTTGAGTTTGGCTAGCACTAATGGCAATAGAGCAGTTGGAGTGGCTGTTGGTCAAGAAGCGTCTAATAATCGTGTAATATTAGCAGCTGTCGCTTATGACTCTCAGGATCAAAACGGAGCACTAAGCGGTGCAGGAATTTGGCGTAAAGTTGGTAATGGTGCATGGCAAAAAGCCAGTGGTGACGCATTCAATACTGCTAGAGTCGCGAAAACTGGAAGATTCTCGTGGGTACCAGGGTCTCAATACGTTTATGCATTTGATCCTGCCAAGGGTGTATATCGATCAAATGACTACGGAGCTTCTTGGGTTAGAATATGGAGCCAAAGTAGCATGAATGAGATGACTGGATACGTAATTGCCGACCCAAATACCGTTGGTAGATTGTTTATTTCCAGTCAAAATGGATTATACAAAGTCGACAATGCGCATACAGCATCCAACCTTAGCCCAACAAAAATTACCGGAGCCTTAAACCCGGGTCCGATAACACTTACAAATGACGCTCTGTATGCATGTGGTCTGGGGACATCAGCGTTAAGCGCTAGAATGTATAAAGTTGATCTACCGGCAGCGACAACCGCTACTGATGTTGCTGATGACTATTATAGGGGGGGAGATGCTTTTCCGTTCGGACTTGCGAGTTCCTCGGATAATTATTTGTACACGGCTCTAAATGGAAACGGGGTTCATGTAGGAAGGACAGACGGATCCGCCCCCGCTCCGACAATATATGCGCCTTCGGATTTTAGTGCTACTCCGGGCGATGGGCAGGTTTCGCTTACCTGGAACGATAGTCGGAACACGCTACCCGTTGAATACATGGTAAGTTACAGGTCCCAAACCAGTGATAGTTGGATGTGGTCTACCCCAACCACGAATAAGTCGTTGGTTGTAGATGGTCTCACCAATAACCAATCTTATGATTTCAGAGTCAGGGCTAGATATGTAGACCAACAAGGAGTGAAAACTGCGTCCGGCGACGCGGGACCAATTGTTTCAATGCCAGTAGTATCACCGCCGCTACCAGATACAGCCAAGCCGAGCGTAAGCATAGTCTCGCCATCATCAGGAGAAACTATATTTGGTCAAACCGATTTGATTGCCGAAGCTAGTGATAATGTAGGTGTAGTTCTCGTTGAATTCTGGCTTGGTAATGTCAAGGTGGCGGAAGTTAGCCGGTCACCCTACTTTACAACTTGGAATTCAGCAACAATCGAGAATGGCAATTACAATCTAACAGCTCGAGCGTATGACGCTGCTGGTAATATGCGGGTTAGTGCTTTCATCGTCGTAACCATCGACAATACACCGGCGTCTATCTCTGGAGACCTGAATAGCGATGAGAAAGTAGATATTTTTGATCTATCCATACTGCTTTCAAAGTGGAACTCCAGTGATACTACTTCGGACATAAATAAAGACGGTACAGTCAACGTATTCGATCTTTCAATCATGCTTAGTAACTGGAACGGTTAGCAATTTTTCAACAAATTCTTCGCATTCTTTTTCGTCTACAACATCTCCATCAATATACGCGTCATTTGCTTTACTTAAAATTTCACCCAATTTTTTACCGGGCTTTATGCCGAAGTGTCGCATTATCCAGTCTCCATCAATGCCTAAATCATTTTTTAGATCCAAAGACGCGCGATGGTTTTTTTGCGAATAATTTTTCCATAATTCATCCAGTTCATTAAATTCTGGCTCGGCTACTTCGATTGTTCCATCTTTGTGTTTATTCCAGGCTGCGTACGCATCGGCTTTGTGAAGTTCAAACAGGTCTAAGAAAGCACCGTGAGACAGAAAAGCCTTTTGTTTCGATGGTTTCATTCTTGGCAGCATATCTATGCCCATGTGATTGTCAATCATCCAGTACACATCATTAATAAATTTGTTGCTAAAATGCAGTCTCTTTAGTATTTGCTCCGCGATTTTCGCGCCAACCAGATAGTGCTTATTGAACCGGATTCTATCTCCGGTTTTTTCTGAAGTTTCAATTGTTTCCGGTTTTCCAATGTCGTGCAACAATACTGCCCAGACCAGCCTGGAGCTTACTTTGCCCGGCAAGTGTTGCAAAGCAAGTAAAGTATGTTCCCAAACGTCTCCTTCCATATGAAACTCACTTGGTTGGGGAACACCTTTCATATTAAGTAACTCTGGAACTATTTCATTAATAATGCCAAAATAATCCAGATCCGAAATTGCTGAGATTCTATTGCGATGCACCAACATTCTCGTTAATTCTGTTTGAATCCGATCGCTTACTATTTGTTTTACAAAACCCTGTTTTACAGCTCTATGGATATCTGACTCTGTTTGGTTGTCATAATGAAACCCGAGTTGATTTTTTAAGCGGATTGCTCTTAGAATGCGCAAAGGGTCCTCTTGAATTCTGCTTAAAGGGTCGCCTATAAATCTTATAGTTTTGGTTCCCAAATCCTTAACTCCATCAACCAAATCTATAAGTTGATTTGTATTTGGATCTAGGGCTAATGCGTTGATTGTTAAGTCGCGTCGCCCTACATCGTCCTCTAAAGTAGAAAATTCAACTTTTGTTAACTGGCGTCCTAAGTGTGATTCAACATCTTTTCTATATGTCGACACCTCAATATCAACGTCTTGTGAAGTGCCGTTATCCGACATCTCCAGCACTACTCTGGTTACGCCAAAAGCTTGAGCCGTATCTTTAAATTTTGATTTTTTAAGCCCCGGCAATTTTTCAATTTCTTCTGGCTTGGCATTAGTTACGATGTCAAAATCTTTTGGTAAATGTCCGAGTAATATATCACGCACGGCGCCGCCAATTATGTATGCATCATAGCCGTGGTTTCTAATAATGTTTGATAATTTTCCCACAGCTTTTAACTGTAACCATGCTTTTTGAATTTCGTCTTTCATCCACAGTTATTGTAAACCCATTTCATGCCAAGAAATATAACAATGGAACTTATGATGATGATTGTGAATATCTAGTTAATGCAATAATGCTATAATGCTATTGGTTATGAACAGTGGTGCAAAAATAAAAATAATTTTGCTTAGCATAGCACTGTGTTTGTTATCCGTTTTGTTAATAACTAAATCGAGCATTGCCGCGGCAGGGGTAAATTTCTATCTTGATCCAAGCTCAGTAACTGTAGCGCAAGGCGAAAATGTTACACTGACAGCTAAAATAAATAGTGACAGCAAAGATGTTGATTCTGTAGATATTAAACTTACGTATGACGAATCATTTCTTGAATTTGTTTCAGTAGATAGTTCCAGTAGTGCCTTTGGTGTGGGTGTGCGTGAAACCGGAGGGTCGGGAAGCGTGCAAATTACCAGAGGCTCGTTGCCTCCTTTCGTTAAGGGAGATGCAGTGATTGCTAAAATAACCTTTAAGGCAAAAAGCGGCAGTGGCCCTGTAAATACCAATATCGAGTTTACCGACCCATCAATAGCCGTTAGCGAAGGCAAAACGCTCGAAGTAGGGGCTAAAAGCGGCACATCGATTAATCTAGGGAGAAATGACAATAGCAATAATAATCAAAACACGCAGCAAGGTTCAAACAATAATCCCGATGAATTAATTAGTACCGAGCCATTTACACCTATAACGGTAGTACCTTCTGACCCAACAGCACCTAAACTGCTGGATTTGTTTCCCAAAAAAGTCAGCTTTAAAAATGTAACTATATCTTGGAGAACTAATGTCCAAGCAACTTCAGTCGTTGAATATGGGCTCACTAAACAACTTGGTTTTAATGTATCCGCTAGAGAATTAAGCACAAACCATGAACTAAGTTTTGAGAAGGCCCTGACAAAATCAGGCCAAAAATATTACTATCGTGCCAAAAGTGTGAATCAGGAGGGCGCAACAACATCGAGCGGTATCAGATACTTGTATACAAGAGGCTACACGGCGATCATTGCAGTTATTGGCAAAGACAAAAACAACTTAAACGGTTCGGAAATAATAATTGACAAGGGAAGTGATAATGAACGCAAAACACAACTTAACAATGAAGCTCAAGCTACCTTCAACGATTTGGCGCCTGGCGATCACGTAATTTCACTGTCAGTAAATGGGAGCGAAATAACCCAGACTATTTTTATTGAGGATTCGCTTGGTATAGAAACAGGGCAAGATGTTGCCGACGACGCCTATGTTACTCCTCAATACTTTAGGATTGAAATTGAAAATAAGAAATCAAATTTATTGCAACTGGCACTGTTAGTAATTGGGGTTCTAGTAATAGCAAGTGGTGGTGGTTTATTAGTATGGAAAAAGTATAAAAATGGAGGCTTGCGCCTGCCAAGCTTTAGGTTAAAAAGAAAAAATAACATAAAAGACGTTCAGCCAACCATAATAGACAACCCTCCCAGCAACGCGGCAAGTCAAAAAAATGATGATGATCTGGATTCACTTTTGGAACGTTTGCCGGGAGATAGGATTAACAAGCCAGGAAATGTTATTGAACCAAATAAGCCTGAGGAGCAAAGTGATGACACTTGGGAATAATAAAATTGTATTTGACATTTTTATTAGCACGGGTCTTACATTATTACTAACTTTAACTTTGTCTGGTAAGCCAGTATCTGCCGCTGCTTGTACGGCAAAGGGAGGTGAAGCTAGTTATAATGTGAGCATAGAGACGTCTGCTACTTATATTATATGGCTTAGGATGCAGGCTTCGGGTAATAATAATGGACTTTATGTGGATATTGATGGCCAACAATGTTTGCTCGCGGGGGATAGTACGGCGATATCTTCCTCGAATTGGACGTGGGTCGATTACACTAACGGAAATAATTCTCAAAAGGCGCGCATTAATTTAGCAAAAGGTAACCACTCAATTAAAATTATTGGCCATGAAAACGGAGTTAAACTGGATAAGCTAATCTTAACCTCAGATTCTAGTTGTATCCCTGAGAATTTTGGAGATAATTGTGTTATATCAACTCCGCAACCCACCAAGCTGGGTGATATAAACGCTGATAATAAAGTAGATATTTTTGATCTTTCTATATTGTTATCGCGTTGGCAAGCTCAATCCAATAATGAACGAGCAGATCTTAACGGTGATGGGGTAGTCAACATTTTTGATCTAAGCACATTACTTTCAAGATGGGGGTCTTAAGTAAAATGAATAAAAAAATCATAGAACTACACAGAAATTTCAATCCAGCAATGAATCGGCAGATTTAAATAATGATGGTACCGTGAATGTCTTTGATTTATCTATCTTACTTAGTAACTGGACCTAGGAGATATCGCATTGACAAATAAATCAATGGTACCTCATACTTAAGCATAAGAATATTCAATGTTGAAGGTTGGTGTTAATCAATGATCAAAAAACATCCGGTGTCAAAAGATAAGTCTGTAAAATCCAAGTTCACTCAAAACCCTAAGAATACCTTTAGTGCGGCGTTGCTAGCAATATTTATGCTTACCCTAGCTGTTATTGGCTATATCATATTGCAGAGCTGGGCGGGAGAAAATACGGCAATAAACGTTAGTTCTTCTACGCCCACAGTAAATAATAATGATAGCGCTACCGTAGCTCTTAATCTTGATACTGGCGATGAATCCATTAATGCCGTAGATGCTCATCTTACTTATGACAACAGCAAACTTGAATTTGTATCTATAGATACAAATGGTAGCGCGTTTGATATTAAGGCGCATGAGTCTGGAGGTAATGGTGACGTCAGGATCGCTCTAGGCTCTATTTCTGCGCAAACGGGTAATGTTTTCATGGCTAATATTACATTTAAAGTTATTGGCGAAAGTGGAGTAGCAAAAGTAAACATAGCTGATGACTCTGTAGCTCTTAGCAGCGATACCAACCAAAACGTTTTAAGTATAAAGGGTTCTTTTGATTTTAATATTGTATCGCAAACTCCAAATCCTGAGCCTACGCCAGAACCGGAGCCAGAACCGACGCCTGAACCTGAACCAGAGCCAGAACCCGAGCCAAGTCCGGGTACAGTTGTAGATGGTTCGTTGTCGATTGAACCAACAAGCGGATCTGTAGAAAAAGGCGGGAACATAAGTTTTACCATAGTTGGCAACTCTGGTAGCAATAAAGTTAATACGGTCAGAGCTGTTGTTAAATATGATTCCAGTTTATTGCAATATGTATCTACCAATAATGCTGGTAGTAGCTTTGATATCGCGGCGAATCAAGACGTATCGAACGGAGTTTTAACTATTAACATGGGTAAAAGCATGGGCCAAACTCTAGAGGGTAATATAACAGTTGCAAAAGTTACTTTCTATGCTCTCTCCGACTCGGGAAGTTCTGATTTAACGTTAGAACAAGATTCAGTATTACTTAGCAGTTCTACCAACGAAAATGTCTTAAAGAATTTAGGTAATTCAAAAGTTACATTTACCGCGCCCGCGTCGGGCAATGTACCTCCTCCACCCTCAACCAGTGACGAAAATAAAAATACTAATCAAACAAAAACAGTAGTATCTACAGACGATACATTCGAAAAAATATTTGAGGCGGTATCGAGCAATACAGGCGAGACAAACATGGCTCCCGTGAACGTTGAGCCAAAAGTATCCGGCGCCCCGAAAATTCAAAGTTTGCATCCGGAACTTGTGAGCTTTCGCAAAGTCACAATCAGTTGGTCTACGGATGAACCAACAGCTGCGGTTATCGAGTATGGCCCCACACAGTCGCTGGGAATGAATGTAAGCTCTAATGAAATCAAAACCGAGCATGCGCTGGAACTTGATCCAAAATTGTTAAAACCCGGGCAAACTTACTACTATCGAGTTAAAGCTATCGATGCCAATGGCAATGAAACGGTTAGCGATATTATGCAGCTTGTCACAAAAGGATACAAAATTACAGTAAAAATTCAAGGTAGCGACGGAAAACCGGTTACTAAAGCGCGAGCCATACTATTTTCTGACCCTCGGGCAACAACGACTGACGAGCAGGGGCAGGCGATATTTAATAATGTATCTCCAGGTCTACATACTATAAAAGTAAAAATTGGTGATGCTGAACACTCACAGCAAATAAATATTGAAGATAAACTTGGACTGTTAAATGATATAAATATTGACAATAACACATTAGTTGAAACTCAAAGTTTTGTTTTCAATATCCCGGCGTCAGAAACAGAAAAATCTGGCAGTCTAATAATAACAGCGGGTGTCACACTCACAATATTGGTTGTGGCGGTGGCCAGTTGGTATATTCTTGTGAAAATACGCCCTGCCGGCAAACTATCGGTTCAACCTGGTAAAACGAGTGAAGGTAATACGGTCAACCCAAAGACCAATGAGCTGGATGAGCTGCTCCAACGATTACATGGAGGCTCCAATCAAGAAAAACCGGGGGTTGTCATTAAACCGAAATCTGGTCTTGATAAGTCTCGAGATTATAGAGACAAAGGTATTTGATATGATCTATATTTACGGGCTAATTTTTGCCTTGCAACTTGTGCTGGGGCAGGCTTTCTGGAAGGTCGCTGTCGAAAAAAACCATTTCTCACTAACGAGTGATTTTATATTCAGCAAGAAGATACTATTATTTTTAACTTCGCCTTCATTGATACTGGGCATTGTATTTTATCTTAGCGCCACGATTCTTAATATGTGGATGTTGAGTAAGTACCAGCTAAGTTCAATTCAATTGATTACCATACCGTTGACCCTAATCTTAATGCTGACGGTTGGCTGGAAGATTTTTGGAGACTCCATCAGTACCGTCAATCTATTGGGTATAGTGATTTTGATAGTTGGAGTTTCCCTAGCAACTCTTAAATAGATAATAATTTTCAAAACAATTTTGTTATAATCGAGCTACGTTAGTTAACAAATTAACTCTATTTCAATGGAAGTCACGTGACCCTGCTTCGCATTATAGTGTTGTGGAGCATTCTAGGGGATTCGTGCGCTGTGCCGCAACTGTAAATTCGATGAAATTACCCTTCTGAGAAAAGTTGAAGGGCAAAAGTAGTTGGATAAGCCAGATACATTGACTTAGAGATTTTCCCCGAGCAGGGACTTGTTATGCACTTGAATAGCATTGCTCCTTTCTCGCTTGGGAAAGGAGTTTTATTTTGGAGGGTAGACTCCCAGTTTTGGAACAAGAAGGCGATTTAAAAGAACTTCAGGTTCATGATGCTCTTGGTTCTGCTCGAAGTTTTTTAGAAAAGCCGACTCCGGAAAGATATAGGTATGTTGTTGATGATGCCCGAACGGCCATTTTTGAAGCGCTAACATCACATGGTCATTTATCCGTTATAGAATCCAGTTGGAATCCAGTAAATGAGGGTTTTGAAATAGGCGGAGTTTTGTATCGAGATATGTTACAATCTGGGATTTATACAGCCCAGCACCCAGTCGAAATTCAGCGCAGGCGCATTGAGCAAAAAGAAGAAGAGTTAATAGAAGATTTATACAAAACAGGCAGGTTGAAAGGACACGCGCTACTGACAATTTCGCCGTATCCTGAAGAAATGTCTGATTTTGACGCAAAAAATAATGGTTATCGTCCAGATAATCGTAAATATAAATTACGCTGGGTTGAGGTAGATGATTTTGGTGACAGGAAAACAGAAGAGCTGAATATGAGCGGTAGCGACAATCAGCTTTTCGCGAGATTTTATAATGCAATGGGCTATGACCTTGGTGCCAACCCTACGCATCTAGAAGTGTTAAGCGCGCCAATGTTAGTTGATAAGAATCAAATAAACAAAGTAGAGGAAGCCGCGCGAATTTTAGATAAACTAACGGAAAAAAATGTATTATTTGGAAGTGAAAATAATAATTTTAGCGTTACTCATGAAAATGTAAGAGCTATATCAAAATATCGCGAAGAAAAGGTGAAATCTGAAATAATAGTGATGGCTGATCAGTTGATAAATATCGCCCGTCTTTATCCAAATGGGATTAAAGCCTTCAAAGAATATGAAAAATATCTATTAAATACCATTGGTGCAATCTGCCTCAACCAACCAGAGTATGCGAATTACGCGCTTGGAAATCCAGCCAGTGATTACCTGAAACTGGCTAAAGCCCATATGGACAGGGGGCAAATTTCACATGCTATAGAATTATATGAATCTGCCATGGCTAAAGCAGAAATTATTGTTTGCGGTATGAGAATAGCAGAGGAAGGCGAAACAAATTTTGAGAATTCTTCAAACACAATGAAATGCGTAACCTGCCCGTTTTGTAAAAATACTGTAGATGCAATAGTTACGCCTAAAAAAATTAAATGCCCAAGTTGCGAGAAAGAGGTGAACAGATAATGAAACTAGGATTATTCAGCGGAACATTTGACCCTATACACAATGGCCACATTGCTTTGGCTAAAGAAATTATTAAACGAAAAATTTGTGATTTAGTTTACATACTTCCTGAACGCAGGCCAAGATATAAACCAAACGTGTCAATGTATGAAAAAAGGCTGGCTATGGCGCTGCTGGCAACAAAACACAACCCGTATTTACTCGTACCAACTCAAAAACTCAAATTAATAAAAGGGGATTATCATACTGCAAGCGAGATAATCCCAATCTTTAAGAAAAATAACGCCGTAGATCTTAAACTAATCCTGGGAAACGACGTGTTTGGCAATATTCACAAATGGCGTGATATAAATAGTTTGGCCAAGCAGATTGCATTTATCGTAGCAGTTGATGATTATGAAAAAACAAAAATCAACAATATTGATACAAAACTAAGAGTAAAGTTTGTGCCCAAAGTTTATCCAGATGTTAGTTCTACAAAAGTAAGGGAACAAATCAAACAAGACGCAGCCTGTAAGTACGTTGCTAAAGAGGTAGGCGGATATATAAAAAACAATAAACTATATATTTGACTTATAACTTACCTGGAAGGTTCAAGTTCTTGCTTGTTATTTTCTAGATATTCTAAATGTTTTTGACGTAGTTTGTTAAACTGCGATTTCTTAAAACCGTTTTTCTTAATAAAAGCCATAATTCTTTCCGCGCTTAAGTAATGAGGAAGCATTACGTAAGACGCGCCCAATGAATAAAGTTCTCTGGCTTCTTTTGCGTTTTCCGCTCGACTTATTATTACAGCTTTTGGATTGATACCGTGGATGTGTTCTACTAAAAACTTATTTGTGTAAAAATCAGTAATTACTGAAGCTACAACATTAGATTCTCCCACGCCGATCTCATTTAACAATTCAACGTCTGTGGCATCGCCAAACACATAGTGTTGGTTTTGATGTTCGAGTTGGTCTATAACATCAGGGTCGTAATCAACAATTACAAATCTGTGATGGAGATTTTTAAATAGCCTGATAAACTCTATTCCACCCTTTTTATAACCAAACAATATAACTTTGAACTTACTGTGCGGGCTTTGTTCGTATCGAATTTTCTTACGTTCAAATAATTTTAAATATTTCTCAATTACCTTATAAAGCTTCTCTGAATATATGATCATGTAGGTTGAAATAGCGATCGTGACCAAAGCAATGATTGTAACCAAAGCTATTGTTTCATTGGAAACTTGCCCGTACCGGTTGCCTAAAATTACCAGTATGAGTGAAAATTCACTAATCTGGGCAACTGCCAAACCAGCTTTAAAACTAGTTTTCTTGGTATAACCCAGCATACCCATAATAAACATAACAATTATTGGGTTGCCAATCAGGACAAAAGCTGAAAGTAAGAGCGCCACTGGCAAGACGCTGCCAAAGTTATCTATTCCCAAATGCGCTCCAAGAGAAATAAAGAACAATACGATAAAAAAGTCACGCAAAGGCCTTAATCTTGATGCCACTTCCTGCGCATACGGCAAAGATGCCAGAGTTACTCCGGCAAATAGCGCACCGACTTCGAGTGAGAAACCAAGCTCAGCTGTTAGAGCGGCGATTCCAAGACCCCACGCTACGGAAAAAAGAAATAAAAATTCCTGAGATTTACTAACAAATGGCATCAATGCGGGCAAGACTCTAATAGAAGCGCTAATTAAGAACACGGTTAGCACCAAACCCTTGAACCCCAGAAACATCAAATCACCTTTCGCAAGGCCGCTACCATCTCCTGATGCGGCTGATATCAATAGAGCTATGGTTGCAAGTATGTCTTGAACAAGTAAAAACCCAATGGCTATTTTGCCATAGAGACGACTTTGTTCTTTTTTGTCGTTAAGTAATTTAAGAACAATTATTGTACTACTGAAAGCCAGAGCAGTTGAGACATAAATAGCCTCTACGTTACTATCGACAAAATTGCGTGCGATCAAATAGCCTACTCCCATAGTGATGAGCACTTGGCCCAATCCAGTAAGTACAGCTGCCTTTCCAATTTCTTTAATAAAACGCGGATTCAGCCCCAGCCCTACAATAAACAAAAGCAGCACTATACCAATATTCGCAAAGGTCTCTATGGTGTCTTGAGATTTAACTATATTAAAAACAGATGGTCCTACCAATATCCCGGTGATTATGTAGCTGATAATTAAAGGTTGGCGCAACGCATACATAACAGCGGCAATACCAGCGCCAATCGCCACAATTACACTAATTTCAGAAAAAATACTTTGTTCCATGTATTTGGTTTTCTAACAGATTATAACATAGTGCTTATGCATGCTTGGGCCAACGATTAAAATTGTGGTTACTGATCAATGAAAAGTCATGTAAACTTATGCTATAAGGAAAAGAGCTATGATTAGGTATTTTTATAAGAATATCCGTAGTAAAAAATTGGTTGAGCTTGATGATTATAAACAAGGCGCCTGGGTTTATGTTGAAAATCCCAATGATGCTGAGATAGCTATGTTGGTCAATAAATTTAAATTGGATCCCGGGCACATTGATGATGCCCGCGACGAAGATGAAATGCCTCGTCTTGAAAAAGAAGGCGAACTGACATATTTATTCACCAGATACGCCAATACTAAAGATGATATGCAAATTTCCACTATGCCGCTTTTATTTATAATTGGGCCGGATATTCTAATAACAATATCTTTAAACACCATCCCGAGGCTGGAGCGATTCATTGAGGGAAAGATTGATTTCACGACGACTCAAAGAACCAAACTTGTCCTGCAAATCATGGATCAAATTGTGGATCAATATGAAATATATTTAAACAGTGTCAGCCGTCATATAAAAAATATTCGTTCCCGTCTTCGGGTTGAAGAAATTCGCAATCAGGATTTTGTTAATTTTGTATTAATAGAAGACGAACTAAATGAGTTTCTCTCTGCTTTGGTACCAACAAATGCTATTTTCAGGCGATTGCTTCTTGGCAAATATGTTCGACTCTATGAAAGCGACCAAGACATTGTCGAGGATTTATTACTAAACAACGAACAATCAATTGAAAGCTGTCGTTCCAGTTTGAAAACTATAGTTAACATACGCGAAGCATACTCTACAATTATGTCGAATAATCTAAACTATGTAATTAGAGTTTTAACAGTCATAACCGCTGTTATAGCTATTCCTACTTTAATATCCAGTATTTATGGAATGAATGTGGATTTGCCATTTGATGAGACCAAATTCGCTTTCTTTTTCGTGATAACCTTTTCGCTATCAGTTAGTATTCTTTTACTTTGGATTTTTAGAAGAAAAGACTGGCTTTAATTGTTATTGATTTTGGGTTTTTTCTTCTATTAGTCTCTTAAAATCTTCGTACGAACTGATTTTATCATTCTCTATTCTTTCGCCGTTGATATAAAAAGATGGAGTACCCGATAACCCAAGTTTCCTGCCGCCATCACTTTGGGCACTTATAAAATTAAAAGCATCTTCGTTAGAAAGATCTTGCTTAAACTGCTCTTCATTCAGCCCTAACTGTTTAGCGAAAGCTTCAAAAACTAATTGGGTAGAACTCGATTCAGACCATTGCTGTTGGTTCTCATACAGTAGATCATGCATCTCAAAAAACTTGCCTTGTTTTGCTGCTGCTTCGGCTGCTCTATGCGCGGACATTGCATTTGGATGAATGTTAGTTAAAGGAAAGTGCCTGAATACCATCTGTAAATCCTGAGGAAAATCACTCTCCAGTTGCTTTAATATCGGATAAAAACTTCCACATGCGGGACATTGAAAATCGGCGAACTCTATTAATGTGACTTTAGGTTGCGAGGCGCCCCTTTTGTGGTCATTTTCTCGGACAACCAACGGTTCATTAATAAATTCTGTGTAGGATGGGTTGTCGGATTTTTTTTCGTCTTCTTGTTTGCTTGCAACGACAAATATCCCAACAAGCAATAAAACGCAAACAGTAAGTATTATCCAAAAATTTTTACCCATACGCTCCTCTAATTTTCTCTATAAGTGTTATTATCATAACGTACAAATACGATAAACGTAAATGACTTAAGAATTAGTCTTATGCAAACAGCATTCATTGTAACAGTCTCTATAATCATATTGAGTTTATCGGGTTTATTTTCTGGACTTACGTTGGGTTTAATGTCGATAAGCCCCTTCGAGCTAAAACGTAAAAAAGAACTCGGAAATAAGCAAGCAGCGCTAGTCTATCCGCTTCGAATTAGAGGTCATGAACTTCTAGTAACCTTAATTATATGCAACGCTCTGCTTAATTCTACATTGGCTGTTTTTCTGGACATGTGGCTTTTCGGACCAATAACAATAGTTGTAGTGACAATTTTGATAACAATTTTTGCCGAAGTACTGCCTCAAGCGTTTTTAAAGAAACATGGCCTACAAGTAGGGGCAAAACTCGCTCCAACTTTATCTATTATTATGAAAGCTCTCAAGCCCATTTCCGTGCCGCTTGCATTATATCTGGATAAGCTGGTTGGCGAAGAAAAAGTAAAAATTTATTCAAAAGAAGAACTTTATAAAGTACTTGATGAACACGAAATTGCCGATGAGAGTGATATTGACGAACAGGAGCTCAGCCTCATCAAACACAGCCTGAGCTTTAAAGATAAAAAAGTAAAAGATGTTATGACGCCAAAAAGCGCGATCGAAACAGTTAAAGAAAGTGAGATCATCGGCCCCGTAGTTTTAAAAGAACTTCACGATAGTGGCCATTCCAAATTTCCTGTATACAGGCATAGTCTAGATAATATTGTAGGTATTCTTTCCCTGGAGGATTGCGTCGGCTTAAAAACTACCCAAAAAGCGAGGGATTTAGTCAGTGCGTATCATGTAAAATACTTAAACCAGGACCAACCCTTAACTGAAGCACTAGCTGCATTTCTTGACGCAAAACAATATTTATTTATTGTTATAGATAAAAAAGAGAGGACTGTTGGCGTAGTGACACTTAGGGACATAGTGGAAGAAATTATGGACAGACAACCTAGTGACATTTTTAAAGATTATGACAACCGTTCCATAGTTGCTACACTAACTAGGAATAATAATCATAAAGAAAATTCTTATGAAAAATAGAACACTTTTAAAAGACGTCTCTAAAAAAGTTGGGGAAGAAGTCACTATTTATGGATGGTTACATAAAAAGCGTCAGCTTGGCGGACTGAATTTTCTATTAGTTCGTGACCGCAGCGGGTTAGTCCAGATGTTGGTTGAGGAGAAAAAAGAGCTGGAAAAATTAAGGGGTATGCAAATCGGAACAGTTGTTGAAATATCGGGCTTTGTTGTTGAAGATGATCGAGCTCCCGGAGGAAGCGAAATCCATAGCCCTAAGATAAATGTTCTATCGCCGGTTACAGATGAACCCCCTATCGAAATAGATAAACCGTTAAGCCATAAGCCCGAAAATCTTGATACTCTTTTTGAGAATCGTGTAATCGGGCTGCGCAACCTGCAAGAAACAAAAATTTTTAGGATTAGATCCAAGATCCTGCAGTATATTCGCGATTTTCTCAACAAGAATGATTTTACTGAAATTCAGTCTCCAAAAATTGTAGGGGGTGCTGCTGAGGGCGGCGCAGAAGTATTTAAATTTGACTATTTTGGCAAAGAAGCGACTTTGGCGCAGAGCCCGCAACTATATAAGCAGATTATGGTGGGTGTATACGAAAGAGTTTATGAAATTGGTCCGGCTTTCAGAGCTGAGCTTAGTGCCACGACACGACATGTCTGCGAAGTTACTATGCTGGATATCGAAATGGGTTTTATTGAGTCTCATGAAGATGTACTGAATTTAGTGCAAGATCTTACAAGCTCGGTTTTAAGAAAAATATATGAAGAATGTTCTGAAGAACTTCGCAGTTTAAATGCGCCGGAATTGATCTTGACGGATAACTTTCCACGTTATTCCGTTACTCAAATACACGAGCTTTATTCAAAAGCAACTGGCAATAACACAACTGGAGAAAAAGATTTATTCCCTGATGAAGAACGATGGATATGTGACTGGGCAAAGAAAAATGATGGTTGCGAAGCAGTTTTCGTGACCGATTTTCCGATAGAAACCCATAAATTCTATCAAAAAATTAATCCTGAAAATCCAAATACTGTATTGTCAGCTGATCTGCTTTTCAGGGGAGTGGAAATAGCTACATGCCCAATGCGCGAGAATAATTATCAGAAAATGGTTGAACAGATGCGGGAAAAAGGCATAGATCCGGAAGATCCGGGATTCAGCTATTATTTGCAGGCGTTTAAGTATGGTCTACCTCCGCACGGCGGGTGTGGTTTCGGCATAGATAGATTTACTCAGAAAATTACTGGGTTAAATAATATTAAAGAAGCCATTCTTTTCCCCAGAGATATTAATCGATTAACACCATAAGCACTATTTAGCAAATGATGTATAATTACCGCATAAGGTAATTAAAAAAATGGACAATACACAAAAAGATTCACAAAATCCCATTGACGGTGATAGTAATAATTCTCAAAAACAAATGTCTTTGGGCCCCGATTCTAATCAAAATGATGATACCGTAAATGCTGTCAATGATATTCAAAGATCTGATAGCGACCAGATGTTAAGAAATCAAGATGAGCAAATGGAGCCAATTGTCGGTAAGCTGACTTTTAAAGCCAGGTTAAAAAATAGATTGCGCGCTTTTTGGGATAATAAAATCCTTAGGTATGGCACTATCTCAGCAATAGTTATTATTACAGTTGTATTGTTTGCGGTTCCGGTCGTTAGGTATGGCTTGCTTAATGCTGTCGGCGTGAAAGCAAAGGCAAGCATTGCTATTACAGATAAAGACTCAAATCAACCATTGAAGAAAGTCAAAATTTCAATAGGCGAAATAAGTACTGAAACAGATGAATCCGGGAACGCAGCCCTGAGCCAGCTTCGCCTGGGGAGATCAACGCTCACCATAGAGAAGCTTGGATACGAAACTGTATCGCGCGAGATCAATGTTGGGCTAGGAAAGAATAATTTCGATCCCGTAACTTTAAAATCCACTGGCGTGCAAATTTATATTAGATTGTTTGATTGGTTAACTGGCCAAGTAATTACTGAGGCTGAAGCAGAATCGGGTGAAAATAGCGCGTTTGCTAATCAGGAAGGCTTAATTTTGCTTACAGTCCCACCGCCAAGTGATGACAAACCATATAAGGTTAATTTGATAGCAGATAATTATCTAACTAAAACAGTCGAAATAGGCCAGTCAAATATTATTGATAATAAATTTGAAATGGTTGCGTCTCCAAGTAGATATTTCGTATCAAAAAGAGAAGGTAAGTTTGATATTTATCGCAGTGATCTTGACGGGAAAAATGAGCAGGTTGTCATAAAGGGAACGGGAAATGAGCGAGATGATCTGAGGTTTTCTGTTAATCCTGGGAATAATCTTGCAGCATTAGTTTCAACCAGAGATGGTGATCATAATGAAAGCGGATATTTGTTAAGCGGGCTGCATCTTGTCGACTTGGAAAAAGCGGAGCTTGACTGGCTGGATCTAGCAGAAAGAATTGAACTGGTCGGTTGGATAAATGAATATCTAATATATGTAAGGGTTGGCGCTGCTGATAGTGGTAATTTTCCTCAACGCCAACAAATGGTTAGTTATAATACGAAAACCGGTGAATCTAAAGTGATAGCAGCAACTGACAGTTTTAATGATGTGCTAGCTACACATGGGCAAATTTTTTATGCCACATCAGATTCATTCAAAGAAAATCCCGAACCCTATTTCTTTAGAGTGGATCCAACTGGTGTCCAAAAACAAGTCGTGATTAACCGTGTTACTTGGAACATATTTCATCCAAATTACGATAAGCTTGTTTTTCAAACTAATGATTCCAAATGGCACGAATATGACCTTGAAGATAATACGACTCAGCAGTTGGATGGCTCCCCAGGAGGCTTAAACAGTTTTATTTTTTCAAACAGCCCTCAGAGCCGTAAAACCGCATGGGTAGAGCAAAGAGATGGCAAAGGCGTATTAATAGTTAAAGATTTGCATAGCAACGAGGAAAAAATTGTTCACAAAGCACCGGGGCTAACATTACCGCTTCATTGGATTTACGACGATATGATTGTATTTCGTGTGAGCAACGACCAAGAATCGGCCGATTACGTGATCAATATTGACGGTGGTGCTCCAAAGAAAATCAGCGACGTCTCAAATATAAAAGGCATCTTGAGGTGGTTTTATTATTAAATTGCAATCACCGTGATTAGTGTAATCTAATTATTCAATTACAACAATTTATTGTTATATTTTATAGACGCCCCTAATACTGTTTAACTTCACAATCAATAACTCTAATAGTGTAGATAAACTTGCATGAATTGGGCTTACTCCGGTTAACCCTGCTTCGATTTTTGGATCATGCCAGCCATTAATTTTTAAAGTGTTAATTGATAGACTATTTATTTTTGCAATTTTTAATATCTCAAAGTCAAAACCCCAGCCGACTATCTTGGACTTTTCAAGGATAGTATTAGCAACGTCTCTTCGAAACGCCTTAAACCCACACTGCGTATCCCGAAAACCGGGAAGCAATGTAATCCTAATAAGCAAGTTCGAAAAAATTGAAATATATTTCCGAAAATCACTATGAATAATTTTTAGGTCTCTTTGCCCAATGATTAAATCGTGCTTTCCTAACTTTGCAAAAGCTGGCTTGACATATCTAAGAGGGGTCGCTAAATCCGCATCCATAAATAAAACATATTCTCCGCTTGCAGCTAAAATGCCAGTCTTCACATCTCTACCTTTGCCCACTTTTATTCCTGGTTTGACATGCTTGAAATACTTAAACTGTTTGATCTCTTGCGCCACTATCTCAGACGTATTATCGGGGGAATCCGCGGTTACGACTACAACTTCAGTTTGATGAAACAAACCTTCTTCTTTAAGAAAAGAATATAACTTACGCAAAGAATTTTCTATAATTAGCTCCTCGTGGTAAGCAGGAACCACAATTGAATATTTAAGATTTTTCTTTTGCGATTTGGTCGGCATTTACTTCTTCCTTAAATACAACAAATTTATAAAATACAAAATTCCAAACCATAGTTGCGCCGGTAGCTATAATCTTCGCTATATTTGCTCTTACATTGATATCAAAGTAATCATTTAGCTCAGGAAGAGCAATTGGAGAATCAGAAAGCAAAACAAACAAGATGACATTTTGAATGACATAAATTCCAACGGCAGTAACGGCAACAAATTTAATAGTTTGAATAAAAATTCCCGGACCTTTAGACTTAAAAACCAAACGTCGATTCATCGTAAAACTAAAAGCCATGGCAATAGAAACAGATAATACGTTGCTAACAATTACAGGAAGGCCAAATACTTCTATAAAAAAATTAAAAAACAAAAAATCGATACCTGTATTTATCACCCCAACCAATAAAAATCCGACCATTTGTTTTACCACAGAAATATCCCTGTTTTAATAACTCTTACGGACTATTATTACGACTATTAGCTTTAAGTGTCAAAGTTTTGCCTATAATATATTGGCAATAACTTATAAAATGGGTTAAAGTGAAATACCTGAAAAACACATTCAATACTATTGAAAAATATTCTACTGATCACCCAAATATATTTTTGGGTGTAGCCGCATTGCTATATATAGCAACTATCGTTGCAGCGTTGGCGTATGCGAACAGGCTTGTTTTTGACTTTTTGCCAAACGCTGAAATTTTTAAAACCAGAGGGGTGCTAACTTTAAAAGAGAGCCTAATAAGATATGACACCGTGCATTATATAAATATTGCTCGCGATGGATATTCAACCGCAACAACGGCATTTTTCCCTCTGTATTTGATGCTAATAAGATTGGTAAATTCGGTGTCTGGTTTGTCATACCAATGGGCTAGCTTGGCAGTTGGTTGGTCTGCTTTGGTGGCCGCAGTGATTGTCTTATACAAATGGGCCAAGCTTGAATTAAACGAAAGAAAAATTAAAATCCCAGCGATGGAATTGCTGGGATTGTTGGCGATATTCCCAACTGCTTTTTATTTCGCACTTGGTTACACCGAAAGCTTGTTTCTATTTTTGTCGGTCTGGTCGATATATCTTTATAAAAAAGACAGCTACCTGGCAGCTGGTCTGGTCGCCGGGCTTGCGACTGCAACTAGAGTCCATGGGCTGATACTTTTAGCATACTTTGCAGCTGATATATTTTTCAGCGGAAAGATACGACAATGGCGAAATTATATTCCGATAATAATCGGAAGCAGTGGGATTATTTTTTACATGGCGTTTTTATGGAATAAGTTTGGCACACCTTTTCAATTCATTTTGGCCCAGCGAGAATGGGGAAGACTTTCAGGAAATTTTATTGCTAACTTTATTTCGACAGCCACCCCAGTTGATGTTTGGTATATCGCCGTTTATGTTTTTGGGCTGATAGGAGTTTGGAAGTACCTAAACAAACCATACTTTATTTATTGTTTGTTGTTTGGATTGCTCTCACTTTTTAGCGGCCGAGTAGATAGCTTTGGAAGATATATGATCATAATTGCTCCACTATTCTTGGGCCTGATATTACTGGCCCATAAGGAAGCACCAAAGCAAGTTCGACTTCTTTATATTGTTTCAAGCGCATTTTTGCTTGGTTGGTCGATTTTGTTATTTGCCAACGGATACTGGGTAGCCTAAAAAATTCATTTAATTGATAAGTATTAAAGTTATTGTAAATCCTAGGGTGAATTTAGGTTATTTGTGGCATCGTTTGTTTGATCATATAAGCTTTTCGCTTTGTTTGAAGCATCATTTGCCTTGTCGACATTATCCTGAGCATCTTCCATTACACTGCTTGGATTAGTCGGGTTGCTGTCATTTGGTTTGTATACCCTTGAATATAGGAGATACCCCACATACAGCAGGATACACAAAACTATAATAAGGCCAATAATGGCCATGCCTTGTTGATTTGAATTAACCTTTTTCATAATACAAATAATAGCATGATCGTATAAATTAAAGCCCCCTTTAAATTCTTATGCTACAATCTAATTATGAATAATTTGGAGGAACTAAGTTATGAAAAGAGTTGCAGGAATAATTGCAATTCTAGTTGTGCTTGCATCTGTCGTAATTGCACCAGTTTATGCAATTGAGGAAAATACGGAGCAAGAATCAACCACAACAAAACCAACAGACACAACGCTGGAAGATAAGAAAAAAGAATATGAAGCTAAAAAAGCCGAGCGTCTAAAGGAGCTGGAAGCAAAAGCAAAGGCCAAAACTGACGCGGCGAAAGAAAAGCGCATTAAGGCTAAATGCCAGGCAGCTCAAGGTATTCTGAAAGGTGTATCTACCAGCGCTGAAAATATAAAAACTAATAGAAAAAAGATTTACGAGAGACTCACGGGAAAAGTCGAGGAATTATTACCAGGAGTCAAAGAAGCGGGGATAGATACCACAAAACTTGAAGCAGATATTGCGCAGTTAAAAACCCTGCTAAATGAAGTTGATGCGAATTTTGATATTTATACGGAAAAATTAAATTCAGCGGTTGAGAGCAGCTGCCAAGATAATCCAAGCTCATTTTATGAACTACTGGAAACCGCCAGAAATGCCAGAGCATCTTTAATTGACTCGATAAATAAAGTTAAGGAGTTTGTAATCAACACGATTAAACCAGATCTGCAGGAAATAAAATCTCAACTTGAAAAGCAAAAACAATCTTCAGATCAACAAACAGAACAATCAACTAACACTAGCGGCACAGTAGGAGGTTAAAATGGATACTCAAAAAAACCAGGAGGGCGACTCTCAAGTTCAACCCACTGAAGAAGATACTCAAAACCCAACAAACAATGCCGAAGATACCTCAGCGGAAAATACAAATACGACCCAGCAAGTTAGTGAAACTCAAGACAGCCAAACATCTGTTAGTTCGCAAGAGACTGAATCTGCCGCATCTTCCAATGAAACACATGTTGCTGGTGAGAGTACAGATCAAAATCATGAAAGCACATCACCTCAACCAGTTGTTTCGCAAGCAAAGCCAAAACATAAATACAACTTAAATATTATAATCGCGGTCATAATAACACTCATGATAGCGCTTGCATTGATAGGTTTAGTATATGCTGCCTATGTTGCTTCTAATGAAACGGCAGAACAAATTCCTGTAGCCACTCAATCTAACGAACAAACAACTAATGACAGTCAGGCTGCTACCGGAGATGATGTAGACCAGAGTATAAAAGATGTTGACGGAATGGTTAGCGAGCTTGATCAACAAGAGAGTCTGGAAACAGATATTAGCGATTCTAACTTTGGTTTTTAAAAATTTTTATTCTATTTTAGGGCAATACTATATCGTTAATATCATAGGTTGAATCCCACCAACCTTTTCTAGTTTCCCAAATTGATATCTCGTTTGCGGCATTATCTCCGTTTTCAAAAACATGAGCTGTCATTCCTATGTATTCATTTTTTACACGCGAGTCATTCATGAGCCCATTATGAACATCTCGGAGGAATTTTGCTTCATCCGCATTAATCATACCTTTATTTACTCCTGAATTTGGCCCAATTTCTCCTATATAAAATTTCATTCTCTCTCCTTTTATTTGAGACCAGTTGTCTAGTTCGCTCGCTATTTCATTAATATAATCAGTTACAGCCCCAGGTGCATAACCATCATAATTGTTTCTATATAAGTGAAAGCTAGCCAGGTTTATGTAAGGCGCCGTGGCGACACGCCATTTGGTAGACGAGACTAGATTGTTGTATGGTTTCCAGCGTTCAGTAAACGGTACTTCGTTGATATAGTTTCTAACTATACCTCCGCTTGCCTGTGTAAATGTTGTTATTTGATGCATTTGTGCCCACAGGTCTCCTGACCCTCCACTCCAATTAGCCCAACCCTTAGTAAAATCCTGGAATGGAACCCAAGGAGTTGAAAAATTTTCAGTTGCTCCGGCAGTGGGCAAGGTAGCATACAACGCTCCCCATCTTAAGTCTGGCTCGTTAAATGGCTCCCATATTATTTTTATCCCAGCATCTTTAAGAGTCGCCTCCAACTTGTCTATGTAAGATGAATATTTTGCAATATCCGGGTAATTACAACCCTCACAGGCGCTATACTCTGAGTACCACTTATCCTTCATGCTATTTGTCACAATTAAGATTGTTTGGTTTTCTTTAAGTGCCTTTAGAAAATCCTGAAAATTTGTGCTTTTTAGATATCCGTCATAGTCACGTAATTTTTTATCAAATGTAGTCTCATCCCTTACATAGCGGTCAAGGCTAAAAAACCACCTGACCATGACTGGTTTTTGTCTACGAATTGAGGCTCTAATAACATCGCTATCCGTTTGAAAATCGTAGATATTCCACCCAGCTTTATTGGTTCCCTCTGTTGAAATACTGCTATCAGAAAACTCGATTGCGCTGGATCCGGATGCTTTTGAATCGTATATTTTTTTGACCTGGCTGCTTATTAATTGGCCATCTTCTGCTTCAAGCGCATATGGCTTGTCGGCTGCTCGCGTACTAATAATCCAATAGCCAAATATTGCTGTGGTTATAGCGATAATTACTAAACTCCAAAAATTGAAGCCCATGCTTTTGCCGTATTTAATACCTCTTTTTAAATGATGGATCATAAGTTTAGCTCAACCATTAACAATATAGCACGAAACATATAGGTTGCTTAACTAAATAAGAGTTAAGAAATAATTTCAATAAAACTACGATGATATAATGTCAAATATGAGTATAAGTGTTACAAAATTTGCCCATTCGTGTATATTGGCTGAGACAAAAGAAAGAACAGCTTTGTTTGACCCGGGCATATTCTCCTGGAAGTCGGGAATAGATTTTGAAGCTTTACCTGTTGTTGACAGACTCGTAATAACACATGAACATCAGGATCATTTTTATATGCCTTTTGTTAAATTTCTTGTAAGAAAATTTCCAGATATGCATATTGTTGCCGATCAAACTATTTTAAATTTGATAGAAAAAGCAAACATAAAAGCACGGCTTAGAACATCAAGCGATTGCCTTCGTCCTTTTAAAGCAAATCATGAGGTAACACCCTGGACCCAGGAGGTTAAGAATAAAGGGTTTCATTTTATGGATGTGCTTACCCATCCTGGGGATAGTCATTCTTTTGATGAAACAAAAGATATACTTGCCCTGCCAATTACCGCACCCTGGGGGTCGTTAACCAATGCAGTTAAATTGGCGGTTGAACTTAAACCGAGGGTTGTGTTGCCGATTCATGACTGGCATCTTAACTCCGAGGCTAAAAAATGGTATTACAATACTTGTCAAAGCACTCTAAATAGTAAGGGTATTAAGTTTTTGGATTTAATAGATGGTGTTAAGGTTGATTTATGAACAAGGAAATATCTCCAGAATACGTTGAATTACACGATGATATTGCAGAAGAAAGAAGTTGTCAGCGATTGTTGGATTTCGTGGAGAGGGTTAGAAACTCTAACCGCACATCAATTGTGAAAAAAGAGTTAATGGATATCTTTAGATATACGGCCAAGAATCCACTGAGTATTGCTTCAAGCCAGGAAGTTAAGTGGTATGGAGCTCCATTAACTCCTAATCACTTGGGAGCAAATACGTGGTTTATCCTTGCTGAGCCAGAGGATTATGATAATGATGAGTTTCGAGCTAGAGTGGTGAACATCAATAATTACGGAACTCATTTTGGTGTATTGGACAATTTCTCTGTCCAGGAGCCAGAGACGGGCGATAAGCTTTTAACTGATTTACATAAAGTGAACAGAAATTATGGAATGGCTACTGTAGTTTCCATGATTACAAACTTTTATGCCAACTATACACTTAGAAAATCAGTGGGAGAGTATCATCCGCGCATCAAAGATGTCCCCACTGGAAAATACCTATAGTGTGGATTCTCTAAACAATCTTTATTTTATTTTCATCGAAGGCAATTTTCAGCCGTTTACGAAACTCACCGGCAACTGTCCATTGAGCCATTGGCTTGGTTTTGCCCAAGATCTTTATCTCTACCGCACCGTCACCTAGATTTTCAATACGCTCAAAATGAGGGGCTTCAATAACTTTTTTATGCCAGTTTTCATTATTTGCCAGGTCAATCCCAACTTTGTTTATAACTGATTCAACTTTTTTAATATCACTCTTGTAATCAACTTTGACATTAATATTTACCGCAGAGTGTTCAAGAGTCATGTTTGTCGAGACTTTTATTTCACCATTTGGGAAATGATGAACGTTGCCATCGAGGTCTCTTAAGATCGTTGTCCGCATAGTTACTGCCTCAACCACACCATCAACCGTTACGCCTCCAATGGCATAAAGTCTGACTATATCGCCAACTCTATATTGATTTTCGGTGATTATAAACAAACCGGTCATGAAGTCTCTTACCAATGTCTGTGCTCCGAACCCTATAGCCAGTCCAACTACTCCAGCACCAGCAATTAACGGTCCAACATTTATCCCAACCTCTGAGAGCGACACCATAAGAACAATCGCCCAAACTATTACGGTAAATGATGTACCAACAATACTATTTAAGGTATCTGATCTCTGCCTGATATCTTTTTCAGTTCCATGACGGTGGTGAATTTTAACAAACTGGTAAATTACTCTTCCTAAAAACTTGCTGCCAATTCGAATTACTGCATATGCAATGGCAACTATGAGAGCAATTTTAAGGCCATTGGTTTCCAGCCAATTCCAAATTTTTTCAAAAAAACCACGCTCGTCTACTATCAATTGAGCAAAATTATTTAAGATTTTATTAATTATCATTTCCGTATTGCTTCTTTGAAACTCAGTATGATTATATCAAATAAATCCGAAGAAAAGATTGTTGATTTGGTTTAGTTAACTCCAGTACTTCCAATTCCACCGCGATTCGGCCGGTTTAGCTTTTTTGCATCAATTATCTTTACATCCAAAGTTGGAATGACCATTGCTTGTGCTATTCGCGCATTACGTTCAATTGTCACAAGTTCATCTGTAAAGTTATATACGATAAGTTGAAACTCATCACCATCTCCACTAAAGTCTTCATCAACAATTCCAATGCCGTTTGCTGGGAGTAATCCACGTTTATGCAAAGAACTACGAGCAGCCAATAATACCCAATGTTCTTTCGGTGCCTCAATTGCCACATTCAGTGGAATATAACCAACTGATTTTGGTTGTATTTTTGTATCAACTCGTGCGTAAAGATCAAAACAAGCCGCACCGCTTGTTTGCTTGGTGGGAAGTGGTAATGTACGGTCAAAGCGCTTTATTTTAACTTGCAATTTCTTCATTTTTCACAACTTTTCTTATCCAATCATCGACATCTCCAGCTCCAAGAATTAAAACCAAGTCTCCATTTTTTTGATGGTTAACAATTAATTTAGCCAGCGCACCATTCATTTGAGTGGGCTGGACATTGCCTGAATTGCTGAGTTTTGAAATTAGTTGTTCCTGCGTAAGTATATTTTTATCAACTTCCCGGCTAATGTATGTCGGTAGCCAATAAACCTTTTTGGCAAGATTAAAACAATCTTGGTATTCATCTTGTAAACGTACCTGGCGTTTGTTTTGGTGGGGCTGATACACCACAAGAATACTACTGGATACTTCACTGGCAGTTTGCAAAGCTGCGCGAATTTCGGTCGGGTGATGAGCATAGTCGGTATAAATATTTTGAGCTAATTTTTCAAAACGACGCTCTGTGCCAGGGAAATTGTTTAGAGATCCCAGAATCTTTTCTTTACTTATATCAGCAAATAATGTTGTAAATATATTAAAAGCTAACATGGCATTTTCGCGGTTGTGTATTCCTGGGAGATTTAAAGTATCTAATACTGAAGTATCGTCAATGCAATGCAATTTCTGACTTGGAGAAATATTCAGATATTCACAATCTTTCTTCCACAGGTAAGTTTCCTGACTTTGCTTGATAAACTCAATAAATGCATTTTTGTAATCTTCAATCGTGGCGTATGTGTCTGGATGGTCATAATCCACTTTGGTAATTACGCTGACTTTAGGTTGAAACCGCAAAAAATTACGGTCAAATTCGTCGGCTTCGTAAACAAACCAATTACTGCCACTCTGATATTGTCCGCTTGGGCCAAAACTTACGTTTGTACCAATCGTATAACTTACTGGAATACCAAAAGCTTTAAACAACCAGATTAACATACCGGTAGTGGTAGTTTTTCCATGCGTTCCTGCGACAGCTAGAATTTTTAAGGTTTTTTCTTTAATTACGTAATTTAAAAACTCGTCGCGTTTGCTGATCCGAATTCCTTTTTGCCGGGCAAAATTAATCTCAGGATGATTTTCTGGAAGCGCTGCTGTTGCGACTAACCAATCGATTGGTTTTTTTTCATGCAAATCAACAATTTCTTGACCAGTTTGGCCTATAGCGACTCTTATTCCAGCATTTTCAATAATTTTTGTATATCGACTTTGTACGATATCAGATCCGCTAACTTCAAAACCGGCATCTTTAGCAAAGAGTGCCAGAGGTCCTATAGCCACTCCTCCTATTCCAGAGAAATATATATGCATAAAAACAGTATCTCTCATTTTGCTAACACTATCCAGTGGCGACATTTTTGACAACTGTTTTAGAGTATGCAATCAGGAGTATGATTGATATAGTGTTGTCATAAAGGTTACGCTAGCGCAATTTAGTTTAAATCCATGAAAGTTAAAACCACAAAGAAAAATCTAAAAAGTTATTTTGAATGGTTGGGTAAGATAAAAACCTGGCAAATAATTTTATTATTTATTGCTTCGGCTATTGTATCTTTGTGGCTGCTAAGGCAAAACAGCTTAAAAACAATTGAGCTAAGAGAGAAGGTTTTAGCCGCAGATGAAAAAAATGAGGGGATTGAAGAAGCCCTGGAAAAACTTGGCGGTTACATTTTTTCACATATGAATTCGAATATTCCCCCAGTTGAATTAAGGTCTAGTTACGACCGCGCAGTCCAAAAAGCTCGCAAGGAAGCTACAGAATCAAGTAATTCACAGATTTACCAAAAAGCTCAGGAAGTCTGCGAAAATCCCAATATACCTCTAACAGCTAGAGCACAATGCATTCAAGATTATGTGACCAGCAATGCTTCTCCGGGCTCTAGCCCTGATGAATTAAAATTACCTCCAAAAGAGCTTTATGTTTATGACTTTCACGCGCCTCTTTGGTCGCCTGATGTGGCCGGTATATCCTCAATAATAACCATAATACTTGCAGGAATTTTAGTTTCCAGGTTTATAGCATACGCTATAGCAAGACAAGAGCTGAAAAACGATGGGTAGTATGGAGTATAGAGTATGCAGTATGACGTATAGAGTATAGAAATTGGGAAACAGCAATTAGGAAATAGAAAATAGTATATTTTTAAAAACTAATTCCCAGTTGCTGTTTCCCAATTTCTAATTCCCAGTTGCTATTTTCTAATCTCTACTGGCCCTGTGATTTTTTGTATTCGTTTATAGCTGAGGTCACTTGGCCTTCATCTTTGAGATTTTCCCAGAATACTATTTTGTCACTTCTTATATACATTACGTCTTCTGGGCCGTGAAGCTCTTTACCAAGTTTTGCGAGCGAAATTTTTGGGTCTCCAGACTGATCTGTATTACTAGATTCAGAGTTTGATTGCTCTCCCTCTTTCTTTTGTTCTGGTTGCACTTGTTTTTCTACTTGAAGGTAATAAATATCGCTAAGTTGGACATATTTTTCATCTATTGTAACGATTTTGCCAAAATACACTTGGCCATTATCTAGAAAAACTGCTTGGTATTGCTGAGATTTAACATAGCTTGTATTTTCATCATCTCTAGTAAGAGATTTGACTAGGCTTCCACCTAACGCAATAGTTACAGTAACAGAGGCTATAATTAAAGCAACGATCAACACCTTAACTGAAGCAGATGGATCTACGGGGAAAAATCCACCGGAATGTTTTTTTGGCTCTTCATGTGCGGGGGGCGTGCTTGATGATTGTGAAGAACCAACTTCACTAACGTTTTCACTAGAATTATTATGCGATATAGGTGTGACTCGCGGTTGATTTTGTCTATATCTTTCCATTTAACCCCCTTATTCAAACTAAAATTTAGTGTATCGTAAGCTGGCTTTTAGAGCAATAGGCTTATGTTTTTTCTCTTATATTATTGTAATCCATTTCACTTAATAAACAGTAGTAGGGCAAATGTTTGATCTGTATTTAGAGAAAATTAGAGTTGACAAGAGATGTGCCTTCAGCGTATGTTGGGGATACGCAAGATATAAAGTAAGGAGGAGAAATGGCGTATTCACACACCAATTCAAAAGGGGTAACATACTACCTACATGCAAAGGACGTTACACTTCGTGGCGGTAAACAGCAAAGAATTTTTTACTTTGCAAAAGACCAAAGACCTGAAGCTGTAAACGACCTACCTTCTGGTTACACAGTTGTTGAAAATCCAAGAAATGGTTTTTTGACACTTAAGAAAAAATAATCAGACACCAAACTAGTTAATATAAAATAAAGACCCAGGCAGTTAGCTTGGGTCTTTAATGTTACACTTAAAAAAGTTATGAATAGGCATAAACTATTAGAAATATGACACTTTTTACTTATTGTTCGTGGTGTGCTGGTGAATTAAAACAAAAAACCCAAACTGAACATATATGTACTGTTTGCCATCGAACAACTTACAACAACCCCCGAGCATCTACTGGAGTTTTTATAGTTAATGGACCCAGCGTATTACTTGCAATTCGCAAAGAAAAACCCCATAAAGGCAAGCTCGATGTTATTGGAGGTTTTTTGGAATTTAATGAAGATCCAATTGCAGGCCTGAAACGTGAAGTTAAAGAAGAGACTGGCCTAAGTATCAAGAACATTAGTTTGATTGGTGTTTACTGCGGTTTATATAATGAGGACGTATCTTACTGCACACTCATGTATATAGCGGAAATTAAATCTGGAACTCTGATTCCTGGAGATGATGTTGCAAGTTTAGTTTGGCATCCAATAAAAGACGTGCCAACAAAAGACTTTGCTTGGCCGTGGATGAAAGATGCTCTAACTGAGCTCAAGGCCAGGATAGACAAAAAGCAAAAATAGTGATATAATATGACGCATGCAACCTACTAGTCCAGAACCAGAACAAATGCATCTTTTTGGAGATAATCCAGATGAAATTCGCATAGAAACAAAACCGTTATCTGGCCCAATTGAAAATAAAATATCATCAGTTTATGCTGACACGGTTGGCATACCGGAGTCTGAGCCGAAGATTGAAACAGAAGAAGATTTTGCCCAAAGATGGGGTTATGTTCCGTCAGAGTTGGAGCTTCAAGTTGCCAAGGGTGAGCTCAACCCTGGGAGTTTTTCGGAAACAGATGCGGATGAATTGTTAGGAATGTTCCATCAGGCGCGAATGAAGCGTTCAATGATAATTAATTCGCAATCTCATGTTACAGTTTTATCAGACACCCCCCTGGATGTTACTGAAATATTTGAGGAGCTTTTGACCCCTAAAGAGCAAGATGAGTTAATAAGCAAGTTAAACATAGAACAAAAGCAACAGCTCTCTGAACTCACCAGTCAAAGAATGAAATTTGTTGCCAAGATTTTATGGGCAGACCGTAAAGAAAAAATTTATCCTGGCGGCGGGAACGAACGAATTCTTAAAGGCGAAAGAAAGCGCTGGAAGGGTTACGCGCAAGAAAATAAACCATGGTGGGTGAGAGACAGGGGTATAATCCGTGATATTAAGGAAATACTGGGTATATTCTGAACAATAGTTAACCATTCACTTAAATATTTGATCTTGCTACTATTTATTAGTAATAAACGGAGCTAGCACTATGGTGTTAAACATCCCTATTTTACTGGGCACTACGAGACCAAACAATAAATCAAGTCTGGTAGCAAGATATGTTAACTCAATTACTACTGAAATAGATGGCGTAGAAACGTTTATCGTAGATCCAAAAGAATTTAACTTTCCACTGGATGGAAAAGATGAACAGGTTAAAGACCCAAGATATACAAAAATAACTGCTCAGGCAGATGCTTTCTTTGTAGTCACACCCGAGTATAACCACAGCTTTCCAGGAACATTGAAACGCATGTTAGATAGCGAGCTAAAAAACTATATCCACAAACCGGTTGCAGTTGCTGGAGTGTCTTCGGGCATTTTCGGGGGCGCAAGAGTAATAGAACAGCTAGCGCCTGTTTTTCGAGAATTAGGGCTTGTATACACTTTTAGTGATGTTCATTTTCCTGAAGTAGATAAGCTGTTTAATAAAAAAGGTAATTTTATTGGAGACGAACAACTTTATAGAAAATTAATTAACACTGCGTTTGAAGAACTGGTTTGGATGGCAAAAGTTTTAAAATATGGGCGCGAAAGTCTAGAAAACCGGTATCACTAAAATATGCTGCCAAAAAGAGACTCAACAATTTTAAACGGCCAGATTGTTTCGAGGGTGGTAAAATAGGCAATCCAAATTAGATGATAGACTATTAATAACATAAGCCCCAAGGATGCTGTGTTGGTGAAAACTTTAGAATCCTTGGTTCTGTCAGTAACTTTCGCAGCTTCCCTAAAAGTCAGATAAGCCATTACCGTCGCAGATATAATTAAAACTACTATTGCATATGAATAGACACTAGTAAAAACCGTGCCTAAATACGAAACATTCGTCTCAAAAAGAAGTATTGCCAGAAAAGCGAATCCACTTAAGCCGCCAAATATAATACTGAATAAAAATATACTTACAATAATCAGCCCAATTGAGGTTTTAAGACCGCCGGGTGTAGCTTTCATAACTTCGCTACGACGAATATTTATATGGCGCACAATTGCAAACACTGTGTAATAGATAAAGAAAACCACTAGAGCTGTTAGAAATGCGACCAGAAGATTTTGAAATATGGTTCTCATCCCTAAATTTCGCACTCTAGACTCTGAATCAGAAGTCTCTAAAGTCAGTGGCGCAACTACGTATTTCATCGCAATAATCAAGATGTTGTACATGATGAAGTAAATAGTAAGTTTTGCCGTACCGGTGTGATGCGTCTTGAGGCAAGAATAGGCTGTATAAATCGTAAGAATTAACATTGCTAGCCCAACACCTCTAAATGAAATCACTGATGGCTGAATATGATTTTCAAATGATTTGTCGATTAAAGGCAATCCAATAGCTAAAATTATTCCAACAGCAAGCAAAATTACTGCGGGTCTTTTTAGGTGTTCTGGGATTGGTAGTATTTTCATTTTAGAGTGGTAAGTTTTTAAGTGACGTAACTGGCCAAAGATGTCCGTACCAAATAGTAAAGAATAACCATATTATATAATACGATAAAAGATGTATATTAGCGGACCAAGAAGTTCTAAAAAACGCGTCCGAGTGTTTTTGCAGATCTGTATTTATCCTAGCCGCTTTGAAATACTTAACTGTTGCTATGACAGCAAAAATTGATACCAACAAAGCAATTAATGAATGGTAATTGACAAAAGCAGATCCTAAATAAAGCAGATTGGTAGTAAAAACTAAAAGAGCAAACATAACTATCATGCCTGCTCCCCCTAAAATAGAAGCGACAATTATAGTTCCAATAATTATGAGAATTAAGGGTGTTTCAACTTCGCCATAATTATTTTTTATAAACTCGCTTTTACTAATTTGAGTGTATTTAATTATACTCATTAGCGTATACGAAATTCCGTAAAAAATTACCGTGACCACTATAAAGAACAATACGTGTTCGTAAATAGAGTGGTCTTCATTGCCATAAGCACGAATCTTTTCGTAATTTCTTACTACGGGCGAGGGCGTAAATATAAATAAAACCCAGACAGTAAGTACATTGCTTATGCCAAACCAAACCCTAAGAGATTTACTGGCTTTAGTGCCAATATAGGCTAGCTGAGAAGTTATTATAACTATTATGGAAAGTATAAGTGTAATTGTGCCTATTGAACTCATTGTAGGCACGTAGGTGCTGCCGCTAGCATATTCAATTTTCGGTATCACTATAACTATAGGTATTCCGAGCAAAGGCACCATCACATGGGCTAACACAAACCGTTTTGATGGATTGAAAACCATTTTTTTCATTTACGTTTGAGCATAAGCATTAACTTAATACATTTTAAACCGAACCGCATGATCCGTAAACGGCATAAGCAATTTACAAAAAGAAAATCGAGAGTATAAATAGTACGGGAATTGTCTATGGATAAAGGCTTAAAAAGAAAAATTATTGAAACTGGTCGCAGATTGGGGTTGCCTCAAAAAACTGTAAAAAGTTTACTGGAACACAAGGCAGAATTTGAGTTTGAAGTATGTTTGGACAGAACAAAACAGTGCTTTAAAGCTTATAGAATTCAACATAATTCTTCCCTTGGGCCACATAAGGGCGGCATTAGATTTCATCCCAGCGTATCAAAATCTGAAGTAGCTACGCTGGCAACGCTCATGACACTTAAAACAGCAGCTATAGGCCTTCCTCTTGGGGGCGGAAAGGGTGGAATAGCCGTTGATCCTAGGACTCTAAGTAAAGAAGATTTGGAAGAGCTTTCTAGAAATTATGCGCGTTTCATTGCTCCTTATATTGGTGAGGATAAAGACATACCAGCGCCAGATGTAAATACAGATTCATCAGTTATGGATTGGATGCTTGATGAATATCAAAAGGCGACTAAAAGTCAAACAAAAGCTGCTTTTACGGGAAAATCGATAAACAATGGAGGCAGCAGGGGGAGAAGTGAAGCAACGGGACTGGGTGGATATTATGTTCTTGAGAGAATTTTAGAAAATCGTAATGAAAAATTTCCAAAAACCGTAGCGATTCAGGGTCTTGGTAATGTGGGTTATCATTTTGCTGAGCTAATTGCCTCAAATAAAAAATACAAGCTTATAGCTGTCAGTGATTCTGTTGGTGGGGTCTATTCAATTACTGAGAAAAACCTGGACCCAAAAAAAGTAATGGATGCGAAATTGGCAGGGAGATCAGTAGTAGACTTTGCTAAGAAAAATCAAGATACTAAACTTGTATCAAACGAAGAACTGCTCACGCTTGATGTCGATGTACTTATTCTTGCGGCGCTCAGTGACGCAATAACAGAAAAAAACATGAAACAATGCAGGGCTAAGTATATTGTTGAACTTGCTAATAACCCAGTATCGGACAAAGCACACGATTATCTAACGAAAAATAAGGTAGTTGTTGTTCCGGACATAATTGCCAATGCCGGAGGAGTTACTGTCTCTTACTTTGAGTGGTTGCAAAATAGGCAAAACCAAATTTGGGGTAAACAAAAGGTTTATAAAAAGCTGAAGAAATATCTCGTTAATGCGACAGATGAAATTCACGATATCGTAAGTTCCCAGGGCATATCCTATAAAGACGCGGCTTACGAAGTAGCCATTGCTCGGATAGCGAGAAATGATGGGTCTGGAGAGCAGGGAATTGGCAAGTAGAAAATGGGAATTAGTGTTTGAGAAATTTATCCTAAACCACTTGATACTTCTCATCTGATAAATGATAATATAATTCGTATGTTTCTCAGGGGATATAGCTTCCGCCTACGCCAAAGCTTCGGTGGACAAGTAGTGTTTCCTTGGTGGGGCCGTAGCTCAGTGGTCAGAGCAGTCGGCTCATAACCGATTGGTCGCTGGTTCAAATCCAGCCGGCCCCACCAAGGGGGCATTCCTATATAGCAGGTTAAAATCTTGCCATCCCCATCAGCTTTATTGTTTATCTGATAATCTTTAGTTAGTAATTTTCATTTCGTATTTTTCTAATAATTCTTTAGCGTGTAAAATAAAATCAGAGTATTTCTCTGATGGAAAACAAACATGAAACAAAATCCGCTAAAAACATTATTTTCCACTCGTAGCTTGGTTTTGCTGACGTCAGCCCTGATTGCCGGATACCTGGTTTGGAATACAGCCAAAGTTGTTCAAAAAAACTACGGGCTTCAACAAGAAGTCGGTAGGCTTCAAGAGGAAGTAAGGCTTCTGGAATTGGAAAATGAAAATCTGAAGCTTAGCAATGAATACTATAAGACTGACGCGTTTTTGGAACTTGAGGCAAAGCGTAAATTCAACCTAGTTTCAAAAGGCGAAAACGTTTTGATCTTACCCAATCAAGCTCAAAACCAGTCGAAACCAGAACAGCAGAATAATGAAGAAGAAAATTCATCTGAACAAAAGAGCAATTTCGGACAATGGATAGATTTTTTACTCGGGCACGAATAGCTTAAAAAGCGCTAAATAAGCAATAAATTTATTTTCCGGGACGGATCTATTTTATGCTGGTTATCAGGCGTAGATTCGCAATATATTGTTTCGGATCAATATTCGGATGTGCGTTTAAATATTGCATATGTTTATCTACGAAAGACATTAAGTTGTTTGGGTAAAGATCTTTGTTGGCGCTGTAGCATGGGGACGTATTGTAGGATTTATCGTCCATCATGGAACGCAGTATTCTTTTTACTTTAATTCCTTCTTCAGATTCAATAAACTTGATTTTTTTATTAGTCGTCATATCTTCATTGTACCTCTTTAGCTTATCATCGACCAATTAGTATGAGTTAGATCGATTTTCAACAAAAGTTAACGCGTAACCTACGCGACCTGCTCTTCCGGTTCGCCCAATGCGATGGATGTAATCGTCATAAACCTTTGGTATAGAAAAATTGATTACATGTGTAATATCGGCAACGTCTATGCCTCGAGCTGCCACATCTGTAGCTACGAGTATATTCACTTGGTTGGATTTAAACATTGAGAGAGCTCTTCTGCGTTGACCTTGGCTTTTACCACCATGAAGTGCTTCGGTAGAAAAACCACGAGAAACAAGTTCGACTGCAAGATGCTCTACATCTCGTTGAGTTTCATCAAAAATTATTGCTTTTGATACGTCTTTGTTTATCAAAATATCATGAAGTTTATCCAGCTTTTCGTTATTGTGCTGGAACTTTATAACATCTTGATGAACATTTTCGCTTGCAAGACCAGCTTTGACAGAAATTGTGGTTGGATTGGTAGAGAAGTTCTCTATTAATTTACGCACCCTGGTATCCATAGTTGCGGAAAAGAAAAATATCTGCCTTTGTTGACTAGTTTGTTTTAAGATATCGCTAACATCCTGGACAAAACCCATATCAAGCATGCGATCTACTTCGTCCAGCACAACCAGATTGAACTTGTCTAATCTTAAAGCCCGGCGCTTTAAATGGTCCATTATGCGGCCCGGAGTACCAATGATTATACGTGGGTTTCGCCTAAGCTCGCTTAGTTGTCTACCCATACTTGCTCCACCAATTAACAAAGTGCTGTATAGGCCGCATCCTCTTGAGAGCTCCCGAAATTCTTCCTCGATTTGCTGTGCCAACTCTCTTGTAGGAGCAACTATAATTGCCGATGAACTAGAGTCGGTTGTTAGATTTTGAATGATAGGAATAGCAAATGCTGCGGTTTTGCCCGTACCAGTACTGGCGATGCCGATCACATCTTTTCCGCTCAAACCTATGGGGATTGCTTGGTCTTGGATGTGGGAAGGGGTGATATATCTTTTTGCCGCCAGATTAGATTTTAGCTTGTCGCTAATCAAAAAATCGGAAAAAGTATGTTTTGGCTCGTATGGCTTCTCGTTTGAAGCAGTGGCAATTTTTATAAATCGGCTTGGATCTATGTATTGCCCGATCCTGCGCGATTTTGAGCGTGATCGAGTAGGCCTACTGTTATTCCATTTTCGTGAACGTGAATTAGTATTATTTTTTGTACGATACGTATTTATATAAGACATTAAAAAAGATCCTTTTGTTTACAGTTATATTACTCAGATTGCCAGAATGAAATCGAGTAATTTGGCTACTAAACCCGGATCCATTGAAAACAACTTAGACTATTGTAGACATAATTGTTATAAAAAGTCAAGAAACAATTAACCGCGTATTATAATTTGAAGTCTAAGAACAATAAAAAAATTTATATGTAATTAATTGTGGCCGACTTTGTAAACCATTAACCATGTGGAATCGACTTTTACGGGCGCAGGGTCGCAAATATATTCACCAGAATCCGGCTCAAGTCTGTTACCCGAATCGTCAGTAAAATTAAGGCCGTCTGTAGTTACGGCACTCTTAATGGCTGAGCCCCCACAGTAATATTGCCTGAATTGATTGTCACCTATATCAACTGTATTTGAGACTGAGCCTGAGCCGCGAATTGTCTTGGCCTCATTAAAAGTCAAACCATCAGCAGAAGTAAATGCTATATTTTTAGGGCCTTGCGAGATATAGGCATACCAAATGTCGCCAATTTTTATTACATCAGGGTCAGTAATTTCAGCGTATTCTACGCGCACTCCGTCTTCGGGTGTAAAGTTGATTCCATCAGTACTCAGAGCGCTTTGGACTTTGTTTTTGACGCCTGAAGCCGGCATGCCGTTTTGTGCCGGCCCTCCGCCATGCACTAGCAAATACAATCGGATTTTGCCATCTTCTGTTAGAACAACCTCTGGATCAGCTCCAGTAACAGGTTTATTTTGAGTTGCGTTAAAACGAACCGATCCAAACTGCCATGTTTCGCCACCGTTCTTTGATATTCCGACTAACAAGCCGGATTTACTACGTTTTGCCGCATCTACTGCATAAATTGCAAGTCGGCCATCTTTGAGCCTAATAATGTCTGGGACGGATGCGTGCTCGATTAATTTCTTGCCTTTGCCGTTGAATGTTAGCCCATCTTGCCCAGTGGTTAGGTAAATATCGTGATAGAAAGGGCCCATTTTATCGCCGATAGGGTCGGAGCTGACGGGATCGCTGTCGAACTTCAATTCACTTTCATTATTATCAGTTTGGGCGGTTTGATTCGTAGAAGTTTCCTGGCCCTTTTTATTAGTAACTTTTTTATAAACTGTATAGCCAACGAATGATATGGCAGCAATAACAATAAGTCCAACTATTAACTCAACAATTGCAAAACCGCGTTGTTTTTTTAGAGTACTCACATTTATATACTATCAGCCTAAAACAAATTTAATCAATAAGCTTATGCTTAGTAACAGCTTATTCCGCCAAGGCCTTAGAAAAACAAGCAGAAAAAAAGCATATATACAATTTTATGCTCGATAACATCTGTGCATGACATGACGCGATCCCCTTGGTAGTCTTTGCAATTCTCGTCTACCTTCGTACCGGGGTGCTTGATTTTATTTCTGGCAAGGCGGAGGTGCGGAATGCAAGGAGCCGTATAGATGATCATGCGTCCTGGTAGCGGGGGCAGAGACAAAGCACATTTCCTCGCATGCTCGATGCAAGCATCTGTGCGTGCTCGTCATGACCGAACCTGCGACTACGATATTTTCTTTCAGAAAATCTCGGTCGCAGAACCGGAGTTCTGCCCCATCAAGATAAAAAACCGACGCTATGGTCGGTTTCATATCTTGGTAGCGGGGGCAGGACTCGAACCTGCGACCTCGTGGTTATGAGCCACGCGAGCTGCCACTGCTCCACCCCGCAATAATTAATGATCAAATTTGATTATGTAACCACATTCTTGTCCATTATAGCCGATAAGCGACAGTGGAAGTTGCCATTCCGATACTGTCGATCGGAGTCAACTGCTTGCTCCGACTGAAACGTCGGAGCTCCACTCCACATCACAAGATAGAACAAGTTCGAGGCTCTTCCATTCTTCGATCAATTCAATAATATCAACCTACAGGGGTAATTACAATACTTAAGTCAATAATATGTATTTCATTTGTTTGACAGTTTGTAGCATAAGCATAATAATGATACTCAATAATGTTATTCTTAGCTTCATTTAGTGAATTTGCTGAAAAAATCCTGACTTTGAGTTATTGGGAAATTATGTCTGATATTCACGGCGGGTTGTCCATGTTCTCGCTAATATTATTTGGCTGTGCAATAACTCTCTATTTTAGTCTGGATAAATTCGCGAAAGCATTTAACTGGTTTAAAACAGTGGTAGTTCTGTTATTTACAAATATTTTTCTGCTTAACTTTATGGGTATGTTTATCTACCGCCCATACAGAGAGAAAACTGATTTTAGCCCCAGAACCATACTGAAAGCATCAGAGGAAACAAGTTGGCTGCATACCATTATCTTTGAACACAAAGAGCACTTGGCGTTTGCGCCGCTAATAATTATGCTGGTGGTTGCGATTATAGTTGTATCTCAAGGGAAAAGTTTATCCTCAAAACCTTTGCTAAAAAGAGTAGTTTTGTTCGGCATAGTTACATCGTTAGTTTATGTATTGGTGGTCGCGGCAGAAGCGGTATTAGTTACTAAAACAGCGCCACTAAGGTAGGGGAAATATGGTAAAGAAGGAATCAACAACACAGGACGTAAAAAGCATAAGTTCGCTATATGCCGGTTCTGTTGGCATAGCAGTTTATTTTGTATTGATAGTTGCTTCTGAAGTTAGCGAACCAATCAAAAAAGTTTTAGATTTTTACCCCGCCGTTGGACCGCTGCTTGGTAAATTTGTGTTTGCACTGGCAGCGTTTTTTGTAGCCAAATATTTGTTTATTGGCACACTGGGCAATTTAGATAAAAAGAGTCTTGGTAAACATGAAAAAACCGCGGCAATGTGGTTTGTTGCCTCGTCAATATTAATCTTTCTTCTTACTTTTCCGCCAGTTTTTGGGCCAATCGTTGAGATTTTTAAATAGACTTATTGTTTGATTAATTTATGGCAAGCTACGCGGATGGCTTCGCTCCAAGTTGGGAACGCATGAATTGTGTTTGCAACGTCAGCGACAGTTAACCCCTTGTTGACTGCTAGCGCCAGTTCGTGAATCATCTCCCCAGCACGCGGGGCAACAATAGTAGCGCCAATTATAACCCCGTCTTTTTTCCGGGCCGATACTTTCACAAACCCTTCGTGATCATCGGACGTATTAGCTCTGCCGATTATATCTATATCAACGCTTGCGGTATCAAATTTTATCTTGAAGGCTTGGGCCTGCGCGTCAGTATAGCCAACTGAGGCGACTTCCGGACTCGTAAATACACATCTTGGAACGGCGTGATAATCTACAACTAATTTTTTACGGCTATACATATTGTGCGCGGCAATTTTACTTTGGTAAGTTGCCATGTGAGTAAACTGATACGGTCCGGCAACATCACCGGCAGCGTAAATATTTCGCGCGGTGGTACGCATGGTTTCGTCTACTATAATCCCATGTTGATTGTAAGCAACTTTCGCATTTTCTAAAGCAAGGTCGGTATTTGGAATCATGCCTGCGGCTAGAAGAATGTTATCTACTCGAACCGAATGGATTTTGCCATTTTGCTCGAAATAGACGATTTTTTTCACGCGATCTCTTTCCACTTTTATAACTTTGGTGTTGGTGAGTACTACAACATCACGTTTTCGGAAAATTTTGCCTATGAGATCTCCCGCTTCTGGATTTTCTCTTGCGATCAACCGCTCTCCAACTTCCGCCATCACAACGCCACTTTCAAAATCTGAAAAAGCCTGGGCAAATTCGCAACCTATTGGCCCGCCACCGATAATAAACAGCGATCTTGGCGGTTGAGTTAGGTCGAAAACAGAACGATGAGTCAAAAAACCAGATTCAGTTAAACCCACAATAGGAGGCACAAAGTTACGGGTTCCTGTGGCAATCAGGAATTTTTTAGCGCTGTAGCGTTTGTCGCTGACAGATATTTCACGCTTAGAGATGAAATATGCCTTGCCTCTGATAATGTGTATACCTTCGCTTTCATATGCCCGCAATCCTTCGGCCGTGCCGGTTCTGTAGACTGCGATATCCACCCAATTTTTTACGGCGTGGTAGTTATAGCCAATTGTAGCCGTACGTATGCCAAACCTTTTACTTTCCCTGGCTTCGCGGTAAAGCTCGGATGATCTGAGAAGCGCCTTAGTCGGTATGCAACCCCAGTTTGGACATTCTCCGCCAATGCGTTCTTCCTCAACTATAGCGATTTTTTTGCCTTGGCGGGCCAAAATATGGGCGGCAACACCTCCGCCGGCACCGCTCCCAATTACGATCAAGTCGTAGTCATACGGTCGTTTACGTCGTGCCAAACCCACCTCCTTTAGAACGCATATTGATAATGCTTATAGTATGCCTCAAAGACGCTACTCGTTGCAAAGGATTTATAGTTTTGAATTTATGCATTTTTATTTTTTGGTTCAAGACCAATGTATCATATAATAAGCTTAAGCGTAAAAACAGAGATTTTTAAGTGGAATATTACAAACAGTCAATAGACGATATCCAGAATCAATTTGGAGTTAAGTATGAGTCTGGTTTAAGCCAAGCTGATGTCGCTCAAAGACAAAAAAAGTTTGGCAAAAACGAATTAAAGACTGCGAAAAAAATTTCACCCCTGAAACTTTTTTTAAGCCAATTTAACGACGTTTTAATTTTTGTCCTGATTGCCGCCGCGACAGTCTCCCTGGGGATTTCATATCTAGAAAAACACAATAACTATACTGAATCTATTTTGATTTATTGCATAGTAATCGCAATAGCGTTAGTCGGCTTTTTTAACGAATATAAGGCAGAAAAAACCGTCGAAGCTCTCAAAAAACTGGTTGGGCATAAAGCCAAAGTTCGCCGTGGAGGTTCGATTGTTGAGATAGACGCGATCGATATTGTCCCTGGAGACGTTATTTTACTTGAGGAAGGTACGAAAATACCAGCGGACATCAGGCTTTATTTGGTAAAAAGCATGTCGGTTAATGAATCTTCTTTAACTGGCGAGTCTGTACCAGTCAGTAAAAACACTCTTAGTATCAGCGAAACTGTAGCACTTGGGGACCAAAAAAATATGGCGTTTTCCGGAACTTTGGTAACCACCGGAGTAGCTGAAGGAATTGTAGTTGCTTCGGCGCACGACACGCAAATCGGCAAAATAGCCACAATGGTCAATGAAGTTGAAGAAGATCAAACACCTATGCAGAAAAAACTGGATGAGCTGGGCCGCAAACTCGGCGCGATAATTCTGGCAATATGTGTTGCGGTTTTTGTGATTATTTATTTTCTGGATAAAGATTTGCAAGATGAAGGAGTACTTCAGCGGGTAATTTTGGCATTTACAGCTGCGGTTGCCCTGGCAGTCGCGGCGATACCGGAAGGATTGGCCTTTGTGGTGAGAATCTCTTTAGCGCTTGGAGCTCGCAGGATGGCGGCAAAAAATGCTCTCGTTAGAAAACTCTCGGCCGTAGAAGCGCTTGGCTCTACAGACGTAATTTGCAGCGATAAAACTGGTACGCTAACAAGGGGCGAAATGACGGTCAGACAAATTTGGGCAAGTCAAAAAACTTATGAAGTGACCGGCTCCGGATATGAAACGGCCGGAAACTTTTTGCTTAATGATAAGCCTTTAACTGATGTAAAAAATCTCGATACGCTGCTTAGAGTCGGGATGCTTTGCAACAATGCAAGACTAAAAGACAAATCAGTAATGGGAGATCCAACCGAGGGCTGCTTAATAGTTTCTGCCATGAAAGCTGATCTGAATTTTGAGGAAGAAATAAAAAAATGCCAGCGAATCGATGAAATACCTTTTAGCTCTGAGCGCAAACGCATGAGTACGATTCACCGCAATGAAAATGAATTTCTAGTGGCATCAAAAGGAGCGGCCGATGTGTTGCTTAACCATTGTGATCGCATATTTATCGACGGCAAAATAGAAAAATTAACCAAAGAATTAAAAGATGAAGTTTTAGAGATTAATAGCAAAATGGCGTCTTCAGCGCTTCGCGTGCTGGCAATGGCATATAAAGAGGAAAGGACTCAGCCAAAAGGCGAAAATGAAGTGGAGTCAAATTTAATATTTTTGGGTCTGCAGGGAATGATGGATCCCCCGAGACTGGAAGTTAAGGAAGTTATGCAACGCGTTACAAATGAAGCTGGCATGAAAGTGGTGATGATTACGGGAGATCACATTGAAACTGCTCGCGCTGTTGCCAAAGAAATAGGGATCGTCGGTGAAGCTATTTCCGGTGTTGAGATTGATCAGCTTAGTGAAGAAGAATTTGAAAAAAAAGTACTCTCGACCAGTGTCTATGCTAGGGTTAATCCGGAACACAAAATTAGAATTGTTAAAGCATTGCAAAAACATAAACTTCAGGTTGCAATGACTGGTGACGGCGTGAATGACGCGCCGGCCATAAAAGCCGCGGATATTGGCGTGGCCATGGGGATCACCGGTACTGATGTTACGAAAGAGGCTGCTGATTTGATTTTGCTTGATGACCAGTTTCTGACCATTATTAGCGCGATAGAAGAAGGCAGGGGTATTTTTGATAACGTTCGCAAATTTGTGAATTATCTGTTATCTGCCAATATAGCTGAGGTGTTGACGGTGCTTGGCGGAGTTGTATTTTTCTCTAAATTAGTATTAAGCGCCGCACAATTATTATTTATTAACATTGTAACTGATGGACTTCCGGCAATTGCGCTTGGGAGTGATCCTGCTGAAAAAGGCATAATGCGGTTTAAACCGAACCATTTTCAGGGAAGCATTATCAACTTTAGGATTTGGCTGGAGATGTTTATATTTGGTATGGTGATGACAGTAGCACTGCTTGTTCACTACTGGTACATTGTTTCAGAGCCGGGCCACGACGGAGCTCGAGCGACAGCGGTGATATTCGTTGCCATGGTTATATATGAGCTTATCCGGCTTATTGGAATACGTTCTGAATATAAAATCTCGTGGTTCGCAAACCCGTGGTTGCTGGTTGCAATTTTCACCTCCTTGATTCTACAGATACTGGTTCTCTATATTCCTTCGATTGCAAAAATATTTAAAGTAGCGCCAATACACACAATAGACTGGATATTTATTGCTATCGGCTCACTAGGCTTATTGGTCTTCATGAAAATACTGGACATAATACTCGACAGAACATATGCCGAGGTCCAGGCTCCAAAAATTACAGCATAATAAAATAATAATAAACACAAGCATATTGACAAATATTCAACTATATGTATAATCATAATTGTCATGCTTTAAATGACAAACAAAAACATTAACAAAACAGGACGCGCACATTTTGGTTTAACGGCAAAGTCCTGGGAGGGTAAACAAAAATGACACTATTTAGCTTAGGAAGACTTGCAGTAGACCAAGCTGATTTTAAAAAACCACAATCCAAATCAAAGAATGGATCGAAACAGTCCAAATCAGAAGATTCTGATGTCATAAAAAAGATCAAAGCTAAAAGCGAGGACGACAGTTGCCCGTTTTGCTAAAAACAATACTATAGATCTACAAAAAAGAGCCTTTAACAATTCAGTAATATGAAACGTCAAAGGCTCTTTATTTTTTCAAATTATTTTGCTGTACCCGCTCAGTCTTATCTGTTATAGTGTTTTTGCGAAATAATTAATTTTACGCAGAGTAGCTCCCACCGACGTCAAGACTTTGGCGGACAGGTAGTTAGTTATCTCGCAGCAAGTTGCAACTTATGGGGTAAAGAAGCTCTAAAATTTTTACCTCAAAGTAAAGAAACTTGGAGCGAGGCAGCGTAGCTCAGTTGGTTAGAGCGTGGGACTCATAAGCCCAAGGCCGCAGGTTCGATCCCTGCCGCTGCTACCAAGTTCAAGTTTCTTTATTTTGAGGCATAAGCCCAAGGCCGCAAAATTTGGACATAAACTTTTCGTTGATGATATAATCAGTTTTTAGGATGTACAGAAAATTTCCGGCAGATGTTTATAGCGGTCCTGAAGAACTTATTGAGTCAGATGCTCCTAATTTTTATGAAGAATCGTATCAAATACTAAGTAATCTTGAGCCGATTTTGCCACATAAGGTTGGAGTAGTCTCAAGTTTTTATTCTAACGGCGAATTAATAGTTCCTGCGGATGTTATAAATTCAAAGCGGCCAGATGGCTTTGACATACATTCTATTATTCTGGATGGAAGAAATGTCTACCCTGGTTCAGCAGATGAAGCTTTAATTTGGCAACATACTCAAACCAGCGGTTATGATATAAGTAAATCAACAACTGTTACACAACTGGGATTTGATTTAGTCGGTTTGCATTTTGCCCATAGGTACCAATATGACTTTCAAGGCCGTTTAGTGCATGAAGAAAACTTAACTTGGGATCAAGTTGAAAAAGAGCAAAGATTTTTACTGTCTGCCCTTGGCAATGATACTTGCCGTCATGATATCAACAAAGCATTTGCCAGCAGACAACGAACTTTAGACAGCATTAAAGATATTGACGATGAACTTCAACGACTTAGTAACCCGGATGAAATACCTAAAACAATAGATAGAGTTGTAAATATCCCAAGAGTTTGTGATGACTACGTTGTAAAAATTGAAATTAACGAAACTTACCTTAAAAAACAGCGAGAAGGGCTGGAAAAATCACTAGCAAGGATAAGCTTGACATCACTCACTCCTAGAAAAAAATAATTTTAATGACAATAAATTGTTTTGTAGAGGTGTACAATCTCAACGCTTATTGAAATGATAATACTAATGAATAATTTGATGAAATATGTACCAAATATTGCAAAAGGCAGATATATTGTGGCTGTGTCTGGTGGCGTAGACTCTGTCGTGTTACTGAATTTACTGGCTAAAAATAAAAACTTGGATTTAATAGTGGCCCATTTTGACCACGGAATTAGAAAAGATTCTCATTTAGATAGGGAATTTGTTCAAAAGTTAGCTGAATACTACGAACTTAAATTTGAGCATAAAGAAGGAAAATTAGGAGCCTATGCGAGCGAGGAAACCGCGCGCGCAAAACGCTATGAGTTTTTACATAATTTGAGTAAAAAATATTCCGCGAAAATTATTACTGCTCACCATAAGGACGACGTCATTGAAACCATGATTATAAATATACTTCGCGGCACGGGCAGGCGAGGCTTAACCAGCCTAAAAGACACGAAAAGTATTTTGCGTCCATTTCTAGATATCTCAAAAAAACAACTTGTTTCTTACGCACAAATGAATAATTTAGAGTGGCGTGAAGATCCTACAAATGAAAATACAAAAATCCTTCGGAATTACATACGGCATGAATTAATTCCGAAAATGGTAAACCGAGATAAAGATGTTGTAAATAAGCTGTTTCTTATTCACAAAAATATGATAGAGGTAAATAAAAAAATAGACATGGAACTAGATGAAATTGCAAAGCAATTAGGTAGTGTTAAGAATAATCAAGTAATATTAAGTCGCTATTCTCTTGTCATGTTGCCTGTTTCTGTGGCCAAAGAATTGGTTTATTTGTATTTAAAAGAACTGTCCGGGAATCTACATTTTGATGAAAAGCAAATAGAAAGAACCGTTAATTTTGCAAAGACTGCAAAGTCAGGCAAAAGAATGATTGCCAGTAAAAATACTTACGTAACGATCAACAAAGATAAAGTATGTTTGGCAAAGGTAGATTAATGTTCTAAAATGGGGCATTGTTTAGGATATAATAGGTAAAAGTATGGACAATAAAAAAGCACAGGTACCTGGAGATGGCAGGCGGAGTTTCAAGAACTTTGGCTTTATTGCTATTGTTTTAGTTTTGGTCCTTATTGTTGTCGCCCTGTCGCGGCCGACACAAAATCTGCAAGAGGTTCCATTATCAAGTGTAATCGAGCGAGCAAACAAAGGGGAAATTACTCGAATTGTTGAGAAGGGTGATGAGCTGCTTGTTACTCCAGCAGGTAAAGACGAACCAACTGAGAAATCGCGAAAGAGTCAAGGCGCAAGCCTGGTAGAGCAAGGTTTGGACTTGTCCAGGGTTGAGTATAAGGTTGAAGAAGCATCATCCAGTAGCGAGATATGGTGGCAAATTGGTACAGCCTTTTTGCCGGTTCTATTAATAATCGGGTTCTTTTACTTTATGATGCGCCAGGCGCAAGGCCAAGGGAATCAAGCTCTTAGTTTTGGTAAATCTCGGGCTCGGTTATTTGGCGGCGACAAGCAAAAAATGAGCTTTAAAGAAGTTGCTGGCTCCGAAGAAGCAAAAGAAGATTTGCAAGAAGTAGTTGAATTTTTGAAATTCCCTAAAAAATTCCGATCCCTTGGAGCAAAAATTCCAAAGGGAGCTTTGCTGGTTGGCCCTCCGGGTACGGGTAAAACTATGATGGCGCGTGCTGTAGCGGGCGAAGCGGGGGTGCCTTTTTTTAGCATATCTGGCTCTGAGTTTGTTGAGATGTTCGTTGGTGTCGGCGCGAGTAGAGTTCGAGATTTGTTTGCCAAAGCCAAGAAAAATGCTCCATGCATAATCTTTATAGATGAAATTGACGCGGTTGGAAGACGCCGCGGTAGTGGTATGGGTGGGGGTCACGACGAAAGAGAACAAACTCTAAATCAAATCCTGGTTGAAATGGATGGATTTGAGCAAGGCACAAACGTAATCGTGCTTGCAGCGACAAACCGTGCTGATGTTTTGGATCCAGCTTTGCTCAGACCGGGTCGCTTTGACCGCCGCGTTAGCTTAAACTTACCGGACAGAAAAGAACGCGAGGCGATTTTGAAAGTCCATTTTGAACAAAAACCAGTTGCAAATGACGTTAACATAGATGCCCTCGCAGCTAAGACCGCTGGTTCCTCAGGCGCAGATTTGGCAAATATTACCAATGAGTCAGCCATAATAGCAGCACGCAATAACAGAAAAACTATTACCAATAAAGATGTAACAGAAGCATTTGAACGTGTTGCGATTGGTCCGGAAAGAAAAAGTAAAATTATGAACGACAAAGAAAAAGAAATTACCGCGTATCATGAAGCTGGACATGCGATTGTCGGGCATGTTCTTCCCGATTCTGATTTAGTTCATAAAGTTACCATAATTCCCCGCGGGGGGACTGGCGGGGTAACCTGGTTTATCCCACCCGAGGACAAGAGCTACCACTCAATAATTGAGTTTAAAGATGTTTTGGCGCGAATGTTGGGCGGGCGCATCGCTGAAAAATTGATTTATGGTTCTGAAAGTGTCACCACCGGGGCTGGCAGTGATCTGCAAAAAGCCACTGAGCTAGCTCGGGAAATGATAATAGAGCAAGGAATGGGTAAAAAACTTCGAAATCAGGTATTTCACGAAACCCAACCAGGTGGACTTGTTTTTGACAAAATCGTGCATGAAAGGCCTTATTCTGAATCAACTGCTCAAGAGATCGACCAAGAAGTCAGAGAGCTTATTGATGAAGCAGCCCATCGTGCTGAAGAGGTTCTTAGGGCAAATAAGACTTTTCTTAATAAATTAAAAGACGCATTACTTAAAAAAGAGACTCTGGAAGCAGAGGAAGTGAAAAAAATTCTGGTTGGTTGTAAGATGCCGAAATCAGCATCTCTTTACTAACTTAGAACTTACACACTAATCCTAAAATTACCCGTGTATCTGTCTCTTGAAATCATAAGAGAACTGGTAAATAAGTTCTAATCTATAGAATTAGAATAAGCATTTTGTTACCATCATATGTAATACGTGATGGTGAAAGGCATAAGTTTAGCACTAGGTACTGGTAAAAAAGAACGCTTGCAAAAGTTAGTTGATTATATCGACGCTTATTGGGGAGGATTAGTTGTTAGCAATCCTGAGGATCACGAAACTTTAATAGGTCTTCCCCATCCTTACATAGTACCCTCTACGGAACCAGTAGATGGATTTGTCTTTCGCGAGCAATATTACTGGGACACTTACTTTGTTATTCAAGGCTTAATCGGCACGCAATATCAGGATCTTGCTATTGGTATGGTTAATAATCTGCTTCACATGTTGGATAGATTCGGTATGATACCGAACGCGAACAGATTTTATATGCTGAGTCGTTCTCAACCTCCACTGCTATCATCAATGATTTTAGACGTGTATTCTATAACAAAAGACAAATCCTGGTTGGAAAACGCGTTTAATAGCGCTCAGAAAGAATATCATAAGGTGTGGATGGGCCAGCAACAACCACACGTAAGACAGGTCTTCAAAGGCTTGTCTAGATATTATGATGTCAATGTTTTGCACAGTTTGGCTGAAGCAGAAAGCGGTTGGGATTATACGACAAGATTTAACCATCGCTCTTTGGACTATATCCCAATCGACCTAAATTCCCTGCTCTATAAATATGAAGTTGATTTTAGCCATATAGCTTCAATTTTGGAAAAGCCAAATACTAAAACCTTCTGGGAAGAATGTGCCAACCAGCGTCGACGAAATGTTCATGAATATCTTTGGAATGAAGAAGAAGGCTTTTATTTTGAGTACAACTATAAAAAGAACGCGTTGAGCGCGCATTACTCGCTTGCCGCGTATTATGCTATGTTTGCGGGGTTGGCGTCGGAAGATCAGAGTGCGAGCATGGTTAAAAAACTGAAATTATTTCAAACTGGAAACGGATTAACTGCCACACCGCACCATTTACACCCCAGCCCTTTGTTCCAGTGGGCGACACCAAACGGGTGGGCTCCTCTTCAATACATTGTTGTTAAAGGTTTGGAGAAATATGGTTATCATAGCAAAGCTAAAGAAATTGCTCGAGGTTGGGTGAAAACCGTATCAACGAAATTTGAGACTACCGGAAAAATTTATGAAAAATATAATCTTTTGAATTCTGATATTGATGCGGCAGAAGGAGTTTATCCGCATCAATCCGGGTTTGCCTGGACTAACGCTGTTACATATCGGCTAATCAAAGATTACGAACAATAGATCTTCTCTGAGCATGGTTGCTCACGTATACTAGATTTAGATAATTCATAAAACAAATGAAAAATATTCTAACAAAAGCAAACTCCAGAGTTACTGTCGCATGGGCGGCCGGTTTACTTGCGGGGGCGGGACTTATCTCAAGTCTTTTGGGGCTTTTTCGCGAACGTTTGATACTGGCAAATTTCGGTGTGGGTTCTGAAGTTGACGCGTATAAAGCAGCTTTCACGGTGCCGGATTTTATGTTTTTTATCCTTGTCTCGGGAGCATTTAGCGTTACATTTATTCCGGTGTTTACTCAGAGAATCGTAGCGGGAAATAAAAAATCAGCATGGAAACTTACGTCAAGCGTTCTGAATTTTTTAGCAATTGTTACTGCTATTGCGAGCATCCTTATAGTTATATTCGCGGAACCATTAATAAAATATCTAATCGCTCCCGGATTTGATCAATATACAACCCAATTGGCTGTCGACATGATGAGAATTATCGCGATAAACCCGTTTCTCTTTGCTATTTCCAGCGTTCTAACCAGTATCCAGCAAGCTTATGGTAGATTTTTTTTCTATTCATTGGCGCCATCTCTTTATAGCATAGGAATTATATTTGGTATTTTGTTTTTGTCTCCACATTTTGGAATTCAGGGAGTTGCCTACGGGGTTGCGATTGGCTCAGTGGTGCAGCTTATCGCAAGTATTGTTGGTATGTCGGGGATCGGTTTTAAATATACCGGTAAAATTTTTTGGAAACATAAAGGCTTTCGCAAAGTGCTGGAACTTTTACCTCCAAGATCGTTTGATCAAGGCATAGATTATTTCCATACTTTAGTGGAAGTCAACTTAGCATCCAGACTATCAGCTGGCATGGTAACTGCTTATCAAACCGCATTTACATTACACTGGGTGCCAATTACTTTAATTGGAGTTGCGATCTCAACTGCGAGTTTTCCAAAATTATCTGAACGAATCAGTAATAACAGACCGGATTTGTTTAAAAAAGATTTCTTAAAAATGCTCAGAGCTATAATCTGGCTGGCGCTGCCAACCGTTGTCATAGCGTATTTTGCCAGAGGATATCTTGTTCGTTTGCTGGTAGCCGAAGGCAACCCGACCATCGCGACATTACTTGGATTATTATCTGTAGCAATATTTTTTAGAGCGATATTTCACTTAGTTACACGCGCATTTTATGCACAGCAAAATACTTTAACACCGCTTTATGTTTCTGCTATTGGGATTCCGGTAATAATTTTTGTAGCTGCCTATCTATCATCTCCTGAAAGATATGGAGTTTACGGTTTAGCTATAGCTCAAAGCGCGGTAGCGGTGTTTGAAGTTACTATGTTACTTTCAATCCTCTCCAGACAGCTCGGCGGACTATTCACTAAATCCTATATAAACGCACTGGTTAAAATGGTCTCGGCAACGGGCATAACGTCATTTGTGATTTATATGCTGATTGCATACATTTTCCCGCTTCAAGCCACTGATGTTGGATTTTTCGCGCTTGCCCCGAAGTTTTTACTCATTATTGTTTTGAGTCTTATGACATATGTGTTTGTTAGCTCTTTGTTTAAACTGGAAGAAGCCAAACCTATAGTTAATCAGCTAAAGCAAACAATGTTCAAAACATTGAAACTAAGCTAGGTTTGTGGCAGAATAATCTGATTTAATTAGTGTTATAAGGATTTTTAAGTGTCATTAATGTCAATAGCTTATGTCTAGCCAATCTAACATTCGAAATTTCTGCATCATTGCTCATATTGATCACGGCAAGTCAACTTTGGCCGACCGTTTGCTTGAGTTAACTGGCACTGTTGAAAAACGCCAAATGCGCGAGCAACTGCTTGATCGTATGGACCTGGAGCGTGAAAAAGGCATTACCATAAAACTGCAACCGGTAAGAATGAATTATCAAAAATATGAATTAAATCTTATTGATACTCCTGGGCATGTTGATTTTAGTTATGAAGTATCCCGAAGCCTAGAGGCTTGCGAGGGGGCTTTGCTTGTAGTTGATGCGACTCAGGGAATTCAGGCGCAAACTCTGGCGAACGTCTATCTGGCTATGGCGGCGGATTTACATATAGTTCCCGTTCTTAACAAAATAGATTTGCCGGCGGCGGATATCGGCAAGGTTAGCAAGGAGATAATATCTCTTCTTGGCTGCAAAGAATCAGATATTTTACAAATTTCCGCCAAAACTGGCGAGGGTGTTGAAAAGGTCTTAGAGCGTATTGTTTTAGATATACCTGAGCCAAAGGGCGACAAACAAAAACCCTTAAGGGCTCTTGTGTTTGATTCGATGTATGATGATTATCGGGGAGTGATCCTATTTGTACGTGTTGTGGACGGGTCCATTAATAAAAATCAAAAAATAAAACTCATGGCAGCAAATAGTAATGGCATTGCGCTCGAGATTGGCGCGTTAACTCCTGATATGTCAGAGCGCCCCTTGCTAGATACTGGTGAAATAGGTTATATCGTGACCAACCTTAAATCTGTCCATGAAGCTAAAGTTGGCGATACCATAGCCAGCGTAGACAACCTCCCAAATCAAGCACTGCCGGGCTATAAGGAAGTCCAGCCATTTGTATATGCCGGTATATTTCCAAGTTCCAATGAAGATTATCATGAACTTAAAGATGCTTTGGAAAAGCTCGCGCTAAATGACTGCGCGCTTGTCTATGAACCTGAGAACTCACAGGTTTTAGGGTTTGGTTTTAGAATTGGGTTCCTGGGTTTGTTGCATATGGACATTGTCAAAGAACGGTTAGAGCGGGAATACAATCTTGAACTTATTATTACTAATCCATCGACGGAATATGAAATTGTCTTGCAGAATCAATCAGAGATTACTATAAAAAACGCTGCTGATTTACCCGATGCCAGTAAAGTGCTTGAAATACGGGAGCCTTGGATAAAAGGAGAAATAGTTTCTCCAAAAGAATATTTGGGCGGCGTTTTACAACACATAATCAACTCTCGTGGTCACCAAAAACATATTGATTATGTTGATAATCATTTGTCATTAATTGAATTTGAAGCGCCGCTTGCCAATGTTTTGACTGATTTTTATGATCAATTAAAAAGCATTACCAGCGGTTATGGATCATTTAATTATGATCTGGACGATTATCGTGCCGGTGATTTAGTGAGGTTGGATTTTCTCGTTGCCGGAGAGCGAGTTGACGCTTTAAGCATAATAACGCACCGGAACCAGTCTATGCGTATGGGCCGTGAAACGGTTGAAAAACTAAGAGAAGTCATCCCCAAGCAATTATTCCAGGTCAGTTTGCAAGCCGCAATCAACGGAAAAATAATCGCGCGAGAAAACATCCAAGCATTAAAAAAGAATGTCACAGGGCATTTATATGGCGGTGATGTTAGTAGAAAGAAAAAACTTTGGGCAAAGCAAAAAAGAGGCAAAGCGCGCATGAAAAAATTTGGTAAAGTCGAAATTCCAAACGAAGCTTTCACGGTGCTTCTTAATCGCGACAAGTAAATTGTGTTATAGTTCTAAAAATATGAGTCAATCACAAGAAGTTACTAGGTTAAGAGTTATAAAAAAGATTTCACAATACAGCCCTTCGGAATTTGTCTATAAATTGCTCGGTAGCGCGAGGGTATTGTTAGTTGTGGGCATCTCAGGTGCGGGCAAGAATTATGTTATTCAAAAATTACTTGAGAGTGGCAAATATCACTATGCTATTTCCTACACTACTCGCGAGCCGCGAATGAACCATGGAGTTATGGAAAAAAACAAAGAACATTACAACTTTATTTCCTGGGAGCAAGCAGAAGCAATGATTGACGGGCAGGAATTTGTCGAGGCAAAGATTGTTCATGAAAATAATTTATACGCTACAGGTTACCTGGATTTTCAAATTGCAAAAAACAATAATATGGTAGCTGTAACAGATATAGACATACAGGGAGCCCAAGAATTTGTGAAATTTAATAAGGGTAATATAAAAACTATTTTTCTCGTGCCAGCGGATTTTGACTTGTGGCACAGTAGGTTGGTAACAAGATATCAAGGTAGCGGCGACCATACTGTACTTGAAATAAATAATCGGATGCGCACAGCTGTATGGGAAATAGAAACCGCTCTAAAAGATAAGAAAAATTTTGCATTTGTCGTTAATGATGATATCGATAAAACTATCGAAGATATTAACGAATTGGTTGACAGTGACTGGGAAAGCCTTGATTTTATCGATGGCGAGGAAGCAGCGTCACGTCTTGTCGGTAAAATAAAAGAAAAAATCATTACTACGGATACGCATCGTTCAGATCTTCAAAGAGAATCGCCAAGCTAAACCACTCCAGCAAGTTCAACTAACACAATGCACTAGCACTCTTGACGTACGAGTGCCAAATTAGATAAAATTATTTCATTAGCACGAAGTCAACCAGACTGCTAAGATGCAATATATATGACTGAAAGACAGGCAAAAATACTGGCTGCAATTGTGGAGCAGTATGCTGAAGTCGCAAGCCCTGTAGGGTCGGTGACTCTGGCTAAGCTCTTTAACGTATCCTCGGCAACTATTCGGGCTGAAATGGCGCAACTTGAGGCTATGGGCTATGTTACCCACCCCCACACATCTGCTGGCCGTATCCCTACAGACAAAGGCTATAGATATTACGTGAATCAATTGCAATCAGCAAATGAGGAAGATGCAACTATCGATCGCGGTGCTAGGGCGATTGATGTTCGCATCACAAGTGCCGGTGAGCCAAGGCAGGCAATCCAATCCGCAGTGAGTTCACTCTCAGAAATTACTAGAAATTTGGGTTTTGCAACCATTGGTTCCCAGCTTTATATGAGCGGGCTTGCCTATTTATTTACTCAGCCGGAGTTTAACAGAACGAGTTCCGTTAAAGCAGTTGCGGCATTGTTGGATAACCTAGAACCTTGGTTAAGAGAAACCGCGCCAAATAAACCTCTAAGCGTGTATATTGGCCGGGAAAACCCGATTGGTAAAAGCAGCGGGTGTAGTCTGATAATTTCCAGGTTTCAATCGCCTTTTAGCAGCAGAAGTTATGTAGGCGTACTTGGGCCAACAAGACAAAGTTATCGCTCTGTCATGAACCTTGTTAGACATGCGGGTAAAATTTTGGAGGAGGAATTGTGGGTGTGAAAAAGCAGCAAAAAGATAAGGATGCAAAACATGTTCATGAACCTGAAGTTATGGTTCAAGAATTAATTGCTGATTTAAAGCGTGTGCAAGCAGACTTTATTAACTTTCGGAGAAGAGCAGAGGAGCAAGCAGCGAATATCAAGCAGCAAGGCAGGAGAGGTGTTATTTTGAAGTTGTTGCCGACCATCGACAATTTGCGTCTTGCGCTCAATCATCAACCTAAAGAACTGATAAACGATAAATGGGCACAGGGCATTACAGGCGTGGCTAAGCAGTTGGACAGGGCATTGCATGAACTCGGCGTCCAGAAAATTGAGTCAGTCGGCAAAGTATTTGACCCTAATTTGCACGAAGCCGTTCACGTAGAAGGTGGAGATGGAAAACACGAGATAGTAACGGAAGAACTTCAATCTGGTTATAAATTAGATGACGAAGTTATTAGGCATGCAATGGTAAAAGTAGGAAGAGCGAATAATCTAAGCAAGAAAGAACGTTAATTTAATTAAAACAAGAGGAGACAATAATGGGAAAAGTTATAGGAATAGATCTTGGGACAACTAACAGCGCCATGGCTGTAATGGAGGGCGGAAAGCCGGAAATTATTGCCAATACTGAAGGCAACAGAACCACGCCAAGTGTAGTTGCTATGGGCAAAAACAATCAGCGGTTGGTGGGGCAAGTTGCTAATCGCCAACGTGTTACAAACCCAAAAAATACGATCTTTGGCGTTAAACGGTTAATTGGGCGCAGATTTGAAGACAAGGAAGTGCAGAAAGACCTTAAGCTTATGCCATATGAAATCGTTAAAAGCGACGGAGGCGTAAAGGTTAAAATGGCTGAAAAAGAATACAGCCCTGAGGAAATTTCGGCTATGATTCTCTCAAAACTCAAAGCCGATGCGGAAAGCTACTTGGGCCAGCCGGTAACGGAGGCTGTTATCACCGTGCCTGCTTATTTTGATGATTCCCAGCGCCAAGCCACTAAAGACGCGGGAAAAATTGCGGGTCTTGAGGTCAAGCGAATCATTAACGAACCAACTGCGGCAGCTCTTGCATATGGTATAGATAAAGAGGGTAAAAAAGACGAGAAAATTGCTGTATTTGACCTTGGCGGCGGTACGTTTGACGTTTCTATTCTGGAACTTGGTGATGGCGTATTTGAAGTCAAATCAACCAACGGCGACACCCATCTTGGCGGTGAAGACTTCGATATGGTAATAGTCAACCATTTTCTGGATGAATTTAAAAAAGAACATGGGGTAGATCTTCACAGCGACAAAGCCGCGATGCAGCGCCTAAAAGATGAGGCCGAAAAAGCCAAGAAAGAACTTTCAACCGCGCAGGAAACAGACATTAACTTGCCATTTTTGACGGCTGATGCCGAAGGTCCGAAGCACTTTGAATATAAACTTACCAAAGCTAGGCTTGAGTCTCTAGTTGCTGACCTCGTGGCAAAAGTTGAAGGCCCTGTAAAGTCCGCATTAAAAGATGCCAAGCTTACGGCTAAAGACATTGATGAAGTCATCTTGGTTGGTGGCATGACTCGAATGCCTGCGGTCCAGGAAAAAGTTAAAGAGCTTTTCGGCAAAGAGCCTAAAAAGGGCGTGAACCCGGATGAAGTTGTCGCGGTTGGTGCGGCTATCCAAGGCGGCGTGCTTGCTGGTGACGTAAAGGATGTTCTACTTCTTGATGTTACCCCTCTTTCGTTAGGTATAGAAACCCTGGGAGGAGTCACAACCAAACTTATAGAACGAAATACCACAATCCCAACAAGTAAAAGTGAAGTATTCTCAACCGCTGCGGATAATCAGCCTCAAGTGGAGATTCATGTTTTGCAAGGTGAGCGTGAAATGTCAGCAGACAATAAGTCTTTAGGGCGTTTTGTTCTTGATGGAATAGCTCCAGCTCCACGCGGTATTCCTCAAATTGAAGTTACATTTAACCTTGATGCAAACGGGATTTTGAATGTTACCGCTAAAGATAAAGGCACAAGCAAAGAACAGTCGATCACCATCCAAAACAGCGGCAATTTGAGTAAAGACGATATCGAAAAAGCCCAAAAAGAAGCCGAAGCTCATGCCGAGGAAGATAAGAAAAAGCGAGAGGTAGCAGAGTCTAAAAATGTCCTTTCCAGCACAATTTATTCTGCGGAAAAAATGTTAAGCGATAATAAAGATAAAATCTCTGAAGAAGACCAAAAAACAATTGAAGAAGCCCTCAAAGAAGCAAAGAAGGCTGAAGAATCTGAAGACAAGGATGCAATAGAAAAAGCCGTTAAAGATCTTGGCGACAAAGTTCAGCCAGTCGGAGCAAAGCTGTATGAAGCAGCTTCAAAAGAAGACGCGAAATCCTCCGAGGCTTCAGGAAAGGAAGATGAAAAATCCGATAAAAAAGATAAAGACGAACCAATAGAGGGCGAGGTGGTGGATGGCGACAAAAAGTAAAGCAAATGCCCAAACAATAAAACAAAAGCTTTCTTGCGAGGTACTATTTAAATACTCTTGTGGTTATTTATGTGCTGATGATTACGATGTATTTATTGAGATTTAAGGACTATTATTTCTAATTAGATTATGACTAAACGCGACTACTATGAAGTATTGGGAGTCTCCAAAAGCGCCTCTGATGATGAAATCAAAAAAGCTTTTAGACGGCTGGCTGTAAAATATCACCCCGACAAAGAAGGTGGTGACGAGGCTAAATTTAAGGAGATTAACGAAGCATACGAGGTGCTTAAAGATCCTTCAAAACGTCAAAGGTATGATCAATTTGGACATGCCGGTGTTGGCGGAGCCTCGGCCGGCGGGGGATTTAGCGGATTTGAAGGATTTGATTTTGGCCAAGCAGGAGGCCAAAGAGTTAATTTTGACTTTGGCGATATGGGTTTTGGTGATATATTTTCCAGCTTCTTTGGTGATGCCTTTGGGGCTAGTAGCCGCACAAGACGTGCTGCTAGAGGTAATGATTTAGAAATCAATATAACTCTTGAATTCGAGGAAGCAATTTTTGGTACTGAGAAAAAACTTAATCTTGAACTAAAAGATATTTGTGACCATTGTAAAGGCAAAACCGTCGAGCCGGGCTATGAACTGGTTACGTGCAAAACGTGCCATGGCAGCGGCCAAGTGACTCAAACTCACAATACAATGTTTGGGCAAATTCGTCAGGCAAGCATCTGTCCTACTTGCAAAGGAAGAGGCAAGGAGCCGGAAAAGGTTTGCACTGTATGTCGTGGCAGCGGAGCGGTTCGTAAACAAAAAGAGATCAAAATCAAAATTCCAAGTGGAATTGATGATGGTGTGGCGATAAGGTTGCGTAATATGGGCGAAGCTCCAACAGATGGGGGACAAGGCTCAAAAGGTGATCTGTTTGTAAATATTAAAGTAAAACCTCACAAGAAGTTTACTCGCGAGGGGGATTTGATCCTTTCTAAAGAATCCATATCAATGATTGACGCGATTTTAGGCGCTGAAGTTAAAGTTGACACAGTTGATGGGGTGAGAACTCTTAAAATTCCTGCCGGTACCCAGCCAGGGACAGATTTTAGACTAAGAGGTTTGGGCGTGCCGCATATAAATAACACAAAAAGAGGAGATCACATCATCCAGGTGCAGGTTGAAATACCAAAGCGACTATCAAAAAAGCAAAAAGAGCTAATTGAAGAATTCGCGGATGAGAAAGGCAAGAAATTTTGGAATTTATGAATTGCTCGATAACTAATAATATGTTATAATTAAGAGACAGGGTATGACAACTCCAAAAAATATAATCGGCGCGGTTGAAAAAATAACTTTTCCTGATTTCGGGCTATCGGCTGTAGCTAAAATTGATACTGGCGCAAGTACTGGCGCGATTCATTGCACTAGAGTTAGAGTCGTTCGAGATTCCAAAGGGCAGGGTGTATTGTCGTTTACTCCCTTTGATCATTCTCAGAAAAGAGTAAAAACACACAATTTTTTCACAAAAATCGTAAAAAGCTCTAACGGACAGACTGAAAACAGGTTTTTCTTTAATACGAATATAAAAGTTGGAGACAAAATTTATCCTATAATTTTGAGTTTAACCGATAGAACCGAAATGAAATTTGAAGTATTAATCGGTAAAGAATTTTTAAAAGAGAACAACTTTCTTGTTGATGTTTCTATAGAAAACGGGTAATTTAAGCATAAATAAGGGGCCTAGTATGAAAATCGCAATATTATCGCGAGAACCGTCGAATTATTCTACAAAAAGGCTTATGGAGGTTGCTCACAATCGTGGGCATAACGCAATTTTAGTAAATCACGCTAGATGTTACGTTGAAATAGAGCAAGACAACCCGACTGTGAGATACGAGGGTGAAGATATTAGTAATCTTGATGCTGTGATTCCGAGGATAGGATCAAACATTACTAAATATGGTTCGGCTATAGTTCGGCAATTTGAAATGATGGATGTATTTACAACCGCAAAATCAATTGCCATTGTCCGTACGCGTGATAAACTAAGATCGCTTCAGGTACTTTCAAAAGCTGGCGTAGGTATCCCAAGAACAATTTTTTCTAGAGAAACGCGTTCGGTTAATGATCTCGTGGGCCAAATTGGAGTTCCAATGATTATTAAAGTAGCTCGAGGTACTCACGGCAACGGAGTTGTACTTGCGGAGACTCAAAAAGCGGCAAAATCCGTAATACAAGCATTTTACGTGGAGGGAGTAAACATTTTATTGCAGGAATATATTGCCGAATCAGAAGGTAAAGACGTGCGTGTGTTTATTATTGGAGGTAGAGTGGTTGCGAGTATGGAGCGTCAGAGCTTAGACGATGATTTTCGATCAAATATTCATCAAGGTGGAGTTGGGGCTGCAATAAAACTTACTCAAGAAGAACGTCGAACTGCTATTAAAGCTGCCAAAGCTTTAGGACTGTCTATGTGTGGAGTTGATATGTTGCGTTCAAAAAGGGGCCCACTTGTGATTGAGGTAAATTCTTCTCCCGGCCTAGAGGGCATAGAAAAAGCTACAGGCAAGGATATCGCTTCAAAAATAATTGAATACGTTGAGCTTCATGCAAAAAGACAAAAGAAAAAAGACCGCATTGGCGCCTAAGGTCGCATGTGTAGCCGCAGTATTTATAGTAGTTACTCTTTATCTTTTTTTCAGCAAAAACCACAAGGCTGAAAGCCAAAATAACGTGATTAAAATCGATGCGTTAGAACTCAATATTGAAGTTGCCGACAGTGGCGAGGAACGGATCAGAGGGCTTTCAAACAGAAATTCTTTGTCTAGTGATTCGGGAATGTTATTTACTTTTGAATCTGTCGATGAATATTGTTTTTGGATGAAAGACATGAATTTCGCGATCGATATGATTTGGATTGGTGAAGATCAGAAGATTACACACATACAAAAAAATGTTACCCCTGGGACTTATCCCGTTACGTTTTGTAATAGTGGCAAGTACGTTCTAGAGATTAATTCCGGGCTGAGTGATAAATATGGTTTGCAAAATGGCCAAACAGCTCAAATTGTATTGGACTCTCTATAAATTAGCGCTATCATAAGCACTATGAATGCTGATGTCATAATGGCAATTTCACTAGGCGGCATTGCTCTGCTTTGTCTATTACTGAGAACGAACATATCCTTGGCTATATTGGGACTCACAGCCGGTTATGTATTGAGCGATCTATTAACGGACGAAGTCGTTAACTTTCTAAGAGCAAGGGGTTTGGATGACTCCAGCGTTCCACTTACAACTATAGTGACAATAGCAATTATTCTGCTGCCTGCTCTGGTGATTTTAATAAGATTTAGAGGGTATCAGTCTTCAAGATTTTTGCAACATATAGTGCCTTCAATAGCCTTTGCCTTGCTTTCAGGATTGCTTGTTTTGCAAAACTTACCTCTTAATATTACGGAAAATATCAAATCCCAATCTTATGTTTATGGCCAACTGAGATATTTTGAGGTCTTGATAATCGCTATTACCATCACAATCGCGGTATTTGATATTTTAATGCATGAACACGAACGTCAACGAAAGTTAGACAAGCATTCCAAAAAACGTGGCAGAGGGTGAATTATAGGGGTAACCTATAGTATTATCACAAAGTTTCAAAAGATATACATAATACATTCAATCATTTTAGCCCCACTTCGTTAAAACTACGAGGGGCACACTTCGATAAAAAATGTGACAGACCAAATGGCCTGCCACACGAAGCTTTATGCGAAGCGTGGAGGGCCTGGTGGGATAAACGCACATTTCCTCACTTTCTCGGAGTGAACTCCTGCGAGAGTTCGTCATGACCGACCCACGACTTGCATATTTTTCTCGCGGAAAATCTGCGTCGTGGAACCAAATCACGCAAAACATACCACGCAAAAACCCGACCACAAGGGTCGGGTCTTGGCGTGGAGGGCCTGGTGGGATTCGAACCCACGACACGCGGCTTAAAAGGCCGCTGCTCTAACCAACTGAGCTACAGGCCCGTAAACAGGTTTTGGTTTACGTTGAGGCCTCCATGGGCATTATGTCTTTGAGAGGCATTTGCTTGTATAAATTAACACTAGTTTAACAGATAAGTCAATCCGATTATTGTTAATTGCTTCAATTGAAGTTATTTATATTTTGCTATACTAAACTTCAGTTATAAGAACAGAAGTTACGAGGAGAGTTTCTATGTCAGGGCATTCAAAATGGGCAACAATCAAGCGTAAAAAAGGCGTTACAGACGCCAAGCGTGGGCAGCTTTTCACTAAGCTTGGCAATGCGATTGCAATTGCCGCAAAGAGCGGTGGCAACCCAGATCTTAACCCTACCCTCGCGTTGGCAATAGAAAAAGCAAAAACGGCTAATATGCCAAATGTCAATATTGAGCGGTCAATAAAGCGCGGAACTGGAGAGTTAGGTGGCGCCCAGATTCAGGAAATGACATATGAAGGTTATGGGCCGGGCGGTATAGCCGTAATTGTTCAGTGTGCCAGCGACAACAAGAATAGAACATATTCCGATGTGCGTACCGTGTTTAGTAAAAACGGAGGTAATATCGCAGAAACTGGCGCGGTGGCTTTCCAATTTGAACGCAAGGGAGTTGTGCGCATAAAGGTGACGAATGGTATGGACGAAGCTATTTTAAGCGCGCTTGATTCTGGTGCTGATGATGCAAACGAAGAAGATGGAGAATTAATAGTCTATACAGAAGGCAAAGCACTTGCTAAAGTTCGGGATGGTCTTAAAGCAACTGGGCTTGAAGTTTTGGAAGCATCACTGTCGTATGTGCCAAAAAATATTGTTACAATTAACGATAAGGGGATTGCCGAGAAAGTTATGAGGCTAATGAATGCCCTTGATGACCTGGATGATGTAACAGAGGTATATAGTAATTTTGATATTATTGACGGCTAATTTATATGCGAATTTTAGGCATTGATCCAGGAGTTGGCATTCTTGGATTTGGCGTTATTGATGCAATTAATTCCGGAAAATTAAAACTTATAGATGGCGGAGTGATTCGCACGGATTCCGATAAAAGTGATAGCGACAGACTTGCTACAATATACGACGAACTGCACGAAATTATTAAATTTCAAAAACCACAAATTATGGTAGTAGAGAAGTTGTTTTTCTCTCAAAATGTTACTACTGCCATGAGCGTCTCTCAAGCAAGGGGCGTAGTATTGCTTTGCGGTAAACAGCACAAACTAAAGTTATATGAATACACTCCTTTGCAAATAAAGCAAGCGTTGACGGGATATGGGCATGCTGACAAAAAGCAAATCCAAGAAATGGTAAGAGTTATATTGGGCCTTAAAGATGTGCCAAAACCAGATGATTGCGCCGATGCCTTGGCTGCTGCGATTTGCCACACCATGAATAGCAATCGGAAAATAGAAAATAGGAATTAGTTAAAAATGTTCTAATTTCCAGTTTCTAATTTCCAGTTTCTAGCCAGGGGTGCGCTTCATACTCCATACTCTATACGATATACTTCTTGGTATGATAGCGATGATTAGGGGAGAGGTGTTGGAAAAATTTAATAACTCGCTCGTTGTCGATGTTGGCGGAGTCGGGTATGAGGTTTTCGTGAGCGCGTCGGAAATTGAGCTGGCGACACTAGGCCAAGAAATCGCTCTTTATATATATGATTATCTCAGGGAAAACACTCATGATTTATATGGCTTTGCTAAAAAAGAGAACAAATATCTGTTTGAACAACTGCTTAGTGTGAAGAATATTGGCCCAAAAGTGGCTTTAGCCGTAATGGATATTGGCGCCGGTAGAGTCAAAGCTGCTATTGCTGGCGGTGAAGTAAAGATATTGCAAACCGCCAAGGGCGTAGGAAAACGAGCGGCTGAGCAAATGATTGTTGAGCTTCGCGATAAAATTGGCGCGTTTTCAACTGAAGGGGCCGAGGAGATTGTCTTTAGAGGAGGAATTGATCAAAATGACGAAGCAATGCAAGCATTGATCGCGCTCGGGTTTAGCGAGTCTGACGCGCATCTTGCTTTGCAAAGCGTGGACAAATCTTTATCAACCGAGGAACGCGTACGGGTAGCTTTAAAAGGCGGTAAATAATGGCGGTAGAAAGAATTGTAAATACTACAAACGAGGACCAAGAGGAGCAAAGACTGGAAAACAGCCTTCGACCTAAAGATTTTACAAACTATATTGGCCAGGAAAGATTAAAGAAAAATATAAAACTTGCTATAGAGGCAGCAAAAAAAAGAAAAGAGCCAGTAGATCACGTATTGCTTTACGGCCCGCCAGGATTGGGCAAGACTACGATGGCCAGTGTAATCGCGCATGAAATGGGAGCAAATATTAGAATAACAAGTGGTCCGGCAGTGGGTCGTGCCGCGGATTTAGCGAGTCTGCTAACAAATTTACAAGACGGGGACATCCTTTTTATTGATGAAATCCACCGATTAAGCAGAAGTGTTGAAGAAGTGCTTTACAGTGCGATGGAAGACTATAAACTCGACATCATACTTGGCAAGGGGCCAAGCGCAAAAAGCCTGCGGCTTGATTTACCGAAATTTACAATAATCGGCGCTACTACCAGAACTGGCGCCCTAGCGGCGCCGTTACGGGATAGATTTGGCATAATGCATCGACTGGAGTTTTATAATTTAAGTGAAATCGAAAAAATTATTAATCGTTCCGCTAAGATTCTAGGAATAAGCATAGATTCTGGTGCAACAGAAAATATTGCCAAACGAGCACGTCTTACGCCTAGAGTTGCTAATCGCTTACTCAAAAGAGTAAGAGATTATGCTGATGTAAATGGCGACGGTATTATAGACATGAATATCTCCGAAAAAGCACTTGAATTGCTCGAAATTGATAACTTGGGTCTTGATCCTGCCGATAGACAATTAATTGAGGCAATAATAGTTAATCATAAAGGCGGGCCGGTTGGCGTTGAGACATTGGCAGCATTAATGGCGGAGGAGAGGTCAACAATTGAAGATTTTTATGAGCCGTATCTTATGCAAATTGGGTTTTTAGAGCGTACTCCGAGAGGAAGAAAAGTTACTCATAAGGCATATAAACACCTAAAGCACGATCCAAACAAGCAGTTAAAAATAAGTTCTCCGCAATCAAATCTGTTATAATTACCAGAGTATTAATTGTTTCGGAGGCGCTAAAAAATACATGAGACAACGGCTTCTAGATCTTGATCCAAATGAAATTGTGCTACATGATGTCAAGAGACATCCTATAGGCCTACTTGGAATATATTTTGCTGGCGCTTTTATATTCTTATTTGATCTGATCGTGCTGTTTCTAATGGCGAGAAATCAGGAGGCAATTGGGCTTAATTTAGAAAACAGTTCCGCAATTATTGTTGTTATCGCGTCGATCTTTGCTATTTTGACTGTTCTTGCAACAACCATCGCGGCTATGATCTACAAAGTAAATGAGCTAATTGTAACTAACGAAAGTATTATTTTGATCTACCAAGCAGGGTTGTTTAATCGAAAAATATCTCAGCTCGGACTCGAAAAAATAGAGGATGTTACGTCTCAACAAACTGGCATTTTGCCTCACATGTTTAATTATGGAACGATAACGATTGAAACCGCGGGAGAAATGTCGAACTTTGTTTTTCCCTACGCTCCAAGCCCAAACATTACGGCTAAACAAATTATTGAAGCCAACGAGCAATTTATTCGTAATTCAGGAACAAGCGCAACTGGTTCTGGACACGATTCAAGTTAGTCGGCGAATGGATTGTTCCTAGATTCTTCGTACTCAGGCTGAATATTTATCTCTCGATCACGCAATTGTTTTATTCGTTCCACTGCGTCTAAATTAAACTTTACTTTTTTAACCTCGCCTATTTTTTCGTTATACACATTTTCATCAGCTTTAGCGGATGATGATTGCTCGATCCTAAATACAGAAAATGCGAATAGGCCAATAACACTAAGCGCCAATATCACAAGCCGCCATCGGCTCAAATTTCTTATAACTATCTGTAGATTATTGAATAATTTCTCTTTTAGTTTATTCATGGTTTTATGTAAACGTTTACAGTTATATTAGCACTTACTTTATCTGATTGTTGATCGTCCTCTAATTCTGGCGTAATCGTTAGGCTTTCAACTTGCATTTTCCTGCGGTTTTTTTCTAGGTTTTCCAAAAAATCCAAGAGCTGGGAGTATGAAATTGAACTCATATCAACCGTAAATTGCAATGCTCTTACGCCTGGCACGTCTTTAAGCTCGACAGTTTGGGATAACTGCGGATTTTTTTCATCGATGCTTCCAGAAAAAGCAATACTGCTTAAAAATATTCCGGCATCTTCCGCGTTGGCAAGGACTTCTCCAAGTAAGTTTGATTGTATTTTTTCGGGCGGCAATACCTCTTTTGCCAGTTCGTTGACATAAGCGAGCTCCTGCAAAGTCTGTTGATTTTTGTTAGCCGTTAAGATGTTTGTATCCAATGCTTGATCTTCAGCTTTGAGCCGCGATATGTCACTGGCTCTGCCTGCTAGCAGCTTATCTGATATATAAAGAACCCCAAAGCTGCCAGCTATTGTTGCCAGCAAAACAATTAGCATGAGAATATATGCTTTTTTCGGGGTCATTGTTTTTTCTCCGTCTTGCTAGATTCGTCTGCAAATTTGGCCGAAAGCTGAGCGCTGAATTCGGTCGGAGTGCCATCCTCAGCTGTTGCGGAGGTATTAACCGCCTGGATATCAACAGCTGAGAAAAGTCCGGATTTTAATAAATTCTGTTGTAAAATAGCGGCCTTTTTCTGTTCGTTTAGGGCTGCTGTAATCGTGAGAGGCTGGTCTTTAGATGATGCGAGTGAAAGCCCTGTGAGTTTCGTGCCCTCTGGCATGAGGGCACCAATATCTTGCAGAAGCTTAGAAAATGATACTTCTCTGTTAAGCAAAGCGTTGATGGTGTCTATGGTTTTAGACAAATTATTTGCCTCCGTTTCATCTTTTTTCAACAGCTCGAGAGTTGATTTTTTTGATGATATTGATTCTTCAAGCGCATTTTGATCTGAATTAATTAACATTATTCCGTAGACCATTACACCTGTCAGTGCAACCGCCGTAATGGCAACTAAAACACAATACTGCGCGAGCGTGACATTCCTTCTGGCGTAAAGAATATCTTTTTTAAGATTTGGGGGCATTAGATTTATCATGATAATATTCCTCGCGGACCCGCCAAACTTAAACCCGCTGCTGTCGTATAAAGTGTGGTCTCAAGCGGGTGGGGAGGTTGAATAGTGCCAAAATTTAAATTTTGCCAAGGATCGCATCGGCGCGCCGGAAGCCTAAGCTGGTCCGTTAAATATGTGCTTAAACCAGGAAGATTTGCTCCTCCGCCTACGGTTATAACCTGGCCAACCTTTTCTCCCTTAACGGATCTTTCTTCGTAAAATCTAATTATTTTTTTAATCTCGGATATTAGTTTTTTCAAGTATGGGCTTAAGGCCCCAATAATTTCTTTTTGGCGTTTACTTGGATCTAAACCATATCTTGTTTTGATGGTATATGCTTGGCGGGATGTTACATTAAGAGATTTTGAGATTAGTTCTGAAATATTCTCGCCGCCGCTTGATATACTTCCCGCAACACTAACCGTACTGTCATATATTGCCATGTTTGAATTATATGAACCAAAATCAATAATGAGCGTGGGAACTGATGTCCCTTCAGCATGCATGATGATTTTTGTCACAGCATCTATACTTGGTTGTAATCCAACGACCTCCAGCCCAAGCAAGTCCAAGAGCACCATAAAAGAATCTATAACTTTTTTTGGAGCCCCTACCATTAAAACACTGATGTTATTGTCATCTTTTTTTACAATTTCGTAATCTAGATATAAATCTTCCAAGGGAACAGGTATATATTGCTCAGCTTCCAACCTAACTGCCTCATCAAGATCTTTCTTTTCCATATGCGGCAGGGAGAGAATGCGATTAAACGTGCTGGCTGATGGAACTGAACTAATAACTCTTTTTGTGTCAATTGCTCCTACTAAATGCTTGGAAAATAACGTGTATACTGCTTTAGCAATTGTTTCAGGGTCAACCACAACACCTTGTTTAATAGCTCTATCGTCAAAATTTATATGGCCGTATCCTCTTACGGTATGCATTTTTGACGCAGTATCTATTTGCATTACTTTTACGGATGTCTGGGATATGTCGATTCCAAAAACCGGCTTATCAACAAAAAATAGCGGAGTGTTATTCATAAATTTATTTTTAAAACATTAGCGCTATTCATAAGTATAACAGTTTAACATTTTGACATATAGCTTAATTTAATTGGGGCAGGAACTTGGAGTGAATGAAATTCCCCATTTAGCTGACAGATATGTTTCAACTTCCTGAACCTGAGAGCAATTTAAGGCGCCAGCATAGACCAGCACTTCTGCAATGTCCGCATCAGCATAATCTGCTCCTTGTGCTGAGCCACCCGTGCCGTTTCTTCTGCCGCCAACATAGATTTGATCAGCCATGTGAGTCGCAAGATTCCAGGAATTTTCTGTTCCCATCGCTCCATTCCCGCGCATGTAAACTTTATTACCCCAACACCAACCAAAGATGCATAATCCCGATCCCATTCGACTTGAGTATACTCGTTGCTGGTTATCTATGGCCGGGGTAAAGCTGGAACTTACTTCCAGGAAGCCAAGTAAAAAGGCTTTATTTTTTATTGTGGATGTTGACCCTTGTCTTCTAAAATGCTGCAGCGACGGGCTTCCGCTCCAACCAACGGGGTCGTCGGATGCAAAATTACTTCTCATCATGGTTACATATCGTGCCTCACTACTGCTACTGCTTCTAGCTCTCATAACAATAAATGCTGTGGATTCCTGATTTATAAAAGTAGAAGTCAGATTAGATCCAAGTACGCCATTTCCACTAAATACAACGGATGGCATCGAGCCATTGTTAAATAAACCGTCTTGTTTTACAGGCGCAGCCCCGTATGCTAGATTGGCATGATTACCGTTGCCTGATATATCCTGCCATTGGCTTATGGGGTCGTTGTTCCCCGCAACACTAATACCCGCATCCTGCCATTTGATATAAAGTATCGGGTTACCAATATCATCCATTCCTTTTTCTGCGGTTCTGATTCCGGAGCCAGAAACGTATTCTACTGAAAACGCGATCGCATTGCCACTGTTCCAGGATCCTTGGTTGATAATTTCTTGCACAATTGGTGCCAAATCAGCAGTTCGTTCGTTTTGGCCATTAGCACCTACTACATTCCAATCCACCGGGTTCCAATTTACATTTGCTGCAGTCTTTACAGCACTAGAAACAGCGCCATTACCATTCCATGCCGGTGCGTTTGGACTTAAAATTCCCTTTACACGCAAGCTTACATTACCAGCGGCTTTTGTTTCATCAGTTTGAAATTGTATATAGGCTTGTTCGATTGTCTTGCCTTGTGGGATGTTAAGGCCCGTGAACCTTAGTCCTGTAATCTGATGGCCGTTTGTGACTCCGTCCCACGACATTTCCAAATCGTCATTAGTCCAAATGAGTCTTCCCGGGTTACTTCCTGCATCAGAGCCTCTTTCCTCAACAATACTGCCATTTGAAGAACCGTATTGGGCGGTAATGTATTGCTCGTTGCCAGCTAGTGATCCTGTTATCATGGAGCCAGCTACGCTTGCATCAAGCCACAAAATTGGGCCATAATCTGCTGGATTTCCCAGCTCAACTGATTCTCGAATGATAGTATTTTTGATATCGCGCACATAATGGGCTGTTACTGAAGTTTCAGGCAAGTATACATATCCGGTGCCTCGCATTTCCTTGCAAAGGTAATTTTGGCCCTGGCTTGTGCATATAGCAGTGGAGAGCACATCAATTTGAAAAGTTACGCGATATTTATCATTTTTAATAATCTCAATTTCTGTATAACTTTGACCGTCATCAGGATCTATATAGGGATTAGCTGCGTTAATGCCCCCGAAATTTTGATTATCTTCAAACTGTTCTTTTGCGAAATCAAGCGCCGCCTTTGAGGCTATATGAGCCATTTGCTGGTAACTTTGTTTTGAAGCGGCATATTGGCTTGTGTTGACCATACTAAGAGTAGAGATTGCCACAATGCCAATAAGAGCAATAATTATCATGATTGACGGTATCAGGAATCCTTTATTGCTGTGTCGACTAATCAATTTCATATTAATTAAACTTCTTTACTGTTAATGATGACGACGCCTGGACTTCTTCTCCATAGGCAATATCTCCCAAAGTAATTGCTATTGCTACTTTTTCCGCGTCAAGCGGGTTCCCTCCGTTGCCCATGTCGATTACGGCATTATCTTCGTCATAATAAGTAACCTGAAAGTCAATTAATTTATCTGTTACCAACGCGTCTGCTTGATTGCAACCATTTGTACCCACGGTTTCGCTTGGGCAAGTTAATTGCCGGAAATTTGTGGCACAGATATCCGCGCTATCTGGCACGACAGTTCTTTTATAAAGGCTTTTATAATCGTTATTATTGTTATCTTCAGAAAAATAGATAAGATTATTTAGTGCTATAGACGTTCCATCGCATGGCTGAGCAAAAATTACATCGCTATTAGGGTCGCGTATGTCTCCCGTTCTTGACTGTTCGTAGATTATTAACGTATTTGGAGTTGTGTTGAAGGTCCAGCCTCCATTTGGTTCGTTTGGATCGCTTAAATTTGCCCCAAGCGTATCGCCAAAGTTTGTGGCGAACGCAAGTTCGTCTTCTAGATTTAAAGTAATTGTTTGCGCGTCAACCATTAAATTAACCTCGGCTGACTTAATAAGAGTTTGACCATATCTTTCTATTAAATATCCAAGCATACCCATTGCTACTAATATGAAAATCGGCGCGACAACCAGTATTTCTACGAGTGTAAAGCCTTTTTGGTTGAATATTTTCATCTACCGTACCCGCTTTCATGAATAAAGTCGGCATATTCTATGAGTTTATTGCCATTGTTATCTCTATAGGACACTTCTACGCAAATTAATTTCAGGCTTTGAGTTACAGATACTACATATACCTTTCCTGTTTTAGGCGCGAATAAAGAGGAAGGAAGGCTACCGGAAAAATCTTCGACTTCGTTTGTTTTTGAACCGTCATCACATGTACTGCCAGTGGGAATATTTGTAAATTCCATATTCTCGTATTCCTGAATTTTGGCATAAGCCGCCCCGTTCGCGTCAAGCAGTAATTTATTTTTGGTACTAACACTATCAATGGCTACGAATAACGTAGTAAAACTAATAAAAGCAGTGACCAGAACAAATAATGTCACTAATAACTCGGGTATGGTAAATCCAAACTCTTTATACCTCATGGCATACTCATCTATCTTATATCCTACTTAATAATTAAGGCGGCGTAAATGCTTATGATAAAAATAGGCAAAGAAAAAGGCGCTCACATGAAAAGCGCCTTGTTCTAAATTCAACTTGCTGTTTTAATTCAAGCTGCCCTTGACATAGTTTGCTTCCTCTTCCATGGTAGCTGTAAGAGTATAGCTGGTACAGTCGTTGTTGGTGTTGTCACAGTTTGTTGGCGCAGGTACATATGCGAAAGGAGCGTTTGCGCTTAGCGCGTTCCCATTTGGATCATTCAATGCTTCAGGATCAAGACCTGGAAGGTTTGCTGTGGTAACCTGAGCTAATGTAGGATACCTTCCATTATCGTTGTAGTAAACTTCCAAATGCGTGTGCAAAGCGTTTACGTCAGTTTTGCGTTCAGTGTCTCTAGCCCGTGCCTGAACTCCCTGGAATGTTGTTAATACTAGTGCCGCCAAGATACCTATAACGACAATTACGATTAAGAGTTCAACAATTGTGAAACCCTCTTGAGATTTTTTTAGTTTCGTGAACATTTTAGCCCACCCTCCTTTAATTATGTTCTTTTTATTCTACTTACCCTGCATCTAATGCAGAGTCAAGCATCTGAGAACTATTATAAGCATTAGCATATCTGTGTCAACACTTAATAAGTAGCGATATAAATTATTTAATCTGTTTAGTGAGGCTACTAATTGGCCCTATGACACTGGCCGCAATCAACCCGACCATAGCTCCCATAATAACTATCATGATCGGTTCTATGATGGAGCTCATACTATCAACTAATGTATCAACTTCCTCTTCGTAAAAATCAGCTACTTTAATAAGAATGGTATCAGTCTGGCCAGTTTCTTCGCCTACTGCCAGCATCTGGCTGACTATGGCAGGAAAAATCTTACTCTCTGATAGTGGCTCGGAAAGCTGCTTGCCGTTTTTTACAGCCTCCGCCGCTTTGTTAAGTTCTTCTGCGATAATTATATTTCCTATTGCTCCACTGGTAGTATGAATTGCTTCAAGAACTGTCACGCCCGCGGACATTAATGAAGCAAATGTGCGTGAAAATCGTGCTACAGCTACTTTAGTAACAATAGTTTTAACTATCGGTGCCTTAAGTAAAAACAAATGAAAATTACGCTTACCGCTCTTAGTTTTTATATAGGCTCTAAGGGCGATAATCGTTCCCACTATAGCGGGTATCCATATGAACCAATAGCCTCTTAAGAAGTCACTGATTCCGAGCATGATTGTGGTTTGAATAGGTAACGTGGCGTCTTCGCCGGCTAACGATTTCACCATGGCGCCAATTTTTGGCACCACAAATATCGTTAAGGCAAAAAACGCGATTATAGTAATAAACATTAGTACCGCAGGGTAAGTCATCGCTCCCTTCAGTTTTTTCTTAATACTTGCGTCTTTTTCCTGTTGGAAAGCCAGCTTTTTAAGGATATCGTCAAGTATTCCCCCGGCCTCACCAGCTCTAACCATATTTACGTAAACCTCTGAAAATACTGAAGGGTGTTTTTCGAGAGCATCTGCCAGTTGAATGCCCGCTTCAACGTCTTTAGTAACAGCTGCTAAAACAGTCTTCAATTTTTTACTCTGCGTTTGATTTTGAAGGGTAGCCAAAGACCTCACCAATGGGACGCCAGCGTTGACCATAGTCGACAGTTGTCGCGTAAAAATTACTAGATCTTTGGTCCTAACGCGGTCCAAAAAGCTGAGATTAATGTTTATATTATTCGGATCAAATCCGGTTTTCTGTAATTTTATAAGTAATGGTTTTAATCCCTGCTTCGTCAAAGTATCCGCCACGGCTTCTTTTGTTGATGCCTCAATAGTACCGTTTACGTTTTCACCTTTTTTATTAACAGCATTATAAGTAAATTTGGGCATGATTATTCTCTCGTGACTCTTAGAATCTCTTCTATAGAAGTTAGCCCAACCATAGCTTTTATCAGGCCGTCTAGCTGCATAACGTTCATACCTTCTTTAACAGCCTGATCTTGAATTTGGCTGCTTGTGGCATTGCTGACAATTAGCTGTTGAATTGCAGGTGAGATGCCCAATACTTCATAAATCCCCATCCGCCCTTTATATCCGGGAGCTTTTGAGCTATCACCCTGCTTAGGGCGCCAAAGTGTAAAGGTATCGCTTTTTTTCTCTCCCATAGCCTCGCGGTATTGGTTCGCCAAGGTATATACTCTATCCCAGTCCTGTTTGGTTTTAATGTTAAATATATTTTCTATTTGATTTTTTTCATTTTCTGTTAGCTGGTATTGTTCGCAACCTTCTTGATTGATCTTACGCACCAATCTCTGGCCAACTACCGCACGGACGGTAGAAGCAATCAGAAAAGGCTCGATGCCCATGTCCAGTAAACGCGGCAGGCAAGTAGCGGCATTGTTTGTATGCAGAGTTGAAAACACCAAGTGGCCGGTTAAAGCTGCCTGAACTGCCAGTCCAGCGGTTTCTTTGTCTCGAATTTCTCCGACCATTATTACATTCGGGTCTTGTCTCAGGAGTGCTCTAAGTCCGTTGGCGAAGGTCATTCCGGCTTTTGGGTTTACTTGGGTTTGATTGGTTCCCTCTAATTTATATTCAACGGGATCTTCTATAGTTGAAATATTAATATTAGGCTTATTAAGTATGTTTAGAACGCTATGTAGAGTAGTAGACTTGCCCGAACCGGTTGGTCCGGTGACTAAGATCATGCCATGAGGCTGAACTATGGCGTTATTGATAACATCTAGAGACTTGCCCCAAAAACCCAGTTTTTCTAGAGACAGGGCATCGCTTGATTCATCAAGCACTCTCATCACTACTTTTTCGCCATCGACAACCGGTAAAGTTGAAACACGGAAAGCAAAAATTCTGCCATTTAAGTTAATTTTAAATCTACCATCTTGGGGTACACGGCGTTCATCGATTTTTAAATTTGACAAAATTTTGATGCGCGAAACTAGTGAGGCAAGTATTTTCTTTGGAAGTTTATTGGCTTCTTTTAGAACTCCATCAATCCTATAACGTACTTGTACGAATTTATCTCTTGGCTCTATGTGTATGTCGGAAGCTTCAGATTTAACAGCATACTCAATTAGCAAATTCACTGTTTGAGCAATAGGGGAGTCCTCAGCCAAATCCGATTCATCAACTTCTTCATCAACTTCTTCATCGTCTTCTGTAATGACTTTGGTTATCTCGCTGCTGATGTTGCCTCGGTATTGGTCTAAAGCAGCCAAAATATCCTGCTTTGGCGCGATGTAGACTTCCAGCTTTTTGCCGAGCAATTTCTTTAAGAAATCGAGCGCCTGAACATCGTCAGGATCCTCCATGGCAAGCATATTGGATCCGTCTTTCTTGACACCTATGAGGGCGACGTTATATTTTCTGGCAACTCTTTCGGGAACGAGCTTTAAAGTCTCTTTATCAATTTCCTTTGTGTCGATTTCTATAAAGGGAACTTCAATTTCTTTAGAGTAAAGTTGAGTAAGTTCCTTTTCGGAAATAATGTTATTCTTAACTACAACTTCCTGGAGCGGCCTTTTTGCTTGTTTGACCTGTTCCAGCAGTTCTTTAGCTTGATCTTCTTTGATTTTGCCAGCCTCCAGCAACATTTGCTGGACCATGGAATCGGGAATCATCATCTCAACTAGCTATTATATATAATCGCTTACGCTTTTGGAATGACTCAAAGCCAGCTATACTATCTATTGAAATTATGGGTTGGAGTAAAGGAGGAGTTGTGTCAGTAAAAAAAACTGAACTAAAAGAAAAACCAGATAATGGCAAATCAAGGGCATTGGGCTTGGCGGTTGAGCAAATTGAAAAACAGTTTGGCAGCGGGTCAATTATGCGCTTGGGAGACGCTCATAAAATAGATGTCGAAACCTTTTCAATCGGCAGTTTGTCGCTTGATATTGCACTTGGTGGAGGTTTGCCAAAGGGCAGAATCATTGAAATCTATGGGCCGGAGTCGAGCGGAAAAACTACGCTTACATTGCACGCTATCGCTTCGATTCAAAAAAATGGCGGTACCGCGGCGTTTGTGGATGCCGAACATGCGCTTGATCCTCAATATGCTAAAAGGCTCGGAGTTAACATTGAGGAATTGCTAATTTCTCAGCCGGATAACGGAGAGCAAGCACTTGAAATAACTGAAACTCTGGTTCGCTCAAATGCAGTTGATCTGGTCGTGGTTGACTCGGTTGCGGCTTTGGTGCCGCAAGCAGAGATCGAAGGTGATATGGGTGATGCTCACGTTGGCCTTCAGGCTCGTTTGATGAGCCAGGCGTTACGTAAACTTGCCGGAATAGTCCATAAATCAAAAGCAACGGTTATTTTTATTAACCAAATTCGCATGAAAATCGGAGTTATGTTTGGGAATCCCGAAACCACCACCGGTGGAAATGCTTTGAAATTTTACGCTTCGGTTCGAATGGACATTCGCCGAATCGGTCAGCTCAAAAGCGGGGAAGAAATTATTGGGGGTAGACATCGAGTAAAAGTGGTAAAAAACAAAATCGCTCCGCCATTTAGAAACGCGGAGTTTGACATTATGTACAACCAAGGAATTTCCTATGAAGGCGATGTACTTGATCTCGGCGTAAAATACGAAATAGTCGGCAAGTCGGGCGCGTGGTTTGAGTATAATGGGCAAAAAATTGGTCAGGGTCGTGAATCCGCCAAAAAATATTTGGCAGAAAACGCTAAAGTTACTAAAGAAATAGATAAAAAAGTCCGGGAAGCTGCTGCTAAAGAAGTTTAAATTGGTTACATGAAAATTACCGCTATTGAGAAACAGCAAAAGCGGAAAGACCGCTACTCTATTTTTGTTGATGAAAAATACGAGTTTTCTTTAAGTCAAATTCAAGTGATAGATTTGCAGCTCAAAATTAATCAGGATATTACAGGCGCGGAACTTGAGCGGTTTAAAAAAGCATCATCTATTGGCAAATACTACGATAGAGTTTTGAAATACTTATCACTGCGCCTGCGTTCAAAAAAAGAAATTTTAGATTATTTGGATCGAATTGGAGCGGATCAAGATCAAACAGAAGAAATTATTAAAAAATTAACCAAACAAAATTATCTAAACGATCTTGAGTTTGCCAAAATGTGGGTCAAAAATCGCAGGGAACTAAAAAATGCCAGCCAAAGGCAAATAGAATTCGAACTAAAACGCAAAAGTATAGAAAATGAGATTATCATTGAAGCGATTAATAATTGCTTACAGTCTGATTTGGGTGCAATTCGTGAACTGATAATTAAAAAAAGAAAAAACTCTCGTTATCAAGACGAATTAAAACTAAAACAATATCTTGCCAGAAAAGGTTTTAACTACGAGACAATTTTGAAGGCGCTGGATCAGGATTAAGCTGAGGTTTGATTGACGGAAGTGGCATGTTTGCTTTCAAAACACTTCCTTCCTGCTCTTTTATGGCTGTACTTTTTACGATTATTTTGTCATTAGTAAGCTCGACTATCTGGCTTCTGTCGATTACAAGCGCTGAGCTTTGAAGATTTTTTAAAACCGATTGTCTAACATGAATTTTCATTATCTTAAAAGTTTCAGAATCTATAACAAAATCGGTTACTTTTCCAAGCTTTTGTTTGTCTTCTGTAACAACTTTTTTATCAATTGGCGTATAACGTATTTTCGCGATTTCCTGTAGCCTGACTAAGTCTGCAAGATCCATTAATTGCTCTTCGTGATCTATAAGTAACCCTCGGGGCCCATAGCCGCGTATATCTTCGACGTGCAACACCGATTTGCCTGTGGCTCTTGAGATTACATAAAAAGCATCAACACGCAGCTTGTGGGGGTTAATTATCATTTCAGTTACAGTGCCAACTTTAGCACCGGCATTTATGCTAACAACTGCTACGTTTAAAAATTTGTTACTCAAGAAAAGCATAATAACTGTATTGTACTACAGTTTTGTAAAGAAAGTTTGATTCGTCATGCCTGAAGGTTGAACGCCACAATTAACGCAGTATCCGGGGTGGTCGATGGGTTTGCTAACATGTGCCCTGCATTTTCCTTTAAGGCAGTAATAGACTGAGCTATACTGGTCGAAATTTTCTGCCCATACTTCGTTTGGAAACTGGCAAGTCTCAATCTCTCCTCCGAGAGGGCAAAATCTTATACTAAGCTGAACAATGTGCTCCCCTAGATCTTCTTCTATTTGGCCGTTGTTATTGTCATCTTTTTGCCAATTGTCGTAGTCAAACACGCTGCCGGGCCAAGGGGCATTAGGCCAATCATCATTTTCCTCGTCTCCAGCAATAAATTCTTTTATTTCTGCTGGCACGTCTCTGTTTACATCGTCGGGATATTCATTGTATTTCTGAACATATAAGCGGGTAGCGTTAGCAAACGTTTGTAGTTCCGCGAATCCTCTGTTTTTGTAAGTTCTGTCTTTATAGTCTGGCACGTAGCGCACCATAACTATAGCAGCCAGTATCCCGATGACTACTATGACGACAAGCATTTCAATGATAGTAAACCCGGTATTTTTACTTCGCAGTTTCATCAGTTTAAGCATAACCGAATTGGCTAAACAGGTAAATACTTTAGTCTAATGCTTTGTAGATCCTGGCTTGAAAGGTACAATAACTCTACGTTATCCAGGGGGTGTGTGTTGGCAGAGTCAAATAACCATAGGTCAAAATCAAAATAATGTTTGCTTACGCTTCTTTGCAAACAGAGGTAGTTAACCCTATACTGGTTAATATTATGCGAAAAATAATTAAAGTTAATTCTTTAGTTGAAACGACAAACCTTGCATTTAACATCGGCAAGCTTTTAAAAGGCGGAGAAATCATTGAGCTTATCAGTGACCTCGGCGGAGGCAAAACCGCATTTGTTAAAGGCTTAGCAAAAGGTATGGGTTCAGATGATGAAGTCTCAAGTCCAACTTTTACTATATCCAGAGTTTATAAGGCTGGAAATTTAGAGTTGCATCACTATGACTTTTATCGTCTTCATCATGCAGGAGTCGTAGCGGCTCAGCTTGCGGAATCGGTCAACGAAAATCACGTGGTTGTCGCAGTGGAATGGGGAAAAATTGTGCAAGGCGTTCTTCCTGCGCACCGGCTAAAAATTACTATACGTTCGACAGGTGAAAATTCGCGTACTTTTGTAATGGAAGCACATGATGAAAAACATAAAAAATTAATCGAAAATCTATGAGTTTAGTTTTAACAATAAGAACGGATAAACCGAAAGCTGAAATAAGATTGTGGCAAAGGGACAAATTAATCGCTGAGAAAATCTGGTATGCGCATAAGCAACTTTCGGTTGATATTCTTAGAGAAATATCAAATATCATCACAAAATCGGGCAACAAACTTCAGGATTTGAGCGGTATTGTAGTTTACAAAGGTCCGGGTTCTTTTACGGGATTGAGAATAGGCATAACAGTTGCTAATACCTTTGCGTACTCATTAAATATTCCGATAATAGGCGAAACTGGTGAGGATTGGCAGCTCTCTGGAATGGAAAAATTACGTAGTAGCCAAGACGACAAAATCGTTGTCCCTTTTTATGGCGGTGAAGCAAATATTACCAAGCCTCGTAAGTAAAAATGCGATTGTAATTTCTACTGTTTTTCAGTAGAATATGCGCGTTGGATGGTAGCATCCATGATTGAAAAAAAGTTATAAGTTAATAATATTTCATTCCGGGTTTATTGAGTTCAATTTTTCAGGATTTTTAATGTCAAAAATAACAATTTTATAATTAAAATAATCCCTCTAACCGTTATCTGCGGCTTTTGAATGTATTGACCCAAACCTGGAATAGAAGAAAGGAAAACCTATGGATCCAATTACAATAGTTATTGGTGCTATTGCTTTAGTTGCCGGATTTGGCGCCAGTACCATAGCGACACAAAAGCGCTTGGGCAACATTCAAGAAAAGGCTAAAAAAGAATCAAAGAGAGCAGAAGAAAAAGCCAAAGAAATTATTCTTGAAGCAAAAGAAGAAGCTGTTCGCATAGCCGAAGAAGCCAAAAAAGAAGAGAGAAATCGTCGCAAAGAAATTAGCGACGCTGAAAAGCGCGTTTTAAATCGCGAGGAAACTTTGGATAAAAAACTCGATGAGCTTGATAAGCGTGGAGAAAAAATCCGCAAGGATGAAGATGAAATCGAAGATCTAAAAGGCGAGATTAGAAAAATTCGTGAGAAACAACAGGAAAAGTTAGAGAAAATCGCAAAGCTTACCAAGAAAGAAGCCGCTGAAAAACTTATGCAAATGACGGAGCGTGATATCAAGGAAGATCTAAAAGGCCTTGTATCAAAACTGCAAAATTCTGCTAAGGAAGATGCTGAAGAAAAGGCTCAAACCGTTATTTTGACAGCCATGGAAAGAATGGCGTCAGAAGTTACTGCTGAAAGAACCATTACAGCAATCAAGCTTGAAGATGAAGAAATGAAAGGGCGCATTATCGGCAAAGAAGGCCGCAATATTCAGGCTTTGCAGCGCGAGACGGGTGTGGACATATTGGTTGATGACACGCCGGGAATGGTAATACTTTCCAGCTTTGATCCAGTCAGGCGCGAAGTTGCACGCGTTGCTATGGAAACATTGCTTAAGGATGGGCGCGTGCATCCTGGCCGCATTGAAGAAGTCGTTGAAAAAGCCAGAAAACAGGTCGATAAAGAAATTGACCGCGCAGCCGAAGATGCTGCTCGTGAAGTCGGCATTGTCGGCATTCCAAAAGAACTTATGCGCTATTTGGGCGAGCTAAAGTTTAGAACTTCATACGGACAAAACGTGTTGAAACATTCGGTTGAGATGGCTCATATTGCCGGCAATATTGCCGAAGAAATTGGAGCTGACGTCCGAACATGTAAATATGCCGCCTTGCTTCATGACATGGGCAAGGCCGTCACACATAAAATTGAAGGAAAGCATCATCATATCGGCGGTGATCTAGCTCGGAAATATGGAGTTCCTGAAGAAATCGCTCACGCTATAGAAGCTCATCATGATGACGTAGAAGCAACCACGCCAGAAGCGTTGGTAGTTAGAGTCGTGGATGCCATTAGTGCTGCTCGACCCGGCGCGAGAAATATCAGTGCCGAGAACTTTGCAGAACGCATGAAAGAACTCGAGAACATTGCTACTGGTTTTGATGGAATAGACAAAGCTTATGCAATTTCTGCCGGCCGTGAAGTTCGCGTGATTGTAGAGCCAAAACAAATAGATGATCTTTCTGCCATAAAACTGGCTCGTGATATCGCCAATAAGATCGAATCAACTATGCAATATCCTGGCACCATTAAGATAAACGTGATTCGCGAGACTCGCGCAGTCGAATATGCTAAATAATATGTTTAAAATTTAAGTATAAAATTATGATAAAAGCGGTAGTTTTTGACTTTGGTGGAGTTTTATCTACTGGAGGTACGCTAGGCTCTGGTAAGAAATATATTAGCGAATATTTTGATATTCCATTTGAGAAACTCAATACCGATGATTTATATGCTGAACTTAGAAAAGGTAAAATATCTTCGAAAAAATTTCTAGAATTTGTTAAATCTCGGCACGATATACAAAAAGATGTAGATCATGAACATTTTTGGAGGAACCAAAACATTTTTAACCGCAACGAAAAAGTGTATAAGCTTGCAAAATTATTAAGGAAATTGGGCATAAAAACCGCAATATTTTCAAATGTTTTTCAACCCAGTTCAAAGTTACTTCGTGAAAAAGGGTATTATCATGGTTTTGATCCTGTGGTTCTTTCTCACGAAGAGGGTTTAGAAAAGCCCGATTCTGATTTCTTTAAAATTTTATTGAAAAAATTAAATTGTAAACCGACTCAAGTTGTTTTGATTGATGATCAGGAAAAGAATCAATTACCTGCAACCAAACTTGGTATCCATTTTATTTTAGCTGTTAATGCAGAACAAATTTCCGCAGATGTTAAGAAAATATTAGAAATAAAGAATAAAATAATACTATGAACATTCTCTACATTGGCGATATTATGGGTAAACCGGGTAGAGAGGTTGTTGCTCGTGTACTGCCCGAAATAAAAAATGAGCTTATACCAGATGTGATAATCGCACAGTCTGAGAATATTACGCATGGAAAGGGGATTGAGCCCAAGCACATGCATGAGTTGCAAAATTTAGGCGTAGATTTTTTTACAGGTGGTAACCACAGCTTACATCGCCCATCTATTCACAAATATCTAGATGATAATAATCAACCAATAATTCGCCCAGCAAACTTTCCAAAATCTTCACCTGGCAGAGGGCATAAAATTATAAATACAGCTCACGGTGAGGTGCTAGTAATTAGTTTACTTGGCTCAACAGTTCCTGGTGGTTTAAGTGTCGACCACCCGCTAGATTGTGTTGATAAAATTTTGGAAGAACATGAAGGTAGGCATCTATCAGCGACTATAGTTAATTTTCATGGAGACTATTCTAGCGAAAAGCGCATGATTGGTTATTATTTGGATGGTCGAGTTACCGCCGTAATCGGCGACCATTGGCATGTACCCACAGCTGATGAAATGATTTTACCCAAGCGAACTGCTCATATAACAGATGTGGGCATGTGTGGAACAATTCATTCTTCTTTAGGGGTAAAGCTAGACATTACTATAAAACGCTGGCAAAATCAGATTCAATCAAAAAATGAATTAGAAGAGGATGGAAGCTTGCAATTTAATGCAGTATTGGTAGAAACAGACAATACAACTCATCTGGCTAAGTCAATCTCGACTATTAGGAGATTTATATAGATTTATGGAGCAGGATGGTTTAGACAAAAGAAGCATGCAAATACTAGCGGGGTATGAGAAAGAAATTGGCGCTCATTTGAATTATTTAGGCTATGCAAGTGATCTATTTGACTCTATTACAGAGTGCATCCAACAAGAGGGTTTAGATTGCAGACTAACATATGTGGGGAAAAATGGAGCAAGTATGGTGTCTACCCAAGTTGCTTATTTTGAAGAACATCAAAGGCGATATATTTCACCAGATACAAATCAATGGCCTAGTGTATATATTGAAAAGCTATGTTTTTTTGAGACTGGTAAAGATTATGTTATGGCAATAAAAACTCAGATGTCTAGCACAGAAGAATTCAACAAAGTAAATTATACGTTTCTTTTAGCCCAGCTCAATAATGAAGGTAAATTAATGCATAAGTTAAGTAATTTTAATAACGCCCATATATCAAGACTTAAATTCAGCCCCGATAGTGTTTGGATTGATCAAGATATGGAAACAGGGGATATTAGTATCACCAACAAATACGGTGTTTTCAATAAGTTGGCTGAACAAGATCTAGCTACATTTCCGGATATCATAAATTTATCAGAAGTTGAGATAAATAATCTCCAGCAAGTTGCAATGCTTTTTGATGAAGACTATCCAATCTAGCAAAGCATCTTCTATGCTCGCCACTTTTTGTTAAATGCTATTTCAAATGCCTACTTTCAACTTTATGAACTTTTGTCTAATCCTAATTTCCAATTGCCAATTGCCAATTAATGTCTGATAATTAATGCGTTACGGGGTGTGGCGCAGTTGGCTAGCGCGCCGGCTTTGGGAGCCGGAGGTCCCGGGTTCAAGTCCCGGCACCCCGACCAAGTTAGACGAGTTTTATAAATATTCTACATCTGAGTTATAATTTAAATGATGAAAAAGTTATACCTATCAGATAAAGACAAGAAAATCGCAGGGGTTTGTGGTGGAATTGCCCAGTATTTTGAAGTTGATTCGACTTTAATAAGAGTTGCCTGGGTGCTTGCTACCTTATTTACCGGAATTTTTCCCGGAGTAATTGCCTATATAATAGTTGCCATAATTATTCCTTCTAAAGAAGAATCTAATAATCAAAAGGAAAAATAAATGGAATCATTCATTGAAAATAATTGGACGTGGATGCTTGTGATTTACTTGTGGTCTTTAACTTGGAAGGGTTGGGCGCTTTGGCGGGCAGCAGGGCAAAAAGATAAAGTTTGGTTTATCGCTTTACTAATTGTAAATACCATTGGAATACTAGAAGTTTTCTATATTTTTTATTTTTCAAAGCAGTCTCAAAAAGAGCATTCTCAAGTACCAGTTGATTAAACCTTAAGTCATGGCAAAAAAATGGGCACAAGAGGTTACTGAAAAAAGTAATGCTCTTGATCTAGAAAAAGGCGTTTTTACCCGGAAAGACCCTAAAAAAATCGCATTATCTTTGAAGAAATCGGCCGAGAATAGTAAACGGCGAAAAGCAGGGTCCTATCAGTCATCAATGTCTATGCTAAGTTTTTATATAAACAGAGCTGGTAAATCTTTACCAGAACAACAAAAGAAAATTTTAGAACAAGCCAAAATAGAACTGCGCACTCTTTTTAATAAAAATTAATCTAAGCCTGCAAATGTCTTGCATAGTGCGTTATAATAATTGGCAGTTTTGCTCATCAAAACGCATATGCTAGCAGTTATTGTCACACTCCTCTCCATCGCAACAATACTTGTCATAGTCGAAATCTTAAGTCGAAATGGTTTTATGCACGGTGAGTATGCCAGAAAATCAATTCACATTGGCGCCGGGTTGATTTTAGCAACTTTGCCCCATTTTATGTCTTGGCGTGAAATAGTAGTCTTAAATGTATTGTTTTTTGTAATTGTCGTACTCTCCAGATCTTTGGATGTATTTTCCTCCGTTAAAGATAGAAAAATAAAGAGATCAACATTTGGCGAGTTCTTATTTCCTCTTGGTGTAGCAGTTTCGGCGCTTATGTTCAAAAACCCGCTGGTTTACTCCGTTGCGGTTCTCATGCTTGCATTGGCGGACGGTCTTGCCAGCATTGCGGGTACCTGGGTGAAAAGCGCTCACTATAAAATATTCGGTGCGGAAAAAACAATATTTGGCAGCGCAACTTTCTTTGTTGTTGCCATGATTTTGTTGTTTGGTTTCTTCCAGGCAATTGGTTTAATAAATTCATCTACAGCAATAACTGCACTGGTAATTGCAACTTTTCTGACAGTTACAGAAGGTGCCATGAATAAGGGTTGGGATAATATAGTTGTGCCGGTTGCAACCGGTTTAATCCTTCAGCAGTTTATTTTTTAGTTTATTTATGAGCCAAAGCGTTGTGTCAGCTAAACCATCATTTAGTAAACGTATTGTTAATGACGCTCAAATGCTGCTTCACTTTGTCGTAATTATTGGAGGTTTGATCCTAAGTTGGTTTTTGCATCCCTTTGTTATTTTACTTATCGGTATCTTGCAAAAAACCCATTTAAAAATTTTTAGAGGTTGTGTTTTAACAAATATTAATAAAGCTACCGGTGGAATTGATAAAGATAAGGGGTTTTGGCAAACAGTTTTTAAGCGGTTTTTAAATATAGAAATAGAAAAAAAGACTGCCTGGATGATAGATTGGGGCTGGACAATTTCAATGGTTGCGATTTCTGTGATTAGCTACACTCTAAGGTCAACATAAACAGAGTGAAAAACTAACCGAGTCGAGTTACAATAGCATCATGCTTTTGATTGCATTTTTTAACTGGTGGTATGGCCAGGGATGGGTTTGGATTGCAAAGAGATCAATAAATAAGATTCAAAATCTTGCTGACAATTTCTCTGTTGGCATTCTGCTTCGCACCCTATTTGCACCTTGGAAGCAGATCGTTTTTTATACTGGCACGCAATCCGCGATTGGTATAAAACTCAGGGCTCTTGTTGATAATATGGTTTCTCGGCTTGTTGGGTTCATGGTGCGTACGTTTGTACTAATCGCAGCTGGTTTCAGTCTGGTATTGGCTACTGTAGCCGGTATCTTGATCGTAGTACTGTGGCCACTATTACCGATATTGGTTATTGTTTTAGCGCTGGCGGGTGTTGGGGTAGCGGGCTTATGAATTTAAATTTTGACTTCAATCATATTAGGGCACGAAAAGCTAGATTTGCACGTTTGTTAAGCCGAAGATATCAAAGAACTCTACTGAGAATATTCGCATTTTTGTTAGTAATTGTTGCAGCTCTTATGGTGTATGTTGGGCTAAGGGTAGGTTATTTGGTGGGCGCACTTGCTCTAGCAGATTTAATAATATATTTATGGTATCTAGGAGATCTTGGAAATTCTCAAGGTGAATTTAATCCAAACTCAGGTACAATTGCCTTGCATTTAGCTCTGGATTCTAGAGTTCTGGGGCGTCTTCGAGCCAAAAATCCTTCTCCTTATGACCTATGGCAAGCTGTAAATGGCTTATGGCGTCAAAGATTTTTTACTGTGAGATATGGAATCGGTACAGCCATATTTGAGCAATCACTCAGCAAAGACCCCGGGCACACCCCTATAGTGTTAGCTGCAGCTGCCGAACTCGCAAAAGTTGAACATCAAACCAGTATCACGAGTGCTACCCTTACCACGGCTCTATTATTTACGATTCCCGGGCACGACGCCTATTTAAAACAGCTTCAACTTGAGCCAGCTGATTTAATAGCAGGTATTACGTGGCAGCACAGGATAGAAATCGTAGCGGAGAGACTGAAACAACGCCGCAGTTTTGGTGGCATTGCCAGAGACTGGACGGCGGGTTATACACCTTTGCTGAGTCGCCTTGGTTATAACATAAGCAACGACATTCAGGCAACGGGTGGTTTATTGACCCGAGACGTTGAAATTCACGTAAAAACTGTAGATCAAATGATCAACATCATGAAAAACGGAACACGCAACAACGTGATTTTAGTCGGAGACGTTGGAGCTGGCAAAACTACATCTGTTCTTTCATTTGCTGAGAGACTTTTAATGGACAATTCTGTTCCTTCAGGCTTGCGATACAGTCAAATATTTTCTTTGGATGCATCAACCATACTCTCTCAAGTTCAAGACAGAGGTTCTTTAGAAAATCTGGTTTTAAGAATAATCAATGAAGCTTATCATGCAAAAAATATAATATTGTTTTTTGATGAAGCACAGGTATTTTTACATGAAGGTACCGGATCGGTTGATCTGAGTAATGTTTTATTACCAATTCTCCAAGCCGGCAAAGTAAGAATTATCTTAGCTACAACCCCTAAGCAATGGCAGGAACTCTCGGCAAACAATCCCTCACTTGCTGGCGTAATGAATTATCTAGCGGTTCCAGAACCGGATGAGTTTGGCACCATGCGTATTATGGAAGACCAGGTTTTGTTAATAGAATATAAAAATCACGTAACTTTTATGTACCAGGCTTTAAGAGAAGCATATCGTTTGGCTGATAGATATTTGCAAGATCAGGCGTTTCCGGGCAAAGCGATCAAAGTTTTAGAAATGGCAGTTTCAAATGCGCAAAACGGACTTGTGACTCCAGAATCTGTGCAACAAAGCATTGAGGCAACTCTTGGCGTTAAAGTTCAAGTAGCCTCGCAAACCGAAAAACAACAACTTTTGAATCTTGAAGACCAGATTCATAACCGTATGATAAATCAAACGCGAGCAGTCAAAGTAGTTTCTGATGCTCTGCGACGTTCTCGCAGCGGTGTAGGTAGCCCTAATAAACCCGTAGGTACGTTTATGTTTCTTGGGCCTACTGGAGTGGGAAAAACGGAATTAACCAAAGCTCTTGCTGATGTATATTTTGGGGGAAGCGATCGCATGATCAGGGTTGATATGAATGAATACGTTCAAAGCAAGGATGTAGAACGTTTGCTCTCGGCTTCATCAAGCGAAACCGGTATGAGTTTTTTAAGCCAAGTCCGCCGCCAACCTTTTAGTGTCGTGCTATTTGATGAAATTGAAAAAGCTCATCCGGATGTCGTGAACGTGTTACTTCAACTTCTTGATGAAGGCCAAATAAAAGACACTAGTAACAGATCAGTTTCGTTTAAAGATGCTATTGTTATTGCCACGTCGAACGCCGGCGCGGATGAGGTTCGTAAACATATTGAGGCAGGTGAGGACCTGGAGTCTTTCGAGCAATCTTTTATTGACCAACTTATTAGCAGCGGTCAGTTTAAGCCCGAATTTCTAAACCGCTTTGATGAAATAGTATTGTTTCGCCCACTTAATAAAAATGAACTTTTACAGGTGGTTGATTTGCTAATCACAGAGGTAAATAAAGTTCTCGATAAGCAAAAAATAAAAGTGGACGTAACTCAGGCTGCTAAGCAATGGCTGGTTGATAACGGTTATGATGCGCGGCTTGGTGCCAGGCCGATGCGCCGGATGGTTCAACGTTCCGTAGAAAATGTTGTTGCCAAAAGAATTTTAAGCGGCGAAGCTCAAGCCGGTGCGATGCTGCATTTAGATGTTCAGGATATATCAGCCGAATCCGTTCAACGAGAAAACAACCCCACTAAATGAGTTGAATCTATAATGTGATTCTGCATTGCCATTTCAACGTCGGATTTTGTAGCATTTTTATTTAAATTTAGCTTTGAATCAAGTGCGTAAATTTTAAATAAGTATCGATGCGTTCCTGATGGAGGACAGGGCCCGCCCCACGCAGTTCTACCAAAATCATTTTGCCCTTGAGTCGAGGACGGCGGTAATGAATTTTCTTGAATTATTTTCGTATCTGGCAAAATATTAAATACGACCCAATGCACCCACCCTGGATTAGCAGTGCCGGCTGGAGCATCCGGATCGTCAACGATTAAAACAAGGCTCTGCGTATTTTCCGGTATATCTTCTATATGAAGTTCCGGATTTATGTCCTCTCCCTTACACGTATATTTAGCCGGTATTGTCTCGTTATGGTTAAATATTGGGCTTGCTAGTTTCATAATTAATTACCCCTTTGATATAATACCGCATAGCTAAAAGCGAGTGTTGTATAAAGGCTATTATACTTGCCTTCCAAGCAAGAGATGCGGGTTCGATTCCCGCCACTCGCACCACGTCGGAATTCACTATCAGCTTTTGCAATAAAAAATGTTTTTTATTGCTCCAGCTTCTCGTTATTCCTCCTTTCAAAGTTACAAACAGCTAACGCTTGGTTTGTAACTTTGTTAGAAATATTAGCTATTCAACTATCAACCCAAGGATTTTGGTCAAGTCTGTTGTTTCCATTATGTTATCGGCTTTTTTGGCACTGACGTCATAGTGATCTATCGTCATTCCGCCAACTTCATCAGCCTTTATGCCAACAATCACTTCTTTTGTGCTTACCCAATAAACTTTCTCAACGGCTTTTGTAGTTGACTCGAATAAGACAGATTCTTTTTGTGAGCTGGTGTCATAAAGTGAGACCTTTTTCTCACTAGTGAAATATGGTTCAAAACTTGATTCGGTTTGCCCCCAGCCCACTTGTGGCGTAAAGGTGCTATCCAAACTACTGCCTAACTTTTCACCAACAGTTGCGATGACTTTATCTTCCTTGTTGCCTAAATCCAGCAGATGAATTTTGTGGGGCGGACCAGCGTAATATCCCAGCAAACCGTCTTCGGTTTTGCTTTTGTCTACGGTATTTTCAACATAAACGATTTTAGAAAAATCCGGCTTAATTGAAAATGCCCCAAAACTATTGGCTTCCATTTCAAATGTTTTGCTAAGCTTTTTATCCGCGATTGTAAAAATTTCGGGAGCACCTGGAGCGCCATCACATGCATAACAGCCTTTAGCCACCAGCAATTTTGATTCGTCTTTTGACACCGCATAAAGAAATGCTGCGCTAGATTCAACTGTGCCAAGTTCTTCTTCCTTGCCGCCATCAACGCCGAGCTTGTAGAGTTTACTTGTTCCAACTCCTCCTACACCAGTTGAATAGGGGTTTGGAATTTTTGAATAGTAAATGGTTTTTTCGTTTTTACTTAAAACCACACTCAAAATTATTGATGAAGACCCTGAAAGTTCATGCACTTTTTTGGGGACCTCTTCTCCTTTAGAAAGCCATATTTGGGTTGGCTCACTATTCTTGCCGTCTAAATAAACATAAGAAGACCCCGTTCGATATTGCGCGGCAACACCACCGAGCTTCTCAACAGAAGCGATTTCTTTGCGCTCGCCTCCAGTTGCAGGTCGTGAATAAATTAAGCCAGGCGCGTCAATTTCACCGCCATGAGCGTAGATAATTTGAACCGCTTTTTGCATTTTGTAGGCATTTTCAGCCTGTTGTTGCTGGCTTGTAGTGTCTGTTGATGTTTGAGCGTTTTGGCCTGTATTTTGTTTCTTAAAATAGAACCACCACGCCGCAGCTGCCCCGCCCCCCAGTAGCAACAAAATTAAAAACAAAATTAAAAATTTTTTACCCTTGCCGGATTTGGATTTTGGAGGCTTACTATTACTATTAGTGATTTTTATCGGTTCGTTTTCAGGAGTATTTTCGCTATCAGTTTTTTCGTCTTGGGGTAAATCTTTCAGATTTATAGTACCAAGCAACTCGTCATCTACGGGCGTTGGTTTATTATTGTCACTGGACGCAGTTTTCTCATCACTGGAGCTTTTTACTGTAATTTTAGAACCGCCGTTGTTGCTATTTTCTTCTTTTTCCATAAGCAAAATTCTTATGTTTTATACTCGAAAGTGTAGCACATTTGCTAATGTTCAGCCAAAAAGCATCCAATCGACCGTTTATTGATTTATAGTAACAGATGATATAGTGTATTTGTCATGCCCCGGTAGCTCAATGGATAGAGCAAGACGGTTCTAACGTCAAGGTTGGGGGTTCGAGTCCCTCCCGGGGTGCCATTTTACTCAACCATGACAGTAAATACTGGTGTATGATGGTTATAGAATGAATCCAGAAGTCGAAGTGTCGTTAGTTGAAGATTCGCTCAGAGAACTGGAGATTGGCGATGGATTGTACTGTGCTGGAAAACCTGACTACGAGTCAAATTTTTCTCGAGATAGCATTATTTATGCGTTGCTTGCCCAAGATTTAACAGCTTTAGAGAATCAAATAAAATTTAGCGCTTATCATCAAGGCAGTAAAGTAGACTCTTTTACGGGAGAAGAACGAGGGAAAATTCATCACGAATTACCAGGTGTGAGGATAAATGGGAAACTTACTACGTATAATGCCTGTGACACTACTGCATTATTTCTGTTGGGGTTATCAAAACTAAGCGAAACCAAACCCGAGCTACTAGCCGCGTACATTACTAATATAGACAGAGCCTGTGAGTACATCAATAAACACGTAATCGATGGTATATTTTTTGAAACTCCCAGGTGGTGCGGCGGTAAAAATTTTGCGTTGAAAGTGACTTACTGGAAAGATTCGGCGCAAAATGGATTTAAGCCGGAAGCGACATATCCCGTGGCATATGCCTTGCCGCACTTTCAAAATGCTGCCGCGCTGTTGGGAGTCGGTGAAGCAATAGGCGATAGTGGGGTTATATCGCAAGGTAATAAAATGTTTCAACGCGGGATTGATGCGTTTTGGAAAGATGATCATTTCGTGAGCTCTATTGATGGGGAAGGTTACGTTTGTGATCCTCCCAGCTCTGACTCGCTTCATTGCCTGGCTTATATTCCCCCTGAAATTATGCCCGAAGAGAAAGCAGAGGCCATTGGGCTATATAGCCAAAATCTTGAAACCGCATTTGGATACAGAGCTGGGTTGCCTAATGGACACACTGTTGATCGTTATCATACTGATTATGTGTGGGTTTTTGAACAAGCGTTTATTCACATGGGAGCGTTAAATTATGGGCTTGAACGTGTTGAGGAAAGAGCTTTACAGGTCGCAGGATTTCTTAAAAATAGTTTTGCTGAACTTGTCGGAGCGGATGACCACATGCCTGTAGGAAACAATCCTCAGCTTTGGTCGATCGGCGCTTATAAATATTTCAAGCAATTTGCAGCGTTATAAACATACACCTACTCTCTGGCTCGATGGATAAAAATGTGCTACTGTTTCTCTGTTAAACATTTGTGGCGAACGTAGCTCAGTCGGTTAGAGCGCCGGGTTGTGGTCCCGGAGGTCGTGGGTTCGATCCCCATCGTTCGCCCCAAAATTCGAGTTTACTTGTTTAGCAATTTCTTTAACTTTGAGCAATTTACTTCTAAGTTTTTGTTTTTATTGTTTCTGATAATTTTTTCTTTTTCGAGTTTTTTCATCTGCAAACTAGCGGTCTCTCTTGTTACGCCAGCCATGTTGGCTATTGTTTGATGGGTGATTTGGGGCAAGATTGTAGAAATATTACTTTTTGCCATAAGCTTTTTTTTGCCGTGGGCCTTCACCAAATACATAAGAACTAATCCAATTTTAACTTTCGTAACCGAAGCTTCCAGGCATTCTATGCGTGACATGAGTATTCGTGCTTGATTGATGTAGTACCTCAGATAAATTTTAGCCGTCTCGTGATTTTTGTTAATTTCGTCTATTAAAGCACTTTGTTTTAATGCCAGTAATTCAACGTCACTATGACTTTCGTAGAAATAAAGCAGCGGTTCATTTTTGCCAAAGGTCATTATTTGAGGGAGGATATCGCATTCTCCGAGTAACATCAACAGCTTTTCATTACCACTTTTGGTAATGTCATATACTTTTACGTAGCCTTTTTTGATCAAAAATATATCGTTTGTTTTTTCGCCTTGATAAAGTAAGATTTGACCTTTGCCATATCGTCTGACTTGACCCTCTCTAAAAAAAACTGGATATTCCTTCTTCATTTGTAAGGAATCTTACTAACTTCACGCCTACATTATAACAGGTGTTAAGTAATTATTGAAACGGAAAAAAAATTATAACTATGAGACACTACCTTTGCCGTAATTTGGGGGCAACAATAATGAAAAAAGAGTTGTTAGTCGAAACAAAGTACGCGGTTCAAAGGATAGCGGGCGACACATTGCAAAAAGTTGTGTGGGTATTGCGAGGTACCGCGTCGTGGTGTGCCAATAAATTATTTAATAGGGGCACATACCACGCCGGTCAACAATCCATGCGACATATATGCAATGGGATCGAGTTCGGTGAACAAAGTGCTAGGCTGGCGTGGGCTAAGAATAGTGATCGCTGGTTTAGCACTTACTATAGGATGTTGCCTCCTTAATATAAAGTAAATCTCACCAACATCACTATTGATGACAAGCTTGACGACTACGAGATCGTTGCTCGGTTTTTATGTTATTAAACAATATACGATCAACGATCTCGATTGATGTTAGAGTTTTTTTATTCTTAAATTAATGTTGTTAATTAATATATGTGAAAAGTGGATTTATGTATAGCTCATTTAAAGATCTTCCGGAAGGAATTAAGGCTAATTTACCAAAGAAAGCTCAAAAGTTATACATGGGCGTTTTTAACGATACTTGGGAAAATTGTTCTAAAAAAGAAGCTGACGACTGTGGCTATAGCCGGTACAAGTTTGCTCATGTTAAGGCATGGTCGGCCGTAAAGCAAAAATTTGAAAGATCTGGAGACAGTATTTGGAGAGAGATAAGATAACTCTTTCGCTAAGCAGTCCTTACATTAACGTTAGCATTTTGATATACTCCTGCTTATGGGTTCCAACGAGTGGGAAATATTTTCTTATGTACTGATAAGCATGGCACTAGGCGGTTTGATCGGATTTGAACGAGGAACAATTGGCAAACCTGCTGGGATCCGTACTAATATGTTTGTTTCCGGTTCAGCCGCTTTGGTTGTGTCCGTTAGCAAGGTGTTGATAGAGCAATTTAGCCAAGTTAGTTCTATAGTATCCGCGGACCCAACCCGTATTTTAGAGGCTGTTATTGTGGGTGTTAGCTTTATCGGAGCGGGTACGGTACTGAAAAGTTCTGAGACTCATAGGGTATATTTTTTAACAACCGCGGCTTCTATTCTATTTTCTGCCGGCGTTGGCATAGTGGTTGCGCTTGGACTCATTAAGCTAGCTATTATGCTGGCATTACTAATAGTTGTGATAAGTAGAATTATCGGCAGGTTGGAATTTCACTTTATTTATCATGACAAGATCGATACTGAGTGAGGTTTGGATTAAGTTGCGTTGCAAAGTAACCCAGTGATATGCTAGCAGGCAGAATATGGACGAACAACAATTAACAATTCTTTTAGCTGATGATGACCCTGGTTTTAGCCATGCTGCTGCATTGGCTCTTCGCGAGGCAGGGTTCGCTGTAGCACTGGCTGCTAATGGCGAGGAAGCGTTAAAACAAGCTGAGGATTTATCTCCTGATTTAATTCTTCTGGACGAGCGAATGCCCAAAAAGGGCGGCATTGAAGTACTCGAAGAAATCCGTAAGAAAAAATGGGGAAAAGGACTGCCAGTTATATTTCTGACAAATATCGACAATCAAGATGTAATAAACAAAGCGCTCTCGCTTGAGGCCATAGATTATTTGATAAAAAGCGACACCCCGCTCGAAAGTCTTGTTGATAACGTTAGGCTTAGGTTGTCCTGATAGTCTACTAAATTAAATATCGCGCATGACTTCAATTTTTGCGCCGATGGAGTTTAGTCTTTGCGGTAAATTCTCATATCCTCTTGAAATAGAATAAACATTTCTAAGTACTGACACCCCATTCGCGCCAAGCATTGCGATTAAAATTATTACAGCGGGTCTTAGAGCTGGGGGCGCAACTATTTCAGCTGGGCGAAATTTACTCGGGCCATCTATATAAACTCGATGCGGATCTACTAGCGAAATACTTGCTCCAAGCTTATTTAATTCTGTGTAATAAATTGCCCTATCTTCATAAACCCAGTCATGAATTAGAGTTCTGCCTTTAGCTATTGCTGAGATCGGTACAAAAAATGGAAGATTGTCTATGTTAAGCCCAGGAAATGGGCGAGCTTCTATTTTTTCCGTTAACGCCACAAGCACGCTTGGCTCGGTTTTTATGTCGACTAAATCAGTGTAGCCGTTATCAGCTTTGTATTTTTTAATTATTTTAAAGTTGTAACCCATATGTTTTAGCTTTAATAGCTCAAGCTCTAGGAATTCAAATGGACATCTCTTGATTGTCAGGCGCGAATTAGTTATGGCAGCGATGCTAAGAAAAAGCATTGATTCAATAGGGTCTTCGCTAGGCGAGTATACGACTCGCTTATTAATTACCGGTGCGCCTGTTATCTTAAGAGTGGTTGTCCCCAGTCCTTCTATCTTTACTCCAAGTTTGCGAAGAAAAAGGCACATTTCCTGTACCATATAATTTGCTGATGCCATGCGGATTTCTGTGGTGCCTGTCATTTTTGCGGCTGTCATCAACACATTTTCTGTAACAGTGTCGCCGCTTTCGTATAAAACCAATCGTTCTGGTTGTTTTTTCCTCACGCTAGTATGGTAATATCCTCCAGTGGTTTTTACGTTAACGCCAAATTCTTCCAAGGCATATAGATGGGGAGCAACTGAACGTTTGCCCAGCCTACACCCGCCGGCATACGGAATTTTAAAATTGTTAAATAGGTGCACCAGCGGCCCCATAAGCATAATAACCGAGCGCGTTCTTCTACCGGCTTCCAAATTCATTTTGTCCAGCCTAAGTTTTTTAGGCGGTTTAAGCTCAAGATCATTATTTTTTAGCCACTTAACATTTACACCAATACTCTCCAGCACTTCAATTATGCGAAAAACTTCCTCAATTTTTGGGATTTTTCTTAAGACGGTTGTCCCCTGATTTAATAGTGATGCGCAAAGCAGCCCAACCGATGCGTTTTTTGAAACTTTTGTTTCAATCTCGCCGCTAAGAGAGTGCCCTCCTTCGATTTTGTAATTAGTGCTGCCTCCGGAAAAAGTAATTATCGAGGCGTCCAAAACGTCGCTTAACCGTGCCAGCATCTCCATACTTAAATTTTGCCGGCCTTTTTCGATTCGATTTATGGCGCTTTGGCTGGTATTTAATTTGCTGGCAAGTTGCTGTTGTGTCAAACCTCTTTCATTACGTATACGACGTATAAAATTGCCAATCTTTTGCTTTTCCAGTGTCATGATTTGGATAGTATATCATGATTGTAATAAATAAATTATTGTTCAATGTTTCTAAGGGCATCTGAAAGTACATGAAAAACCGTTGCGACTTTTAAGTATTCATAACTACCTTGATCAACAAGCTTTGATGAATCATCACTACATTGTTTAAGAACCTCTATGTGAGGTGTACTGTCTATCCCATCGTGGATGGCAACAACCTTCTCGGAGTTATACTTAGAAGGCTCTCTTTTGCGAAGAAAATAGCTGTCATCATCCACTCTAAGATAATATCCTCTAAAAAATCGTCTGGAAAGAGCCACCAAAAGAGAACATCCTTTTTCTATATCGAATCGATTTTCACTTGTATTAATTGTTAAATTACCCGACATTTCGAAGCAATGTTCAGGCGGCAAAGCCCTTGATTTAACTAAATAATCATAATCTTCTAATAATTCTTTTCTTGGGTCGGAAAGATGGGTAGTTATTATATCTATGGACGTAGGTTGCGTGTCCATAATTTTGCTGGCATCGACAGAATCTGGATTAATAATCTCAGCCATATTTGAATAATATAAGATTAAATACAACAATACTAGTGATACTGTTAATTAAGTTTTGCTATACTTGAGTCTAAATGAGAGATAAAAAAGTCCACCAACTTATAGTTGCAGAGACCAAGCGCCAACGTGAAGGGATGGAACTTATTCCATCAGAAAATTACGTCAGCCGTGACGTTTTAACTGCTCTTGGATCAGTATTTACGAATAAGTATTCCGAAGGGTATCCCGGGAAAAGATATTATGGTGGTCAAGATTTTACCGACCCCCTAGAACAGTTGGCTATCGATAGAGCCAAACAGATATTTGGCTGTAAGCATGCTAATGTTCAACCTCATTCCGGCGCACCGGCAAATATCGCGGTTTACCATGCATGGCTTGAGCCGGGCGATACGGTATTGGGTATGGATTTATCGCACGGCGGCCATCTTACGCATGGCCACCCAGTGACGACCATGGCAAAACTTTATAGGTTTGTAAGATACGGTATGAAAGATATTGAGACCGGAGAAATTGATTATGACAAAATGCTTGAAGTTGCAAAGAAGGAAAAACCAAAAATAATTTTAGCTGGGTTCTCTGCCTATCCAAGAGAATTAGACTACAGCAAATTCCGAGAAATTGCTGATGCTGTTGATGCAGTGCTGATGGCGGATATCGCTCATATTGCCGGGCTGATCGCTGGCGGTATCTTAAAAAATCCATTTGAATTTGGCTTTGATGTAGTTACCACCACAACTCATAAAACTTTGAGGGGGCCGCGGGGCGGCATGATTATGTCGAGTGCTGCTGCCGGTAATCCTCTTAAAAAACCTCAGAAAACAAAAGATAACCTAGCAACTTTAATAGACAGAGAAGTCTTTCCGGGTTTTCAGGGCGGACCTCACATGAATAATGTCGCCGCGAAAGCTGTAGCGTTAGGTGAAGCAATGACTCCGGAGTTTAGAGTTTACGCAAAACAAGTCGTCGATAACGCGAAATGTCTCGCTGATGAACTCATGAAAAAAGGTTTTAAGCTTATAACCAACGGCACGGATAACCACTTAATGCTTATTGATGTTAATAAATCTTTTGGCATCAACGGTAAGCAAGCCGAGGAAGTACTAGACAAGATAGGTTTAACCGTTAATAAAAATGCTATTCCTGATGACACATTGCCGCCATTTTCACCCAGCGGTATTCGGCTTGGTACTCCGGCGGTTACTACCCGAGGCATGAAAGAAAAAGAAATGGTTCAAGTTGCCGAGTGGATACATAAAGCTGTGCTGAATAGAAACGATGAATCTGTGATCAAAACTTTAAGTGAAGAAGTAAAACAGTTTTGCGTTAATTACCCTTTGCCTTCAGATCAATAAAAGCTATTCATTGATTTGGAATCCAATGGCTTCATCTATTTGAGTTACTTCATCTTTTAATTCCGCGACTATTCGTTCAGTAGCAAGTTCTGAAAAGCTTAAATATTGAGCTATAGATTGATTGCAAAGTTTCTTTAAAGTTTTAAAATACACGTCTACACTCAACGGATTGTCTGAAGCAAATCCCAATGCTTCATATAAATCGTCGGGCAAATCTTCGTCGGTGGGTTCCAAAAATTCTGGCTCAAATCCATTATGCACTAACTCATAATCATACGCAGAAAACCTCTCAACTTTTTCAGATACAATTATTTTTGCAAGATCTTCTAGCATTTTATTACGTTCTTCTTTTGGAAAATCAGTTAAGTTTTTTGGAATTCCACCTAGTATTATTCGAGCATAATTTTCCTCAATACGTTCAACAAACTTGGGTTCAATTTCATGAGCCCTTGATACTCTAGGAGTGATTACTGCACGAATATATTTTTCTCTTGCAGATTTAATTTCCTCATAATATTGAGATTGTTCAGGGTTGCCACCTTTTTCCATCAAAATACAATACAATAAAACTAGTTATATTACAAATTATTTTATAAATTCACCTAAGAACTTCACCTCAGGCTCTAGAGAAATATTCAATATTTCTTTAACTCTTTGCATTATTTCCTGAGCTACGTCGTAGATTTGTTGAGATGAAGCGCCGCCGGTATTTTCTATTTTTAGTACATGCTCCGGATGGAGTCGAACCGGTCCCCAGGATTGACCACGCTTAAACCCGGCTGCTAAAAGCACGTGAGCCGCAGATACTCTGGTGCTATTCCCGCCGTGGATTTTGTTTTGAGCGATAACTTTAGCTAAATCTTTGTTGTTTTCCTCTTGCTTGATGATCTCTTTGGCAACTGCTTCTTCAACGATCGGATTTTTAAAGAACGAACCAGCAGTCTTGATGATTTTTCCATTATCTTCAAGTAATGATCCTGCGCGCCTTCTTGATTCCATTATTATCTTGCGCCTGTCGTGCAGACTTTGCGGATCTAGACACAGTTCATCGGCAACTTTAAGAGCGGAAGAATATTCCAAATTTTTCTTGTTTGATTTACTGAGCTTAAAACATGCGTTTAAAATTACACATCCCGCGAGTTTATTGTTTTGAAAATCTGAATTTCGGTAAGTTAAACCTAGTTGCTCTTTATTCAAGCGTATAATTTTAGCAGGAGCAGCATTGGTATCTATGACTTCCACCCAAAGCAAGGTATCTGACACAGCTTGTCCATAAGCAGCGATATTGCCCGCGACAGCTCCGCCAATTCCTCCAGGTATGCCGCTCATTAATTCAATACCCCAGGCATTGTGGTTCAGGCTTTGGCGTACCAGACTATCCCAGGATGCGCCAGCATCGGCTGTAAATATCCAACTGTCATTTTCCTCGGTCATTTCTATTTTATTAAACGCTAACTTTAAGACTGTGCCTGGCAGACCTTTGTCAGAAATTAATACATTGGACCCATACCCAAGAAACCATAACGGCTTCTTAAGTTCAGAGATTTTATCTACAAGTTCTTCTTTAGAGTTTGGGTTATAAAAAAACTGTGCCTGTCCCCCTGTGCCAAAAGTTGTAAGCGGCGCGAGCGGTTGATTTCTAATAATTTCCATATTGTAAGTATATATCAACGCCAAAAGAATGGTTTGTTGTTTGATGCTTATCTTGTTAATATTGAATCAACCATAAGCAATAAATTGCCACAATGCTCGATGTTATAGCACAGACAAACTGTAAGTTAGACGGCAAAGTCGTGCCGTGCGATGAAATTAATCAGCCGCTTGGTTTGCCAATGCAAATTTTATTTGGTGTTTTACTATTGTTGATGATTGCCGCTATTGGCTTTTCGGTATTGATGTTTTTACACGCGCTTAAAAGTGACAATCCAGACAGAAAGCTGTGGATGATAATAATTGCCGTGAGTTTTGGAATTGGCGGCATAGTTTATTACTTTTTGATTAAAAAAGTGGAAAAGGAAATCTCCGTGCCGGTTAAATTTGAAGCGAAACCTCAGGATGGCACGGAAGCCGCTGAAGTCCCAACCTCACCACTAGATGTCGTGCAAAGCGTTGGCTCAACTGAACACGAATCATCTTCAGCCGCAAAAGAAGAAAAACATAGCGATAATTAATATCAAAAAATTTTTCACCCCTGTAGTCTATGGAATGTTTATGCTACACTACTAGAGTTTTCAGCATATGCCCGAGTAGCTCAGCGGATTAGAGCACTGGTCTTCGGAACCAGGTGTCGGGGGTTCGAATCCCTCCTCGGGCGCCATCCTCCATCGTTCACCTTTTTGACGAGCTGTAGAGAGTAGATTATGGTTCGTGAGAGCATGTTATTATACATTTATGCCACATATCCATGAACTGTATGATTTTGTTGTTAGTGTTTTTATTGTTCATAATGACAAAGTTTTGTTGGTTAATCATCCAAAATACAATAAATGGATTCCAATGGGTGGACATATTGAGTTAAATGAAGATACAGATTCCGCGTTATTTAGAGAAATTCAAGAGGAAACTGGCCTCGACGTTGAAATTTTAAGCGACAAGCCAAAATTGAAAATCGATGACACAAAATTTATGTACACACCAAATTTTGTAGACGTACATTTTGCTAATCCGCCACACAAGCATATTGCATTAATATATTTTGCTCGTTCAAAAAATAACAAACACATAATCTCAAATGAGCATTCCGATATCCACTGGCTTAGTGCATCGGATTTCAATAAACCAGAATACGGATTAACAGAATCGATAAAATTCTATTGCCAAGAAGCATTAGATCATGCACGTAACTTTAATTTATAGATGAACTTAGTTAAGTATTAAGTTCACCGAGCAGATCATCGTACAAAGTTTGAGTCATGTTAGCCAAATTATTTTCATACGCGTAGCTTGCGATCTCTCCAAGAGTTAAAACTGTCGCGAAATCCAGGTCATGCGCTTTCAATTCTTTGCTGCCGCCTTGCTGGCGATCCACTAAAACGGTAACTCCCGTTACTCTAAGCCCAAATTCGCCAAGAGCAGACACTTCTTCCAATTTAGAGCTCGCAGTTGTTATTACATCGTCAAGGAGCACTACTTCATCGCCTCTTTTGAAACGACCCTCAACGGCTCTTGGTTGACCGTGTTCCTTTGCTTTTACTCTACGTTGCAGCAGGGGCGCATTAATTTTTTCAGCCACAGCACCTGCATAATAAACAACAGCTTCAGGGATACCGGCAAGGAATCTCATCGATCCATCGGGTTTATTCATTAAGCCAGATTTCCCCAAAGTGTCTGCATAGGCAGAAGTTGCTTGCCTAAATAAACTCGGGATAGAAATCATGTCTCGCAAGTTTACGTAAGCCACGGACTGTCTACCATTTTTTAAAGTAAAATTGCCAAATTTAACAATGTCATTATCGAGCATTTCTCGAATTAAATTCTCATGATTTGCGTCTCTATTATTCATGGATGGAGCTTTTAATTTCTTCTATTAGCTCCTCAAAAGCCTCAGTGGGATTTTCTGCTTGCGTAATTTGCCGCCCGACCACTAAAAGATCTGCACCATCTCTAATTGCCGCGCTTGGCGTACCAACCCGCGCCTGATCTTGAACGTCAGCACTGCTCGAACGTGTTCCAGGGATCATAGCAAACAGGTTTGAGGTTTTTGGTTTGTTCTTGATCAAGCCCACCTCAAGCGGGGACGAAACTATACCTTTAATCCCAGCATCTACAGCATCATAAGCCAGCTCTATCACCTTTTGTCTTACCGGCACTCGATACAGCCTGCGCGCCTCTTCATCCGTGATAGACGTCAAAACGGTAACACCAAGCATTTTGATAGAATCTGCTTCTTCCTGAGCAACTCTCATTGCCTCTATGCCTGACGTTGTGTGTATGGTGATTCCAAATGGCGCATGGTCGAGAGATCCAATATTTCTCACCGTTTTAGCTACCGTGTTTGGGATATCATCCAACTTTGCATCAGCAACCCATTCTAAGTTTTTCTCAGCTGCCAATTCAGAACAACCCTGCCAACCAATAGTACTTGAGAGCTCGAGGCCACATTTGACAAATTTTGATCCGATATCTTTGGCCAAACTCATCAATCTTTCAGCCTCTTCTATGCCCGAAGTGTCAATTGCTAAAATAATGCGTTCATTCGCCGATAACTCTGACATGCTCAATACCCCCATTTTTACCCTACGCAACTTCGCCAAGCCAGTATAACATGACATTTTCCCAGGATTCTGCTTGTGATTCCTGAGGGATGTATGTAGTAACATTGGGCTAAATTCCATTATAAAGAATCGAAATGAATAATCAGATAATTACATATCGTCGGCGCCGATTCATACTTGTCATACTAACCCTTTGTGTAATTGTCGGCTTTGCATTTTACGCGCAGTATCAAACGCAAAAATCTTCCTCGCAATCTCTGGATCAAAATCAATCGGCGCAAATTAATCCGGAAAATCTCGCGCTCAACGCGTTGAATAAGTTGGAAATAAAAGAAAGAGGCAGCCGAGAAGGTTATAAAAGATCAAATTTCAGTGATGGTTGGGCAATGGTTGATGGCTGCGACACCAGAAACAGGATTTTACAAAGAGACTTAAGCGATAAAGTTTTAGGTGAAGATCTATGCGTAGTTCTATCTGGAACTTTACAAAAAGACCCATACACCAACAAAACAATTTTCTTCACAAGAGGAAAAGATACGAGCGATGACATTCAAATAGATCACGTGGTCGCGCTATCTGACGCTTGGCAAAAAGGCGCTCAGGCCCTAAGTCCTGATGAAAGGTTTGATTTAGCTAACGATCCTCTAAATTTGCTTGCAGTTGACGGACCGACAAATATGGACAAGAGCGACGCGGACGCGTCCGAATGGTTGCCAGAGGAAAGCTACCGTTGCCGTTATGTCGCTCGGCAGATCGCCGTGAAAGTTAAATATTATCTTTGGGTAACGCGCTCGGAGTTTAACGCGATGAAGCGGGTTCTTTACTCTTGTCCGAACCAAGAGCTGCCTAAACAAGAAAGTGGCGCGTAGCATGAAGCAGCGCTTACATATAGTTTATTTCATCTCAGTTACATCGGCTGGAGTTTTGACTGGCACGGCACTAGCGCTAAATCCAAAAACCACTTATTTCGCCGCATTGCCTTGGTTGTTGCTTGCCGCCATTTTATTTATTTTAGTTGCCATCTGGCGTTACAAATGGATGTTGACTGTCGCATTAATCTGTGGAATATTACTTGGTCTTTGGCGGGGCGCGAACGCGCAAATCGCCTTTTCTCAGTACGGGCAATATTATGGCCAAACGGTAATCCTTACGGGGCGAGTAGCAAGCGATGTCACTGAGAAAAATAATGGAACCACAGGTGTTAATCTAAGCAAAATTAAAATTAATAACATGCCAATGAGCGGCAATGTCTGGGTTAGTTTGTCCACCCGAGATCAGATAAAGCGTGGTGATAATTTGCAAATTGAAGGCGAAATTCGGAACGGTTTCGGTAATTTTCCAGCGACAATTTCCAGAGCTAAGTTACTCAAAGTTGAAAACATAAAGCATGGTGACATTGGCAGAGAAATCAGAGATTGGTTCTCGCGAAAAGTATTAATGATTATACCCAAAGAGCAAGCAGGATTGGGCCTGAGTTATCTGGTTGGTCAGCAGCAACTTTTATCTGAAGATTTTAGTAACGAGCTGAAAATGCTGGGGCTTATTCATTTGGTTGTTGCTAGTGGTTATCATCTGTCATTGATAGTTAGTTACATTAAGCGTCCACTGTCGAAAGTGTCAAAATATTTAGCGCTTATTGCCAGTCTATTCTTTATTGGCGCGTTTTTATCAATTAGCGGTTTTGGAACATCCATGATTCGCGCTTCAATCATGACAGTTTTAAGTTTACTTGCCTGGTATTACGGCCGAAAAATTAACCCTGTTGTGTTAATTGTTTTTGTAGCTGCTATGACGGTTTTATTAAGTCCGGCTTATGTGTGGGGCGATGTTGGTTGGTATCTGTCATTCGCGGCCTTCGGAGGCGTTATAATTCTAGCGCCTTTAATCCATAATTATTTTTGGGGTGAAAAAGAACCGGGCTTCCTAAGGCATTTGCTTATCGGAACAATTTCAGCCCAAATTTTAACTTTACCGATTATCGCGTTTACATTCGGTGAGTACTCGCCACTGGCGTTAATTTCAAATATTTTGATTCAACCCTTTGTTCCCTTGGCTATGCTTTTAACCTTCATTGGCGGAATTGTGGCGGCTATCTTTCCGCCGCTAGCACATTTTGCTGGCTGGCCAGCTAACGCGTTGCTAACATATATGATTCGAGTTGCCGATTGGCTAGCTGGTTTGCCTTGGGCAGAGGGAGAATTAAAATTCAATGCTTCGTACCTAATTTTAAGCTGCGTTGTAATCTTGAGTTTAAATGTATTTTTATGGAAAAAGACCAAACTTGGTTTTAAAAGAGAGAATGTCTTAGATTAATCTATAGCTAAGCATAAGCCAAATAAAATAATATTGACCAATCGTCAAAATAATCTTAGTATTTAAATCAATATGGGGTTGAGCCTGCTTAGATCGGTAATAATTTCCGTGGTGGTGGCTTTTGTTTTTCCAGCGAGCATAGCGGCTCAAACTATTGAAAAAGAAAATGCAGACGCTGTTCCAGAAATCTTGATTAGCGAAGTCCAATCTGGAAGTGTCGAAAGTTCAGGCCAGGAATTCGTAGAGCTTTATAATAATTCGGGCGAGGACGTCGAGTTTAATAACTGGTGTTTGTCTTATAAATCCGCGACCGGCACGAACTGGACGGTAAAATCGCAGCTATCCGGTACCATAAAAGCCGATGAATTTTTTGTAGTCTCGACATCCGGATATCTGGAAAATTCAGATGGCGTTTTGACGAGCGGGCTGGCTGATTCAGGTGGCCATGTTCGTTTAACTCAACCAGTGGAAAGTAATTGTGATGATGGGGTGACGGTTGATTTAGTAGGGTGGGGTAATGCTAATAGTCCAGAGGAAAGTCCAGCAGAACCTTTAGCAAGAGGAAAATCATTACAGCGTTGTTCTCAGGACGGTGTGATAACAGACAGTAACAATAATTCTTCGGATTTTAAACTTTATGATGAAATTAATCCGGGAAGTTTGGCTGAATGTTCTAATGAAACTGAGCAGGTTAACAACGACAATATAAACAGCTTTTCATGCGAGGGCATTGTTATTTCCGAAATTCTGCCCAACTCAGCAGGCTCTGATACAGGCAATGAGTTTATAGAACTCCACAACCCAACAGGCGACTACATAAGTCTAACGAGCTGTGGCTTGCAACTTTCCGGCAAAACCAACATTTACCGTTTTGGAGATATCACCGTAAACCCTGGTGGCTATAGTGCTTTCTCAGACGCCCAAACCGGAATTGTTTTACCGAATTCCTCTGGAGGAACAGTTTATTTATTGAGCGCGCAGGATGATGAACTTAGCGAAGTTACTTATCCCGGCGATCTTGAAGATGATGTGTCCTGGGCGTGGTTTGGTGGGAATGATTGGCAAAAAACTTATTCTCCTACGCCTGCTAGTGCAAATATAGCTCAAACTACCAAGCCTTGTTCTTCGCCCGATCAAGTAAGAAATGAAGAAACTGGTTATTGCCAATCTGTCAGCAGCAGCTCTAGTACTGAAGAGGACGGATTAACCCCCTGCAAACCCGACCAAGAACGCAATCCGGAAACAAATCGTTGCCGCAAAAAATCTTCTGAAAGTGACGATTCTCTAAAGCCGTGTAAACCTGGCCAGGAGAGAAACCCCGAGACAAACAGATGTAAATCGGTAGCTTCTGCAAGTTCGTCTCAAAAATCATGCCCGGCGGGACAGGAACGCAATCCGGAAACAAACAGGTGTCGAAAAGTTGCCGGTGCCAATGTCGCAAATGCCGCTAGTACAAACGATGTTGAGTCAGTTCCGAGCGGAAGCAACAGCGCGTGGTGGATTGTTGGAATCGCCGCATTAGTGGCAACTGGATACGGAATTTGGGAATGGCGCAATGATATAAAGCTGTGGTTTTTGAAGCGATTTTCGAAATCTACAGCTAACACGCCATAATAAAACTCAGGCGGCTACCTCTAGTGTACAGATGTAGAATATGCTGGCGCTTGCTGAAGAACTCACGTCGAGCGGAAGAAGATAAAGCCTGGTCATCTCCGGGTATCAAAATTGTTTATATCCTAAACTGAGGACACGTGTTTCTCAAGCCAAGTTGATATTTCTTTAATACCCAGTTTGTTGACTGCAATTTTGAATGCGAATTCTTCAATTTCCCCGGGTTGGGCGCTAAATTTGTAGTCATTTTTCATAAGAAACATGATGGCGGTTGTAATGCCGGTTCGCTTATTCCCATCATAAAATGGGTGATCTAGAATAATATTTCGAGCATACACCGACGCTTTGTCAAAAATACTTTTATATTGTTTATTGTCAAAAACATGTTGCGCTGGGGCTATAGCTACAGATCTTATTTGTTCTAAATTTCGCGTGCCGTGTAAACCACCAAAGCGCTTAATTAGCTGATGATGGATGAGTAAAATTTCTTCTGCATCAAGATATTTCACTATCTTTTAGCCAAGTTCTTTAAGTCTTTATCGTATACGTGCATAAAATCTTCCAGCTGTTTAAGTAGCTTTTCGTGTTTTGCAACTCGGCTAAATTTTTTTCGAATTATTACTTCCACTTCATCGCCAGCTATAATATTAAGATCGCTGACTTCCTTTTTGGGTATAGTAACGCCCAAAGAGCTACCAATCTTAATTACTTTTTGTGCCATATTAGTGCCTTTCTCTGCAAAATTATAACAAAATTATAATATTAGGCAAGTAGATAATGCTTAAATATTCTCGGGTATTTTCTATTTTTTGTAATAATGTCGCATTAGAACATAGTTATGAGAGGGGTGGAGGCTAGCATTGAATTCCTTGTTATTGGTCGTAATTTTGCATAAATAAGCCAGTCTGAAATTATTGCGTAAACAGGGGTAACGTGATAAAGTTTCAGAGCGGAAAATGACAGAGTCCGCTACCCTTCCCGGAATACCAGATTCTTAAATAAGTGGAAGAGGTCTGGTAGTTTTAAAACAATTAATCAAACCAAGCAAAGCTGTTTGATTAATTGAGAGGAGGAATAACGAGAAGCTGAAGTTTGTGAGTATATTCGATCAAACGGAGGCTGATAGTGAATTCCGACGAGGGCCATTAGCTCCCAACTTCGCACTCGCTTGCGCTCGAGCTTCGATGGGCTTAGCAGTTGGTAGAACCAACCTCGCACAAATAGCCCCTCGTAGCTCCGGTGTAAAACCGGAGCGAAGTGTGGGCCATTAGCTCAGTTGGTTAGAGCAGCGGCCTCTTAAGCCGCGTGTCGTGGGTTCGAATCCCACATGGCCCTCCAATTTCTGAATCCCTCTGAAGGAGGGATTTTGAAATTGGAGTATTTGTTGAGTATATTCTAACCCAATATCGCATAGCGATGGGTTCGTAAGGAGTGAAGCGCGCAGAAATTTATTTCGAGCACTGGATCGACGGAATAGCGCGAAGGCGCGTCATCCCACATGGCCCTCCAAGCATAAGCGTTTGATATAATTACTTTAATGTCTTTACATCTATACAAACACTTAACAAGAAAACAAGAAATTACAATTGTAGACCACTTAATGAGTGGAGCTGCGATTATTCATCCCCTCACGGCTCTGCCGCAGGTCTATTCAATCTACACCACTCATGACGTAAGTGGCGTCTCATTGTGGACATGGTTTGGTTTTATGATGCTTGGTCTAATATTTTTGGCATATGGAATCCTGCATAAAATTAAACCATTTATTATCACTCAGATAATTTGGTTCGTTATAGATTTCTTAATTGTTACTGGATTGTTGCTATATAGGTAGTCGTCTGGATTTTAGTTGCAACAATTTGCAGCATGCTCCTCCAAATTGTTGACAATACACCATCATTAGTAAATTGAAAACTGGTGTCAGCGTTGGTGCTAATAAGTGGGTTTTTGTAAAACAATTCGACACTGCTTCAAAATGTATAGCCCATCTCAGAGAGAATCGCTATACGATTGCTGTAACCTCGTCCCATTTTAAAAGCAAAAACAATGTAAATCTTTATGAACAATCGTTTACTCAAAAGCGTTTAGCGGTCTGGTTTGGTAATGAATCACGAGGCATTTCCAAAGAAGCAGCAGAAGAAGCTGATATATGCATTCAAATTCCTATGGGTGGCATTGTTGAAAGTCTAAATCTTGGTACGAGCACAGGTATTATTTTGAGCTATATTAGCTATCAACGACTTCGCTTTATTTTTGATAACAAAAAAGCTCGATTTAAGCCAAAGAGCATTGCAAAGTCGAAAATGAAATCTTGGGAAGAGTTCATCAAACCAAATCGTTAGACATTTGCCTGATGATAGTTGCAACAACATACACGGTGGCCCTTCACGCCACCGATCGAGCACCTATACCACCGCGAATATATAAAATTTTGCCACAACTTATATAGAAAAAATTAGAGGGAAGGAATATAGTTTAGAGTATGCGAGTTATAGATTTCAAAAAGGACGCTACCTATAAAGCCAAACCCTCGCCAGAAATTATTGATGTTCCCAAAATGCTTTTTGTAATGGTAGACGGCGAAGGAGCTCCAGAAACTACCGGTAAAGGCGAAACTGAGTTTCAACAGGCCATGCAAGCGTTGTTTGGTGTAGTGTATACAATAAAATTTTGGGATAAAAAACACTCCACACCCCCAGGATATGCCAAATTTACAATGGCACCACTAGAAGGTCTGTGGTGGACAAAAAGCGGCAAAATGTTTGACTCTAAAAATCCAGATGACTGGAAATGGACAGTAATGATCCGCTTGCCAGAATTTGTTACTCCGAAATATTTTAAAGAGGTTGTAGACGAACTTATAGCTAAAAAACAAAGCCAGGTTTACAAAAAGGCCAGACTACAAGAATTTACCGAAGGAACTTGTGTGCAAATAATGCACATAGGCCCTTACGATCAGGAGCAGCCTAATATAGAGCGCATGCATGCCTATGCTAAGGAGCAGGGCTATGAGGCAGTTGGCAAGCATCATGAATTATATTTTGGGGACCCTCGGCGAACTGCACCCGAAAAACTCCGCACAATCCTAAGGCATCCAGTTAAAAAATAGATGAGAACAATTTATCGAAAAGTAGTTGGAGCATTTATATTTTCAAATGATAACCATCTTTTGCTTGGAAAAAGCAGGGAAGGCGGTGTTTATAAAGGTGCCTGGCTCGTGCCGGGTGGCGGAATTGAAAAGGGCGAAACTAAACTTGAAGCTGTTCAAAGAGAGGTTTTGGAAGAGGTTGGAATTGATATTTCCAATTTTGATGTGAAACTTCTCGATACAGTTTTAACGGGCGAGAGCAATAAGGTCTTAAGGAGCACAAATGAACAGGTTCTGGTTAAAATGACGTTCTATAACTTCTTAGTTCATGTTGGTCAGCCAGCAGATGAGCTTGTTATAAAATGCGATGATGATTTTGTTGACGCAAAGTGGCATTTAGTCACAGATCTAAATAAACTAACCCTCTCTTCACCCTCCAGAGTAGTATTGACTAAACTCGGCATACTTTAGATGAGTGAGTTAAAAAGAAAACAGATTAATAAGAATCTGGTTGAACCATATGATCTATTTATTGCGTTGCTGTCAATACTTTCCATCATAAACATTGTGCTTTATGTTGCTTTCTCTGACAAAGCCGTTTTGTACGTTATCGGCATCATTGATCTGTTACTGAGCATTTTCTTTTTTATTGATTTTTTAAGGAAATGGATTAGGGCAAAATCAAAACCACAATATTTCGCAAGAGAATACGGTTGGGCGGATTTACTTGCTAGCTTTCCTATGCCTCAATTTAAAATTTTTAGAATTTTCAGGATAATCAAAGCATATAGAACTTTTCAAGATACAGGTTTGAGGAACGTTGCGAGGGAATTAATAAAAAATCAAGCCAGTAGCGCGCTATTTACTATTATTTTTCTAATAATTTTACTGCTTGAATTTGCAAGCATCGCAATTTTATATGTGGAAATGAAAAACCCTCAAGCGAATATTGATACGGCCAGTGACGCGATATGGTGGGTATATGTGACCATTACAACAGTGGGATATGGAGATAAATACCCAATAACTCTCGGTGGCAGAGTTGTTGGAGTCTTGGTGATGTCAACTGGCGTTGGGCTCTTTGGTGTATTGACGGGTTTTTTGGCTAATAAATTTGTGCCCAAGGGCAAACAAATAGAAAAATATGAAAAACAGATCAAAGAAATGAATGAATCATTAGATGAAATCAAGCAATTATTATCAAAAAACAAAAAATGAGTTTTAACAATACTCGGCAATCTTATGCTATGCTACTACTGTTATGAAGTTGTTGAACGGCAACGAACTAGCCGGATTTATCAAAGAGCGCCAAGCAAAACAGGCGCGTTTTTTAAGGCAATCTTTAAAAATCACACCAAAACTTGCGATTGTGCAGGAAAAAGACGATCCGGTAATCAACACCTATGTAAAGCTCAAGCAAAGCTATGGCGAAGATATCGGCGTGGAGGTGGAAATTTACAAGACAACACCAGAAACCACTCTAAGCATTGTCAAGCAGCTTAATGGCAATAAAGCAGTTCATGGAATTATTGTTCAACTCCCATTAGTTCACGAAGATCAAACAGAAAAAATTTTGAACTGTGTAATTAAAAGTAAAGACGTAGACGGTTTGGCAAAAAATAGTCAATTTGACCCAGCCACGCCAACCGCGATTTTATGGCTACTAGCGGGATACAATATAGATTTGGCAGGCAAAGAGATAGCAATTGTTGGTAAGGGTAGGCTAGTTGGCGCGCCACTTATCAAAATGTTGCAAGATTCTGAATTGAAAGTATTGGCTCATGGCAGAGACACCGAAAATTTGAAGGAAGCCTTGCAAGACGCGGATGTTGTCATAAGTGCTACCGGCACGCCAAACCTAATTAAGCCAGATATGCTAAAGCAGAAAGCAATCGTTATAGATGCTGGTACTACGTCTGAAAAAGGCAAAACGGTGGGTGATTTAAGCTCGGAAGTTTACAAAAAAGATGACCTAACAATTACACCTCAGAAAGGTGGTGTCGGCCCACTTACTGTCTGCGCCCTTTTTGAAAACGTTCTCAAAGCCACATCTTAGACTTATTTACAAGGACAGACCCTGTAAAGTAAAAAATTACAACATAACAGATGTAAATACAATCAATTTACAGGGTCTGTCCTTGTAAATTGGACACAAAACCGGCTTAAACTTAATAGGCGTGATTTCTTGAGAATTTTAAGCGAGAGCTTGTTTAACGTGTTCAGCAACTTGTTTTGGTGTCATTTCTGCCTTGACTATGAATGAATGAACATTTAACGTCCTGAGGCTGTCTGGCGCTTCTTCCTGCCCCAAGTTTGTTAAGACTATCACCTTCACATCCTCACCCCAATCTTCTTTGCGAATTTTTTCAAGGAGTTCATCGCCGTTCATTTCTGGCATCATCAGGTCAAGCAGAACAATATCGGGATTAAAATTTTTGATTAAATCGAAGCCAACTTTGCCGTTATCGGCAGTTTGCACAGTATATCCCTCCGCCTCGAATTTCATGCGATACATTTGCGATATCGCAAGGTCATCTTCCACGATGGCGATTTTTCTGGATGCCTGCGCCATATTTAAACAATAGTATTTTTATAGCAATTATGCAATTGAAATCCCCAAAATAAATGTTATTAAGCCGCAATTAGTATTCTCTAGAGCCTAAATTCTCATTCAAATCGCAACAAGAAATTTCTTCCTGACTAGTCTCTCTGGACTTTGGTAATTGTGTCACTTCTTACGGGGTCGAGTATTAATGAGATCAACTGCCCAGTCAAGTTCTTCCTGTGTAATGGTGCTAAAGTCTCGGTTTTTCGGAAAAAACTGTCTAAGTAACCCATTGGTGTTTTCGTTAGTGCCTCGTTCCCAAGAGTGGTATGGATGCGCAAAGTACACCTTCAGCTCTGTACGACGCTCTATTTCTTCGAAATTGGCCATCTCTGTTCCGTTATCCAGCGTCAATGTTTGCCGGTATGCCGCCGGAATGGTAACAAGGCACCGTTCGGCGGATACTTGAAACTGTTTAGCTTCCTTTTTGGTCATTAAGGCTGCCAGTAAATAACCACTCTTGCGATCTACGAAGGTGGCTATGTAGCCGCTCCGATCCCTACCAACCACCGTGTCACCCTCCCAGTGACCATAGCGGGAACGATTGTTGGCGCCCAAAGGACGTTCTTCGATCCAGCGTTTCTTGAGCAGTTCTCGTTGCTTGGCTCGACGTTTAGTACCGTAGGCGCGCCGCAATTTCGGGTGACGCAAGTATTTCCAGATACGATCGATGAAATGCCTACCTTGCGACCACAACCAGCGGTAGATGGTGCTATGTGACAGATGCAACTTATCTCCAATCTGATCCGGGCTGTAGTACTGACGGAGCCAATGCAAGACTTGCTTGGCTAGTTTGCTGCCGCTGAACAGTTTGCGGTGCTGCTGGTTGGCCTGGGTTCGTAGATTGTCGGCTCGATCTTGAGCTAAACGTACACTATAGCCGATTACAGTAGTAGCCTGGCCACGTTTTAGTTCCCGGTACACCGTACTGACATGAAAGCCTAGGGCTTCAGCGCAAAACGGCACTGACTTACCGATGATTAATAGTTTTTGTAGCAGCACACGGTCAGTGTGCGTAAAATGATGGTGAGCCATTGGTTCACTCCCTTCGTATTAGTTGATTGTTGTAACCAACAGATTACGTGGAAGCCCAGTGGCTCATCAAGGATTAGATTTTCGCGTTTTGAGTGTTAATTCAGG
>QWHN01000008.1 GCA_021404905.1 Candidatus Saccharibacteria bacterium CPR2 | reverse complement strand
GTTCTAGTACAGCGCAGTTTAGCAATATTACTTCTGTTGAGTCCGCTAATCATCACTGACTGGTCGAATTTCAGGGAAGCTTGCAAAAAACAGCACAACTTAAATATTAATTAGGGTCTACTGAAAAAGTCAGGCATTTCATTTTTGTCATTCTGTAGTTCAAATAATTTTCCATCCATTTTACCATTAGACAAAAAGGCACTTGCCCGGCCAATTTGACCAGGTTTAGCACCAGTATGATGGAGGCGATCCAGCTTTCAGAAGTTTCACTTAGCCTTGCTTTTATCCTTCCCAGCCCATATCTCGCTTTAGCTTGACCAAACTTTCCTTCTATTGGGTTTCGCTCTCCCGGACTTACGTGTTCTGTTTCCACCGCCTTTGGTCTGCCAAGTGGCTTCGCTTTGAGCGTTATCCCCATTTCCTTTAGGCGTTTTCGGTTATCCCTGTTACAGTATATTTTATCTGCTGCTACTTCTTTTGGATAATAGCCCATTCTTGCTTTGTAATTTTCTATGGCTAATAAAAGCATGGTTCCTTCATTAAAAGCATCCCATGAAAGAACATCTAAAAATGCATACCCTGCAACAAGGCTTAATTGTATTTTTGCTCCAAATTCTACTTTTGACTTTTGTTTGCCGCGTACAATAGGGCGTACATGGGGTTGGTGTATGCTTACTATTCTATCTTCTATGCTGTGCGTCTTTTCATCATACATCTTTCTTTGTTGTGCATATAATTCTTTTATCACATACAGATAAGTTTGTTGACGCTCATCTAATGTCGTTTTTCCCTTATAAGCTTGGTGTAAGCGTTCTATATGGCTTAAGTTGCGTTGGAGGTAATTCAATTGTTTGCGGATTGCTCTGCGAATCTCTTTTCTGCTTTTATTTTTTTTCATCGCTGTAGTCAAATAGTATTCTCGTGCTTTTTCACGATAGGTACGGGGCTTCTTTTCTCCATGAAGCGATGCAACATAAATTAAATCAATCAACTCTTCCGATTTTTCCCGTGCATCGTTGAGTAAATTTAAATCCGTTGGGTAAGCTATGTCCTGTGGACAGGCTGTGGCATCAACAAGCAGCTTTCCTTTGTGCGTAATACCTTCTTCCTCTTCTTGCTTTTTTTCTTCCAAAGGGGGATTTGTTAAATTGTTGGAGTTCTCTTGTGTTGGGGGATTATTATTATCTCCTGCATTGTTCCGCTCCGGCTTAGAAACTTCCTTTTTTGCTACTACTGTCGATAGCTCTACTATCTTATTATTGATGGCGTTGAGTAATTCCACTCCCAAGCGTTTCCGTATTTCTACAAACAATGATGAATCAAAGGGAACTTCATGGCTGAAGCTGCTGTAGCCAATAAAATATTGCATATACATGTTCTCTTGTATCTGAAGTATCGTTTCTTCATCACTAAAACCACAAGTATGTTTGATGATAATGCATCCCAAAACTACACGTCCATTTATATGGCTTGCGCCGGTAACACTATTACGCATTTGTGTTTCATAAATACTTACAATACTATCCCAGGGAATACGATGAGCTAATTGAACCCATCGATTAGTGGCATCTAACTTTTGAGTAAATGGGGTCTCAAATCCTTCTATTATCAGTTGAGATGGGCTGATATAGGATTGTTTAGATGCACGGGTTTTAGAGGCTTTTGCCATTTTTCCTTGCACTTGGTTTGCACAAAGGTATACCTATTTGTTTGAAAAACAGATCTATGAGAGTTTTTCAGTAGACCCTAAGTAAAACTAGAAACTCAATTAAATGATTCCGAGATTACGTTAATATAGAATTTTGTAACCGATGTTACCTGCTTGCAGGTCGGGGAA
>QWHN01000007.1 GCA_021404905.1 Candidatus Saccharibacteria bacterium CPR2 | reverse complement strand
ATAGTTCGTAGCGGGTTTTACCTGTTCCGGCTGGTGGCAAATTTGCCATAAAGCTATACTGATTAATGCCTAATTCCTGCCTTTCTTTCGCCCGCACAGCAATAAACTATTCCGCTTGTAAGGTTAGTGCCAGCTTTTAAAAACCAGAATGCCACAGGGGAGAGACTCACTGGTTATAAAATACTTCCGATGAAATAGAAAGTAATTGAATAATGCAGCAATCTTATTATTTCTCTGTGCGATACCGCACACTTAAGAGATTATTTTAGCAAGAGTTTTTTACTAGGTCTTGTTAACACTCTCAAAGAGTCTCGACGATAAGCGCGAAATGGATGACTGAGAGGAAGAAAATATTTAATTTATCGAATCTGGAGAATATTCGGCGGAATCCCTTGAATCTGCGGAATAATCTTTCAATCTCATTACGTTTATTGTGCATGGCACGGTCATATTCCTATGGCTCTAACCGATTAGTTTTCGGCGCTACAACCGGGATATAACCAAGTTCCAATGCAAGTTGTTTGGCTTGATCATCTTCATAAGCGCGATCCATCAATAGATGAGTCAGTGAAGTAATGGGGCCAAGCGCCAAGAGGAGTTGTCGCCTTGTCGGTGCATCAAGCGTATGTTCCATGGATATGGCAAAGGTTATGGCTGTTCTGGCATCTGCGCAATCAGATGAATTTTGGTATTCCAGCCATCTCTGAATTTACCGATAGATTGCGGGCTGTTTTTTTAATGCACCAGTACCATCAGGATGCACTTTGATGCTGGTGTTATCGATCGAAACGGTTTCAATTTTGAAACTTCGAATTTTTTAGATATTGATTAAATTGTCTTTCTTTCGCTTGAGTCGAAATCAGTGACTCTGTTTTTGCTATTATAATTTGTCTACTTCTATTAATAAAAACCAGTGCGCATGGCGTTAGGGAGTGCCGATTTGAGCGCACTGGATAAATTCAGTCACCGGAAAATGGCTTAACTGGTGACTGAGAAGAGGCTAGCAATGAAACAATTAAAATAACGATTAAATTATCCTTTCGTTGACATGGTCAGTCTGTACGGTTGCTCGCATAGTGAAAAAATCGCCTTCAATATTGGCAAAACATACAAGTTATAGATGTAAAAAAGGGAATTTCAACGGAAGATTTTATGTAGCGCTAGAATGCATTTTACGAGTAGCGTCGTTTGTTTGTAAACATGTACAACGTGCAGGTTTTTTCGAGAATGATAATTCATTTGTTATCTAAATTTCTGAGGCTTACAGTATTTATGTGTGATCCGTATACTAACCACAAGATCGTGATACCTGTTGCTCTCACTCCGGGCAGTTAAATTGAACCCTGCAGCGCGGCATACAGTTTGTAGGTCGAGACATTCCGGAATTTACTTTTTTTCAGCTTTCTGAAGTTTTCTGTGCTGATAGTACCCATATCTCCAGTTTCCGATAATTTAAGCGAAAAGCTCTAAAATTAAATTGAAGGACTGTGGATAACAGATCAAAGGTTGAAACCAAAATTGCGATTTTACCCACTTCGAAATTGAAATTATGTACCTGTAGCGACTCGTGGAAAAGAAAATTTCTGAAGTGGTTGGATTAACTAGACAAGCACTTGGTTAAGAAATATAGCTTATGTAAGCAATGGAAATGACTTTCGCAATTTTCGATAAACAACCAATTTTGATATGACTTTGATTGCTATGCGGGTAACCGTACAGACTATTCATGTCAACCAAAAGATAATTCAATCGTTATTAATAAAACTGTTTCGAATCTAGCCTCCTCAGCAGTCATCAGTTACAAGCCATTTTCTGATGACTGGACCCTCTGCCAGTGCGCTCAAATCGGCACCCCTTCCCGCCATGCGCACTGGTTTTTTAATGGTAGGCACCGGTTACTAATATCTCAAAACTAAGTACACCAAATTGAACGTCGTTTGAATTTCAATGACAGATTCTTTCATTATGATTTTGATTTTATTATGTTGTTGAAAGGAATTGAATACCTGGTTTTATGATTCCCAATTTCATTTCTTCAGAATCGGATTTTTTAAGTATATTTTCATAGACCTGCGGATCAAAGGTTCTAATTTATACACTTTTTGCAGTAATTTTATCTTCTTTGAATAAGCATTAAGTTATTTTAATTTTCACATAACTTATTATTTATATTTATAAGATATCAGTGTTTGAATGGCTCCACTGTAACTTTGAAATGGTTTTAATTTTACGGTCTACTATAGATCTACTAATTTGAATAGTGGATTCTAAAAACAAAAATAGTAGACCGGAGGAACGATGTCATACAAGCTCACAAAAACATTTGCCGATTCCATACCTTTCCCCGAAAATGGACAAACTTTATACCGTGACAGTGAAACAAAAATGCTTTACTTTGCGTGTTGGCGTTACCAGCAAAGTTTATATTGCTAAAGTGTCAACGGCAATTGAATTTTGACTTACTAAGTTATCTAAAACGACAATTTAAAATTGACCCACCTCTTACAATTTTCACCTAAACTGGGGCCTATTCAGGTTCTGTTGCTGGCGCAATTCCAGC
>QWHN01000006.1 GCA_021404905.1 Candidatus Saccharibacteria bacterium CPR2 | reverse complement strand
ATCTCATTAATACTCGACCCCGTAAGCGACACAATTACCAAAGTCCAGAGAGACTAGTCAGGAAGAAATTTCTTGTTGCGATTTGAATGAGAATTTAGGAGAGCTATGTTGTGAAAACAGATATTTCCTTTTAAGACTTTATAAACTTATCGACTAGTTCACGTCGTCTGTTTTTATTATTCTCTTCTTTCTTTGCTATTTCACTTCTGACTTTACCGATAATATCTGCAGCTGCAGAACGAACTTCTTTATTGTCCAGATTAAAAAATTCTCCTTCACTATTTTGGTAGCCCCCTCCAGACCTGTCGGGTATTGCCTCATTAGTACGCACATCAATTCTTTGGGAAGCATTTTCGTCATGCCTTGACTTGTGAAGATATACACCCAATTTTTCTTCTCCTACTCCCGTTATTCCAACATTCTCAACTCCATAAACTTGTTTACCTGAAGGTAAAGATTTTTCAACACGCATTCCATTATGTTTTTCACTGGGACTGCCTATTAACATCCCGACCCTTCCTGCCCTATCAGTAAGCTTGTCGGTGATTCTACCGATTTGCTCAGTTGTTTTGGTCTTACTCTCATGTCGGTTTTCTCCGCTAGGTGTACTAAACGAAGATTTCATTACCGCATCTTGCGGATTGTTTTGTTCTAATTGTTCGCTCATTTTGTTTTCCTTCCCGTTCTCCGTAGCTTCAGGCGCAGGGAGACTTGTTACATATTTTTTGTATTATTTTATTGATTATGCTTATATAGTACCTTCTCTCTTAGCATTTGTCAATACTTTTTATGCTCTTTGTCAACTTTCTTATACTACAACTTTTAATAACCACCGCAATTAACTAACTTTGCCCGAAATATTGTCCGATCGGACATATAAGTGGGACTGTTTTGTTCTACAATGTTCGAATATTATCTATGTTTTTTTGTATGCTACACTAATAATATGAGCAAAGACGAATTCACCAAATTATTCAAATATGTAGAAAGGCGCTTTAATGAGATGGATCGGCGTTTTGATGAACAAAATGAAAAAATTGATGATATACGAGCTGGGGTTGCAGAGCTTGCCGGTCAAATTAGAGATTATCATCAGGAAATGATAATGCTAGCACACAAAGTAGATAGATTAGAGCGTTGGATTCACGAAATTGCTCAAAAAACTGGTGTTAAATTATCTCCACCCTAAAGTGCAAACCGTTCAGCAATTTCTAGATACAAACACAAAAAAACTGGCTCAAGCTGGCATTTCTACTCCACGGCTTGATTGTCTGGTTTTACTCGAGCACATCACCGGCCTAGACAGAGCTTCAATATTGGCACACCCAAAGAAACGGTTGACTTCTCCTCAAGAAGATAATTTAGGCGAACTTATAAAACGACGGCTTCATCGAGAACCAATTGCGTATTTAACCAATAAAAAAGAGTTTTATGGCAGGAATTTTTATGTTGATGGGAGCGTATTAATTCCGCGACCTGAAAGCGAAGCGATAATAGAAACGCTTAAGGAGCTAGTTGGCAGTAAACAGTTGACAATAGTAGATGTAGGAACAGGGTCAGGAGCGCTAGCGATTACTGTAAAATTGGAATTTCCTAATACTCGAGTGATTGCCACTGACATCGACCCAAAATCTCTGAAAATCGCCCGTAAAAACGCTAGCTTTTTGGGTGCTGAAATACATTTTGAGCAAGGAGACTTGATGCAACCTCTTCTATCTTCCAAAGGTCAAGCTTCTATAGTTATCGCTAATCTGCCCTACGTCAGCGAGTCAGATGAAACTTCTCAGGAAACAAAATATGAACCAAAAATCGCGCTTTACGCGAAAGAAAATGGGCTAGCTTTATACAAAAAACTATTCAAACAAATTCCTTCTTACCTTTGCAAAAGTGGGTATCTAATCATCGAAGCCAACCCATTGCAGCACTTATCGTTAATAAAGTTAGCGAACAACGCAGGCCTGGAAAAAGTGTCAGTTAATGGACTGTGTATTGCATTTAAGATTCTAGATTCTTAATTCTATACTCGAGATTCTGTTCACTCGCATTTATTCAAGTGAACTAGGTGCTGCTTCCAGCGTTACATCCAAAACTTTTTCTTCGCCATCACGTAAGATTGTAATCTTTATAGTATCGCCGACTTTATGATTCCCGACCAGTGTAATCAAAGGATTATTTTCGTCTATTTGCTTGTCGGCTATTTTCGTAATTATATCCTCAGATTTTACTCCCGCTTTATCAGCTGGGCTGTTTGGAATTACCGCCGGTGATCCAAGAGTTGTGCTATAAACATAAGCCCCTCTTTTTACGGGCAGGTCAAGTTCCTTGGCTATATCATCCGTTATTGCCACGTATCGCACGCCAAGATATGGACGCACCAACTTGCCGTTTTGCTTAACACTGTCAATTCCATTCTTGACATCATTTACTGGTATAGCAAAACCGATATTCTCTGCGCCTCCGGCAACTGCTGTATTAATACCTATGACCTCGCCATTCATATTTACGAGTGGGCCTCCAGAATTTCCTGGATTAATAGCCGCATCCGTTTGAAATAGGTTCTGCAGACTTTCTGATTCATCATCTCCGTTCGATGCCACAATTGGCCGCCCGATTCCAGAAATAATTCCTGAGGTTACAGTATTTTTAAATTGCCCAAGAGCATTACCGATGGCCAATACCTTCTCTCCGACTCTAACATTACTAGAATCTCCGATGGTTGCTGGTTTTAAATCTTTAGCATCTTTTATTTTCAAGTAAGCAATATCATTAAAAGGGTCTCTTCCAATTATTTCCACCTCTGTATATTCTGTGCCATCAGACAAAACCACACTTAAGTTGGTCGTATCTTTAGGGACAACATGTTTATTAGTCAAAACCAAGCCATCACTGGATAAAATAATGCCCGTGCCAGCACTCTCTTGCGTAGTCGGCGTCCTGAAAAAACTACTTTCAGATGTAGATTCTACGGCGATAGATACAACACTTGGGCTAATTTTGTCAGCTATATCACTAATTAATTCGCCCTCCTGCACTACTATTTCCTGTCTATTCTCCGTAAGTTGCTGTTTGGTTTCTGGCGCACCAATAAATCTTATCGCAGTCCACCCTCCCAGGAATCCGAGTACAAAGCTGAAAAGTACAAATGCTAATGCAAAATTTTGTTTATTTGAACCTGGTTTATCTTGCGTTTTTTGCTCGCTAACGTCTTTGCTTATCGACAAATTTGCTGGCTGTATATCTTCTTTATCGTCAGGCTTTTTATCCATATATTACCCCCTCTTTTCTAGATATCTACTTTCCAATCAGATAATATAATTATCATCAAGATTATAGCACAAGCACCACTCATGATTTTGATTAGTTTTGGTTTGGAAAGTTTTTGAGTCTTCTCCATATGATAAGCTAAACCACAATAAAAGGCCAAAACTGTCACGACTATAGAAAACTGGGATATTAGTACAATACCTGAAATTGAATATACTATTTCCCATCTGTTAAGTAGCCAGGCCAGCTGTGCGACTATTAGCGCCCAACCAAAACTTATTGCCCTAATTAACGGCTCTTCATATGAACTCAAGAAATGTCTTGCTGCTATCAGGGCCATCATCCAGACCATTAATATTACCGCTGTTTCTGGAAGATTTTTCATCTCCGCAACCCAGAACAGTGCAATACTGCCCAAAAATAATGCGCAGATAGACTGCAGAGCAACAAATATTTCACTGGATTTAGGCTTAATATAAACAAGCCAAATAGCATAAAAAAATGCTAATATGGCTTGTGAAATTAGTATTAAATCTTGATTTTCCGATTCAATATTTTGATTCATCAAGTATAAAATTGAGACCAAACTTAGACCAACTATGATATCCGCACCATTTGCTCGTAAATTTACAAACCAATATCTCGGTTGGACGGCAAATATTCTCCACTTACTGATAAGCACTAGAGTCAACGCTACGCCGGTTAGCCCTAACTTTACTAAAACCAACACAAGCACAGCCACGATAATATTTTGGCTAAAGTGAATAAAATGCCCTAATTTAAATCTATTAGTTAACTCTCTAATTCGCTGCATCACTACCTATTATAATCAGAAAGTCGGCTTGGGTCGTAATGTTTTGTGGTAATTCGTTTCTCGATTTCATTGTGGTCTTAAATCTTTGTTCCAGATATCTCTTCGTGTATGGCTTAGAATTATTGCTTAGGTCGTAGATACTAGTGGTAGTCAGATTATCAATTGGAGCATTATCGACATTAATAACGTTATAGCTATACGACTTGAGCTCGTCAGCTTTTTCTGTGGCCAATCCCTCGATGCCACTCCCGTTCAAAACATCAACCGTGGCACCTTCTTTACGTAAAAATCCATCTACAAATATAGATCTAACGTACTTCTGGATGTCCTCGTAATTGCCTTCTCCCAGTTTTGGTATCAAAACTGAAGCGCCTCCAATGTTTGCGCTTTTTAGATAGTTGTCTTCACCATTATCTAGTCCTACCGAAATAATTTTGTCATTCTGAACTTCCTTACCTATTTCATAAAGACGCAGCATTTCTGAAATTTGCAGATTTGTGCGTACATGATTACCAGCCGAGTCTATTAGACTATAGAGTTTTGCAGGGTTGCTGAATGTCCCAAGACTCAAAACTCTGTCTTTCAAGGCTGTCAGAAGTTGTCTTTGTCTTTCTCCCCTATCAAAATCACCTCTAGCAGAAGTATAACGAGACCTTACAAACAAAAGCGCTTCTTGCCCATCAAAATGATGCCAGCCTTCTTCGACTGTATAGGGAACCCCTCCATTTTGCCATGCAATATTATAGTCATCATATACTGGATTAGTTACATTTACATCAACACCCCCGACCGCATTTACGGCTTGCACAAAACCGGCAAAATCAGCACGTACATAATAATGTATGGGTATATCTAAAACCTCTTCAACGGTTTTTTCCATGAGTGCGACGCCCCCGCCTTCATATCCGTAATCTTCGCCATAAGCATGGGCCGCGTTAATGCGCGACGAACCATAACCATCAATTTCTACATAAAAATCTCTTGGAATGCTGAGTAAAGCGACTTCGTGGGCAAAGGGGTCAATACTGGCAACAATTATGGTATCAGCTAAGTTTGGAGCTTCATGCCCCTCTCCGCCAATACCCATAAGCAAAATATTTACTCTACCATCACCCTCGCCATTGAGCATCGAGGGATCAACATTGTCTTGCAAAGCCAAGGCACCGTCTCCGGCACGATCCACGATATTTCTGATTGCAAAAAATAGTTTTACTCCTAAAAAGACAATGATGATCGCAAGAATAGCGCCGCCGATAATGGTAGTTTTTTTGCCAAATCTAAACCATCTGGGTCGATCTTTTTTGTCAGACTCACCGTTTTTTCTCCAGCGGAATATTTTACTACCAAAACGCTTTTTCGTTTTTGGGGCTTCATCTAGAGAAAAATCGAACCTTATACTCTCCTGGTCATTTTTTGGCATGTTCGTTTGGCTATTTTCTTCGAGCTGAGGTGAAGTTTGGGAATCAAAATCTTTTATTTCGTGTCTTTTGCTTTCACTATCAACAAAAGTACCGATGTTTTTTCGGCGTTGTCGATACACAATACCATCTATTTGTAAGGGCTTAGACCGTTTTTTCATAACAAAAATACTGCTTAAGTATATCACCAAAATCAGCCATTATTCTTAAAACTTTTTAAATATTTTCCAGTTTTAGGGGGGCTTCGGAATAAAGCTCGTTTTTTGGCTCAGCCTTACATTATATGCTAATATGGCTTTTGTGCAATTTTCATAAAAACACCCTATAATGAACCTTATGCATAAAAATAATGATCATGAACAAGATACACAAACTTTAAGCTCCGCTCATGTAGAGAATCATTTTGATCAACAAAACAACACTTTGCCAAATCCTTTGGATGATAATATCCAAAAGAACAACGATGACCAAAAAGATGATAAAAAAACTCCAAAGAGCGCCCTTAGTGGATTTTTATCTCTCGCTAAACTCATAGTTGGAGCAATATTTTTATCATTCCTAGTGACGCAGTTTGCTTTTTCTTCTTATGTTGTCTTTGGCCAAAGCATGACTCCTACTCTCAACGATGGTGACAGGCTGGTAGTCTCAAAAATTAGTAAAACCTGGAAGACTTTGACTCCTGGGGATTACCAACCCGACAGAGGTGACGTCATTATATTCGTAAGCCCAATCAATCCAAATGTGCAGTACATAAAACGCGTTATTGGCCTGCCGGGCGACCGAGTGGTTGTAAAAAATGGTGGTATTACAGTTTACAATGAAGCAAATCCACAAGGTTTTGATCCGGACATTACCTACAAGGATGGTTTAGCACTAACTCAGGGGAATGTTGACGTCACAGTGCCGGATGGTGAGCTTTTTGTAGCTGGAGATAACAGAACCCAAGGCGGATCACTTGATTCTCGCAATGAGCTGGGTACTGTACCGATCGACAATATCGTTGGCGAACTATGGGTTAGGATTTTTCCTATTAGTAAGATGAGAGTCTTTTAAAAATTATTATCTCAAGAAATGCTTTACTAACTTATTAAGATCGTCTTCGTCTTTATAAACTATTATTAATTTGCCGCCCTTAGCGGTTCTTTTTACTAAAACCTCTCTGTCTAATTTTCTAGCAAGTTTTTTAGTTTCTGGAGTTGTAGTTTGGATCCGTTTTAAAGCAGCTTTTTTTGAACCCGCGACTTGTTTCATTGCCGTGACATATTGTTCAGCTTTTCGCACAGACCAGCCATGTCGCACAATGAGTTTTAGGAACTCTAGTTGTTGTTCTTCATTAGATAAAGCGAGTATTTGCCTAGCGTGTCCTTCGGTAATTTCATTGTTCATCAACGCGCGCTTGGCCTGAGTGGGTAAATCTAGTATTCGAATTAAGTTAGCGATTGTACTTGTAGGTTTTCCTACCCTTTTGGCAACTTCCTGGTGAGTTAAATTAAATTGTTCTTTCAACTTTTGAACCGCAGTTGCCATTTCTATAGGATTCAAATCCTCTCTTTGTATATTCTCTACCAATGCTATTTCAAGACGATGCTGTTCATCGTCAGTTCTAATTATTACAGGCAAGGTTTTTAAGTTGGCAAGTTTAGCTGCGCGCCATCGCCTTTCTCCCGCAATAATTTGATATTGGCCCTTACTTGAGGGCGTAACTATCAAAGGCTGTAATATTCCATGCTGCTTGATTGACTCAGCTAATTCATCCAAGTCCTCACGTTTAAAAGTTCGCCTTGGTTGGTCTGGATCTGGCCAAACCTTACTGATTGGAATATCTGTAATACTAGTCCCATCGTCGCTGATTGATTTGGTTGGGTCAAATTCCGATTCAACCAACCTTTTTGGTATCAACGAATCCAACCCTTTGCCCAGTCCTCTCTTATTTAACCTAGCCACTTTATTTTCACCTCCATTGTTTTATTTTTTCTTAGATAATCTGCGCTCGACTTCTTTTGCTAACTGCTTGTAACTGCGTGCTCCTTTTGACCACTTGTCGTGATGTGAAATCGGCCGACCATGACTTGGAGCTTCCGCAAGTCTTACGTTTCTAGGTATAACTACATCAAACACCTTATCTTTAAAGTGTTTCCTGACTTCTTTATGAACTTCGCCTGATAGTGTAGTTCTATTGTTTGCCATAGTCAAAAGCACTCCAAGCAAACTTAAATTCGGATTTAAAGCTTGCTTAACTCTTTCGGTAGTATCAAGTAATTGCCCCAGGCCCTCAAGTGCGTAATATTCAGCCTGGACGGGGATTAACAGATAATCAGCTGCTGTAAGGGCATTAATAGTTAATAAACTTAGCGAAGGCGGTGTATCTATAATTACGTAATCATAATCAAGCCGACCCAGTAAATCTTTTAACTTAAATTCTCTTTTTAGTTCATTCACCAAATCAAGCTCAGCACCAGCTAAATCCTGATTTGCAGGAATCAAGGCAAGCTTGTCACTGTGTGGTGTTTCTTGAATTATGTCTTGAATTGTTTCAGGGTCAAATAATCCATTGTAGATGGTTTTTTCAAAACCACTTTTTTCAAACCCCAGGCCGCTGGTAGTATTTCCCTGAGGATCAATGTCAACCAGAAGCACCTTGTTCCCGCGCTTTGCCAAATAGGCTGCCAAGTTAATGGCAGTAGTGGTTTTCCCTACCCCTCCCTTTTGATTCGATATAGCAATAACCGGCATATGTTTGTTATTCAACCCTCACTACTGTTAACATCATACCACTTATGCTCTATATATAAAACCGCTACCACATTCTTAAGTTTACTCTTTCAAAGTTATTAGGGATTATGCTTAGCAGTATTTAATTTTTTTGAAAGACCTTAATATAGTCGATAAGATATTCAACAGCGGGAAAAGATTGATTTACGTCTGGCGACATATGCCATGAATCATCATCTTTTACAATCTGCGTGTTTAACCTTATTTTCCACATTTGACCGAGAATTGTATTGAATACAGAAGAACTCACTCCGCTAAAATCAGCGTATGTATCTGTTGTTTTATCCGCGTCTCCCCAATTACTCGGTACGTTCTGACCGTCAATTTCATATCTAACACCACTGGCATCCCATTCCATTGCCCAAATATGCCAATTAGTAGTTAGGTCAGTAGCCATATCTTTATAGTGTTGAGATTTTTTCGTGCTATTAGAGGCGCATGTTATATGTGAAGTAGACGTTGCTATATCAGCGGTTTGCGCACCCTGTTCATCCCACCACCACTCCATAACATCCAACTCCCCGTAGTTGGAGCCACACCAGCCAACTTCATTTCTTAACCATATAGCCGGCCAAACGCCACGTTGGCTGGTTGGTAGTTTCGCCTTAACTTCAATTCTTCCTGAAGGCCAAGTTACTTTACTCTCTATATATCCGGAACTATATTTGGTTATTTTTGACACCCCACAGGGAGAACTTGATTCATTACTGCCAGAAAGTGGCTCCGAAGACGTTGATAAACAATGCCGTTTTGTAGAAATTTTTGCTGATCCATTACTTACCGACACGTTACCAGTCAAATAATTCGATTGGGAGTGACCCTCTGTACCAGTTCTTATTGACCACGAATTTGTATTTAGGTTCGTGCCATCAAACTCTTCAGACCAGATTAATTGCCAATCCGAAGAAGGAGGATTATTATCGGTTTCGCCCCAGTGAGATAGCATTATCGACAAATCGAACACGCTGACTATTCCATCCTTGTTAATGTCCGAGTTTTGGTCGGATGTGTTCCATTTGGAAAGTAGAATAGATAAGTCAAAGATATTTATGGTTTTATCATCGTTTAGGTCATAGTCGGTAAAGGCGTAATTTGGGGCCGCCCTGGAACCTACAATAAAGTATCCTAAAATTCCGACGGATACGGCGCTAACTATTAAAGTGGCTATCTTGAGCCTGCTTTGTTTGTAAACTAGTAGCTTTTGCTTAAGCGCCATGTTTTTTCGCTTCACGTTAGTTAGGGCTATTTAGTTAAGTATTATAAAGCATAGGCGGTACGATGTTTAGTTGTTATTCCAGGAATTCCAGGGTGCCACCCTGGAATTCCTATGGAAGTCCTGGAAAACAAATTTGGACGTTTTTAACAGCCAGCAGTGCAGGAGCGTAATTCGGAATCAATATTACTCCCACTTACATGATCTACGTTCCCGCTATATGATCCATAGTTATATGCTTTATAAACATAAGTGCTGTTTTGTAAATTCCAAAATCTATTATTAACAAATGTTGATGCCCAATTGGCTTGTACAATAATTACGTTGCCAGCCTGGCCATTGCCAACTAAAAGATTTTCCTCAACCTTAATATTGGTTGATGCGGTAGGATTTTCATCTGTGAAGAGTATTACGCGGTTGCTTGTTCCATTTTCAAGTCTGTTTCTATACAAGTGCATGTTATTGGCTCCACTTGGAGAATATACTTGCACAACATCGTTATGCTCGCCTTCAACGTAAGAATCCGTAACCGCGTAACTGTTTTTTATTGTAGCGCTATCTTCCAACCTAATCGCGTCACCACAACCATGTATATGCAACCTATCCGCTATATAGCCCTTCCCCGATATTCCAATAACCGCATACGCCTTTGTTGCTCCAGTACAATCAATTTCGACGTCGCCTATATTCACATTTTGTAATGCTGGACTACTTGGAGAGCCAACTTGTAAGTTTGGCGAATTTTCGTCACCCGAAGTTCGGATGCGACTATTCTTTATGGTCACATTCGCCGACTGGACTATTACCCTATAAGCTACGTCATAACCTTCTAGTGTCATCGGCTGAGTAATAAATAGGTTTTTCCCATTTATATAAGTACCCGCAGGTAAATTGGATGTCGTAAGAGTTTTTAACGTTACCCCAGTATGTTTATAACCGGTATTTGTAGCGTCAGGCCATCCATCAGCAGGTGGCGGATCGCCACCGCCATCCTGATTGTTCACGTTGATGGTTATAATCTTATCCATTGAGGTACCGCTGTAGTATAAAGTTACCTTTACCGTATGGGCCCCGTTGCTAAGTTGTTTAGTATCATATGGAAAACATCCTTGGCCCTCATCGCCTACCATGCAATATGGGGCTCCTGATTGGCTGTTAATTAAATTGTTATCAATATAGAAATCAAACTTCTCAACATTCTGAGCGTTTTCCGGTATTGCCTCCAAGGTTATGTCTCCCGAAATAGTTTGGTTATTGACCAGCCCAACTAAGCTAATAGACGCATCCGTTGCAGAAGTGGTTTCGCCCCAATGGGCAAGTAATATAGACAGATCAAATATATTAACTGAGTTGTCATTATTTATATCGGCAGTTTGATCATTGCCGTTCCATTTCGAAAGTAACATTGATAAATCAAATACATTAACTATTCTATCCTGATTCAAATCCCACTTTGCAGGCGCGGCGGCTGAGCTGCGCAGAATAAAGTAGCCCACAATTCCTAAAGAAAAAGCAAAAACAACTAATGTTAGCCTATTCAATTTATTTGCTTTGCCGATTTTATTTGAGAGAAACTTTTTCATTTTGTATTTATAGCCTTTTTGTTTAATATGTTTACTCATTAATTTGTACGATGGTTTCATGAGTTTTCGCGTCTTTTACTGGTATTGCCATCCAGCCAAATTCGACATCTTCCGCTTGCGGGCTTTCAATCACTATCGTAAATCCTTGGCTATCTCTGTTTGTAACTACAAATTTTCCGTAATTGTAAGGTGTGATATTAACCACTGGTGTTTCCTGGTAGGGTTTTTCAAACTGAACCCTGATTTCTGTTTGGCCAGCCTTTATTCTTGCTTGTCCAGCATAGTCTTTATCGTGATAAGTTACCCTGTCTTCAAATTCTACGTCTGATTTAAAGATTGCTTTTCCAAAGAAGACGATATTTTTCAAAACGTGAAGTGTGTTATCTACAACCGCAAAGAAAGTATCTTTAAACCAGCTTAGACCCTCAATGACTGCGTTTTGGTCTTGTTCCGCTTGGGTGTTCTCGCCAGATTCAGTATGCAAAATTCCGTTTCCGAAATATCCATTTGTTATATATACTTCAGCCGTTTGTTTACCACTGTCAACGCTCCAACCCTCCAGCGCTTTGGCGATCACCACTCCATCCCCTGTTAATTTTTTAGCATGGCCGACCAAATCGCTCGCGGTTAGCATATCTCCTGGTCTAATTTCCTCGGAATTTGGATCCATTTTTACAGGGACCCTACCGGCAAGCGCTATCGGAACAGTTCTATAACCTTCTTCCGCATTAGTTGTTTGTTTTTGCGATAATCGCAGGGCAGGGTTAGTAGAAACAATTCCCAGCAATCTAGTGTTGTCTCCCTTGCTCAAATCCGCGCGTCGAACAAATCCGGCAATAGTTTCATCCGGGTCTATTGCTACTACATCGCCCTTGTTTAGTTCGGCTTCACGAGTGAAATAATCTTCCGCGATGTCATACGCGCCAGCTGAAGTTGCGATTGAGTGAGAAAGCAAAAATTGTCCGCTGTTATGGGCATTATTTTGTCCGTCTTGCACGCCAATGAACTCAAAAGTTCCAATATTGTCGAATGTTCCGTCGCTATGGCTTACAAATTTCAAAGCATAACTCATATCAACATTGCGATTAAATGTGTACATTCCTGCAGAATTTGCATCTCCCGCTCCAACGTAAAGTGTGTCGTTATATTCAATCAGCATCGTGGCACTATCTATATTTGCTGTGCTATTGAACGTCCCCTCTGCCTCGGCAATTTTTGTCCAAGTTAAAGTATCCTGGCTATATCTGAATACAGCCGCTTTGCCGTCAGAACCTGTATCGGAAGAAGCATATAGCTCACCGTTATACACATTAAGATATGCTTTATCTATGTATTGTCCTGCAGATGCCGAATCGATTTTACCAACCGATGCATTTGACACTTTCGTAAATGTATCTGCACTATCTGGATCTGCATTCCCGCTCATAGGAGAACCGTTATATCTAATAATTTCGGTGCTATTCGTTCCTTCCTCCGTTGTGAGGTATAAGGCGCCGTTGTAAACGGCCAATGAAGTCACGTTATCAATTGTGCTACTCGCCCCTCCTATGAACTGCCCTTCATCTGAACCTTGGGTGGTAAACCAATCGGTTCCCCCAAAATAGGCCAGTGCTGCGTCGTCGCCCGTGCTACCCGTCTCCGTGCCTACCATTAGCCGGTCACCATAAACAATTAGGTGTAACTTGTCGTTGTCAGCTACTCCTGGAATATCTCCACCGGTACCATTATCAAACTTACCAACAGCTGTCTGACCGGGAGTAAGCTTAAAGGTAGACCCGCCAACATACCTGTAAACCGCCGCCGCGTCAGTTTCAATCGTGGTTACGTATAGTATCCCGTTGTACACGGCCATGGAACCCGCGCCATCTCTGTTGGTTTCTGAGCCGAAAGTTCCTCTGGTTGCGTTTACCAACGTCCAGCTTGAACCGTCATAACTATAAACAGCACCCGTGTTGTCGGTACCAGTATCGGCAGCAGCGAAGAGTTTACCGTCAAATACTACTAAAGAAGTTATCTCATCTATTTGATCGCCGTCAGCAGAAACAATTTTACCTTCGGTCGAGTCGGAAACTCTTGTCCAAGTTGTTCCTCCGTCAAATCTGTAAATTGCAGCATCATTGGAGTCCTTTGTGCCTACGTACAGTTTCCCATTAAATACTGTGCTGGCACTGATTGCATCTTCCCCGCTCGGGAAACTCAAGCTTGCATACGTGGAGCTTCCGGTATTGTCGCTACGCGCCCCTATCATAATATTACCCTCTACATGCAGTTTTTCATCCGGGCTCACAGTACCTATTCCCACCTTGTCGCCAGATGAATCAACGTAAAGCGTATCGGTATCTACGGTGAGATTTGCGTTCACCACCAAGCTATCATCTGTTCTAAGCGTATTCGCTGCCGAGCGGTAAAGGTTGGTGTCTCGTGATGAACCAAAAGCAATACCTGCTGAAGCGGTGGTATTGTCGGCATTTTGCGAAAGCCAAAGAGTTTGGGTCGTGGCAGCCTGAATAGCAAGACCATAGCTTGCGGATATGGCCCCCGTTTGAGCCTCTATCAACCCGCCATAGGCCGTTGTAACATAAGTATTAGCCTGGTTCTTTACCTGAAGCCCATACATATTGGTTATACTACCTACTGTCGCGCTGGGGGTTGACGCGTAAAAACCTACTCCATTTTGAATATTAGATCCTGCGTTATCCACCAGCTGGAAAGTAGACACAAAAGCATAGCCGTTTGTAATATCTCCAGTGTTCTCTAGTGTTATTGTGCCTTGGTTGCCATAAGCGTCAGTTACGCTTTGTGTCCCCTCATGAATTATCTGATCATTTTGGCCAACAACCTGCTCAATTGAGTTGGCGCTGTTCTTTACAAACAATCTGTACCAAGCACTTAAATATGAATCGGTGGTGCCACTGGCACTTGGTGTAACATCTCTAGAGAAATATGCCATTGAGTCAAAATCGCTAAATGCTTCCGTCGCGTTTTCGGTAACAACTAGTTTCGTGCCATTTCCAGAGGGGGTCGCGTCACCTACAGACACCTTATTCGCTGACGCGTCAACAAATAAAGTGTCTGTGTCAAATGCCACGTCGCCATCGTTTTGAACGGTCAGACGGGTCAAGCTGTTTGTAATGACATTTAAGTCATTATTGGAAGTAAGTCCCAGGGTGCCTGTGCCACCAAAATCGTTACCACCTTGTACGAAATAGCTTCCTGATGCTTGGTAGCCAGAACAGACACTACCAGTGGTACAGATGGTGCCGGTTTCAGCTGGTAAATAATATGAGAAATTACCACCCAGAGCACCATTTGTGCTAAGGGTGCCAGTATTTCCACCTCCATCATGAATAACAAGGGATCCGTCTTGAGTAGTAGTACCAATGGTAATTGAGGGAGTATCGGATGCATCGTTACCAGCTATAGTCAAATCGCCTGAAGCTATACTACCGTATAAGAAATTGGCGATGTTTAGATAATATGAATCATCTAAAGCCGTAACATCAGCTCCATAGCCGATTAAGATATTATAAGACCCACTAGCTAAGTTTGTGGCGCCGGTCGCTCCGCCAATTCCGATATTGTTAGAGCCTCCTTGTAAGTTATAAAGTGCTTGTTCACCAACCCCAATATTGTCATTATTTGTAGCCTGATAAAGAGCTTGTTTGCCAATAGCAACATTTCTGCTTCCTGAAGTATTTGAAAAAAGCGATTGATGCCCAACTGCTGTATTATCAGCTGCAGTATTTATTGCTATACCAGAACTCGTACCTATTGCAACGTTATTATCGCCGGAAGTGAGAGCGTTTAGTGCGTTATAGCCAAATGCAGTATTGTTTTGAGGTGAGGATGATAAACTTGCGCCACTACCAGTACCGAAATACATACTATAATCTGCATCAACATATTTAAGTTTATTCGTTACGCTCAAATTAGACGTAATAGTAACACTATCCGGTAAACCGATTTCAATGTTGGATCCAGACGGGCTTACTGTAATTTCGTTTGCACTCGCACTAGTAATATTTAGTGCACCAGTTAGCGAATTTAGGGACGTAACTCCACTTCCAGGGCAATTATTTAAATCGAAAAAACAAAATGTATCATCGTAATCTCCATTCAACTGAGGTAATCTATAAATTCCGCTGTTAGTAAGATTATTTGTTTGTAAAGTTGCAGTTTCTCCACTGCCATCATGCACAACCAATAATCCAGATTGTGAAGTTGTTCCAGCAGTAATTGTTCCACCCTCTATAGTTGCTGAACCGGTTGCGCCCAATGTGCCTGATACGCCTAGGTCGTATCCCAAGTTGGAAGTGGAAACACTTAGTTTACCTCCCGTATAGAATAATCTAGTTGTGGCACCTTGTGTTAACCTGAAACCATCCGAGGCGGCACTAAGTGACCATACTTCAGCCCCCGTTCCCGTTTTCTGAAGACTTATATTAGCACTTGTATCAGACTCTACCCTTACTTCCGCTGTTGCACTATCTTTTTTGACATGTAGTTTATAGCCGGGTGTATTTGTACCAATACCTACCCTGTCGGTACTGGCATCCGTGTAAAACAGGTTTGAATCGTTATCACCCCTTACAATAAAATCACTGTCATTCAATGAGGGATTAAAGATACCTGCTCCGGTTGAATCAATTAAAAATCTTACGTT
>QWHN01000003.1 GCA_021404905.1 Candidatus Saccharibacteria bacterium CPR2 | reverse complement strand
ATCTCATTAATACTCGACCCCGTAAGCGACACAATTACCAAAGTCCAGAGAGACTAGTCAGGAAGAAATTTCTTGTTGCGATTTGAATGAGAATTTAGGCAATACTATTTGCTTTTAAGTATTTTTCGTGTTTAATATATAAATTAAACCAACTAGAGAAGTCCATAAAAATATGGCGCAAAAAGCTCAAAACTATAAATACTATGATCTAATAATTGCTTTGTTTGTCGCGGTTTTGTTGATATCTAATATAAGCGCAGTAAAACTAATTGATATTGGTCCGATAATCACCGATGGCGGAGCAATTTTGTTTCCTCTTGCATATATTTTTGGTGACATTTTAACGGAAGTATATGGCTATAAATACACGCGTAGAGCCATATGGACCGGTTTCTTTGCGATGGCAGTCGCTGGATTTTCGTTTTTGGTTGTGGGAATGTTACCGCCTAATGAAAGCTGGGGCAATCAAGAAGCTTACGAAGCAATACTGGGGTTTGTGCCCAGAATATTTTTCGCATCACTGGTTGCTTACTTGTTTGGGGAATTTATAAATGCCTATGTGCTAGCCAAGCTAAAAATTAAAATGGGTAAAGAGCATTTGTGGGTTAGGCTCATCGGATCAACAGTAGCTGGCCAAACTATAGACACAGTTGTTTTTGGCTTAATAGCTTTCGGGGGGATTTTAGGTATTACCGAAATGTTGAATTTTGTCGTAGTCGGTATAGGCTTTAAAATCTCAGTTGAAGTACTGATGCTTCCCATTACATACCGAGCTATAAATTTTCTCAAAAAAGCCGAAAAAGCTGACGCGTATGACAAGACAACCGATTTTAGCCCGCTGAATTTGTAACGTTACCGCGGTAGACTTTTAACCAATTCTTTTTAAACGTATGGTAATTGCCATCTATAATTGATTGTCTAATACTTTCCACCAGGTTAACGATAAAATTTTCATTGTGTATAGATGCTAAAGTACCGGCAAGAGGTTCTGAAATTTTAAATAAATGCCGAACGTAACTTCTCGTGTAATTTTTGCATGTATAGCATTTGCAATCTTTTTCAAGCGGGTTTAAATCAGCTTTATAAATGCTTTTATTTAAATTGTATCTTCCATTTTTGGTATAAATAGCGCCGTTGCGCGCTTCGCGTGTTGGCGACACGCAATCAAAAGTGTCGCATCCATTTTCAATTCCAGCAAAAATATCGCTCGGCTCGCTAATTCCAAGCAGGTGTCTTGGTTTATTTTCGGGTAATTCCTCATTTACCCATGCTATGATTTCCCCTAACTTACTTTTTTCCAGTGCTCCGCCAATTCCGTATCCGTCAAATTCCTGGCAAGCCAGAAATTTCGCCGCATTTTTCCTGAGACGTTTATATTGCGCGCCTTGGGCTACTCCAAAAAGAGCTTGATATGGTTTATTACCCGAACTTTTTAATTTTTGGTGTTCTTTTATGCATCTAATAGCCCACCTTTCCGTCCGTTCCAACGCTTCCTTTTGATACTCATAGCTGTTCATTATCGATGTGCACTCATCAAACGCAAAGGTTATATCCGCGCCAATAGCATATTGAATTTGCATAGCTTTTTCAGGAGTCAGCCTGTGAGTAGATCCGTCTATATGAGATTTAAAAGTCACCCCATCGTCATCAATATGTGCCAATCTTTCTCCCTTTTTTGAAATGACGTCATGAATTTCATGCTTATCTTGGTCCATAGATAATATCTTTTTGAATCCCATGCCCAAGGACATTACTTGAAATCCTCCAGAATCAGTAAATGTTGGCCCGTTCCAATTCATAAATTTAGCTAACCCCCCAGCTTTATCTATAATTTTGTGCCCGGGACGTAAATATAAATGATAAGCGTTAGCTAGCACGGATTGTGCTCTAATGTCTTTTATATATTCGATCGGCACGGCCTTAACTGCCGCTTTTGTACCCACCACTACAAAAGATGGAGTTTGTATGTCTCCATGCGGTGTGTGAATAATTCCGGCTCTTCCAAGACTCTTGTTGTCAATCTTTTTGAGTAGTGTAAAACCAAACACAATAGACATTATTTTAATCTAATGCCCTTGCTCTAACAAAAGTATATTTGTCTATTTCTTTATTGAATCGATGATTTTATCAGCACCGTCTACCCCTGCTTTAAGAGCGTCTTCAACGTCATCGATCGCGTTGCCTCCAATATCTTTTGCGGTATTAAACGCAGCAGTTACGGCGTCCTTGAGAGCTTCGGTGGTATCGCCACCAATATCTTTTACCGCATCAACTGCTCCGTGCACAGACGCGACAGCTGCGTCCCCAACATTTTGCCCCAATTCTTCGGCACTTTTAATAGCTTGTCCAACCGCACCTTGAACAGCGTCATTTTGTTTTCCTCCTTCTTGCATAAAACCATGCACGGTTCCATGCACGACACCTTTAATTGCGCCGACTACAGAACTGCCAATTTCGCTAATTCCATCAAGCGACCCCTTAACCACAGACGCGGGCACATTAAAACCCTGCTTAATAAATTCTCCCGATTCTTTGACTGTATTAACCGTAAGATCACGTACTGCTCCAACAATTGATCCGGTTACGTCCGCAGTACCTTCGAGCGTAGATACAATTCCTCCTTTAACTCCGCTTACGACTTGAGATAATAATTTAAACATTTTCCCTCCATTAAATTACATAAGCAAATTATAACACTTTAATCTGTATCAGTAATAATTTGTTTATTTATTGAATTTGCGATATTGATAAACTGCCAGTGGAGCAAATACGAATATCACACCAGCTATCCACGCAAGGGTAATCCAAACATAATCACTACCATCAACCACGCCGCCGCGAGTTAAATGACGAACCGCATTAACCACCTGGGTGACTGGTTGGTTATTAGCAAAAGCCTGAAGCCACCCCGGCATAGTTTCCACTGGCACGAATACCGAGCTTGCAAACACCATCGGAAACACCCAAAGAAAACCTGCCACTTGGACTGTCTCGCTATCTTTGAGCAACATCCCCAGATTTGCTGAGACCCAGCTAAAGGCATATGCGAATAACAAGACCAGAGCCAACGCAGAGATGAAACTCATCCACCCTTCACTGGCTCTAAAACCTAATAAATAACCCACTGAGATCATTAATATCAATACGAATAAATTTCTGGTTGCGTCAGCTAAAGTTCTCCCCAGCAACACAGCATAGCGAGCTATTGGCAAGCTTCTTAAGCGGTCAATAGCACCTTTATTTAAATCTTCAGCCAGACCAACTCCAGTTTGTATCGAACCAAACAAAGCAGTCTGGGCTAAAATTCCGGGGAGCAAAAAGTTTATATAGCTTTCTGAGCTTTGCCCGCTAAACGCACCACCAAAAACATAGTTAAAAAGGAGTAGAAAGATTACAGGCTGGATGCTGCTAAAAACTAAGAGCTGAGGCAAACGAAAATTTCTTTTAACGCTTCTTTTCGTGAGCTGGTATGTATCTGATAGACCTGTCATTTTTTGCCCGCTTTCTCGTCTGTTATAGCCAAGAATACATCATCGAGCGTCGGCCGGTGCAGGCCGATTTCTTCGGGTTTTATTCTCGCGTCTTTTAATATATTTGCTACCTTTAGTAAATCGTCTCCACCCTTTACAGTCCGAATCCTCATGCGGCGAGTTAATTCATCAACTTCAACCCTAGATTTAAATTGTCCGCTTATTAAATTTTTTGCTTTGGAGATTTGGTTGGTTTGCAATTTTACTTCAACCACATCTTTACCTAAGGATTTTTTTAGTTGCTCAGATGTGCCTTCCGCTATCATTTTTCCCTTATCGATAACGTAAATTTTATCGGCAAGAGCGTCAGCCTCATCCAGATACTGGGTTGTGAGGAGTATTGTCGTGCCACTCTTGACCAAATCCCTGATTATATCCCAAAGTTGAAATCTTGTTCGCGGATCTAAACCAGTAGTAGGCTCATCTAAAAACAGTACTTTTGGATAAGCTACCAAACTTGCCCCAAGGTCAAGACGCCTCCTCATTCCTCCAGAATAAGTTTTAGCCTGACGATTTGCGGCTGATGTTAGGCCCAGTTTCTCAAGCACTTCCTTGGCACGATTTTTAGCTTCTTTAATAGATAGATCGTATAATCGCCCGACCATCTCCAGGCTTTCTCTGCCAGTTAGGTATTCGTCAATTGCAGCAAACTGGCCCGCAAGTCCAAAGTGACTGCGAACTTTATCCGGGTTTTTTAAAACGTCAATACCGTCGACAAATATTTCTCCTTTATCTGGAACCAAGAGAGTAGTCATAGTCTTAATTAAGGTAGTTTTTCCTGCGCCATTTGGCCCAAGCAGCGCAGTTACCTTGCCTTTTTCAGCGCTCAAGGAAACTTTATCAAGCGCGAGCAGAGAACCATATTTTCTCGACACACTCTTAGCCAGGATCGCATTGTTATCCATTAGATTTTTGCCTTTATACGCGTTTACAAGTATAACTTATAATTGAGTTTTAAGTATTAAGATTAGAAAATGCCATATTATTATCACAGTTATCGCCGTAAAAAACCAAAGAAAAAAATAAAAAAAGTAGTATTATTTGTTATTGCATTCTTTGCTCTCTACCTGGGTTTTATTTTTTTATCAAACAAAAATCCTAAAACATTGACAGCACAGACGTATAACCTGGATCTAACACAAACTGCCTCGCATCCAAAACCCGAACTTGCCTGGCCGGGATACGGACAATCGGCTATTGGCGCAAACGGGTATGGTGTGCTGGATTCGCATAATACAAGCGCACCTGCGCCCATGGCTAGCCTTGCCAAAGTCATGACAGCTCTCGCCGTTTTAGATAAATATCCGCTTCAGCCTGGTGAAGAGGGCCCAAAAATTAAAATCACTGAAAAAGATGAAGAATTCTTTGGTAATCATCTTGCAGTCGGCGGAGCATCAGTACACTTGATCAAAGGATCTGAAATTAGTGAGTACCACGCTCTCCAACTGATGCTTATAAAGTCATACAACAATGTTGCCGACACCTTGGCAAACTGGGCCTTTGGGTCAATAGATGAATATACAAAATATGCTAATCAAAAAGCCCAAGAAATTGGGATGAAAAATACAAATTTCTCAGATGCCAGCGGACTCTTACCGCAAACTATTGCTACTGCCAGCGATCTAGTTTTGCTGGGAGATTATGCCTTGGACAATCCTGTAATAGCCCAGATCGTTGCCACATGGCAAACTGATATTCCCGGATTTGGAGAAAAGACTAATACCAATCAATTTCTGGACTTTGAGGGCAACGGAGTTATTGGTATTAAAACCGGAGATACCGAAGAGGCTGGAGGCACTTATCTAGTAGCTGCAAAAAGGACAATTGAAAATACCGAGATTATCTTAATCGCTGCAGTTTTAGGGGCACCGAACCATTTCGCAGGCCAAAGAGACACAATGCCGCTTATTGATTCAATGCAAACCGGTTTTAAAAAACTGAATTTGGTGGATAAATCCAAGACATTGGGCAATATTGCTGTTTCTAAAACTGAGTCCGTAGAATTTGGAGTCGATGAACAAATAGATGTCCTTGCCTGGTCAGGACAAAAGATAAATCCTCAAATAAAATTAGATCAAATAATCGGCAAAAATAGCAACGAGATTGGCAAACTAATTGTAAACATGGGTACGGCGGATTATACATACCAGTTGGTTAGATTCTCGCGTTAATATCAACACCTATATCTTTTTACGTATTCAATATCCAAAACAATTAATTTTTGCTTAACTCAGAACATCTGCATTTCATTAATTGCCAAAACTGGAACATGCAAGTAATGATCATCAGGTAGTTTATCAAAGTAAGGCAGCAAAGTTACGTTGTCAAAAGTAATGCACACAGCTCGAACGCTGGTAGCTCCTATAATTTTACCTATTATAACTTTTGAGTAGGTAATAAAATCACCCTCAAACGTTAAGTCCATAAAATTATAATAACTAATACTTCCTGATGATTCGTGGGATTTTGGCACGGAAACCCCTCTGTTGGAATTGACAAACCATTGACCATCCATACCTAAACCGTAAGCCACCTCTTCAAGATTAGCCAGCATGCGCAATTCATCATTTCTCGTATCAAAATCCAAGTCCAACATGTTGTACGATACGTGTCGGGCAATACTAGCTGGAGTAATCTCTAATTTGTCATCACCTGGTGGCATTTATGAATCCAAATATATGTGCTTGCGTTTTTAGTCTTGAGAAATTAAAAGCTGAGCAACTTTTTATTTTTTGTCAGGCTCTGACTTTGGAGCATTAACACTGCTATCATTTGTTGCTGTGGCTTTTTTGCCGTAGTAATCACGAACCTGGTATAAAAGATAGAACCCTACCGCAGACCCAATCAAGCTAAGCAGGAAACTGCCTATGCCACGACCATCTATAAATATTGTAACTACGGAATAAACCACATTAATTACACTGCCAAGAAACAGAAGCTCCCAGCCTCTTCTTGCGCGAGTCTTTAAATGCGGATAAGCCATTAAAAGTATTACAGCATCGACCACTAGTACGATCAGGCCAATATAAATAATCATTTTATCCGTAGAGCTAAGGCCGATCCCATAATCGCGTCCGGTAACAGCCTTGTAGTAATCATTAGTTACGTCAAGCCATCTGCTAGAAATCCTGGTAAGACCCCAAAGACTCCAGGCTGCAACAAGTTGCAAAACTCCAAAAATTAATGCCAGCCAAGGGAAGAAATTAACTAAACCCTCTTTAGCGTTTTTAGGTAGCTGAGGAAATCCTTTAAAAGCTTCAGCCAGCTTATCTTCCAAACCTTTCAATGCACTCATTACACTCCCTCCATTTTTTATTAATTTTAAGGATACACCCCTCACAACATACAGGCAAGCATCAACAGCTCGATTTTCTGTGAACTAATCCAACGTCAACAAATATGTTTCACATCTGCGCTTCTCGCCCACCGAACCAACGGTTCTCATTCTAGCAAAATAATTAATCCTCTATAGTCCCGATTTGTCGGGACGACGGAGGATGGCTCTCGGGCTAGGATTCGAACCTAGATTAGCGGATCCAGAGTCCGCTGTCCTACCATTAGACGACCCGAGAATATAGCTTCAATGACATGTCTAAGCAATTATCGATTATCAGATGTCAATTTTCAAGTTTATCTCTTGCTATGCTCCTCGCGCCACTTGGTAATTTGAGCGTGATTACCGCCAAGCAAAACTTCCGGGACTTTCATGCCCTGAAATTCTTCCGGACGTGTATATTGAGGGTGCTCGACTGTTTTACCATCGCTAAACGATTCTTTCTCGGCGCTGGTTTCCCCGCCAAGGACTCCAGGGATCAGGCGCACGACACTATCAGCGATAACCATTGCCGGAAGCTCCCCGCCCGTTAGAACGTAATTTCCAATGGAAATTTGCCGGTTGACATATTTTGTAATGCGCTCATCATATCCCTCATATCGCCCGCAGATAATTATTAATCCCGCATTTTGGTCCGCCAGTTCCTGAGCCAGTTTTTGTGTGTACATTTTCCCTCGTGGAGTCATTAATATAACTTGCGCAGACTTATCTTGTTTTTTAGCAAAGTCCACTGCAGCCACTAAAGGTTCGATCTTTAGTACCATGCCATCGCCGCCGCCATAAGGAATGTCATCAACCGTTTTATGAGAACCCAACCCAAAATCACGCAGATTTATTATTTTAAGATCAAGCTTCTTTATTTTTTGCGCCTTTAACATCATGCTGGAGGAGAAATAACCCTCAAACATCCCTGGGAATAATGTAATGATTTGTATTTTCATCTTAATTATTATACAACATTCGCTTACGTTAAATTGCGCTAGGCAACAAAAAAACCGCTCACTTACAGGCGGTTTTTTTGACACATAAAGCTCTCATATCGCTTCTCCAAGCGATCGCTCGCATGAGCTTTTAAAAATTTTTGTGTTTGACTGAGTGGTTATGATTATATCTCTAAGTCGTCTAAATCTTCAAGTTCTTGGCGAGTCTTTTTTAAACGATCCGGCTCTTCTTCCACAGGCTCATCTGTAGACTCTTCCACATCTTCAACTTTTTCTTCCGTTTCGCTCACTTCATCTTGCTGAGTGTCTTCTTCTTTTGTCTCTTCTATTTCTTCACTCTGGCTACTTTCCTGGTTGTTATATCGTTCTCGTGATTCACCGCCAACATCAACAATTTTAAGATTGTATCTGGCGTCATTTTTTGTACCTAACGCTCGAAGAAGGGTGCGAATGCTTTGTGCTGTAGCTCCGCGCTTACCTATAACTCTACCCAAATCGTCTGGGGCAACCGAAAGTTCCAGCAAAACGCCTTTTTCATCAATCGTTCTTTTAACGCTAACCGCATCTGGGTTCCCAACTAACGACTTTACAATAAATTCTACAAACTGCTCATCAATTGTGGCCATATCTGATCCTCCTGATTTTTAACTTACATTGGTTAATATTGTACCGTAAAAAGCTCGCTCATAGCAATCAACCAAAGAGTTTTAAGTTGTTTTGCTTTCCTCTGCTGAGCTGTCTTCTTTTTCTTTTTTGTTTTGAGCTTCTTCGCTTGCTTGAACTTTTTCAGCAACTTCTTCCTGAGCTGTCGGCTTTTCTTCGTTGATTTCAGTTTTCTTGGTTTCTTTGGGTTGATTTCGTCTTAGTTTTTCCGGATTTCGAATAGTTCTTTTTTTCTTTGCTGGTTCCGAAATCCAACCCGGCAATTTAACTTTTTCAGACTTTAGTAGAACTGCTACGCGCGGGGACGGCTGCGCTCCATTTTTCAGATAAAATTCGGCTTTTTCTTTGTTTAAAACCACCTTTTTGCTGTGAGGATCATAAGACCCCAAATAAGCAGCGACTTTACCGCTTGATGGTGTGCGTCTTGAATCCTGAACAACTACTCTAAACTGAGCATGTCCCTTTCGTCCTGTTCTTTGCATTCTGATTGCAAGCATTAATTTTCTCGCTTTACATTAAATTTAAAACAAGCTCGGCATTTAGCACGGCTCCCGGCATCACAAAAAAGCTATTTTTGTTTAGCACTTTCGGGTTATTCTACCCCAGAAGTACTAGAGGTGTCAACATTTATTTATCGGCTAGTAACTAGGAATTGGGAATTGGGAATTGGGAATTAGAAAATTGAAAATCGAAAATTGCCAGTTTCTGATTGCTATTTTCTAGTTTCTAATTGCCAATTACTGTTTCCCAACTATGCAGGGTTATGATCTTTTGCGGCGTTCATAATAGCGTAGTGCTTTGGTGGCGGCTTGCTGCTGGGCAATCTGTTTTGAAGGCCCTTCGCCCAAACCCCGCATTTCCTCGTCTATAAAAACACCGATTTTAAAAATCTTCTCGTGGTCAGGTCCGTCCTCAGCAATAACCCTATAAGATGGAGTAACTCCATCCTCGCTTTGAGCAACTTCCTGCAACCTGGATTTAGCATCACGCCATTTTCCAGTTTCTAAAATATCTTCAAGGGTCGTAATAATATTTTTCGTAATAAAATCTTTGGCAAATTCATAGCCTTTATCCAAATAAATAGCCCCAATAACAGCTTCGAAGGCATTTGCCAGAATTTGCTCGCGCGCCCTGACACTACCTTGCTTCTCACCTCGACTTAGACGTAAATATGATTCAAAACCCAGTTTTTTTGCCGCTGCTGAGATCGACTCGGTTCTAACCAGCGCTGCGCGCCAATTGGTAAGAATGCCTTCGGGATGGTCAAAGTTATGATACAAATATTCCGTAACAATTAGCTCCAACACTGCATCACCCAAAAATTCCAGTCTCTCATTGTGTTCCTTGACTGTTTTTCTATGTTCATTTAAATACGAGCGGTGAGTAAAAGCCGTAATAAACAAATTTGGATCTGAGAATTGTGAACCAACGATGCTTTGTGCATAATCTTGATAATCTTTTATTTGCATAACTTCTAAAAATTTAAACCCTAAGCATTCATTTGTCTAATTTTTTTCATTGCAAGAAGAATGTTGGTGCCAATGTCCTCGTATTCAATTTTCTCAAGCGCATCATTTACGCTAAACCAGCCAATTCCATTCATCCATTCTTCTTTTTTGAGTTTATCCGTGTCCCCAAGTGCTTGAACCAGATAAATTTGCGTGGTCATTAACACCAAACTCTGCTGGCGCCGATAGCGGAAATTGATCTTGCCTATCCAGGAAAGGACCTTCATGTCTTTTAAGCCTGTCTCTTCTCTAATTTCGCGCTCAGCAGTTTTCCTCGCAGTTTCGCCTTCTTCAATATGGCCTTTAGGGATTGTCCATCTGTCTTTTGCGTCTTGGATCAACAACACCTCAACTTCGCCTTTTTTATTCCGTCGGAAAACAATACCGCCAGACGTCGGTTCTCTTACAACTTCTTTGATTGATGGTTTACGAAACGGAAAATATTTTTTTATATTCCCTATGTTTTTTGGACCTTTCACGACTTATCTTTCTTCTTAGTAGTTTTTTTGCTATCAGTTGTCTTCTTGGATTTTTTAGTTTTTTGGGACTCAATCTCTTTATAAGCTGTACCTAGAACGCCATTTACGAATTTTGATGAATTATCGCTGCCAAATGCTTTTGCCAGCTCTACCGCTTCATTGATCGCCACCTTTGGCGGCACATCATCCATTTCCTGAAGCTGATAGATAGACATTCTCAACACCACTTTGTCTATACGCGCAATTTGCTCTATCGGCCATTCCGGAGCAATCGGCGCAATGAAATCATCTAGTTCTTTGGTTTTGGCCGCGACTCCTCGTACTAATTTTTCTACAAATTCTTTATCTTGAATGGTTTCGCCGTAACGTTCTATGCTTCTGCCTAGTATTTCATCAATGCTAGCAGATTCATCATTGCAATACGTTCTAAAATCATACTCATATAGAGTCTGAAGTGCTACTATGCGTCCAAGATGTCTATTAGATGCCATAATTGTTCTTTCTTAAAGAGCTGGTTAATAATTTATTTTGAACTTTGTTTTTTAGTGGTAAACGCCTTGACAGGTGATTTCGCATTGACGCGACGAGCTAGTTTTAGGCGCAAGTGACTTCGCCGTAAACCGGTTTTTCTGCTTGTGGTCTGCTTCTTTGGTTTTCCCATAGCAAACTCCCTTCATATATTTTTGCAGGCTAATATTACTTACAAAACCCTGCATTTTTAATCTTGCACTGAATTATACCCGAATCAGCCAACTTACTCAAGAAGGCACCGGCAGGAATTGGGAATTGGCAATTAGGAAATAGAAATTGGGAATTAGTTTTCAAAAACACTATTTTCCATTTTCCAATTTCTAATTCCCAATATCTATACTTCACGCTTAATCACTGAGGGTGACAAAATTTACGAGCTTCCTTGGAACGTAAATTTCCTTGAGGATTTTTTTGTCTTTAATGTATTTCAAAACATTTGCGTCTTCTTTGGCGAGTTTAATAATTTCTTCCTTGCTGGTGTCTTTAGACACTTCCAAGTTTGCGCGGACTTTACCGTTCACCTGCACAACAATGGTTAATAGTTCGTCCTGGATCAGACTGTCGTCCCAATTTGGCCAAGGTTCAAGATTTATTGATACGTCATGGCCTAGCTCATGCCAGATTTCTTCGGCCAAATGAGGAGCGAAAGGAGCAAGCAAGCGAGCCATCACTTTGATGTATTCTTTCCAAGTTGAGTTTGCTACATCAATTGGTAGATCTACTTTTATTTTTTGCATTTCGTTCATTAACGTCATCAGCGCGGAGAGTGCCGTATTGAAATTCATATTGCTTATATCTTCGGTAACTTTTTTCGTAGCTTTATTAACTGCTCGCATTAAGACTGCTTCATTTACTTCCAGATTATCAACTGGAGCGTTAACAGGTTTTGCATCAGCAACTTCCTGGGCTAACATCCAGACTCTTTGCAAAAAACGAAAAGCTCCGGCAACACCATCAGAGTTCCAAGGTGTTGATTGGTCATAAGGCGCAATAAACGTAATAGCAACACGCAACGCATCCGCGCCGTATCCTTGATCCATAATTTCTTCTGGTCGAATATCATTTCCTTTGCTTTTGCTGATTTTCTGTCCATCTTCAGCGAGCAACATTCCTTGGTTTCTAAGTGCTTTAAATGGTTCGGAAAAACTAATTAATCCCGCATCTTGCATGACTTTGGTCCACATTCTCGCGTAAAGCAGGTGCATGACGGCATGCTCTGCTCCACCAACGTAAAGATCCACTGGCAACCAATGCTCGGCCAATTTTTTATCAAATGGTTTTTTATCGTTATGCGCGTCCGCAAATCTCAGGAAATACCAGCTACTACAAGCAAAACCATCCATAGTATCGGTCTCGCGCTTTGCCGGTCCACCGCATTTTGGGCATTTGGTTTCAACCCAGTTTTTTACCTTAGCAAGAGGCGAACGACCATCATCAGAAGGTTGATAATCTTTTAGAGGAGGAAGTTCCACCGGCAATTGATTTTCTGGCACTGGCACGACTCCACATTTATTACAGTGGACGATCGGTATTGGCGCGCCCCAATAGCGCTGTCTGCTTATTAACCAATCACGGATTTTGTAATTAACTTTTTCTTCGGCAACATCCCTTTTTTGCAAATCGGCTAAGATTTTCTCGCGCATATCGGCAGAATCCATGCCATTATATTTACCGGAATTGATAATTTTGCCTTCACCCGCAAAACATTTTTCTTCTTTTTCATTAGATGAAACTACTTTGCGAATTTCTATTTTGTACTTTTTGGCAAATTCCCAGTCGCGTTCGTCATGTGCCGGTACCGCCATAATCGCGCCGGTTCCGTAACCCATCAAAACATAATCGGCAATCCAGACTGGAATTTTTTCATTATTTACCGGATTGATCGCGTAAGCGCCAGTGAATACGCCAGTTTTTTCGCGGTTTTCATCCATGCGGTCAACATCGGTTTTGGTTTGTGCTTGTTTGATATATTTTTCCACCTGCTCTCGTCGTTCTTCTGTTGTTATTGATTTAACTAATGGATGTTCTGGTGCAAGTACCATAAACGTCGCGCCAAACAACGTGTCAGGCCGAGTGGTAAAAATTTTAATTTTTTTATCTTCTAATTGCTTATTCCTATTTTCTAATTCCGATTTTACTACAGTAAAATTAACCTCGGCGCCTTTGCTTTTGCCAATCCAGTTGCGTTGCATCAATTTGATGCCTTCTGGCCAATCCAAATCTTCTAAATCATCAAGCAACCTCTCGGCAAAATCGATGATTTTGAAGAACCACTGCTTGAGTTTTTTCTTTGTAACTGGTGTGTCTTCGTGTCGCCAACAACAACCATTTACCACCTGTTCGTTGGCTAAAACCGTTTTGCAAATATCGCACCAAAACTGCTCGCTCTCTTTTTGATAAGCCAATCCTCGTTTATAAAGCAGTAAAAAGAACCACTGAGTCCATTTATAATAATTCGGATCAGTGCTACTAAACTCCCTATCCCAGTCAATACTAAGCCCCAAGCGCTTGCATTGGCGCCTAAAATTATCCGTATTTTCCTTGGTGCTTTGCTGGGGCGGGATGCCTGTTTTAATTGCATAATTTTCTGCCGGCAAGCCAAAACTATCCCAGCCCATAGGGTGCAAAACCTCATAGCCCGTCATTCGTTTAAATCTGGCCATTACGTCAGTAATGGTGAAGTTGCGGGTGTGTCCTATATGAAGGCCTATGCCGCTTGGGTAAGGGAAAAAACTCAGCGCATAATATTTTGGCTTGGCGCTTTTATCGTCTGCTTTATATAACTCGTTTGATTCCCAAATTTTTTGCCATTTGGTCTCAATGGCCTTTGGGTTATATCTCTTCATCATCAATAAGTATCTCGTAAACAAGCGCTATAGAGCAAGGGTTTATTGGTTATTTATTTTCGGTTCAAGCAATTGAGCCTCTTTATTCCATATTTGACAAAAAATATCCATTTGCTTTTGCGACATTCTCTTACCTTCAATAGATTGAATTCGTTTTTTATCAAGAACCCAACCAGGTACTTGCGCCTTCACCCCATATCTATCTAATTTTGCTGCATAAAATCCAACTACACCCAAATCTAAATTTGCCAGTACCGTTCTCCTGACATTTTCCATCCTATCTGCTTTGCATAGTTCTTCAGCATACATGAATCTTTGTTTTATGCTTTGATCGTACCCAAGTAACAAACGGCCTACCATGAATTTCCTTTCGCCTTCTTCGCATATATCGATCTCGAATGGTTGCGATACTCGAGCCTCTGAGCCTTCTCCGGAAAAACCAGACTCAATATACATAAGTTTACTTCCATCCTGCCTTATTTTTTCATGTTTCATAAAAACGATTTTTCTATATTCTGGGATGTCATCAAATTCGCCGCTGTAAAGCTCGCAATCAGAATCTATCCCAACTTCCTCTGGCGCTGGGCTGTGTGCTTCCATAAATATTCCCCCTTAAAACTGCTTTAAAAAGTTTGTGTTAAATACCGTGGTAAGACGTTTAGATTCTTCAAATCTTTCTATAGCAAAATGAAGCAATTTTTCAACTAACTCAACAGCGCTAACTCCAGCCTTTTGCCAGTTATGCCGATATAAAGTGCCCGGTAGGGTATTAACTTCATTTACATATATCTTTTTGCCGCTATCAATCAGCAAATCCACTCTTGATATACCGCTACACCCAAGAACCTTATAAGTGGCGAGCGCAAGGTTTTCGCATTCTTTATAAAGAGGTTTGGGGATTTTTGCCGGGATGCGGCTCCAGGTGCTTTTATCGCCGCCCTCATCCTTGCCAAAACCTTTTATTTTTTTGCCACCATTCATGTATTTACTTTCAAAATCAAAGAACTCAGCCTTAGCAAGGCTTTCCTCAACCATTCCAACTCTTGGTTTGTCATTACCCATTACCGGCACGGTTACTTCCGTTAAATTGGTAACGCCCTCCTCAACCAATATTTTATCGTCGTAATGCATAGCTACTTCAAGGGCATTCTCCAGCTCGTCCTTAGTTTTGACTTTAGTAATAGCAATACTTGAACCAAGATGAGCGGGCTTAACAAACAGAGGATATTTCAAGTTGTTGATTTTCGTTATTATCTCTTTGCTATTTTTTTGCCAATCCCGCTTTTCAAACCAAACATATTTTGTGACTGCAAGACCAGCATCACTTACAAGCTGTTTGGTTAACACCTTATCCATTGCAATAACGGAAGCGGCCATATCGCATCCAACAAATGGCACCCCCGCCATTCTCAGTAATCCCATTAAGCTGCCATCTTCGCCATATGTGCCATGCATCGATGGGAAGACAATATCAACACGAATTTTTTCGCCGCCAAGACCGGGTTTAAGCAGCCAAAGTCCATCGTCAAACTTCAAGCTTAATTTTTTCATTTTCTTGAGTTTATCTTCCAAGTTGCCGCCACTATAAAAATGAACTTCTTTAAGGTCATCGCCGGTGTACCAGGAACCATCGCGCGCGATATATACAGGAATTGGTTTATAGCCCGAAAGCATCTCGATCGGCGCAATTATTGAGGAAAGAGCCGTAACGATAGACACATCATGTTCCGTCGAACGTCCCCCAAAAATCACTGCAACGTTCTTCATACTTTTAAGTATATCTATGGAGCCAAGAAAATGAAATAGCCGGCCGGGAACAGAAAACAGAAATTGGAAACTAGAAAATAGGAATTGGGAATTAGGAGAGAACAGTAGTAAGGGTGGCTCCTTTCAACTCCAGGGGCCACTATCTGTTCTTGCAGGGTGCCACCCTGCAAGAGAGCAAATAGCAATTGGCAATTAGGAAAAAGAATTTGAAAATTGATTCGCTACCAAGCGAATGAAAATTGAAAACTAGAAGTTGGGAATTAGGAACTAGTTTTTAAAAATATACTATTTTCTATTTCCTGATTGCCAGTTCCTAATCGCTATGGTACAAACGTTTCCGGATCTTGAGCCAGGTTTTCCTCAAGTACTGACATCGCTTTTGCGATATTAACATCCACCCCATAATATCTGCATGAAATTCCAAGAGCATAGAGAGTTTTAAATAAATTGTGCGCTCGGCACTGTTCGCCCATTTGGCCTATTCGCATTATATCCAGCCCAAACGCGCCGGAGATTTCAACGCCAAAAGTCTCTGACATATAGTTTCGTATTTTTGCATTGCTTGCGCTATCTGGAGATTCTATCGCTACAACGGAATTAAGGCGCATATCCTCTGGCGCGTATAAATCTAAACCCATGGCCTTAATTGCCTCTTGAAGCGCTTTTGAGCTCATGCTATGGCGGGCAAATCTAACTGCCAATGTTTCCTCTTCTATCAGATTTAGTGCTTCATGCAAAGCTAACACTCCTGGAACCGGTGCAGTGTAGTGATAGTTATGAAAACCCCAAAATTCCCAAGCCTTACGTGCGTCCAAACACCAGTGTGGAATAGTATTTTTGCGATTTTCGATTACACCCCACGCAGATTCTGAAAACGCAACCAGAGAAATCCCCGGAATTGAGCCCAGCGCTTTTTGACCGCCAGCTATAACTGCGTCCAGCCCCCATTTTTCCATAAAAACAGGCATTGCGCCTAGCGTCACAACGGCGTCTACGATTATTAATACCCCACGCTCTTTGGCCAAGAATGATATTTCTTCAATTTCAGGATTCAATACACCACATGATGTCTCGCCGTGAGTTATAGTAAGCACATCATATTGTTTATTCTTTAGCGCGTTTTTCACAGCCCTTGCCTCGATATAGCCAGGTTGGGTTTTTGGCTCAATATAGTCTACATCTGCACCAACAGCTTCCGCCATTTCTCCAAAACGCGCGCTGAACGTTCCATTTTTTAGTACCAATACTTTGCGGCCCGGCCAGAGTAAATTGGTTATTGTCATTTCCATAGCCGCGGATGAAGGCCCGGCAACTCCGATAATTTTGTCTGATTTAGTTTGAAATACATATTGGGACATTTTTTGGACGCCGGTTATTACTCGCGACATTGTATCGCCAAGATGATTGATAATCACTCCATTAGCTCGAGACACCGGCTCGGCTATTGGCACAGGACCAGCGCCCATTAATAACAGAGGTTCACGCGGCAAAATTTCCCGCAAAGAGTCAGACCCTGATGGTTTGTGGTGATATTTCATGAGGCTTTATTTTTTCAGATAATGCTCCGGCGCGCAATTTTGGAGCATTACTACATCACCTGCTTTTATGTATAAATCCAAATGGCTATAAAAATCAGACGGATCATCGACCCAGGTTATATTTTGGTTTCCCTTGGCTTCGGCGATACCCTTGGCCATAATCTCCGCGCCATTAGTTCTAACAAAAACCACCTCATCTATTGCTGTTTCACCTATTTTTTTGCCCAAATTATAATGAATTTCTTCCTCCTTATCTCCAAGTTCAAATATCCCGGGAGTAACATAAACTTTTCGCACGGCATTTTTTAGATCAGCCAAAAATTTTATTCCTGCCTCAAACCCAGTTGGATTTCCGTTGTAACTATCATCGATTATAGTCGCGCCAAATTGGTTTAATATTTGCAGCCTGTGCTTGGCTTGAGGAATGCTTTTTACCGCATTCTCAATCGCTGTATTGTCCAGCCCTAAGTTCTTTGCGATAGCAACCGCAGCACAGATAGGCCCAATTTGATGCAGCCCTAATAATTTAGTTTTTATCTTGATGGTTTGCTTTGGGCTAACCAGATCAAATTCTGTACCCTTTAGGCCTGTTTTTGCGTTTTTTACTTTCCACTCTCCCACGCCGCTTTGGCTGTAAGAATGTGCTGAAGGGCTAACTTCTTCGCGCTGGTAGGGGCTCTGGGCATTAATATAAACAGGCTTATCGTCTAAATAATCGCTAAGCTCATGGATTGTGCTAATAGCAGCATCGATGGTTTTAAATCTCTCATGGTGCTGCTCATTAATACCTGTAATTACGCCAATATCCGGGTCTACTATTTCACAAAGCTCTTTTATGTCTCCGGGTTTATATTCGCCCATCTCGACAATTATCACTTCTTCGTCACCGTCAAGCTTTTTTACAAATTTGCCTATTCCTAGAGGAGTATTGTAATTGCCCGGGGTGGCGGCAGTTTTTTTCTCTGAGGACAAAATGGCAAACAAAATTTCTTTCATTGATGTTTTGCCGTAACTTCCAGCAACTACTATGACCTTCGCTTTGGAGTTTTTAAAAACCCTCGCAGCCTCGGCAATAATTTGCTTTTCTTTAGGTTTTTGAATAATAATTTCGCCTACTTTTACAAGTATTGGAACAATAGCCGCTATAAACAAAGGCGTGCCAACAAAAAGAGAAAGTCCCCAAAATAAAAAGAACATATCAAATCCGGAGATGTACCACTTAACAATAAGTGCGAGGCTAAACACGGACAAGATAGCAGCTAGCGTAAGCATTATAAGCAATAGTAATTTGGATTTCGCGGTAGGCTTGTAAGAATTTTCGTGCCTCTTAAAATCAAAATCCTTTCTGCGCCAAAACCATTTGTAAAATTGATTAGCCTCGTACTCGCACTCTTGCAGCATAGCTACTAAAGTTTTGTAATAATTTGGGTGATAAAAACTTAATATTCTCTGTATCACAAAAACTCCTTAAGTTGAGTTGCAACAATTTTTGGTTCAGTCTCGTGTATAAAATGATCGGCTCCAGAGACAATATTTAACTTGGAGTTGGGCATTAATTCATGAAATATCTTGCCAAAAGACGGCGGTGTTTGTTTATCATTCTTACCGTAGATTAACAGGGAAGGAATATCTATTAAGGCCGCGTCCGGCTGACTATCTGTATTTATTAAATTTATAAAGGTATCGCGCATAGCTCCAGCGGTAAGATAATCACTAGCCCCTGCTTGTCTATACAATTTATCTCTAAGCTGCGAACGAACACGGTTGGGCAGTACAAGTGTTGCTTTTTTGCCCACTTTCGCTACTACCTTATATGCGCGATTTCGCAAAGACTTTGCCTGCACTATCCCGTGGGATCCGATTAAGATCAGCTTCCCAGGCCTGAGAATCCTTTGGGCAGTAATGTGCATGGCAATCCGGCCACCCATGGAATGGCTGCAAATCGCATGAATCTTTTTTATTCCTAATTTAGCGGTTAAGTCGTGTACAAAATTCGCGTATTCCTTGACGCCCCAAGCTTTCGTTGGTATTTCACTCGCACCAAAACCGGGCAAATCTGGAGCTACGCATCGGTAATTATCACCAATCTCTTCAATCAACTTTGAAAAACTATTCCCCGAAGCACCCCATCCGTGTAAAAACAAAACGCAGGGTTTAGAACGTTTGCCAACATCTTGAACATGTATCTTCAAATTGTTAACTATCAAATTCATAAATCTATTGTATCATCGCCGAAAGCTTACCACAGGAAACTTTGTGTAGAGCGTGGTGCGCGGGGTGGGACTCGAACCCACACGGTCTTGCGACCCCCAGATTTTAAGTCTAGTACGGCTACCAGTTACGTCACCCGCGCATATCTTACCTTCTTATTTTTATCACGATGTGTGGGTTGAAGGCTATGGCAATTTGGGCATAGTATTCTTAAGTTCTCTAGTCGGTTATCTGACTTGTCGCCATTAATATGGCTTAGTCTAATCAGGGCATCAACATCCGTGATAGGATTAGAATGGCTTGCCATACGAAGCTTTACGCGAAGTATGGAGGCGCGTAGCGGACTCGCACCGCTGTAACATCTTTTGCAGAGATGTGCCTAACTCCTCGGCCAACGCGCCATACAGACAAAATACTACTCTAATATCGTATCTTGGCAAATCTAAGACTGCAAGGATTGTTGTTTGCTAAAAGCAATTTATAAATATTAAGCAACGTCAGTGTCTGGTTTTTCTTGAGGCTGTCTTTTTCTGGTATGTTCTTCAAAATGTTGGATCGCTTCTTCTAGTGGCAAAATTGCTGTTTCAGCAAGTGTTCCGCTACCCCTAGGCTGTTTAAACACCAGATGACCAGCCCAGATACCTCCTTTGTTATCTCTTACTTTCAGCTCAATATTTTGTAACTGTTGATAACACTCGTTAATGACCGCGCAGCGCCCACAAATTTCCGCAGCTGTTTTTAATCTTGCGATAATTTCTTCTTTATTTTCATGTTTTCTGCCACTTGTCGTTTCCGGCCCGAAAAATATCCGCGCCGCTTCTTTTTTGTCTCCTTCTTCAGAAAACTGCTGCCTACATTCTGCTCTCTTATGCCATTCACGCCAGGGCCAGGCTCCCATTAATAAATCCTCAGGTTACCTCTATAAACTATATATTATTTAGCCACAATATTGAAATCAGAGCTTTAGTTTTATTTACTGAAAATAAAATTTATTTAACCAGGTATTGGATCTTGCGTTAGACAACCTGGCGTAACTTCTTTTGACTCATCATACAAGTTATCATCGCCCCGATATTCTTCCCAAGATTTTTTAAGAGCGTTGATTTTGTTTATAGTTTCATCTTTTATAGAATCATCTAAATAATCAAACGGGCAAAGATGTTCCGGAGGGTTCCCGCCCCTAAGCACGCCGATTTCAACCAGGCCCATGCCATCATATCCATGCGCGGAGTAACCACTGACTTCGGCGATTTCCTGGCCGGCTTTAACTTTATCGCCTTTCTTTACTTTAACGTTTATAACGTGCTCGGTTTCGAATACCAATTCGCTGTCTTCGGTTCTTATCATTACGCTGTAGTCACTACTATAAAGTTGTGGTACATCTTGCACCTCGCCGTCAACCGGCGAATATACTTTTGAGCCAAGCGGTAAAATAAAGGTGGGTTGCGGATTAGCCTTGTCTTGCCCTGTGTCAGTATTTTCACCCTCAATGACATATCCAAAATCCGTGAATAACAGCTGTATCCCTGACGTAAACTTTGCTTTGGTAAACACAAAATCACCGGCTTTGTTGGTGGCAGGGTTATAATAATCCAGATTAACTCCAAGGTGTTTTATCTTGGCTTGACTAGCACTTTCTTCGTTTGAAGTTTTCGATTGTCCTGAGCCATTTTTGCCAGTCGATTTTTTATTTAGCACTAAATAACCGGCCACACCAATAACAACTACAACCAAGATAACAAGAAAAACTTCAACTAACGCGAACCCATATTGCTTATGCTTCATGGCTCAATTGTAAAACAGCAGAAAGCAAAAACATAATGAGCTTGTCTTACAATTGATACTACTCGGTGCGAGTGATGGTATTATGTCAGCTTTACGCCGGTTTTTTCTGCTATTTGTTCGATCCAACGTTCGAGCCTTGCGATTTTGTGATCTCTTGCTACAAGTTCGGTTTCGTAATCGTCTATGCGTTTAATTAAAGCGTCTATCGTACTCAGTAGTCTTTGATGGCTTGCCTCTAATTTATCGAGCCGGGCTTCAATTCGGTCGAATCTGGCATCTTGTTGGTCGAATCTGGCATTAACGTCATTTGCAAAATCGCTCATTAGCATAGTCAGATCATCAAACCGTTTGTCAATTTTTTCAAACCGTTTGTCCAACTTCTTTTCTAACTTTGTAATTTCTGTCATAACGCAATTATAACAAAAAGAGCCTAGTAAGGCTCAAATGTTTGAAAAATGTTTGGGTTGAGTTGATACAGGTTGCAGATCGATTTTAATCAAGTAGATAGTTTGTAACCTATTTTTTTCGCAAGTTCATGAGTCCATTGATCTAAACGCTCAAGCTGATGGCCCATAACTAGCCGTTCATCGTCAGATATTTCTTGACGCTTCGATATGAAATCCAATGTATCCATAATTTTACGAATATCATCTTTTGTTGCTTTTTCCTCGAGTGATTTCTCTATACGATCAAACCTTTCGACAATCTTTGCCGCCATATGATCAATTTGCTTCATGATATCTTTGATATCACCTTTAGTTGCAACGCCATTCATAGTGGCTAAATTATACACTTTTGGGATGTTCAATTTCAATCGAGTGAAATGTCGGCGAAGCAAAATTAAACATTTGGTGCAAGATAGTTGACGCATTTCAAACATCAGCTATTAGTGCTACCAACGATTATAAACTAAAGTTACTAGCCAAGGAATTTCAGCTATCGGACAAGTTACTTAATTAACCTCTTCGTAGCCAATATGTAGAGTAGTGTGGTCTCTACCGAAATGCTTCGTGACAATGAAGAGTTTGCTCTCTGGATACTCAACCCTTAACTCTTTCTTTTGTCGGTCATAATCCATACTTTCTGCCCTCACATACTCACTGCCGACAAGTGCAGCCACATATTTTTCTTCAGTATATTCAACTCCGACTTTATAATCTTCCACAATTTTCAGAACTGATTCAGCTTTTGCTTTCAAGAAGTCTGACTCATTCTCATCAGGTTGCCTTAGTGCCTCAATGTCGTAGTCATCCCATTCAGGAGAGAACATCTCATCATACAGGTAGTGAACGATTAAGTTTCGTCGTAAATCATCGTCAGACAGACTCTCGTAAGTTGCAAGTAGTGTATTCAAGTCACTAACCTGTGAACCAGATTGTATGAACGCTTTAGTGGATTGTTCAACAAGTCTGAAAAGTAGGTCTAGCTTAGCTTTGCCGTGCATACTGTCAAACTCGTCTAATTCTTGTTGAGAAAGTTTAGTACTGTTCATAATGCTTATGGTATTGGTGCAAGATAGTTGACGCATTTCAAACATCTGCTATCAGTGCCGTCAATGATTATAAACTAAAGCACCTGGTTGAAATATTTAATCTTTCAGGCGAGCTAATATAACTACCATTGTGGTTCGCCATTAACTGTATAAGGGATGAGCTTGTAAAGCGTGTAGTTGCTCACACTTGTTTTAGGCTGTACAGTTTCGTAGTCCTTTATGGTGCTGTATTCAGCATCTTTCATAAAAGTTACCAGCTCATCATCATCCTGAAAGTTCCCCTTGTAATGAACTAGCTTGTAACGGTTATCATTTTTATCTACAAAGTTATGGACTGTAAAATGTCCTTTATTTGAAACCGTATCAGCTTTGTCTTCGTGAATTGTGGCCATATTTGTGGCATCAAAATCTTCTTGTTCGCCCCAACTGACCTCACTTATTTCGAAGTGCTGTTCCAGGATGTTATCTAATTCTTGATGCTTATCGGACATAAATAGCCTCAATTGTTTGAAAGTATACTGTTTGAAAAACGTTTGGGTTGTATTGGTGCGGGTGAGGGGACTCAAACCCCTGGCCTCATCCTTGGCAAGGATGCGCTCTAATCAACTGAGCTACACCCGCATATTTTGCGTGACAAAACAATTATCAGTTACAAGTTAACAATTTTCAATAAGTTATCAATGATAATTGGTCAATAGCAAAACTAATTTTATCACAACCCAATCAAGATTAATGGAGGAAGAGAAGTTTATAGGCCTCAACGAAACCCCAGACGGCCAGTAAAACAAACGCGATGCTGCCAAACAGCGCGATGATCGGGTTTTTAACCGCTTTGATTGTTCTTGAAGGAGAAATGTATAGGAATATGTTCAGTATCATGTGCCCGACAAACACGCCAATCGCGAATCCGAACACGTTTACAATGTTGAACAAAGGCACATAACCGGCAAAATCATCCAATCCCAGAATAAACGGAACCGTAAAAGACATGACGAGTAAGCTCAAAAACGTGTTCTTTGCCTCTACTTTAAGCGAATGGGAAGGCAAGACTTTAGACAAAATCGGCTCAAACATCCTGTTCGCCAAGCGCAGGAAATTATCAAAAATAGTTGTAAGTTTACTAAACCATTTTGGATAATTAGGATTTTTTGTGTTGACGTGGTCCAGACTATCCTGCGCGAGGCGCACAAGCACCAACGCGGCAATAATTATCATTATCGCAAGCAGCCAATTTACTTCTTTAAAAAATGTCCAGATAAGCAGAATCGCGAATGTTCCAACCGCGTTGCCCAGAGCCGTGCCAATTTCTATGCCAATACGCCCTTTTAGACCTGGATTTTTATCCATGAGACGCCCAATAAAAATCGCGAAATCTATAGCGGTTTTTAAATAAATTGTCAGCCCTACCAATACATCGCCCAGCCTAACGTGAAGTAGGATTTTTTCGCTGGTAACTTTATTTAGCAATACAACTTCCACCCAAAGAATCACTACCATTACGGCGCAAGTAATTGCCGTTAAAGACAGAGCGATAGCCTGATTTTGCAAGCGTTGTTTCATTGTTTATCTAGTTTTGCGCTAATAACTTATTTCACACGGGTCAACGTTTCAAGCTGACTCCAAAATGCAGGCCTAGCTTCTCTTTTACATAATTAGATGTTTTTCTCCCAAATCAACAAACCAAGCAAAGCTGTTTGTTGATTTGAAAGTGAGGCTCGATATGGAAGCTGAAAGTGAGTTACGAAGAAACTCACGTAAGCTGAAACTATCGAACGAACTGGTGGCACCTCTCGGACTCGAACCGAGGACACAAGGCTCTTCAAGCCTCTGCTCTACCAACTGAGCTAAGGTGCCTCACAACTAGTTTAAAGTAACTACAAGATTTCGCCACCTGGACATCGGTCTTGCCTGTTGGCTTCGACCTCCTTCCTCGCTCCTCGCCAATTGAAAATGCAAGCATTTTCGTTTGACTGAGGAGCTGTGTTCACCGAACCAGGGACACAAGGCTCTAACACTCGCTGATTGAATAATTATATCAGCTTGCTATAAAGGTCAATCCATTCGACAGGCTCAGGGTTGACGCTTATCAAGCCTCCGCTTTACCAACTGAGCTATAGCGCCTCGTTTTTGCTGTGCAAAAACACTTTTCAATTAACAGTTTACAGTTTTCAATAAATTATCAATGACCATTGTTCAATGACAAATTAATGCTTAATGCTAACTGCCAAATGTTAAACACTACTCCTTTTTAAATAAGAGTTGAGCAGACTAATTATACAGAAAAATTTCAATCCGTTGTACCGCTAAAAAATTTTCTAGTCAGATGCGTCCAGGCTGGCCACGCGCGTGGTTGTATCGTACAGGTCGGTAGGTAGTACGAACAGAGTTTTTTGTGATTTTTCAACGGAAATTTTTTCCAAAGTCTCCAGTGTTCGCAGGTTCATGGCGCCAGGGACACTACTAAGTACGTGAGCAGCTTCGGCAATTTTCTGGGCTGCTGCGTATTCACCTTCGGCATTAATAATCACGGCTCGCCGTTCTCGCTCTGCTTCCGCTTGTTTTGCCATCGCGCGTTTCATGTCTTGAGGAAGTTCTACGTTTTGGACTTTAATGCTTTCAATATCTATCCCCCATTGTTCTGTTTCTATATCAACAATGTTTTTTATATCTTCCGTGACTCGTTCACGTTCGGAAAGTAAGGTGTCCATATTTACGCCTCCAACTACGTCGCGCATCGCGGCTTGAGCATACTGAACAGTCGCAAGCCTAAAATTCTGAACTTCAAGCACTGCCTGTTCGGCATTTTTTACCCTAAAGTATACAACCGCGTCTATACCTATCGTTACATTATCTCGAGTTATCACTTCTTGCCCCGGTATGTCAACTGTCGCAAGACGCATGTCTACTTTAATTAACTGTTGGATTACTGGGATTATTATGTTTAATCCGGGATGACGTGTGCCGCTATAACGGCCAAGCGTTAGTATGACCCCGCGTTCATATTGGTTGATGATGCGTATTCCAGATATAATCACCAAAAAAATAATAAGGAAAATTGGCGATAAAATTGCTATTATCCATTCCATAACATCACCCTTTTACTTATTCAAGTATAACTCTGGGTATATGATAAATGCAAAAGCTCTTTAGCCCTTAATTAGTCGCGCTGGTGGACCGAGTGGGAATTGAACCCACGACCCCCGCAATGCGAATGCGATGCTCTGCCTCTGAGCTACCGGCCCCTTAGAATACAAGTTTCTATTGGTGGAGTCGGGGAGAATCGAACTCCCATTTTATCCATGCCATGGATACGTACTAGCCGTTATACGACGACCCCAGAAAACTCTAGCCATCCGCCAACCATCGGAGGGCTACGGCCCCTTTAATGTTTAGGGTACCCAAAACTTTTTTGCCGTTTTTTCAGCGACATTAATGCCAAAATCGCAAGTAGAGTGTAACAAATTATTAACAAAATTTCCTCCAAATAATCTGGTGATATATAAAGGGTTGTGATCGGATTTTTATCTTTTTCTTTATCTTCTACTACAATACTTACCCTCGCAGACAAACTCTTGCCGTATTTGTTAATAGCATACACTTCTATGAAATTGTCGCCTTTCTTGAGTGCTACCAGTGCGCTATAAAATCCATCTTCGTCAAGAAAAATCTTAGCAACCAGCCCACCATTGACATATATCTCTACGCTGTCAGCTCCGTTCGCGTGGCCACTGACAACAATATTATATGAACTGGTTTTATCACCGTCATTAATGGATTCTATAGTAGGCGCACTTGGTGTTTTATCTGCACCAGCCGGTTCCCTCGGAGTTGTTTGCTCTGCAACCGGCTGTGAGCTTTCATCCACTCCAGAAGGCTGGGCTGGTTGTGCGGGTGGCGCGTCTCTAAAAACCTCTACCGTATCGGAAGGCGGACTAGTGCCAAGATTATTTGTTGCTGTAACATAAATGATATTTTGCCCCAAATATAGAGGTGTGCTGATACTAAACAGTCCACCGTTCGCAGCGGTAACTTCGCCCCTATAAACAGAATTAACATACACCTTTATTGTCGCGAAGCTCTCGCTATTTCCTTCTACCAAAATATTGGGTGAGTCAGTATAAGTCACTTCCGTATTTAGAGGGCTTGTGATAACTGGCGCTAGAGGTGGAGCAGTGGGATTTACATAGGCCGTTACAGTCGTATCAAGCGCGAAGACATTGCCAAAATTTACCAAAAAAACAAACAAGAAAAAAAACGGTGGAATTATTTTCTTTAAAACTAGCATTTTTTGTTTTTGCTTAGATTTTTGTTTACTAGACTAAGCTAAAAAGATTATAACACGTATAATCCCAAATTTGCCTTACCCTGTTTTGTTCTTTGCTCTCTTACTTTTTCTCAGTTTTTTTCTTTTTGTTTTTAGTTTCTTCTTTATCATCCTTCGCTTCTTCAGCCTTCTTGGCAATCCTGGCGTATTTTCGGTATCTTTTGACGAATTTGGTGATAATTAAGGCTAAAAGAATTATTATTGCACTGATTAGAGCAATTATTTTATAGGGTAAAATCCAGAATAAAATTTTTTCTGATGATAAAGTGTTTCCTGCGCCATAGGTAAGTGTTAGCTGGGCTTTATACGGCCCAAACATATTACGCCCTTCAAAGTTATTTTCAAATCTGCGAATACTACCTGGCAAAACATTCCCGCCGGTGTTATTGAATTCAATATTCGCAACTTTTTTATTTAGCACATTAAATATTTCGATATTTCCAACCGGTTTAACATGTACATTACCTTCGTTTTCAAGACGAGTCGCGAAAACCAAATTCGCTTTTTCGAAAAACTTTTGTTTTTTAAGCGTGCCGTGACTCGGCCCGCTGTAAAATTCCTTGACGAACAAACGTTCATTCGTCTCACCTGCAACTTTTAGCAGTATCAAACTGTCTATACTGGCAGACAGACCCACTTGGCCTTCGCCTACTTCGGGTAATTTCCCTGAGAAGCGTATCAGCCCAAAATGTCCACCAGGCTCAGCGTTTTCCGGAACATCTATTGTTATATCAATTTCCTTTTTTTCTTTTGGAGCGAAATCAAACTCATCAACCTCAGATACCCAGGCTTTGAGCGAAAAAGGAGGTTCTATATTAGGATCCTCTATGATGCTCGCCGTACCGGTTTCCCCTTTTGGTTCAAAATCATAAACTTTTGCGGATACCCTAAAGCTGGCATCCGTAATATTAGTGAGTTTTAGCTTGACTGGGATTTTCCTGCCTGGATTCGTCGCAAGATCAATAAGCGGTGGAGATATCTCAAACCCCTGACCTTGAGTAATACTTTGCGCGGCATTGACATTATTTATTTGCAAAAACAGCAATAGACCAATCGAAGCCCCGATTAGAACCAGAGAATACCTTAGAAGTATATTCTTCATAACAATCTCACAACATTGTAGCAAATGAATTAGGCTGTCTCATTATTTTTAATGAAAACCTAAAAAATCGCGGTTGCTACGTATGTCATAGTGGCGCTATATGCACCAGCTTCAGTGTTTGACGCTATATTAGCGAGATAGCGCACAGAATAAGTCGTGTTAGCAGACGCGCCGGTCGAGGACGCCACTTGATCTGGGAAGGAACCAGTATCAAGAGCAAAACCCGCTGCAGCATAAGGAGTACTGACAGTACCTGACCCACCCGATGCAGTCATGCGAATACCATATTGTTCCGTCCCTGTAGCGGAGGCAGTGTTTGAAGCGCCAATCGCATCAATGGTATACGCGCCCGCAGTTAGCGTACTACCGTTTATGGTAATACCATACCCACCCGAAGCATTAGTCCCAGCCACAAGGTTATGGGCTTCTACTTCCGTCGCGTTACCTCCGGAATCATCAGCGAAGAAATCATCACTGGCAGACAATGTGCCAAATTCTATGGTATTGTCCGAAATACTGAAAGTCATAGACTCATCAACTGTTGCCGTAACAACAACTTGATCATCACTGAGTATTACGACCGCTATATCGCCAGTATCCCCAAATGTGCCACCAATGTTTACCTCTTTAGTGCCACCAGTGCCTGGGTTCGTAATTTGATTACTACCGCCGGAAGCATTGGTGCCAATTTCTACTTGGACACACCTGTCCGCGGTAATCGTCCCCGTACCACTCGTGAAGGTTAAAACCTGCCCGGATATAGCTGCTCCCCAAGTAGCTCCCGAGGGAGTTGCGGCCAAAGTTTTGTCGCTAAAACCGCCATTAGTACAATCATTGTCACTATCTTCCGCCAAATCTATATCTCCAAACGCGACTGAGCCCATGCTGAATCCAGCATCGAACGTTAACGTGATCGTCTCCCCAGCATCAACACCACTTGGAGTAACAAATTTTATTTCATGGTTCGCAGCCGTACTGGTTTTCAGCCGAGATAAAATGTCGGATTTTGAAGTTGTTGCAGCCGCCTCGCCTTTGTCCGTTATAAACACGAGCTGCGCTACAACAAGCAGAACCGCCAACAACAATGCCGAATATCTAATTCTTTTTGATTTCATACCCCTCACGGCATCCTTTTCTCTTATGGTTTAAGAATAATGTAAAATAATGCTACTAGTCAACCTTAAATTAAAATTAAAAAGTTGCCGAGCAGTTGTATGTTAGAGTGGTAGAATAACTTCCCGCTTCCGTGTCGGAGGCAATGTTGGCAATGTAGGCGACTGTAAAAGTTGAGGTGTTTGTGGGTTGAGTAGAGCTTGCAATTGTTTCTCCGCTGACAAATTTATAAAGATCAATGTCGTCATAGCTATTGGTTGGGTTCGCATTGGTGTCGCCCGTTCTAAAGCTACCGACGTCTGGGTTAACGTTATCCACCAAGTTTATTCCAAACTGGCTAGATCCAACTGAAGAAGCAGTTTGAGATGCCAAAGCAATAATGCTATCCGATGCCGAGCTCAGCGTATTACCTGAAACCGTGATGTTAAAACCGCTTCCCGCGTTAGTTGCAACATCCATTTTACTGGTACCGAAGCCGGTCGTTGATATTGAAATAGCACCAAGGCTTACCGAATATCCACCGGCAGCACAATTTGCGCCAGTATAAATACAAAATGACATAACTTCGTCTACATTGACTGTCAAAACACTGTCTTCGCCCGTAGGCGATACAATTGTGCCACCATCAATCAAAGTCGTGTAAGAATCGTCAGAGTACGTATAAATGCGCGCGAAAAAGGATGTTGCCATATCGGAAGGGTTGGTAACCGTATTGAAGGCGACGGATTGAGTGGCACCAGGAGAACTGGAGTTGGTAGAGTTTTTCATTCTCATCGCTCCTGTGAGGCTTTCGTCAGTCCATCCGCTAGCATCGCCAAAGCCGCTGGGCTGAGAATTTAAGTCCGCGGACAAGGCGCTAAAGTCAGACGGGGGAGTACAGGTACCACTGGCAGTAGTGCATATCTCGGCTTTAAAAGATTTAATTATGGTTGTCGAAGGAACATCGAACGAAAACGTGTATACAACTCCACTAACGCCAGCGGCCGTACTGGTTAGAGACATCACTCTATCCGCGATAACATCCGCTCTGGCTTGATTTGGCATGGAAAGAATATTAACCAGAGTACCCAAAACAACCAGCAAGGATAACCCAGCAATCCCAAATACTCTTCTCATGCATTTATTATAGCTAATTTTGAAAAAATAATTATGCTTAATGTGATATATTAACAGTAATAACTATGCGTGCGTTGGTTCTAACCCTGTCATTTATTCTAGTAGTAACCGTTTTTTTTATTGGCAATGTAAATGCGAATCCATATGGCAGCGGAATCTATAACGCCAATGTGCCTTATGGCGATGAAACCTCTATTTCTCTTACGACTTCCGGCTCAATTACAATCAACCTCACCCCGTCGACATCCGGCGTTTTGTCGACTTCTACCGACACAGTGACCGTTACCAGCAGCGACGTCATTGGTTATAAACTCTACATAAAAGATAAGGACGCGAACACCAATCTCGTAAACGGGAGTTTTAATATTCCAGCCAGCGCTAATGGATCTCCGGCGGCTTTGGCAAACGACACTTGGGGTTACAATACGGACGGTTCAAGCGATTTTGTTGGTGTAACTACGTCAAACGTGTTGCTCAAAGACGCGAACGGGCCCTTTACGTCTGGTGATGTAACAACCGTGACATACGGCGTCAAAGCCACTCTCGCGACAGCCGCCGGACAATTTACGGATACGATTCAATACACAGTTACTCCAGAAACGGATTGAGTATGAAGTATAGCGTATAGAAATTAGGAAACAGCAATTAGGAAATAGAAAATAGTATATTTTTAAAAACTAATTCCTAGTTGCTAATTGCTATCTCCAACTTTATGAACTTGATAACTTTTTACTAGATTCTAGATTCCAGATTCTAGATTCTAGTTTCCAATTGCTGTTTTCTGTCCTTGGCTGGTGTTTTTTTGTTTTTCAATTTATTAACTATCAAGGTCGTTATCGCTATTAACAGAAGTGCGGCCAATGCTATCTGCCAAACGGAGGCTACCAACACCCATCTTGTTCCAGTTTCTTCTTGAAGGCCATCGGCGCTTACCTTGGCTCTGACGCGATAAAGTCCGGGCGACAGATCAGAAATATTCATATCTATTTTGCGAATAGTGCCGGGAAAAATATTTGCTTTCTTCTCCACGCTCCATGAGCCAAATCCAAATCGCTTGGCATAAAGTGTTGTGTTAGTTAACGCGTGAGTATTACCAGAATTTTTTATGCGTAAATTGTACTCTAGCGTATTATTCTTGCTCCACCACTTTGAACTATAACTTTCAACGCTTAAGTTTTTAGTTAATTCGCCTCCTATTTCAAAATACACCAGCGCGCCGACTCGTTTTGACGTTTTTATGCTTTCGGTTTGGCTATCTTTCGGGGTTGTTTCAGCGAAAATAGCGCCGTAGTGGCCTCCGACCTCAGCATTACCGGGAACATTAATATTAATCAATACGGTTTTTTCTTCATCAGGATTCAACTCAATTTCGTCTTTATCAAAACTTATCCATTCCTCAGCCGTTTTCCAACCCGGCAATTTTTCGAACTTTTGTTCGTATTGTTCACCCTCCAGGCCGTACGGCTCTAAGTAGAATTTTATATTAACGCTTAAAGTGCCAAGATTCTTTATGGTTAACTTGTCTCCGCTTTTGTCTCCAGGACTAAGCTGGTAGTTGAGTCTCGATGGTTTTAGTTCTATACCCTCTTTGCTGGGTTCGTTTTGCGCAAACGAGATATTTGGCGCTTGAAACAAAAATACAAAAATAATGATAATCACCGACTTAGCAATTTGGTTAGATGCCCTCAGCATAACTAAATAATATAATACTCAGAGTCTTTAAAAATTCATTCCGTAAAAAGGCGGATTGCCGTATGGATTGGTAATTATGGACTGGACTATCAACCGTGGACCGTTTGAAGTGGCTGTGGCTGTTGTCGCGCTTATGCTAAGTTGAGCGTCGTATGTTGTGTTGTCCGACGGCGTTATGGCACTACTCCTAACTCTGGTTTTCGAGGTAGACGAAGTGCTGTTTGTCACCAAATCGCTCGTACCGTCATTTAAGTCCAGATACGCGGTTTTCGTGCCGTCTGATATTGAAAGAGTAGACTCATAATAAATGGTGTTTTTTACTACGCTCCATTCGTCATTATCCCAATAAATATAACCGTTGAGGTTTGATCCGGCAGTTGTTGTATCAGTTTGTTCTGAAGTTCTAATTGTGTAATGCGTTTCCGTTTTGGTAAAGTCAGACTGCTGCACAATTAAACGCGCGTCGCCGCTTTGTGCCGTACTAAATGCGGACGTAGTGCGGAATCGCACCTTATAAGTTAAGCCATCCGTAAGTGAAATGGCCGATGAGCGCTTTCTATAATATGCGTTGTTATTGAAAGTTAACGTAGAGTCTGAAACAAAGTTATTTGACGTGTCGTATAAAAACGTAAAGTGGTAATTAGAACCGAATCCAGTCCTTGCTCCAGTTGATTCTAAATATATGGTTACGGTCCCGTCAAACTGAGCACTATCGTAGTAAAATAGATAAGTATATCCACGGTCTACTACACTGGTGCTGGTTGTGCTCGCATACTGTCCGGCAAGTGATATTTGCGTTTCGGTTTTCGTAACTATTCCGCTTTGAACCACGATCAGTCTTGCCGTATGTACCGTGGTAGTCGCGCCAGAACTTGCTTTTATGCGAAAAACATAGTCGGTATTATCGGAAAGGTTAGATTTTATATCGCCACTACGCACTCTGGTCGCAGTCGTTGACGTAGTGGTTACTTCGGCGCCAGTCACCGCAGAACCAGCATTGGTGTAGGCTTGAGCATATGCTGTTCCTCCTGAGGTCGTAGATAAAACAGCCTCAAAATACACTTCAACAGTTCCATCGTAGGCATCGTTGTCCCAGTAAACTATAGGTTGCGCTGAGATGGCTACATAGGAGGTACTTGCGGTTGTGCCAGTTATTGCATTAAAAAGCGGGATTACTTTTACGATTTTGGACATTTTTATGAGAAGTTTAGATTAGCTACACCATTATAGTTCGTGCCGTCATAATAAAAAGAAGCGATATCAACTTGGTTGGTAGAACCAGACAACGTCGGCGCGGTTCCTCCTGGCCATTTTACAGTGCCCGGCCAGCTCAAGGTTCCCGGTGTCGAGCCTTGTACTATTTTGATAAGTAAATTACATGGGCCAGCAGGTGCGGTAAAAGTAACCGTCAAAGGACCGGCAGCATTGATCGTTACTTTTTGCTTTTGCCCGACAGTCCAATCTACCGTAAAGTTAGTTGTTTTTGTACCGTTATCGTACTCTGTAAAATAGACATTTTCATCTTCCATATTGAGATCACTTTTAGCCACCAGCGCCCCAGTGCCCTTAGCTGACAAGTTGAGCGAAACATTCGTGTCGCCGCCAGTTGCTGCAATTTGTGGCGCCGTTGTGGTAACCGCATTTGTAATCGTGATCTCATTGACCGCGCTGGAAACACTATCAAAAATTACATATTCATTTCCATTAGGGTCAGCAATATATCCTAGGTCAGCAATTTTAGGGGTAGTTAGCGTTTTATTTGATAAAGTCTGAGTGTCCGTAGTCCCAACAATATCACCGCTGGGAGCTGTAACGGCCGTGAAAGCGCTTGTGCCATTTCCCTTAAGTATTCCGGTTAAAGTAGTTGCTCCTGTGCCTCCGTTTGCCACTCCTAATGTGCCGCTCACGTTTGAAAAATCTGTCCATGCGACTGTTTTTCTGGTAGGTCCGGTAGTCGTTGTGAAATACAAAGAGTCCGAATTAAACTCCATCGCGCCCGCTTCAGGGGTTGTAAGTACAGTTCCTGATGTAAATTTAAGTGGCGCAGTTCCCGCAGTAGCGGTACCTGCTCGTATCGTTACGGTCTTATGTCCTCCGTTGTCAACATTATCTACACCGGTGTTATAGTGCTCTTTTTCTAAAAATTGGTTAAGGATGGTGCCCCATTGCCCGTCATCGCTTCCAACTACTGGTAATCTTTGGTCAGCCATTTATAGCCCCCTCATGCACCATACGCTCCCCCACCATATGAACTTCCTTTTTTATCCGTACTGTTCACGGAGGGTTTCGAGGCCGGATTGAACGATTCAGAGACTATTCGAAGAAACGCCGTTATGCCTACCATAGCAATTACGGCTGCACCCAGATGCGTCAAAAATTCTCGACGCGTCATCTCCTTTTTTAGAACCCCTCGCAAAGGATCTAGATTTAGCATAACTTCACACTGTGCTTACGCTATACAATATACACGAACTACATAAGCTGGTTCAAATCGTTAACGCCTAATTGTGAACAAGGGGTCTAATTTTGGCATATTTTTAAGCGAATCGAGAATTGGCTGTTGTACGTTTATATACGCGCCCGGTGTGGGGTGGAGCTGAACCTTGATACTCTTTGGCAAAACCGCAGTAAATTCATGTGGGCTTGATGCTAACGGCAACTCTTTCTTCCGCGTAAATTGCCCGATCCAAACCATTAGTACGGATATTTGATAGAGCAATATGATTGGCGCGGCCATGACCGCCTGATTAATGAAGTCGGGTGTGGGCGTTAATATAGCTGCCAAGAAAAGACTGGCGACTATTACCCATTTTTGTCCAAACAGTAACTTTTTTGGATTAAGTGGTTTGATTTTATTTATAAATAAAAATATTAAAGGCAATTGGAATATCAAGGCAAACGCGATCAAGTACGCAACTGTGAAATTAAAATATTCATCTGCCGATATTAATGGTTCTACGCCTTCAGTGACTATTGACGTTAAAAAACCAAGAGCGATCGGCAAACTCACAAAATACCCAAAACCAACTCCGATGGCAGTTAGCAATAAACTTGCCAGCACAAACGAAATTAGCTTATTTCTAGTTTTCTTTTGCGGCAAGACCGGAGCGATAAATTTCACAAACTGATACATTACTATCGGCAAAGACAATAAAAAACCAGAAAATAACGCAATTTTTATAATAAACGTCAGGCCGCCCGCTGGTGCCGAGAAGTATAATGTCATATCTAGCGGTTTGCGCAACCAGCCGATTATCAAATTACTTTTCCAGAAACCAACTACCGACATTGCCGCAATCGCTACAATACAAACAGACAGCCTAAATCTAAGCTCCCGCAAGTGTTCAATTAACGGTTTGCTATGGTCTAACCTCGTCTCGTAACCCACCGCTACGTCTTGCAACTTTACTTTTCGTTACCTTTCGTGGTGGATTTATTCTTATCACTTTCAGATTGGCCTTCTTCAACGCCTTTTTTGAATTCGCCGGCACTACGACCAACGCTGCGCATTAATTCCGGAAGTTTTTTCGCGCCAAAAATAAGCACTAGTATAAGCAATATTATTAAAAGTTCTTGCCATCCAAGGTTAAACATACACCTCCCCAATTTTTATCTAGCCTAATTGTAATAGTAACGTTAAATTTATGCAATTAACGACCGTAAAGACGTTTTTATTTTGTCAATTTCTCGGGCGGTATCAAATTGTCTAGATCCTTGGAAGTTTCGATTGCTATCTCGCGTGCCTTTTGAGCGGCTAAATCAGACCGAGCAGCAAGAATAACTTCACGTACGTAGTTTGTTAGCAGACTTTGCGCGGACGCGAATCCAGCTTTTTTGGCAATACTTTCAAACTCTTTACCAATTTCATTTGGAACTTCAATTAGTAACTTCAAATCTATGCCTTTGCTTTTATAGCTTTCTGCTCTTTTTCCCTAATTGCCCTGTAGCCATCCCGTAAATGCAAGACTAATGCGCCTATACCGGCCGGAGAAACAATCAACGCAAACAACACGTTCACTATCGGGATAAAGCGAATAATCCCAAGAATTACCAAACCAACAAGTAACGCACTCAAACCATTTACAAGATCTTTCTTTTCTTCGGGCAAGATCAAGTTGCCAATAGCCAGTGCCACATATAGCCCTCCAAGCAGGAGTATTGGTGCGTAAACAAAAATCATTATCAAAGCAAGCTTCATCCCAATTAGCGTAGGCAGAAGTAAGAGCGATATCAGAGGGACAGTAATGATAAACAACCAACCAGCACCAAGAGATTTTAGGAAATTATTTCTAACCCTTGCGGCGATTTCACGAGTGGTTTTAGGCAGTGACCGCAATAGTATGGCACCAATAAGCGTAGTTGAAAGCACCCCAAACAGTGCCCAGGCAAGATTTTGTTTCAATTGTGTTGCAGTACTTGGTTTCGTTTTATCGGCAATCTTCTCTGTAGAGCCAATGACTTTGCTTCCATCTTTTTGCTGAAGATCGTTTTCTGAAACATACTTTACATTACCATTAACCAGTGCGTTTTGTTCGAGCGTTATGTTGTTGCCTGCAAGACGGGCGTTACCGCGTATTTCTGAGTTTAAAATCAGATTTTCTCCCGCCGCGTAAAGATCCGAAGCAACAAAACTATTCACTTTAACTACGCTTCCAGCCGCCATCACTCCACCACCAATCCTGTCATTCTCTTCACCTGAGCCAATATTAACCGTAGCGCCAGCAGTAACAATATTCTGATCTATACTGCCGGTTATGTTAACGTTTTGGGCAGCCGCGTGTACTGCGCCGCCAATGTTTCCATTGACGTTAATATTGGCAGCAGCCAAATAAACGTTACCTCGAACCATACCATTGATAGTAATATTTTGAGCGGCAATAAATACATCACCCTCAATAGTGCCGTTTATCTCTACGTCGCTGGCAGCCCTTAGATACGTACCAACAAAAACTTCATTTTTTGGCAAAACTACATTGCCACTTACTTCAATCTTTGGCCCAAATGAAATGGCGCTGCTGAGCACAAAAAAAATAACTACTAACCCGGCAATTGCCGACGCCAGCAGTAAGGTGCGTTGCTTCATAAATTTTCTCCCGATAAATTGAATAAATAATATCAGGTTTGATAAGAAAATGGGAATTATTGGTTAGAAAATAGAAGTTAGAAACTGGGAAATAGAGTATAGAGTATAGAAATTAGGAAACAGCAATTAGGAAATAGAAAATAGTATGTTTTAAAAACTAGTTCCTATTTTCTAGTTTCTAATTGCTAGTTGCTGTTTCCTAATTTGTTGTGGGCTCATGCACGCCCACCCATGTGCACGAGCTAAAGCTCCGAGTCACATAAGTCGCTTATGATTATAAGATATGTTTGCTGCGCTTTCAACTTTTTAATAATCCTATAAACTCATCTTCGTTGATAATTTTAATGCCGTGTTTTTTTGCTGCCTGGCGTTTTGACTCCCCAGGATTGTCGCCAACAACAAGATAAGTAGTGTCTTTTGATACGCTGGAGATAAATTTGCCACCCATCTTGCGTATTAATTCTGCTGCTTTTTCCCTGCCCATAGTCTCTAGCGTACCCGTAACTACAAATGATTTGCCTTCCAGTTTTCCGCTGACTATGGCATATTTTTGCGGTTTAACCCCAGCTTTTTCGAACTTATTTAACAACTTTTGATTTTCGTCGTCCGCGAACCACGCGGCTATGCTCTCGGCGACTTTCCCGCCAACGCCGTCCACTTCCTCTAGCTGCTGGATTGAAGACCGCGTCAGTGATTCTAAAGATCCAAATTTTTTGGCTAAATCGATAGCCGTTTGCACACCTACATGTCTTATCCCGAGAGCAAAAATGAACCTCTCCAAGCTAGGGTTTTTCTTGGCATTAATAGCATTTACTAAATTTTTCGCCGAAAGCTCCGCGAAGCGTTCCAGTTTCGAAACGTCTTCCTCTTTTAATGAATACAAATCCGCCTCGTCTTTTATGAGCCCAGACTCCAGTAAGACAGTTACGTTTTTTTCACCAAGACCTTCAATGTCTATGGCGGATTTAGAAGCAAAATGCCTGATGTGATTTTGCACGCGAGCAGGACAATTTCTGTTCGGGCAACGCCAAACTGCCTCGTCAGCTGGTTTTATTAACTCGGTGCTGCAATCCGGACATTTTTTTGGCATATGAAAAATTTTTTCGCTGCCATCCCTCAAGCTTTTTATAGATTCGACTATTTCGGGAATAATATCTCCTGCCTTGTGTACTATTACGGTATCGCCAATTCTCACGTCTTTGCGCTTCACTTCCGACTCATTATGAAGCGTGGCCATTTCCACCCTGGAGCCAGCAATTATAACTGGCTCAAGCATAGCTACTGGCGTCGCCGCGCCGGTTCGGCCAATTGAAACGAATATGTCTTTTACTTTTGTTGTCTGTTGCTCGGGCGGATATTTATACGCCAAGGCCCCTCGCGGTGCTTTTCCTACCGACCCAAGATCGTCATATATTTTCCGATTATTGATAGCAATTACCAAACCATCAGTATTAAAGGGCAAATCATGACGCTTTTGCTCCCAGGTTTTTACGAATTTCATTACCTCATCAACATTGTACGCAACAGTAGTTTGGGTACTTACAACAAACCCAAGTTCCTTGGCAAGTTCGTATTCCTCAGAATGCTTCTCTATTGAGGCTCCATCAATTTCAAGCCCCCACGCATAAAACCTTAAGGGGCGCGAAGCTACCAGTTTTGGATCAAGTTGCCTAATCGTCCCAGCGGCAGTATTGCGCGGATTCATGAACAGGGTCTGTCCTTGTTCTTCTCTTTCTTTGTTAATCTTTTCAAAATCTCTCTTATAAATAACTATCTCGCCACGAACTTCAACCCTTGACGTATATGCTTCTTTTGGTGCTTTACTGCTGCGACGTAATTTTAACGGAATTGATCTGATAGTGCGCACATTTTGAGATACATCTTCGCCAACTTTACCATCACCCCTGGTTAAAGCTTTCTGGAAAATACCATTTTCATAAATTATGGCGCAAGCAAGACCGTCCAGCTTTAATTGAACATGATACTTGGGCTTATAGCTTTTTGGTAAAAATTTTGAAATCCGCTGAACCCATGCTTCGACGTCCTTTTTATCAAACGCGTCGTTGAGACTAAGCATTGGGCGCGAATGTTTTGCGGATTGAAATTTTTCAAGAGGTTTAGCGCCAACACGCCTGGTAGGAGAATTTGGATCTGCCAATTCAGGAAATTTAGCTTCCAGTTTTTCCAGCTCGTGCACAAGAGAATCATATGCTTCATCGCTAATCTCTGGAATATCTAAAACGTAGTACGCATAGCGATGCTTCTCTATTTCTTCTCTTAATTTTTCTACCCTGATTTTTGCCTGGGATTCATTCATACCATAGAACGATAGATTTTATACAAATAAACAATGATGGCAACTATCCCAAATGCTTTAAGTATCTCAAAAATCCAAACTGTCAACGATGGGGCTAAGTACGCCGTAATGATTAAAATTATCAAACCAACTATCGCAACCGCAATTGGGAAGGCAATCATGCGGCGAAAAACTATCCATCGCCGATATCTAACCAACTGCTTTGCTTCCTTTAAAGCCTGAAGCGGATACATATTCGGCAGAGAAACTACAAATAAAGCATTTACTGAAACAGCCAGCCAATAGGCACTCAACAGCGCTCCAATTAACCAAATTCCTAAAAATATGGATTCTTCCCAAAAATACGCTACGATTGCATTTTGCTTCACCGTTTCGTATAAAAAGCTACCAAGCGCAAATGGTATAAGCTGAGCCGCAATAACAGAGGTTACTAGTATAAACGGAATGATAGGTTGCACGCCAAAATAAAAAGCATCTCTTATTTTAAATTTATCTTTATTATTAAGACGCCTGACTCCCCAGATGAGGGCTAATATAAATATAACAGACAGAAACATACCGTAAACAGAACTGGATTCAGAGCTTTGACTTTGAGAGCCTAGAGTAACTCCAACTAATGTAGCTGATCGAATTATCTTGTTGCCGTTCGCCCCCAAAACCTCATCGAGAGATTGATTTATCTCATCAAGATTAAATTTTTCACTACCCTTTACAAACAAAAGGTAGAGAATTAAGTAAATCAGTGCTATTCCGCCAAGCTTTTTCCAGGATGTTTTTATAAACTTTAGCGTCTCTTTGGTCGCCAGCCAAAACGTTAAGACTTCATCATACTCGCGCTTTTGCGGACGTATTCTTTGCCATAAATTTTTTTGAGTCTTTTTATTAGATTTTGTCTTTGACTTGGACTTTTCCGGTTTTTTCTTAGCCTTTACCATAAACTAATTTTACAGGCTTGTGCTCATTTCACGCAGGCGATTTATTCTATCCTCAATTGGGGGATGCGTACTAAATAGGCTTGCAATTGAGCCTCCCTTGAGTGGATTTGCGAAAAACAAATGGGCGGTTGAGCTGTTTTGACGGCGCAAAGAAGAGCCGTATTGACCAATTTTCTCTAGTGCTCTCGCCAGTCCATCCGGATATCTTGTAGTTAGAGCTCCGGTGGCATCAGCCAGGTATTCCCGTTTTCGTGAAATCGCAAGTTTTAACAAAGTCGCGGCAAGCGGCGCGAGAATCATAGCTACCAGCCCAACTATCACTAATACATTTCCTCCGCTGCTTCTGCTGTCGTCATCTCTCGAGAAAAAAGTCATTCTGAGTATTATATCGCTCAGCAGGGCGATCACTGTCACCAGAGCAAATACTATCATCATCACCCGAATGTCGTAGTTTTTTACATGCCCCAGCTCATGGGCCATTACGCCTTCGAGCTCTTGATCGTCCATAATTTCCAGCAGTCCCGTGGTCGCAGCCACGATAGCATGGTTAGGGTCTCTGCCGGTAGCAAACGCGTTAGGAGCAGGATCGTTAATAACATAGACCTTTGGCATAGGCATGCCCTCAGTAATCGCCAAATTTTCTACGATTTTATAAAGTCTGGGGTTATCTTTTTGCTCAATAGGGTGCGCTCCATTCACTGCCACTGCAATTTTCGCCGCGTTAAAATAACTGAACAAAGCGTACATAAGCGCAACCGAGAGTACAATAACGGTTATGCTCACATCACCGAAATAATATCCAGCGAACCAGCCCAGAAAGCCGGCAAAAAGCAAAAAGAAAAACATGATAATGTAGGTTTTTCTTTTATTGCTGGCAATTTGGCTATACATTGAGGTGGCGATTAGAAATTAGGGATCAAGGAAAGGTATATTATGATTTTGTACCGAAGTCTACGTTGACAGGATTTTCTATCGCATTTCTGTCTTCAACTTCAAAAAATTCTCTTTCATTAAAGCCAAGTTGCTTGGCAAATATATTGGTTGGGAAAACTTTAACTTTTATGTTCAGATCTCGAGCAGAGCCATTGTAAAAGCGCCTCGACGCCTGGATTTTATTTTCCGTATCTACCAGCTCCTCCTGTAAGTGGCGAAAGTTTTGATCGGCTTTAAGATCGGGATAATTTTCCGCGACCGCAAACAGGCTTTTTAGAGCGCCCTCAAACATATTTTCGGCTTGCGCGGTCTCTTTTACACCTTTGGCGTTCATTATAGCCGAACGCGCTTCGGTAACTTCCTTAAAAACACCTTCCTCGTGTTTTGCATATCCCTTTACGGTATTGACTAGATTTGGGATTAGATCAGTTCGTCTTTTGAGCTGAACGGTGATATCGCTCCACGCCTCATCAACGCGAACATTCGCTTTGACCAATCCGTTATAGGTTGCCCATAGCCAAAGCACGAAAACTGCTAAAACTACGCCTAAGATTATTAAAATTGTCATATTAAGCCCCCTTTAATTGCTCCATTTATTGTAACACTCTGATGCCACTTTTGGTAGCATTTATGCTTATGTTAGGGGTATCTTGGAGTAAACCGAATTTGGTGGGTCCAGTAGGACTCGAACCTACGACCTTCTGGGTGTAAACCAGACGCTCTAGCCGACTGAGCTATAGACCCTCGAATAGAGGTAGTATAAAGTATAAATTTAAAAGTTTAAAGTATTTCTGGTGTCTCTCTATGAAGAAGCCAGAACCATTCTGAGACAAACCGCTAAATAAGAGAAGCTCGGCTCTGCCGCCTAGCAAGCAAACTTGCTTGTAAGCTCCAATTTTTGTATTTTCTGATATTTCTTTTGTGGAATCTTTAGACTTACGGAGAAAGCGTGATAAATTTATTGATTTTTTAAGAGCTGACCCCTATGCTGATAAAGAAATATTCGCGCGAGTGGCGGAATCGGTAGACGCTGCGGCTTGAGGGGCCGTTGGGAGCAATCCCGTGGAGGTTCAAGTCCTCTCTCGCGCACCAATACGAAAAGGCTAGAACCTATTTTAGCACGAAGTGCTAAGGCTGAAGTGTAAGCTCAGCCCCGCCGCCTAGCGGGCAAGTCTGCCCGCTGCGCCCCGCCAGAAAAACCCTTTGCATATTTTTTGAGATTTCCCCCGCCGAGATTTTTTAGGATTTGGAAAAGGGTGTTTTCTGGTCGGGTGCGCTTCGCTATATCTGGCAAAACAGCGGTGCAAATAGTACAATCAATTCATAAACCTAAACCAAGCAATAGCTTGGCATGGTTTACAAATCCACAGAAAGAAACAGCTCGTCATGAGTACTTCTTTCTGTGGTCAATGCTGGAAACGGCATTGGGTGGCTTCGGCTGCCGCTCGTGGCGGGCTTTTTGGTTCTCGCAAACGGGCGATATAATTAACCAAAGCAAAGGAGTAAAAATGTCAAATAATACTAAATGGTACGAAAAAACACCAGCAATAATCTTATTGCTAATTTTCTTTTTCCCAGTAGGTTTGTATCTAATGTGGAAGTACACTAATTGGGCAAAAGGAGCCAAAATAGGAGTAAGCATTTTGGTGGGCATTGTGGTAATCGCTTCGCTTGCTAGTCCTAGCACGCCTCAGACCAATAATACAGCAAGCAAAGAAGAAACACCTCAAGAAACTGCACAACAGGCTACAGAAGCGGAAACAAAAACAGAGCAGAAGCCAGCAGAAGAGCCAAAACCTCAAGAACCGGCAAAGCCAACAGAAACAACAAGCCAGAAAAATGCTGTTAGTAAAGCAAAGAGTTATCTCGATTTTGCAGGATTTTCTCGTGATGGTTTGGTCGCACAACTGGAATTTGACAAATTTTCTCATGCAGACGCTGTGTATGGCGCAGACAATGCGGGTGCTGACTGGAATGAACAAGCTGCTAAAAAAGCGAAATCATACATGGAGTTTTCGTCTTTCTCAAGGCAAGGTCTGATCGATCAATTGGTGTTCGATAAATTCACGACAGCTCAAGCCACTTATGGCGCAGATTCAGTAGGGCTGTAAAAGGATAGGTTAGATAAAATGAACGATGAATATAAAGGCTATAACGGCACGATTATACTTACTGATGCTGGCGTAATAATCAAAAGAGGTGCGAAAGGCTTTTTGCTTGGTGGCGGTATGCTTCGAGGTGATAAGACGATACCCTACACGAGTATTGTTGCTGTTCAGCTTAAAAAAGCTGGTATGACTGCTGGCTATCTTCAGCTAAGCCTAAAAGGTGGCTCTGAAGCTAAAAGTGGTCTTATGCAATCAACCACAGACGAAAATACTGTAAACTTCCACGCCAGAAAGAATAAAGATTTCCTTGAAGCAAAAGAAAAGATTGAAGCAAAAATATCGCAATCAAGCGGTAGCCAACAATCTCATAGCGGTGCAGATGAACTTGAAAAATTAGCAACATTAAAAGAAAAAGGCATCATAACCGAAGAAGAGTTTACGACAAAGAAGAAGCAACTACTTGGCTTATAGTAAGTCCTCTGAAAAGTGAAATGCGACCTGAGCTATACAGCAGAGGTCGCATTTCTTATCTGGAATTATACTAAATCTACTTATTAAAATCAAGTAGTTTGCGTGTTTTGGTGATGATTATCACTCTTTTGACTTTCTTGAAATCGTTAAAACGGCGCTCTATTTCGGCTATACATTTTTGCTGTGGTATTTTGCTACCTCGAATATCAAAGATAATGTACGGTGATTGTTTAAGAGCTGACCTGAAACTATGCTCAATGGTGTATTTGCCGTTGCTTCTTGGGCTTTTCATTTCCCACTCAACGTCGAGCATTTTAATATCAGGGGTTCGTGCGCCTTTGCGTTGGACTGGTGGCAGTAACTCAACGTCAAAACCCTGCTCAGTCAAGAATACGACGGTAGCGTTTTCGTGCGTATGAAGCACAACACCATTGGGTGTGATTTTACCCTGTTTCATTAGTGTTATTATACCAGATATTATCTGTTAGCATATTAAAACAACAGTGTAAATGTTAGAATTGTTGTAAGTGGTTTACCACTTCTGACCTAAACCGAACTAAGTTGGCAGTACTCAAATAGATCGTAGATGATCCAATACGGTTAGACATTATTGTCTCTCCTTTCGTAGTTAGTTGTTTTTACAAACCCTATTCTACGAGATGGATGTGTCTACGATCTATTTGAGTACTGCCATATTTACTTCTGTAAATAGCTTTGTAGAAGCTGGATCTTGTTGCTGTCCTTGAGGTGTAAATGACAGGAATCTATGAAGTGATAATATTTCCCCACCGGTAAATGAATACGGCTGGCAATATAGTGCTGTAAAGAGATAAATTCCAAGATGTTCATTAAAAGTTTCTTGTAAGCATCAGAGGAATTTGTATGAACATGTAGCTCAAGTTTTCCATGCTTTATGCGTGCCCATATTATCTGTGTGCAGGGCGATATCTTTTTGTCTTGGTCGATGTTCTTATCCCACATTGAAATTTGAGTTTCTCCGGCCGGTAGTTTTTCGTTAAGTTTTTTAATCAAGAATTCTATTTGAGAGTTTGGCTCGTCGAATGCCCGGTGATAATAAAGTTTCGTCCATTCGTGTGTTATTTTCTCTTCGTTCTCACCCGTGTAGATATATCTATTTATTAAGTCAACATCCGCTTGACTCATAGGAAAACGAGAATCTATGGGTTCAACCTCTGGATTAGAAATTTCAATTAGTGCTACTTCATCGCGCAGGTATCTATCGTTGCCAGTTTCGTCCCCATCATTCATCAAAGTTTTGAAAGTTGTGAGCCATGCTTCGTTCGCTGAATTCGCTAAAACTGTAATCATTGTTTAATAGTAGCACATTAACAGAGATAAACTTACGAGTTAGGCGAAGCCCCGAACCACCTGCGCTTCAAGCGCAGCACTACACGACAAAAACCTTTTCCTTAAAAATAAAAATCTCGGCGGGGGAAATCTCAAAAAATGCTAAAGCTTTTTCTGGGTTGACGCCTGTTTTATTCAGCCGTTTTCTCAAAATGGGTTCTAGCTTCTTCGCAGAGAGAGTTACGTTCTGGGTAAATGGTCCGAGAGGTGTTCCATGGAATATTCTTTCCGGAGGAGGGGTGCGACATCTTTTTGAGTTACGTTAACTTTTACCCCTGGATTCAAGATATTGTATGGATCGAATATTTTCTTAACTTTTTTAAATAATTCGTACACATCGTTGCCATAGAGTTGCGCCAAGTATGGTGCGCGCAACCGTCCGTCATTGTGCTCGCCGGACGTACTACCGCCCAAACTAATGACCATTTGATAATATTCATCCATTATTTTAAACACCAACTGCCTATCGCCAACCTTTGATAAATCCAAGAAAGGTTGCATATGCAGATTCGCGTCACCCGCGTGGCCCCATAGAGCTATTTGTAGATTATATTTATTAAACAAATCGTAAATTCCGCTGATGTATTCCCTCAATCTCTCGCGCGGTACCACTCCGTCTTCAATAATCGGCAAAGCTTTTTTAGAGCCGTTAGAGTGCCAAATTACTGCGGCTGCACTGTGTCGAATCTTCCAAAGCATATCGCGCTCATGTTCGTCTGTCGCCACGCTAAAATCACGCGCAAGATTTTTAAGAATTTTTACTGCCCTTTTTGAACGTCGTTTTTGTTTTCTGTCGGAAACGTCGTCGAATTCAGCCAGAAGTATGAAAGCCGGATGAGGTTCTTCAACTAAACCAACCAATTGGTTAGGGTTATTTTGTTTTATGAAATCAAGCAGATATTTGTCTACGATTTCCAGAGCACTGGGGCCTAGCTTTAATATTTCCTCAACAGCCTGGTTAGCTAAATCAATGTTTTCAAAAGAGGCTGAGATTAGAGTGGGGTTGGGGTTGTAACTTTCAGTTTGAAGAACCGCTTCGGTAATTACGCCGAGAGTACTTTGAGAACCAACTATAAGAGGAGTGAGATCAAACGAACCGTCTTTTCGCTTTACCTCCCAGAGGGCATACCCAGCAGAATTTTTCGTAGTGTTAATTGAAATATTCTGAATTAGTTCCCAATTATCAGTTATTAAATTGTCAAGTTGCCGGTAAACTTCGCCCTCGAAACTTGTTAAGCCCTTTTTACGGTTAAGCTCACGCTTGCTAAGCCTAACTGTGCGCACTAACTCGCCGTTTGCAAGCACGACATCCAGCTCTTTAGTGAATTTCCGTGTTTGCCCGTATTTAACTGTTTTCTCACCGCCAGCATTATTGGCTATCGCGCCGCCGATTGTGCTGAAATCGATCGAAGATGGATAGGGGGGCAAAAACCTGCCGTGAGTGTGAAGTGTATTTTGCAAGTCACTAAAAAGAGCGCCAGCCTGAACTGTCACCACCCCCTTGCCTGTATCGAGCTCGAGGAGCTTATTCATATGAGCAGGGAAAACTACCATAACACCGCTACCTAAAGATCCGCCTGACTGATCGCTGCCTCGCCCGCGCGCCGTGATCGGCAAATGTTTGCCACGTTCAGCAAGCTGCCAGGAAAAGCGCGCGACTTTCCTTATATCGCTCGAATTCCTGGGGTAAACAATAATTTGTGGTTCCAATTCAAAAACACTGCCATCAGTTGAAAAATATTTTCGCGCATCTTTTGAAGTTATTACTTCGCCAGCTATATGTTCTTGCAAGTACTGGGCGACTTTTTCCATAAATTGTTCTACCCCCAAAAAAGTTTAAATTCTTATGGCTTTAACGAATGTATCAATAATAACAATTACCTATATTCAATCCAAGAATGAAATTTGTTTTTCGCCATTATCGAATGAGATAGGCGAGTAAAGCGAGTCGAATGGTGAGGATGAGAGGACTCGAACCTCCACGGGCAAATGCCCACTAGCTCCTGAAGCTAGCGCGTCTACCGATTCCGCCACATCCCCATGTGCTAACTTGTAAATAATAGCGACTTTAGATACTCTTTGCCAGCTAGAGTTTTTTTCTGATGGTTTGTTCGTTTACGGACCAAAAGCTGATATTCGAATACCTGTGTTCTGGTGTAGCTAAATCTCCTCCAGCTGGCCCCGTTGCGGTAGTTTGCAGCGCGTATCCAAAAACCGGCTGATATAGAGGAATGGCTGGAATATCACTTCTCCATTGTTCTTGGAAAGTTTTGTATTTCGCAGCTCGTATTTCCGGGTTGTTTCTGGTGCGTCCGGCTTCAAGCGCTCTGTCAGCAATAGGAGATTTATACTCAGATAAGTTAAACCCGCGCAGGCTCGCTTGAGATGAGTGCCAATACGCGAAAACGTCCGGGTCAACTCCTAGTGTCACACCAAGCAAAAGAACCTGGTAGTTATGCGAAGAAACATGGTTTTGCTGAAGTTCATTTGGCTCAACTAGTGAAATTTCAACTTCAGCGCCAAGCGCTTGCCATTGTTTTTGCAACTCTTGGGCTGCTATTGGATATTCGTCGCTGTTTTGAGCCACTAAGCTTAATTTGAGTTTCTTGCCATCTTTTTGGCGCACACCGTTGCTATTTTCCAACCAACCATTTTCATTGAGAATCCTCTTTGCTTCTTCAACATCATATTTATGAACTGAATCGGCTCTTTGATAGCCCAAATGGTCACTGAGCAGCGGACCATCTATTAAAGCAAGTTTTTTATCTAAAGATTGAAATAATTCATTTTTGTTCGTCGCCACATTCAGAGCAGCACGAAGATTTTTATCTTGTAATAACTCGTCCTGATTATGCAAAAAGGCATATACCCCGCTATAAAGTTGCATGGCCATATATTTGCCTTCATTTTTGTGGTCAAACATTGGCGCTTCAACGTTTTTTATGTCCGCCGCGGCGGTAATTTCGTTATTTTGGAACGCTTTTAGCAAGGCATCATTGTCATTAAATATCCGCACTATAAATTGGTCAAGCATTGGCTCAGACCCATGGTATTTGTCATTTTTAGCAAGTTCCACTTGTTTAACATTTTGATCCTGGACAATTTGAGTAAATTGAAATGGCCCGGAACTGACTTTTGGCGACAAGTTAAATTCGTGTGAGCGTAGATCTTTATTGTCGGAATTGCTCAAGATATGTTTCGGTAGAATGCCAGTGGTTAACGAATGGGGGAAAGGTGTAAATGGGTTGGGTAATTTAAATACGACAGTTTGTTCGTCAATAGCTTGGATCTCAATATCTCGCCAACTTGAATTTAAGGGTGAACGGGTATCGGGATGCTGAGCCAGTTCAAATGTATATACAACATCTCCGCTGGTTATCTTAGCGCCATCGTTCCAAAAAGCCTCCTTTAGTTTTATCGTGTATTGAGTGCTGTCTTCATTCACTTCCCAGTTGGACGCCAAGTCCCCAACAAGTTTGTTATTCTCATCATATTTTAAAATAGAGCTAAAGATTAACCTTGAAACAGATGTGTCAACTAAATCAGTAGCAAATATAGGGTTAAAATTTTTGGCCTCCCCAGCCATTCCTTCTACATAAACTCCTCCAGGCGCTGGAACATTTTCCTGGTAATATGCTGATAGCTGACGGCTTTGCAAAATAACGCCAACCGCCAGAATAATTGCTAAAAACAACCAACCGGAAATAAAGCGTCTAATTTCCTGAAGATTTTGCCAGCGCCGCAGGATGTGACGATCTACATGTTGGGCTGTACTTTGACCGGCTTTGTTAACATCATGCTGTGTTTTTCTGAATTGATGTCTAAGCTTTAGTTTGAAATAATTGCTTTTTGGCATAGCTTAAAGTGCTATATCATCACACTCAGTAAAATCGACACAACAAATACCACGGCTAGAAGTATCGTTATCTGATGCATTGTTTTATCTACACCTCGGCGGGTAGTATGAAGCTCTCCAGAACCTCCAAAACCAGCGCCCAAACTGGCTCCGCGTGATTGCAGCAAAATAAATAAGGTCATAAAAACCATCGAAACTATAGTAATGATGTTTAAAACTTTATCCATCGTGTAATTGCTTCCTATCCCAAAATGCCGTTAGAGAATAGTTTACCAAGCCTATTATCATCCCTGCAACAATAGCTGTTCCATAACTATCTACCTCAAAAGCTGGAACTAATAGACTCGCCAAGTATACCATTAAACCGTTCACAAAAACGATAAATATTCCAAGAGTAAACACGATCGCCGGCAAAGAAAGTATTACAACAATAGGTTTAATGATTACATTCACCAGCGAGAGTACGAGTCCCGCGAAAAAAATTGTTCGCAGACGATTGTTGTACTCCACAGAATCAAAAAGCTGGGCCGCTATCCATAAGCCCAAACTGTTTGCGCCCCACCGCAAACCAAATCTAATAAGTTGCCAACGCATATAGACTGATTATACCCCAAATATTATGGTTATGCTTCTCAGATTCAGAAACCATTAGAGTTCTGTGTCTAAATCAGAACTCAAAACCTTGTTACCGTTTTTGGTAATCAACACATCTTCCTCGATACGCACACCGATTCCTTCTTCGGGAACATAAATACCCGGCTCGACTGTAATTACCATATTCTGACTTATCGGATCTTCAAAATTTATCGGGTCGTGCACATCCAGGCCTAACGAGTGTGAGATTAAATGAGGAAAATATTTTCTGATGCTCTTTTTGCTTTCAGACGATGAAATTAGCTTTAATTTAACCAGTTCCTCGCCCATGAATTTTTCCACCTTTGCAACATAATCCCTCCACGAGATTCCTGGTTTTAATATTTCTAGAGTTTTAGTTAACACGGATTGCACTGCCTCGTGGATATCGCGCTGGCGAGTAGAGGGATCGCCGCCAATCGAAAACGTGCGGCTGATATCACCACAGTAATTATTCTGGTATGCACCGGCATCGATTAGAAGCAGGTCACCATTCCTAAATTCGGAGTCGTTTTTAATGTAATGAATCGTCGTGGCATTTTTACTGCTTGCGACTATTGGTTCATAGGCATGGCAAACCCCGTATTGAATAGCGAATTTGCCCGTAATCGCGGCTTCGACTTCACTCTCATTTTGAAAATTTTTCAGGTTATTTCTGACATTTCTTAGAGTTTCGCACGTGCTATCAACCGCTTTTTGTAATAAATCAATCTCGTAATCTTGCTTGATGGAGCGCATTTTTGCCAAATTTGGCTTTATATCTTTGATATTAATTGATGTTTTTATTGCTTTAACTTTACGCGTTAAACTAATGTTCGACGGGTTTGGTGCTATTTGCCAATCAATTTTTGATGAAGATACGGGCAAATAAATTTGGCTGGCAGTTTTTATTTGTTTTTTGAGTTTTTCCCAGCCTTCTCTATGCTCATATATATTTTTAACGGCGCTAATTCCGCTAATATTTTCAAAATTATTTTCACCATCAAAAATTGTTTCCTGGGTCGATTTTTTAGGAGCAATTAAATAATCGCCGTTATTTTTGTCTATCACAAGTATCCAGCCTGGTTCGTCAACTCCAGTGAGATAATAAAAGTTGCTATCTTGACGAAACGGATAGGCCGTATCTAAACTCATTTCCATTTTATAGTTTGCGGGAATGACAATTAGACCGCCGGTAATATTAGCAAGCCGTGTCCTGTTTTGCTGATAGTGATTCATGTGTAAATTCTTGCTACTTTTTAGAGAAATATTGCCTAAGTATACTAGCTTTATTTTTTCCAACAACTTTTGCAAGTTCATTTTGGCTGGCAGTTTTTATGCCCAAAACGCTGCCAAAATTTTTAATTAATTTTTTTCTTGTAGCTGGCCCGATTTCGGTTATAGAATCAAGCTCGCTGATTTTTTGCGCTTTGACTCTGAGTAGAGAATGATAACTTACGGCAAAACGATGAGATTCATCGCGAATCCTCTGAAGCAACTTTCTAACGTGTGAATCTTCCCCCAACGAGAGCACTTCATATTTCCCATTTCCACCTCTTACAGGGTCTGTCCTTGAAAACTCGGTTTCGTTAATACTACCTCTGTCTTTTTTTCTATTTTGCAGGGTCTGTCCTTGAAGATATTCGCGGTTGATGATGATTTCCTCATGTTTTTTTGCCAAACCAATGGCTGGTATATGTATTTTTTTTTCGAGAAGAACATTAATTGCCGCAGCAAGCTGGCCTTTTCCGCCGTCGATAAGGATCAAATCCGGTTTTGGCCAATTTTGAAGATTATTACCGCTAAACCTACGGGTTAACACTTCCCGCATATGCGCAAAATCATCATTTCCCTTGAGCCTCATTTTAAACTTGCGGTACTGTGCCTTATCTGGTAAGCCGTTAGTAAAAACCACCAAACTCGCGACATTATTAGTTCCGCTCATGTGAGAGATATCATAGCCTTCGATGCGTTTTGGGGCGTTCGCCAAACCCAAAATTTCGCACAAACCATTTAGCGCTTGGTCTTTAGATATATCCAAAAATTCTTCGTTACCAAAAACAATCTGCCTAGTAACCTCTTTTAAATGTGATATTTGATTTCGATAAATTGCTGCTTGTTCGAAATTCTGAGCTTTCGCGGTTTTTTTCATTTCAGCTTCAAGTTCGCGGATCAGTTTAGTACGATTCCCTTTCAAATAAGAAATAAGTCTTCTGAGATTATCCCTATATTCGCTTAAAGTAGTTTTTCCAAGTTCAAGTCCTGGAGATAAGCCCAGGTGATGCTCGAGATTTTGCTTCCTACTTCTGGCAACCTTAGTGTCATAAGGGAAAACCCGACGTAAATACCGCATGGCTTTGCGAATTGCCGGCCCTGATATATAGGGGCCAAAGTATTTCGCTCCATCATCAAACGGCCGCCTCGTAAACGATACGGTTGGATGTGGTGAGTTTATATCAATACGAATAAACAGATTCGACTTATCGTCTCGTTCTTCTATGTTGTAAGGTGGTTTGTACCTTTTAATGAGTTCGGCTTCAAGAAATAACGCGTCAATTTCCGAAGCCACCTCAATGATCTCAACATCACTAATTTCATTTATTAAAACTTGTGTTTTAGGATCTTTAGGACGTGAATTTTGAAAATACTGCCTGACTCTATTCTTCAAGTTTGAAGCTTTACCAACATAAATAATTTGCATTTTTTTATTTTTAAAAAAATATACTCCAGGACAACTTGGCAATTGAGAGATTTTTTTCTCCAAATTTTCTCTTTTCATAATTTAATAATATTATTTTTGCTTACGGCTAATTCGTTTTAGCTTCATTGTTTGGCGGGCGCGGCGCATTAACAAGGCATCATACCAAGCTTGAGGGCCGAGAGGTTCAACAAGAATAGAGACCATACCGACTTTGTTGGCACCATAAACATCTTGAAGCAATTTATCTCCGACCATAGCAATTTGGCGAGGTTTAACATTTAGGATTTGGCTTAAACGACGGTAATACGACAAAGATGGCTTGCGACTATATAGGCTGGCATGTACAAGTTTAAAATTATGCTCTCTGGCAATTTTTGCTAGCCCGTTTTTACTTCTATTTGAGGCTAGAGCAATGCCTTCAATAAAATCAAGCTCCCTCATTTCGTCTAAAAATTTTATTATTTTCGGACTAAATTTTTTTGAACCGTGCGCCACTAGAGTGCTGTCTACATCAAATGCGACCGCGCTTACTCCAAGATTTTTCAACTTTCTGGGTTCAATCTCCGTTACAGATTTCACAAAAAAATCCGGAACAAATAACTTGGAACGTTTGCCGAGCAGATTGGTTTTTGGTTCTAATCTCTCCATATTCTTTTTAATTTTATCACGCCCTTAGAGGTATCGGTTGGTTAGTTGGGTTCTGAATTTTATTGTGACAATAGCCCATGCTAGTATTTACGATAGTGTTTGATTTTGATATTCCAGCGCTTATCCGTACAGTCGGCCTCTTGGGGGTCGTAATTATGGTGTTTACTGAATCCGGCCTGCTTGTAGGTTTCTTCTTACCAGGCGATAGCTTGCTATTTACCGCCGGGTTTTTGGCTAGCCAAGGACTGTTCAATATACATCTCTTGGCTCTGCTGGTGTTTATTGCTGCAGTAGCCGGTGATAGCGTGGGATATGCTTTTGGCTTCAGAGTTGGGCCAAGGCTTTTCAATAAAGAAGAGTCTTTGCTGTTTAATAAGGATAATATTACGCGAACTCAGGAATTTTATAAAAAACACGGGGGTAAAACTATAGTTTTGGCGCGTTTTACTCCAATTGTGAGAACTTTTGCGCCCATCATTGCTGGGGTTGGCAAAATGCATTACCCGACTTTCTTGGCATACAACATAATTGGAGCGGCAATTTGGGCTTTAGGCATAACTTATACAGGTTATTTCTTGGGTTCAAAAATTCCAAATGTAGATAAATACCTTTTACCGATAGTGATACTAATAGTTATTTCATCTGTGGCACCAGCCATTTACCACATTTTAAAAGACCCGAAACAGCGCAAACACCTCCGTGAGATGCTAGTAAAAAAACGTTGACATTAGTTTTTAATTATTCCCCGTTCCACGACCAATGCCAAGATTCGGAAGGCAGTTGATAAAACCCGTATTCGTGAGCATGAAGTTTTAGCCAATTATGTCCTGGGTCACCGTAGTCTAAAAGTGTTCCATCGACGTTACGAAAGTCAATTGCTCCAGCATTGACATGCTCTGAGTTCTCCGGCAACGCTGTTGGTGTTTCGCAGCCATCACCATCATTGCAACCATTTCGTTCTCTTTTTTCAGCTTGAAACTCGTAGCTGGCATAACCCCAACCAAGTTTAATGTTCACCCCTTCAGCTTCAGCGGCTTGTAGCATATTGTAAACATTGCCTGCCAAAAGTGTGTTTACTGTTATACCGTCGACAATATTACAAACACGAATGTTGTGAGTCACTCCGTTGAAGTAACCCACCCGCGCACCTCTGTCAACGCCAACTGGACACGGTATTTGACTGGAATCTTGTAAATAATATTCAGGCGTTATTTCTTTCGTTTCCGGCGGCGGGGCAAAGCCAGTTTCGGGTTGTCCTTCAGTTTTTCTTATTTCATTAATAATGTTCAAACGATGATTCGCGTAGTTTTCTGGCTGACCAGCCACAAACGCATGTTTGCCTATAAACCAGCCCGGGTTGCTGTCAAGCAACGCGTCACTGACGTAATAAGACCTCATGATTTCGGCTAAACGCAATATTGATTCGCCAGGAGAATTAAATTTACGAATATAAATTGGTTTTTCAATTAACACCAAGCCGTCTTCTCGATGAGATATTATTTCCAGTTTCACGCCGCCTATTTTCATTAGTTTAAAAATCTCGCCAGACATAGAAGTTTCTTTGGGCTGGCCGTTCTCATATGCTTTTACAGAGATAAAGTCACCTTCTTGATCGCCTACAAACCTAAATTGTTCACCATTTGCCAGTTTTATATCTATATTTTCTTTAGACGCAAGTTCATTAATATAAATTTTATGTTTTGGACCCTGCCAATCGGTCGGAACGGGTTCTATAAACACCGAATTCGCGGTTTTTATTGTCTCAATCTCTCCATAATTTGACGCGACGATTGCTTCAGCTAACACGGCTTCATAGGGCACTTGAAACGTATTTTGGGCAACAATGGCAGCATCCTTGTATGAAGATATGAAGTTTTCTAGTCGAATTTGTTCGGGTGTTTTTGAGTCTACTGGAGTTAATGTGTCCGCAAAAGTCAATTGGCCTTGGTCGCTTGGTCCTGTATCGTCAGCTACTCTTTTATCTTCGGCTTCTTCACTGCTCACATTTTCGTAATATCTTTCAATTACAGAGGTAGCGACATCTGCCAACGACTCTGGTTCGTCCTCGCTGATCTCCCCTGCAAAAAATACAGCGCCGCCAAGAGCCACTGCCGCAGACATAACCGCGGCAGTTTTTTTCAATTTTGTTTTTAAGTCGTCAAAATAACGATCTCCCGGAATCTCGGTTCGAGGGGCTTCATGTTTTGGAATATACACACTTGGTCGTTCGTGCTTGCCGATAATTTTTTCTAAACCCTTATATCTAAATACTATCGCATATAATTCAAATTTGTGTAGTGGCTAATTAGACTTTATCAAAATGCAAGGTTAGGATTGCCCTCAAAGCTTTGAATTTGATTCATTATATCTAAAACCTTGTTGGCATATTCTGGGTCAGTAGCGTAACGAGGGCCGTTTTCATCAACTAAACACTGTAAAAATTTTGCCGGATTGCTTATATTATCAAACGCATCATCGTAAAATCCGCGATTTTTCAGATAATTTCCATATTCCAAAAAACCGTCTTCTACTGTAGTAAATTTCTTAAAAGTTGCCATAACTTTAACTGGGCCGTTGTCAGTATGCTCACCTGTAATAATCTCATATGTATCGCCGTGCCAGTCTGAGTTAGTTTTCATGCCAAACATATTATTAGCTCTTTTAGCCAGCTCTGACTCGCCATATCCAGATTCAAGAATCGCTTGAGCCAAAGTTACTTGATACGGAACACCATACTCTTCTTGGACTCTAATAGCAGCTGATTTATGTTGCTTCACAAAATTTGCGAGCTTTTCGTTTGAGGCAAATTCTATTTGTTGATCTGGAGCCGTATTAGGATTTTCCTGGGGAGTTGTGATTGTTTCAATTTTATCTTCATGTTCTGCGGGTTTGGGCTCTCTACTAGCTTCAGCTTTACCAATAGCAAAGATGAGGCTGCCAGCAAGCGCAGTGATTACTAACTTAGCCCTAATGTTAGAAGGCTCTCTTTTATCTTCGAATTTAATCTTAAGTTGTTCCATATATCTTCATATTATTCTAATAAAATTTTGTGCGAGGACAGGCAATGGGTGGAGCGACATTTTGAAAAAACGTCACACACTGAGGCAATTCGATTCCTGGTCTTTTCTTTGACCTTGGACTCCTTGTCCAGACCAAAGAAATAATCCAAGAATGCCTCGTTGAGAAGGCACACCATTGAACCGGCGATAAACGCCAGCCATATGACTGGATTCGCCCCTTGAGGCAAAATCCCGCCAGCGTTGGCAGGCGACATTAGCTGTGTCAGACCCGCCATGTCGGCGCCGGTGTCTACGACCATAAGTATGATCGCGAACCCGATGGCGACCCAATGTTCGGGTCTGAACTTCATCCGACCCTCCGTCGCGAGATTTGATTTGAGCCAATTCCAGAGCGCGATCTGCACTCCGGATGTTACAACTGAGAGGCCAAACCCGAACGCGAATGCTACGGACATCACTGTGTCCGTGAGAGGTACCGTGAAAGCACCCTCCGCTTCCTTGAAAGCCTCCATGTAGGCGATCCCGCCCACAATTACATCCGCCAGGATAATGAGAATCCCGGCGAGGACGGCAGTAGTGTTTTTGAGAAATTTCCCCAAAAACTTGACCACCTCTCGCACGGTTCCCGAGTGGGTTCCATAACCCGCCATTTGAATCACTTCCTTCCACGTTTCTCCACGCAGACTGGACAATATCCTTTGGGGCAAAGGATATAATAATCTAACATGTTATAGACTTTTTTGCAATATTCTGCTAATGTATACTCCATGTCAAACTATTGTTATTATTCGCCAGGCTCGATAGCTGTCCAGGGCGATGAATTGAACGATAATTACTATGTACCTGGTGAGGCTATTAATTCATCAGGGATATACGACTCACCAGAAATTGATTCCAGCACTGTTTTTGACCGCATAAAAGCAAAGTTGATTGTTGGTGCTGTAGTATTAAGTCTTGTTGGAATGACTTACGCCAAGAATGATATCGTTGAGGCTACTAAACCACCAACGACAGCCCAAATTGAACAACCACAGGAGCAAAATACTGGAAATCTAGAAATTGACCAACTGGTTAACCAAATTAATATAAGTGTTGATAGGTTTAATGCATTCACGATTGACAAAAACCACATTGGTGCGTTTAGCGCTGAGTTGCCAGAAAGAACCATAAAACCTGAGAAATTTGTTGGACACTGGACAGCATCAACGTATGAAAATGGTGTTGACCATTTTATTTCATCAATTTCCAACCGTCCGGGTAAATGTTGCAACGTAATGTTTTTTATAGACAAAAATGGTAACGCCTTTCAATTTACTGAAGCAAACCAAATGACTAGCCATGCTCGTGGAGCTAACAGTTTTACGCAGGGAGTAGAAATTGAAGCGAGCGGATTAAACGACCTAAGTCCAAAACAACTAGAGTCATTTATATACCTGTCTTTATCTTTCATGAGAGAGCAAGGTATACCAGTGGAAAGAGCAAATTTCCTCGGTCATATGGAAATTGATGAAATGTACGATAACGGCGATAAACCGGATATGCCTCCAGTGTTAATGGACCCGTTATTTGACAGATTAAAACAATTAGATTTAGCTACACAAACAAAATAACGATAACCAGTCAGGGTCAGGACCGGCTGGGGTCCTTTGGTGTCAGTGATTTCATAGACAAAGACCTTCTCGGATTGCCTAGTAGTTGGCCAAGAATCTTCTGAAAAACCGGTTCTTCCTGAAGAGGGCACGCTAAACTACCCAGCTCAGGTTCATCGTCTATTAAATCTTGCGCTAACTCCCTGCCTACTTCCCACTGCTCCAAACAATATTGCTGTAACCTGGTGTCTGTGTTGTCATCTGGCATCAGTTCTCTCGCTGCAATAAATACCATCGTGCGCAATATCGAAGTTAATCTCTCACGTTTATTCTCTTCGCTCCACGGTTTTACAGGAGGAGACAATTCGTAATCTACATCAGCAATCAGGGCATTGGCTCTACGTTCCTCATCAGGATGCTCAAAACAATAAAGAGCAAAGTAATAACCCTCAGCAAATCGCGCGGATGAGGTAGGCTTATCTTGTTCCGGGTTTTTTTGATTGATTTCACCCATGAAATTTTACTTAAAGATCTTCTGTAAATATTTCCCCGTAAAAGATTTTGGCTCCTTGGCAACTTCTTCGGGGGTGCCACTAGCAATTACATTACCCCCTTTGTCACCACCTTCCGGCCCCATATCTATTACGTAATCAGCAGATTTTATAACGTCAAGATTATGTTCAATGACAATCATGGAATTTCCAGCGGATACAAGCGCATGAAGCACTTCCAGTAACTTTTTAACGTCTTCCATGTGAAGCCCGGTCGTTGGTTCATCTAGAATATACAGAGTTTTACCGGTTGCTCTACGGGAAAGTTCAGAAGCCAGCTTGATGCGCTGAGCTTCACCGCCTGATAAAGTAGTTGCCGGTTGGCCTAATCTGATATAGCCAATGCCTACGTCGTATAGAGTCTGCAATTTTCGCTGGATCGAAGGAATATTCTTAAAGAAATCAAGAGCCGTTTCAACCGTCATATTAAGAACGTTGGCAATATTTTTATCTTTATAGTGTATTTCCAAAGCTTCACGATTATAGCGCTCGCCGCGGCACACTTCGCACGGCACATAAACGTCGGGTAAAAAATGCATCTCGATTTTTATAATTCCATCACCGCGGCAGTTTTCACATCTTCCTCCGCGCACATTGAAACTAAATCGGCCAGCCTTGTAACCTCTTATTCTGGCTTCGGGAGTCATGGCAAAAAGTTCGCGAATAGCGGTGAACACTCCTGTATATGTTGCCGGATTGGAGCGCGGAGTTCTGCCAATAGGCGACTGGTCAATAACTATTACTTTGTCCAAATTTTCTATGCCTTTAATGTCGCTATGCCTTCCTGGCACAACATTAGCCCGATGAAGTCGGTGTTGCAGTTCTTTTGCCAAAATCTCGTTCACCAGAGATGATTTCCCAGAGCCCGAAACTCCGGAAACAACGACCAGCTTCCCGAGGGGAATTTCTACGTCAATGTTATTTAAATTATTTTCATTCGCACCGATTACTGTTAAAGATTTTCCGCTCCCGATTCTTCTTTTTTTAGGTGAAGGTATAGATTTTTTGCCATTTAAATACGCGGCCGTTATACTTTTTTGGTTTTTGGCAACTTCCCTTGGCGTACCTGTGGCAACGATATATCCGCCATGTTCTCCAGCTCCAGGCCCAATATCAACCAAAAAGTCAGCCGTTTTGATAGTTTCCTCATCGTGTTCAACCACTATAACGGTGTTGCCAAGATCGCGCATTTTTTTGAGCGTTTCAATTAAACGATTATTATCACGCTGATGCAGACCAATGGATGGTTCGTCCAAAACATATAAAACGCCCATTAGGCCCGAGCCGATTTGCGTCGCCAGTCGAATTCTTTGAGCTTCACCGCCAGAGAGCGTGTTCGCGGCGCGCGACAAACTTAAATATTCCAGGCCAACATCAACCAAAAATCTAATGCGCGCTTTTATCTCTTTTAAAATCTGTTTGGCTATTATCAGTTCTTTTTCGCTAAGCTTCAGGCTTTCAAAAAAATCTGCCGCGTCATTTATAGCTAAGTCGCAGATATCCATAATGGACATATTGTTAATCGTTACCGCTAAAGATTCGGGTTTTAATCTTCTGCCACCGCACTCATGGCACGGGATTTCTCTCATATACTTTTCGATTTCGCGGCGTACAAAATCAGATTCTGTTTCTTTATGACGCCTTTCAAGATTTGGAATTATGCCTTCAAAAGTCGTGTGGTAACTTCGCCCGCTACCAAGCATAATCTCATGCTGTTCCTGGCCGGTTCCATAAAGAATAATATCCAATTTATCTTTACTTAAACTGCCCGTCGGGATGTGAAGCGAAATATCGTTCTTCTGGGCAACGGTTTTAATGATTTTGTAATACCATGAGTCAACCCTCAATGTATTCCACGGGCGTATAGCGCCCTCAGCTATGGTCAAATTTCCATTGGGGATGACCAAGTTTGGGTCAACCTCCAGCCTGTTCCCAAGACCCGTGCAAACCGGACAAGCACCATGGGGGGAGTTAAAGGAAAAAGTTCGTGGTGCCAGCTCGGGGATGGCAACGTCGGGGTGGTCCATGCAGGCATAATGCTGGGAATATAGATATTCTTTTTCGTTGGTGGCATCTTGTACTTTCACAATCCCATCAGCAAGCTCCAGGGCTTGCTCAACAGATTGAGTTATGCGCCCGCTAGAATCCGCGTCATTGATAACTCTGTCCACTACCAGTTCAATGGTATGCTTCTTTTGTTTATCCAGTTTTGGAAATTCATCAAGAGGATAAATTACTCCGTCAACGCGCGCCCGGGCAAAACCCGCTTTCATAAACTGATCCGGCACGTGCGCATGCTCGCCTTTTTTGTCGATAATAATTGGCGCTAAAATTATCAATTTGGCACCCTTTCCCAAAGCAAAGATTTTGTCAACAATGACCTGCGGAGTTTGCCGAGACACAGGCTTGGAACAAATCTTCCCGTTTGGCAAACGGGCAGGACAATGAGGGATACCGATCCTGGCAAATAACAACCTCAGATAATCATAAATTTCGGTAACAGTAGCAACCGTGGATCGTGGATTGCGGCTGGTTGATTTTTGATCAATCGAAATAGCCGGACTCAGTCCGTCAATTTGGTCAACGTCCGGTTTTTCCATTAGCCCTAAAAACTGGCGCGCATACGAACTCAAGGATTCAACATATCTGCGCTGCCCTTCAGCGTAAATTGTGTCAAACGCAAGGCTCGATTTGCCTGAACCAGACAATCCTGTTATTACGATAAGTTTTTCGCGCGGAATCGTGAGGTCAATATTTTTTAGATTATGCTCCCGCGCGCCCTTAACTGTGATATTCTCCGCCATAACCTATCTATTATAGAGAAGAATGCCTATCTGTGGCAATTGTCTATAGGTGAAGTTGGCGTCGTGATATTATCAGAGAATGGATTATTTAAAAAACAGCACCAAAAGAGTCGCCAATGATTTAGTAGGATTCACGCTGTTAGTTATTGGATTGATTTTGTCGCTACCCGGTTTGCCTGGGCCTGGCTTATTGGTGATACTTCTTGGGCTTGGTCTGCTTGCCAGAAATTATCCTTGGGCAAAAAAACCTCTTGAAACAGCAAAAAAATATTACGAAAAAGCAAAAGCAAAGCTTATTAAACATTCAGGGGAAGAATCTAAACGTAAGCATTGAACTTTGTTGATCTACGTGTTATAATATCGTCATTATGAACTGGAGAGCGGTAAAAAAATACCTGGTTTTGGTAGCTCTAGTATTTATTGCGTACAAAATACTGGGGTTGTTAAACATGGACGAAGTTATTCTAGACTTCTTCGTGCTGGGTATTATTCCTGGAACCAACTTTTCACTTAATCTTTACATGGTAGCAATACTCGGGTTAATCTGTTTGGTTTACATTTGGCGGTGGGCAAAAAAGGTTAATGAACAGTTAATTGCTTTTAAACTCGAGTCTACGCGAAAAGAAGCAGTTAAGGCTAAAATGACCGCAAAAACTCTAGAACAAGATCAAAAACATACTCCGGAAGTTGAAATTGAAGAGTTGAAGATCGCCAGCACATAGTTTAGAAACATAGAAACTAGAAAATAGGAACTGGGAATTAGAAACTAGGAATTAGTTTTTAAAAATATACTATTTTCTATTTCCCAATTGCTGTTTCCTAACATCTATACTCTATACTCCATACTACCCATCCGTTGGTGCAATGGATTGGGCATAAAGCGCAAGTTCTTCCAGTAAAAACTCTTTATCCGTATCTCCCGAAACAGTTACCGACAATTCGTTGAGCTTTCCTAGAAACGATTCCAGGCTCAATGCGCCAAGTGCTCCCTCAATTAAGCGCTTTTGCTTATAAACTTCCCATAAAGATCGTTCAGATTCAGACAGAGAATTTGGGTAATTACGAGCCTTATAACGCAACAATAAGCTGTCCAAGCGACCATCGTGAAACTCTGGATTGTAATCAGCTAAGCTATTTGCATCTAGCCCCCGAACTTTTGTTATTAATTTTTTATCGTGATCGTCAAAAAAACCTTGATAGAGCATTGTGTCAACATCATCAGATTCTTCATATTCTCTTTCTATAGAAAAGGCGCCATGAATTAGCGCAGCGAAATTCTTTATTTGAGCAAGTTTTTTTAAGTTCTTGGCTGCGTCCTCTATTGTCAGCTGAATTCTCTGCTGGGCATTTTGATCAAGCACGCCCAAAGGAGCTACTGCTGGCGCCCTATTAACATGAATGGATTTTACAGGTAAACGTTCGATGTCGCTTTTATCCAGTTCCTCCCTTGAGAGAAAAATCCGATCCGCAAGTTCTTCTGATGATAAATTTTTGAATGGTGTCGGGTCATATCTTAAATCGTAAACCAAAATAGCACTGGAATTTGTCGGGTGAGCCGCGATTGGCACAAAAATTGACGTACTCAAAAATTCACCAGAAAGTTTACCAGAGGTATGAACAAATGGTTTTGGATCGCTTAAGGAGACGACTTTGCTGATTTTATCTTTTTGCCGATGCTCTAAGAGAAAATTAAATAATTTGGGTTGTTTTTCTTTTAGCATTCTTGCGACCGCGATTGTTCCAAGCACATCGCTATGGGCATCATGTTTTGCCTTGTGCGTGATTGAATTAGCATCCGTAATAGCTTCCAGCTTATTGCTTGGCTTGCCTTCGTCTGTAACCGGCCACTTAATCCCCTCGGGCCGCAGAGCCCTTGCCATACGCACTACATCAAGAATGTCCCACTTAGAGCACCCATCTTTCCACTGCCATTCATAGGGGTCATAAAAATTTCTATACAGAGCAAAACGCATAAATTCATCATCAAATCTGATGGTGTTATATCCAAGAAAAATCGTGTTGGGTTTGGCGGCGTGTTTATAAAACAGTTTCAAAAATTCCGCTTCAGAGTACCCTAGCTCCTGAGTTTTTTGCGGTGTAATTCCTGTAATAAGAACTGCTTCCGGATCTGGTAAAACCTCGTCGCTAAGAGCAATATATTCTACTAGCGGTTCTCCTACTGGCTCGAAATCGTCATTGGTGCGCTGGCCGGCAAATTGCATAATCCGCTGACTGCGCGGGTCTCTGCCAGATGTTTCCAGATCATAAAAGTAAAAACTCATAATTTAAAAAATGTCTTCATAGCTCAGCATACCCTTTGGGCTCTCAACAGTTCCTCCTATAAACACCTTGTCCGTATTTTTCATGTCTCTTCTTTCAAGCTCATGAATTATGCCCATTTTTTGCATAATGTCTTTTAGCCTGGTAACTCCAAAAGGATTTTCAAAATCTGTCCTTAGAGCAAATTTTTCTATTTTTACCCCGCTAATATAAAAACCTTGTTTAACTCTTTTTATCTCCCAAGCATCGTCCGTATTTTCCAGTACATGAATAAAAATGTCATCGCTTTCATTTTTATCTTCTTTGATTTTTCGAGCTTTTGTCACTTCTTTTAAGATCCTCATGATAAGCTCGCTAATTCCTTCTTTAGTCTTTGATGATATCGCATAAACTGAAGACCCATGGACGGCACGCAGGTCTTTGCGCTTTTGGCTTAATTTTGTTTGGTCTATAGCGTCAATCTTTGACAACACTGCAATTTGCGGTTTTTGAGTGAGATCGATTTTATAAGATTGCAGCTCATTTTGAATTACGTTGTAGTTGCTTTCGATGTCCTCGTTTGTGGAATCTATAAGATGAATTAATGTCTTGGTGCGTTCTATGTGACGTAAAAATTCATCACCCAAACCTTTGCCCTGACTTGCCCCTTCAATCAACCCGGGAATATCAGCAAATAACAAACTATGCTTACCTACATCAACAACACCAAGATTAGGAGACAGGGTCGTAAAAGGATAATCAGCTATTTCAGGCCGCGCATTGCTTATAACGGAAAGTAGCGTTGATTTCCCGGCATTAGGTAAACCAATTAAGCCGACTTCTGCTAAAATTTTCAGCTCTAGAGCAAGTCTTTTTTCTTCGCCCGGCTCGCCTTTTTCAGCAACGCGCGGAACTCTGCGAGTTGAGCTGGTAAAATGCGCGTTGCCAAAACCGCCTTGCCCGCCCTGGGCAACTATAGCTTCTTCTTCTGGCTGAGTTATATCTGCAATTTGTGAACCGTTTTCATACACAACAGTTCCAAGTGGAACAGTCACTTTCACATCCAGCCCATTTTTCCCGTGTTGTTTTTTTCGTTTGCCGTTTTCACCATTTTCCGCTTGGATTCTCTTGTTGTGTCTAAATTTTGCAAGTGTATTTAGGCCTGGATCGCCAACAAAAATAATGTTGCCGCCGTTGCCGCCGTTGCCGCCATCCGGTCCACCCTTATCGACAAATTTTTCCCGGCGAAAACTTACCAGGCCATTGCCGCCTCTACCGGCTTTAACCAATATTTCTACTTTGTCTACAAACATACATCATCAGTATAAAGTTGAAAGTGTAAAGTTTAAAGCTATAAAGAAAAGAAGCGACTTCGTCTCCATAAAGTCGCTTCCTCATTATCAGCGTTTTTGTTTTACAAAATTAATTAATAGATAAACAGGTAATTTCCGAATTCGTCTGCATTTACGGTTCGATAGGTGACAGTTCCCCAAATAGGATAATTCATGTCTGAAACACGCAACGATCCATCAGGATTTATGCTTTCTACAAACCCAACATGGCCCAGCCCCCCAATGTTTCTATGCCAAAGAACCGCTCCTTCTTTTGGAGTCGATCCTACTTCGAAACCAGCCAACCTCGATAGAGATGCCCAGGTAATAGCGTTGCCTAGATTCCTCGGGACAGGACGGCCAATTTCGGCACGACGATTAGCAGCATGCCAAGTACAATATCCGTAGCTATAACCATTTCCCCCATAAAGAGGTTCTGAACCAAAGCCAAATCCCGCAACATAGCTCGAAGCATTACTAAAGTAAGCTGGTCGAGCAGGAGCTGGTTGTAAGCCGTTTGGTACAACAATCTGTTGCCCGGTTCTCAGTCCGGCAATTTCAGCATCATTAAAGGAAATTATTTCTTTTGAATTAGCCCTGTATTTTTCAGCGATAGCTTCAGCAGTTTCACCTTCAGTAACAGTATGCAACACACCGCTGACAGGAAGAATTTTTAGACTTCTGCCGGGGCTAACATTATTGCCCACAATATCATTAGCCCAACGGATTGTGTCACTGGTTATATTAAACTTCTGTGCTATTGAGTCAATAGTGTCACCTTCAACAGCCACATAAGTTGTTACGCTGTTGCCAATGGCGCCTGTAGTTGGCACAAGATGGGGTTTAGATAAATAGTTGCCTTGCGACGTAGAGAACTCAACTTGCGCGCTTCTTGAATCCGCCAGATTTGAAACGTTATCAGCGACTATCAATTCCGCGGATTGGGCGATGTCCGCCGCAATACTGGCAGCAGCTACTTCATCGACCGTCCTGACGCCGCCGTAACCTCCAACAATGGTCGGGTCAGCGGATTTTACTGCGCCACCGCTTTCTTTAGATTGAGAACCGACAGTAACTAAAACTACAACAAATACAAAGAGAGCTATTTGCCCAATCGCAAGCAAATGGTTTTTGGTAAATTTGGCAACAATGCTGAGCTTGTCTTTAGTTACAGTATTCTTGATTATTCGAGAAGTTTTTTCAACGCTCAATGCAGAGCGGTTTATTTTCTTAGTACTTTTTTGTATGCGACCAACCACAGCGGATTTCGCCTTTATATTCGTACTAATAATTGTCTTCTCCATGTTCCGCGTTACCGCTGGAACCGCTTCCGATACTTGGTCTTGCTCCCGATGTTATCGGGACAGAGAAATGCCGACCTCGCATATCTATTCTCGTGTCGACCTTTCTCGGAAGGCTATCAGATGACATTGGTGCCACCAGCTCTGATTCTGCAACAAAGGTAAGCTCCCACTGCCAAAGTACCCGATAGACGCTTGTGATTTTAACAAAGCCGGAGACTGGAGTCAATTGTTTTTCCACACTGTCCTACCCCCGTTAGAACATATCTACTAAAATATTAAAATTCTTATGTCAATCCTACTGCGAACAGAGCTCTTTGCAATACTGTTCCACCAGTACGTTATGTTCTTCTTCCGTTTTGGAAAATCTGGTAATTCCATCATCGCCAGATACAAAATAAAGATAATCGGTGTTGTCTGGGCTGGATACTGCTCGCAGCGCATCGATCAAAAAATTACCAATAGGCCCGGGTGGCAAGCCGGTATTTTTTCTCGTGTTATAGGGCGAATCAAGATCAGGGCTTGATTCCGCTCCAGTTATCGCAGCCGCATACTTAAATGTAGGGTCGGCCCCCAAAGGCATTCGGTCTCTAAATCGCTTTAAGAAAACCTGCGCGACCGTAATCTGAGTTTTATAATCCGGAACTTCCTGCTGAACGATCGAAGCGATAATAACAGCCTGATGAATATTCAAACCCTGTTTTTCTATGCCTTGTTTAATTGGCTCTTCCAGATTCGCAGCAAATTCATCTAAGGCCATCTTAACAACATCCTCTGGTTTTGATTCGCTATTTATCTGATAAGTGTCCGGATAAATGTAGCCCTCAAGGGTCGAACCTTCAGGTATAAAACTAAACACAGGGTGGTCATATCTTTTATTTAGCGCTTCTCTTACTTTAGATATTTCAAATTCCTCCTTTAGCACGGCTTCTATTTGATCAAGGCGCATTCCGGGCGTAAAAGTTACTGATTTAACATCCACGCGTCCATTTGCCAGTATTTCGACGATTTCGGGGACTGAATAAGCCGGACTTAAACGGTATGTGCCTGCTTGAAGTTGATCTTTAACGTTTTGGCGTGATACATACCATCCAAATGCTTTTGAACTTATAATAACCGCCTTATTTTCAAGAAGGTCCCCAATGTCGCTCACTCCTTGGCCACTTTCTATTGTTACCACAACATCTCTGCCCATTTTATCTCTCGGCTCAAGAGAATTTTTGTACCAGCTGTTTACACCATACCATGCGCCTATTGCACCGATGCCTAAAATAGTTAGGGTGACTAGCACGATAATAAAAACCTTGGATTTAAAAAAACTTACCATAATTTTTAAATGTTACTTTCCAGGAAATCCTGCAGAATGATGCACGCTGCCCTCATATCTATATCACTTTTGTTATAATCTCTTTTCTCTTGTTTTAGCAAATTTTCAGCTTGGACAGACGTTAGAGATTCGTCCTGAAAAACAATTTTTATATTTATCCCATTTTCTGGTAATAATCTAACAAATTCTTCGATTCTCGCGGTTTGCAAAGTCTCTTCGCCCTTCATGTTGCGAGGCCGGCCTATTACAATTAAATCAATGCTCTCTCGAGAAATAATGTCCTTTAATTGCTTAAATTCATCCCCCTCGCGAATTATTGTTGCTAGCGGACGGACAATCTGGGCAATTTTATTGACCCTGGCGATGCCGATTCTCTTGTCTCCCACATCCAGTGCTATAGCGTTATTAAATTGCATTGATCAAAATCTCTATATTCTCAAATTAATTCAGCAGGCATAACTATTACTGCAAGTTGTGTTCGGAAACTTCAAACTCAATATTTATCCTGCTTGGCCGCGGGGCTTTACTTACCCAGAAAGGAGAGAATTTTACATCCGCGGAATTAACACCTGGCCTGCTCTCCAGTATTTTAATCACCTCGCTGAATCGTTTGCCGCTGATTTCTTTGGCAATCTCGTCTTTATCGTACTTTGGCCCGACATAAGCATTTGCTTTAGCGGAAAACAGAAAAGTTTTTGAACCGTCTTGGCTGGTTAGTGATAGTTTGATGTTTTCAATGCCATTTTCGTATATTTCTTGTTTGTTTTTATCAATCTTGCCTTCAATTTTAAAATCAAGATAAGAGTTAAACTCGTCTTTGCTAAGCGCAAGCATAGTATAAGTTATTTGCATAGTCGCGGTGCCCTCATCCGCTTGTGTGTCAACTGCTGGACTAACCGTGGGCTGTGAACTGGTAACCGTAAAGGTAGCCCCTAGAATATAAGTGGAATCCTTATTAAATTTGGCGGATAGTTCTTGTTTTGCTTCTTCGTTATTTTGCTGGCTAAGCTTGTTTTTAGCCTCATCCACATCAGCTTGGGTAATGACCTTGGCCATTTGAGTCGTGCCGCCACTCATTTGCCCGCCATAGCCTGTTACAAACCCGCTTTGACCCGACAATGTGTATGACGTGCCACTAGCCAGATTATATTCTCCGCCGGGCTTATCGGCAGTTACAGTGACATTATTTTCTCCAGGAGCGCTACAAGAACCGCCGGAGAATGAACCGCCCGAAACCGTAGCCGCTTGAGAACTGACAAAACTTAAACCGCCCGAAGAAGTAAAAGTCGTGCCTGCTGGAACTTCTATTGAGCTTGAGGAATCGCAGTTTTGAACCGTAATAGTTCCAGACGCCTTGTTGCCAATATTCTTTTCCCCAGTAGCCTTAAACTTTTCCGTAACTGTTTTAGATAACGTTTGTTCCTCGGCTTTGAACGTGTTCTTCTCGTTATTTGTTTCCAAATTCTTACCAACATTAAATGATTCGTTAATCTCAATTCTGGACGTTTGCGCCTTTATTACAATATTGGCTTTAGGCATTACCCAAAATGCGACGAACCATAAAATGGCAAGTAATAGCACTCCCCCAATTATCAGAAATAACTTAGTGCGGAACTTCTCAAAACTTGGAATTCTTTTTTTCTTTGGTGAAGCTGGTTTGTCTTTGCTGAAGCTTGTTGGAGCCTTTGGAGGCACAGCTTGTGTCTGGGATGGTTTATGGGACAGGACCTTATGACTCTCATCCAATTCTCCGCTTTCATCTATTACGTTCTCTTTCGCTGAAGGTTCATATCCTTTTGCCTCAGGAATGTATGGCTTGGATTGTAAATTTCGCGCCACGTATAGCCCGATTCCGCCGGCTAAAGGTAAAAGCGATTGTTCGTTGGTAATTAATACAATCCTTTTTGAAGCGTCATCCGCGGTGCGCTTTAAAAGCTTCATATTAACCAAGCTTTGCAAGACAGTAGAGCGCTTTGGCGGAACAAGCGCGATGATCTTAGCTGAAGACCCCTTGACTTTGTCAATTATCGCCGTAATGTCATCATCAGCATCAATGTAGATTACATCCTTCTTCATCGCTTTCCCTGCTCGCTCAAATTTACAATTGTCAGTTTACAGTTAATATTAAATTGGCAATTTTCAGTTTTCTTTCTAAAAAGATGCGACCATTGGCAGCTGTATAATGCAAAATTATTGCTAAATGCTAAATGATAATTGGTAAATGATCTCATATTCTAAGCATTCGATTAAGTTTCTCTGTTATTGATGAACTGGTGTCATTGCTGGTTTGTATTGTATCATGGCCCACTCTCAACAAGCCCATTGGCGTAATGTAGCTATGATCCGTGACTTTACCCGTCGTGTCTGTAATTTTAATTACCTGTTCCGGCTGGATATACTGTATGTCGGGCTGCCTGCTAAAAGGCAGATTTATGTGCCACTGTTTCTGTTTTAGGGCATCAACCAAGGCTTTTAGACTAGCGCCGCCGCCGCACAGTAAAATTTTTGTCGGTAAACGATCCAGGCTTTCAAACTCACTCAGCGCCAACTCGACTCCACTCAGCCAAACGGCAAGAGTTTTTTGAACGGCTTTAAGCGCTGTTTCTTCCTGAGATTTTTCAAGTTTTCCTGAACTTAACCTTAACTTTAATTCTTCAGCCACCCCAAAACTTAGATTCAGTTCACTGGCGATATTTTTCGTAAAGCTTCTGCCGCCGATTCCAAACATCTTTGTACCTTCGACACCACCGTCATTAACCACGGCTATATCTGTTGTTCCGCCTCCTACGTCAATCAAAACCGCGCTAAAATTGCTACTGGCATCATCTCCGATAACTGAGCGTGCTACCGCGAACGGTTCGGCTGCGATTGCTATTAAATCCAGGTCGAGATCCGTCGCGGTTCTTTCAAGCGCTCCGATGTGAATCATTGGCGCGAAAGCGGTGTAAAGCTGGATCGCTACGTCTCGACCCTGAAAACCAATGGGGTTGCTGACTTTATATCCGTCAATCTGTATTGAAACAATCGCGCTGTTGACCATACGAATGTCAACATCATTTATACCGAGTTCCCAATTTAATTGCTTCTTAGCCTGTTTTTGAGCTCGTTCCTGGACTTTTTTTACAATATACTCCATTTCGTCCATGGTTATTTCCTGCTTAGGATTAGCGCGCTTATAACGAATCGTGCCATTTGTTCCTTTTACGAGTTCACCAGCTACTCCGATAACAGTTTGCCTGGCACTAACCCCGGCTTGTTTTTCGGCCTGCGTCAAAGCGCTCTCGCAATTCGCAACCACCGCGCTGATGTCCGCAATGGCCCCAGAGTGCATATCCGCCAGTTCCTGATGTTTGCGGCCAACGCCAATAATTTCTATTGCGTCCCCGTCAACCCTCCCAATCAGTGCTTTAACAAACTCGGTACCAACATCGAGAGACACGATATACCTGGAATTCTCAGATTGCCGGGATTTAACTTTGGTCTTTATTTTGTCGAATATCATCTATAACATTGTACCTTAGCTCATAAAAAAGCGTAAGAGTTGTGACTGTGATTTTGTACTTAAAAACAATGCTTTGTAATGCGGTTTTTATGTATTTTTTGATAAGGAATCGGGCACTTTATGTAGAGATTGTTGCTTTGGTTTTTCTGATTGGATATTTTTATCATTCTTCTATGACTTGATCTTGTTCTCCATTATCTTTACACGAAGGTAGCTCTTTGCCTTGCTCGTAACCACCGTTAAAAGCAATGTGCCCCCTGGGGGGGTGTTCAAAAAGCTCAGATGGAACTTCCCTTGGACGAGCGTCATAATCAAAAAGTTCTGGAACTCGGTGAACTATATCCGAAAAAATTGCATCAATACCTGTTGGATCCTGGCCTGTATTTTCTGCCATAATAAACATACTTATAACATTATCGAACAGTATCTACAAACCTATATTTTCCTTTTTACCGCGATAAACAGGTTCCGGAAAATTCGTTTCAATTAAATTGATAAATTTGTTGGCAAAACCCAGCTTTTTCAACTCTTCTATATAAATAAATTTAACAATAGGTATTCTCTCGTTCTTAGTTAACTTCAGCCCTACACCAGTTGTTCCCTCAATATAGTCGCATGCTATCAATATATGTAGTATGTGTTTTTCTTTTTGAATTGATTCCGTTATATATAGTAATTTCTTAGGTTCAACCAATACGCCTGTTTCTTCTTTTGTCTCACGCACAACCGCCTCAAATAGTGTTTCACTTTCTTCGACCTTACCCCCGGGAAGGGACCATTCCCTGTCTACGTCTGGAAAGTTTTGTTTGACAACCAATACCTTACAATCTTTAATACAAAAGCAGGTAGCCCTTATAAACATGCTCTAAGTATATACAAATGATCGCAGACAAACCAAATCTGTTACTTACAGGCCAAATACTGACCGGTAAATCCACTATCGCACGTGCTTTAGAGGAACAATTCGGATACTGTCGTATTAATACCGGGGAATATATTTTAAATCACTTGGCTAATACACGACCATCAGAAACAGAATTTACCCCCGCCGACTACAGGAATGCCAGAGAAGAATTGATTGCATTGAATGGTCTTTTATACTTTTTCTCAGATAATTTACCAAATCCTTTGGCTGTAGATGGCGTAAGATCTCCAGCAATCGTAAAAGAACTAAAAAAACGTAATTTTTATGTTATCAACGTTATCGCGACACAAGAAGAAAGACTCGCGAGAAGTACTAGTCGGGGCTCACCAGCTCATACAAGTAGATTAGTTAAGCATAAAGTAGATAATCTCGCGCAATTGCTAGCTATTGACGCCCACGATGCAAATGAGCTGGATGAGGTAAAAGACTTAACTGATGTAAGGATACACAATGGCAACAACGATAAAATACCGGAAATTTGCAAATATATAATTGACCAATGCTTGATTTTACGAGCCATCTAAAATATCGGACACTGCTTCATTTAATCTACTTGCATCTTTAGGTGTGCGTATATCTGACTTTGCAATGATGTCATTTATATCATTTAGATCTTCGACGATCCCATAGATTGTTCTTTCTTTGCTGACAGCCTGACTAGTAACCAGCCGAATACCAATCACTCTTGAGTTTGTTAAGAATGGTTTCTCGGAACATATTTTGTATTTATCGTGATAGTAATGTTTCCAGGATATCCCAGCCAGATTTTTGGATAACATTATCTTGTCCGCACTAATATCCCAATCTCTACACCACACTTTTAAATTACCAAAGAAGTCTTTAGGTAAACCCTTGTAGGTTTTTCCTGTCGGGACGACATCATCATGTAGATACGAGTGATTGTTTTGATTATTGATCAGTATGCTCTTATTCGCATAGAACGCCTTCATCCATTGATGGATAGTTGGTAATTTTCTGCCACAATACTTAGCGAATATTGACGCGCATAACCAACTCACCCAATAAACAGGATGTTTTTCGAAACCTTTTACCATAACGAATCTGTTGGAACTTTTGTTGTAAATTATTCTACCACCCCTTTCGGGAGGCATATTGTCTCGAACTAACAAATAGTTTAATGACGACCTAAAACCCGCACTCAGGAGATTATTCAGAAAATGACACATCGCTTCGTTCGTAACCAAGCCCTTTGCCCATAGCACATTCTGACTTCCCTTCATTCGTATATATTTTTCTTCATAGTTGTATAGCTCGTCCCGCTCGACTATTTTGTAATTTCCTGGCGTACTCGTGTTAACCCTCGGGCTATGCATGGTATTTTGGGTGCGTTTGGAAGTGTAATTGGCTTCATTGCCCAAAAAATAGAAACCAAATATCCTGTCAAATAAGAGGCGTTCTTTCTTATTAAAATTTTTATAGACATAGTCTATGCAGGATTCGGCTGTGGATTTAAGCCTCCGAATCTCGGTGTTTGTTAATCTTCTGTCAAAATCATCGTATTCTTTGCAAATGTTTGTGGTAAATATAGAATCTTCTTTGTCCTTATTTTTAAATTTTAAATTAGTCGGGTTAGATTGTTTGATTAAATCATCATAATATTCGGTGTCATATACCATATTAGCTAAATTGCAAGATAAAATTATTGAATTTAGGCCAATTAGCCACATCAGTTTTTCATCCCATAGAGATCCATTGTTGGTAAAGCACGTTAATCTTGAATATTTATCAGCTCCGGATTTTATTTGTATGTCTAGCCTTGCTCGCGTTTTATCGTATTTCCATAACTCATAAAGATCATTTCGTTTAAAAGATGAAACAATGCCAAGCGGATTCCTAGATAACACTTTTAGCTTGTGATATGGGAATAACTCGAGAAATTGTGGAAGGGCAAGATGCAGGCTCGTTTCTTTCAGCACCTGTGAGCCTGGGGAGTATCGCGACAATACAAAATTATACAACCAATATTTATGTTCCAAACTGATTTTTTTATCTAGTAAAAAATCATCAATAGTTGAAAGCTGGTCATCATATCTACATGAAATAGGCCATTCCGTAGGAACTAATTGCTTATACGGTTCATTGTGAACGATATTTGTCTTTTCATATGTATCTAATACATAAGTAGAGCCGACTCTCTCAAATTGCCCTAGTATTATTGTCGGGTGGCTCTCTGGCCTATTTTTATATCTCTTAAGTAAAATGTTAATTCTTTTAGACATCAATTTACTCCAACCGACCCCACTATAATTATCCGCATGACACTTTAGAATTATAATGCTTGATCGCCATTCAACTAGCAAAAGGAGATCACTGCTACTCTTAGGGCTTATCCCTATGAGAGCGGAGACACGATATACCTGGAATTCTCAGATTGACGGGATTTAACTTTGGCCTTTATTTTATCGTATATCATCTATAACATTGTACCTTAGCTCATAAAAAAGCGTAAGAGTTGTCGCTTGTACTTTTACCAAAAGTATCGCCCCAGTTCAAACAACTGTCTTTGTTCCAGTTACACCAAAACATACTGAACTTGCGGAACTTGTCCTCGCTCTGCTCGGACTGCAAACAGTCATCAGTTCAATCTGTTTTGTTTTACTTCCACAAAGGTGTGTTTAAAAGGGGATAAAGACGGGAAATAGCAATTGGAAACTAGGATTTAGTTTTTGAAAACGCTAGTTTCTAATTGCTGATTCCTACTTCCTAATTTTTGATTTTATTCCAAAACCGCCTTAATTCTGCGAATTCCGGCTGAAGATGATTGTTCTTTTACTATTTTAAATTTTTTATCGCCTTCTGATAATTCGCCGGTATGATCTACATGCGGCCCTCCGCATAGCTCCATGCTAAACGGATTCTTCTCATCACCCATTATGTAAACCTTGCTGGTTTCGCCGTATTTCTCGCCAAAATGTCCGCGCGCGCCTTGATCTTGAGCCTCTTTGGTGTTCATTTCTACCCACCTTACCGGCAGGTCATTTTTAATCTGTTTATTAACAATATCTTCGGTTTTTTTGATTTCTTCATCCGTCATTTTTTCCGAATGGGAAAAATCAAATCTTAATCTTTCCTCAGTAATATTACTGCCTCGTTGGTAAACGTGATCGCCCAAGACTAACCTCAAAGCACGGTATAACAGATGGGTAGCAGTGTGATATTTCTTATGCATGGGGTTAGAACCTTCTAGTCCACCTTTAAATTCACCTTTTGTGGCCGTACGTGAACGTTCACGTTGTTCTTTGAGCAAATTATCAAAATCTTTTTGCCATTCATCTTCCAATTTGATGTTTTTTTTCTGTGCTTCTTCTATTGTTAATTCAACTGGAAATCCGTAAGTGTCATAAAGCTTAAATATAACTTCGCCGTGCTTTGTGCCTCGTACTTCGTGCTTCCGGGCCAGAAGTTTTTCAAAAACTTTTAAACCCTTCCTTAAGGTCTGCTTAAACGCCTTTTCTTCTTTAATCATGACATCCGTTATCATTTCTCGATTCTGAGCAACTTCGGGAAAATCATTGTGGTAAATATCGGCGACCACCGGCACGACTTGCTCGCACACGTTAAAATCAAAATTTAAATCAAGAGAAAACCGAATCGCCCGGCGCATTAACCGACGCATTACGTAGCCTTGTTGCTTATTGCTGGGCATTACGCCATCAACCGCTAAAAATGTAGCTGCCCGTAAATGATCGGCAATTACTCTCATGCTTTCCTGGTGATCTTCATATTTTTGGCCGGATACTTCTTCGAGCTTTTGAACAATCGGCCAAAGCAAACTGATTTTAAATACATCAGGAGTGTTTAAAGATGCCGCCGCGATACGCTCCAAACCTCCGCCAAAATCCACGTTTTTTTTCGGCAAATGTACCAATTTTCCATCATCTTGCTTGATATATTCCATAAAAACGGAGTTGCCAATTTCCAAATATCTGCCGCAATCGCAGTTGGGGTGGCAGTTTTCACCATAAGCTGTGTCGTGCTCTATCTCACTAAACTCATAAAAAACTTCACTGTCTGGCCCGCCCGGTTCCCCTGAAGGCATTTTTGATGGCTCGCCGGTTCGACTCCACCAGTTTTTTGACGCGTCGTAATAAAAAATGCGTCCGCCCTGCATACCTTTTTTAGCGCCATCTTCGCCTGAGCCCAGCTCTATGATTTCGGCACTCACATTTTTGTCTTCAAAAAGTTTTTGCCAAAGGTGCGCGGATTCTTCGTCTTTAGAAATGTTGGCAGCCTGGTCTCCTGCAAAACAAGAAACGTAAAGTTTGTTTGGATCAAGTCCCACTACATCAGTCAAAAACTCAAAAAACCAAGGTAGTTGATCTGACTTGAAATAATCTCCCAGACTCCAGTTGCCGAGCATTTCAAAAAAAGTCGTATGGCGGTTATCCCCAACTTCTTCAATATCCTCGGCTCGCAAACAAGTCTGAGAATCCGCCAAACGTTTCCCCTCTGGATGATCATCACCAAGCAAATATGGCAACATCGGTTGCATCCCAGAACCAGTAAACAAAGTTGTGGGGTCGTTTTGAGGCACTAATGTAGTGCGAGGTAAAATAGCGTGATTTTTTTGCTTAAAAAAATCTAAATAGATCCTGCGAATTTCGTGAGCGTTCATATCAGAGGTATTGTAGCCGAATTTCAGCCAATTATCAATAACTATTGACTTTGGTGTATTTGAGAGTATTATTCTCGATGTCTAATATAACTATTAAAGAGATGACTGAAACAATTGCCGATTCTGGCATGGATTTTGATCCTTATAATAATCCGAATATAGAGCAGGAGATAGAATGGTTGGTTGCCGAGGCTGTTGGCAAGCCGGGGTTTTGCATGCCATATTTTGCAGATCATGGCATAGAAGAAGAAAATTTGCCTAGCTTAATGAAAAGAGCATTTGAATTTGGCAAAAGGATGGGGTCACTGGATCTTGAGAGTAAAGAGTCTGAAATAGAAAGAGAACAAATAGGCAGGGAGATGCGTCGAGAGCTAAATGGTTTATTTGGTTTCGACCAACCCAGACAAGATTGTAAATTTACTCCAGATGAAGTTCAGCTTCAAAATATATGTAGACATATATTTAGTTTTGCAGAATGGGGTGCCTTGAAACAACAGTTTTCCTGTAAAGATTTATGATTCCGCCACCCAACACTAACGACTTCGAGTAAAGCACCGCGGACTGGCCGGGGGCTAATGCCCGAACTTCTTTTTCCAGTTTTAGAGTGGCGATATTTTTGGCTAGAGATGAAACATGACAGTCAATTAATTCACCCTGATGTCTGACACGAACTCTATATTTTTCACCTGGCTTTGGCGGTAAATTAATCCAATGCGTTTGGATAATTTTAATCTCATCCGACCACAGTCTTTCATCGTCCAAGTCCCGCGTTACGTAAACCGTATTCGTCTTCATGTCTTTGCCGCAAACATAGTAAGGGAAACCGCCTCCAACTTTTAAGCCATGGCGCTGACCGATGGTATAAAATATCGCGCCGTCATGTTGGCCGATTGTCTTACCTTCTGAGTCTACTATCGGGCCAGATGAAGTTTTAACATATTGCGCCAAAAAATCTTTAATCCCAACCTCGCCCACAAAACAAATACCGACAGAGTCCTTTTTGTTTGCCGTAGGTAATTTATATTTTTTCGCCAATTCGCGAACTTCTGATTTCGCATAATCACCGATTGGCATTAAAGTTTTTTTCAAAGCCCCCTGAGAGACGCGATATAAAAAATATGTCTGGTCTTTGGCCTCATCTTTAGCCATAAACATTCCTACTTCTGTATCTGAAATTATTGGCTCTGGTGAGCTACTAGGATAAACCGAAGCACGCAATGAGTCGTACACGTCAATACGATGAGTGAGTACTGGAGGTTTAGACGACGTAGATCCCAGAGAGCTTTGAGGGGTAGTCGGCTTCGCCGATCTAGCAGTCAAAGCGCCCAGTGATTTCAGGCTGGCATAGTGTCCGGTGGCTATTAAATCGGCTCCATTCTCCAGCGCAGTCTCCAAAAACAACTTAAACTTTATCTCTTGGTTGCACATAATGTCCGGGTTTGGCGTAAGTCCTTTTTTAAACGAATCGATCATATAGTCTACGACTTTTTGCTTGTAGTCTTTTTGAAAATCAAAGATCTCAAAAGGGATGCCAAGCCCAACTGCAACACGCTTTGCGTCCGCCACATCTTCTTTCCACGGGCAACGCATACCAGGTAAGTCTTTGGTCCAGTTTTTCATATAAACACCCGTTAGATCATATCCCTGGTCTTTGAGAAGCGCGGCAGTCACGGAGCTATCAACTCCACCACTCATGGCAACATAAACTTTAGTATTTCTTGGTAGCCTGTTCATAATCTGGAACAGTATAACACCTTGCTTATATGAAACGTAGCGTCTTGCAGGGAGCCACCCTGCAATAACAGATGAGCCACCTCTGTATTTGCAGGGTGGCTCCCTGCAAAATAGCAAATTATGGTTTAATAAGGTTTTTGTCGTGCTTTATGAGCATTACAAGGACAGACCCTGTGAGTATAGAATACCCCTGTTATTTACAGGGTCTGTCCTTGATGATTTTGATGATTCTCCGTAAACGGCTAATCTTTCAAACCCTTATATAAACAATGGGTTGATGTTATTTGAAGCGGTTCTTCAGGCTGTGGAGTTCGTGGCGTTTGCCTAGATAAAAGGCTGTTGGTATCAACGGGATTAACAGATACATCGGCCATAAGATAATTTTTGTTTGCGTGGTTAGATCTTTGTCCTCATATTGTTTTGTGGTTGTGGTGTCGACCGGACCGTTAGCTACCGCTACAAGTTGCAAGTAAGCGGTTTTTCCATTCGCGTCGGTGATTTTTATTATCACATTATAAGTACCCGGTTCTTTATAAACATGGGATATCTCAAATTCTCCGGCAAATTCACGGCTAATTAGATCTACGGTACCGTCGCCCCAATCTACACTTATTGCGTAAGGTGCTTTTCCTCCGCTTATAGCAATCGGCCATGTTAGTGTTTCATTTGGGTTCGCCCCGCGAGTCGCGTAATTTGTGGTTATTATTAATTGGCTAAGCCCGTCGTCTCGAGACCCATCATCGTAAGTAACGGTTACTTTATTTGAATCCGGGCCTGGCTGAGAAAGCGCATCGTAAACCCTGGCAACAAGTTCATTTTGCCCGCTAAACAGATCTATTTGGATAGAATAACTTCCATTTTGACACGTAGTAGATCCGGCAAAAACTTCGTTCTTAAAGATTTTTACCAGCAAGCCATTGGGGCAAATACCGCTGACGGTTATCGGGTTTTGGCTAAAAGACTGCCCGCCGCTAGGAATTGATATCGTCGCGCCTACTTTAGGCGGCTCTGAGGGGATTGTACCTTCAAGACCAATTGAACCCGACTGAGGGTTTGGACTTTGAGCGTAGGTTAAACTCACCAGTACGACTACGTTGATTAATAGAATTAGTACTATTATGATTTTCTTCATATAAAGGCTCTCGTAACTAGATTATCATTTTGCTTTAAATGTTTTTAACATATCCAAAAAAAGGTTATTGTTTACCTGTGCATTATTATCTGTATAGATAAAAAGATAGCGATGATTTATCACTTTCACTCCCAGCTCCGGCTCTTCATCCGTAATCCCCACGATGTTCTGATTTTTATGCATATAACACATAAATTTCGTCTCTTCCCATTTAGACTCAATGTAGTCAGGATTTTCTTTCGTTGCCTCAGAAAAAGTATAGCATTGAGGTGAAATTACTGATGGCTTGAGCTTATTTTCTGATACTTTCACCGCTACGTCTTTAGTAAAAGATACGTTATTGGGTATTTTATCGACATAAACCTCAAGTTTTTGACCTGGTTTATTTTTGTCAGAACTTTTAAATTTAATGACATTTTGTGTACTGTCATTAGTTCTTTCATACTCTTCCCAATTTTCTGGTATTTTAAATTCAAATGTAGCTTCACTGACAATTTGATTTATCTCATCGGCAGACGTAATACGGTTGGTTATTGGTATGTTCTTTGAAGTATCGATCTCGATATCTGCCTTTCTTAAGTCCGTGTACACGAGCCAGCCAAGACCCACCACCCCCAAAGCCAATATCACCAGAATGAGTACAATAATAACATGTCTTCTTTTTCTTACTTTTTGCCTGGAACTGTATAAAGTAGCCACCCTTAAACCTTGAAGAAGATGGAGTTTTATCTTCTTTTCGCTTTTGCGATAATTCTTCTATTGTAGAGTTTAATGCCTTTATAAAGCCCAAAACCGATTAAGGCTAAAGCTAAAACAGCCAGCACAGCGTACTTCCAGGGAATTACCCAAAATGTGGTTTTGCCTGAAACTATATTCCCACCACCATCTCCATAAGATAGGTTTGCTTCAATGGTAAATCTTCCAAAATTACCAATATTCTGCGCTGAATCTTTAAATTTTCGGAAACTTCCGGGCAAAACATTGCCCCTTGGATCAGTATTGTTTAATTCATATTCATGTATTAACTGGCCGCGCCAATTTTTTATAGCGACCTTACCGAAAGGTTTTGTAAAAACATTTCCCTCGTTTTTAATGTTCACTACCACACTATCTGGAGCTGAATCAAATATTCTACTGATTTTATCATTTTTTAGAATTTCTATTGATTTAATACCAAGCAATTCTACCGTATCGCCAGGAACAGTAACCAGAATTAGCGATCCCACGCTTGCCATGAGACCTAAATTATTATTATTGCTTTCGTTCTCGGGGAATGTAGGCTCGACTCTTACTATCCCAAAATATGATCCTGATGGGGTGTCTTCACTTATGCTGATATTTGCCATCAGCTTTTTTGACTCACCTGGTTTCAATAATATATTTTCATCAATAGTTATAAACTTCAAAATACTATAAGGATTATTATATTCTGGACCAGGTTGTGAAACTATCTTTGGAGTACCACTACCATCATCATCTGCAAGAAAATCGTTTACGATTATTTTCCCATTGATATCTAGGTTGGTTACATTCTGGACGGTTATTTCAACTTGTTTTGTATCATTGCGTTCTATAACTATTTCATTTCTTGTCGGGGAGATCCTCATTCCATTCCCAACCTCGCCTTCACTAGTTTGCGCAAACACTTTAAGCACAGAGGTAGAAGCGAAACAGAAAAGTACAAAAACAATTACAAGCAACGCTCTTACTACGTTTACATTTTTAGTTTTATGCCCCATTTCCTAGATGATATCAAACTTCTAGTATGTAGCCAAGCAAATATAGGTTATGGTAGCAGCATATCTTCCAGGAGCCTGACCAGCAGCTACGTTTACAACATGTGAAGCGGTGAATTTTCTATAATCGCTTGTGTAATTATGCGTTGCTATCGTGTCTCCGGGCACAAATTTATACTGATTTGCTACAGAATATTCTGCACTGGGGCTGCCCGCCCCCGGGCCAGACGGCTCTGCGCCTACTGTTGGGCTTGAATTGGCTCTTAAATTCATGCCGTATTGGCTGATTCCCTTCAATGAAGTTTGTCTGCTTGATAAGTTCGCGATAGTATTGTTTCCTGACGTCAGTGTTGTTCCATGAACAGATATTGTATAGCCACTTTCAGCATTAGTCCCGACAATCATTTCAGATTGCGAGTAGCTAGTATTATCTGATTTTAGAATCCCAAAATTTATATAATTACCCTCCCCGCTATTACAATCATTGCCGGAAAATCGCGTGGAAGTACAAAAGATCAAATATGGTGGCACTTCTGAAGATAGAGTGATCCTCTCGTTTAGAGAATAGGCTATCCCACCTTCCGCCACCCTTGTACCAGTTGCATCATTACTACTATAAATGCCGACTCTCACATAATGTGTACCCGCAACGCTTGAGTTGATAATATTTTCAAACTCATAACCTACAGGCTGTGAAACAGTGGGCGATGCTGATCTTGTTAAAACTATTCGATTTTCATTAGAACTTGTTGGATGAATACTAAAGCCAGTTTCTCCTGTTTGGTTAATAATTGTCAGGTCGTTATCGTGTCTTGTGTCAAACCCATAATTTGATGACTCGTCACAAAACTGGCCGGGAAATGGGTTATTATCACAAAACTCAAATTCAATTGATTGGACATTGGGGGCAGCTGGAACATTAAAGTTGAAGCTATATCTTACCCCACTTGCAGAAACGACAGACGACGTCATTTGCAAACTTCTATTAGGCAAAGGGGTTATTTGCGCATATATATTGGCCGAACATACTAACAAAAAACTAATTACAACTAGATAAAGCTGTAACAAGCTTCTCATTAGTAAAACCCAGGTTATTACACCTAGAAAGTCCCTGTCCCGACAAAAGTAAGTACTGTATCATAAAGCCCAGGCTGGGTAGTAAATTCTACATTCGCAAGAAACACTAAGGTTGCGGTTTGCGTGTCCATCGGGGCACCGCCAGTGCTTGCAATTTCATCTCCGTAAAGCGCTTGGGTACCTTCAGACGCGTTAGTGTAGAAAGAAAAGTTTGCCGAACCAGTATAAGATCCACTCGTTATACCAGTACAGCCTGTGTCATCATCGTAAGGAGCGGTTGCATCTAAAGTTGTGTTGTCCATAATACACATGCCAAACTGCTCTGTACCCGCAGTGCTCGTAGTTGCCGATCCACCTCCAGCAAGTTGTGACCCCATCGGAGTTATAGTATCTGCATGGGCACCGGTATTGGTACAGTTCGTTCCCGAAGAGTCTCTACACAAAGTAGTGCCAATCATATTCACCACAGCACCCGAGCTAGCATTGGTTCTCATACTCATAACTCCTTCAGCGTTAACATAGGAGGTGCTACTATCTAGAACCCCATCAGAATCACCTATTTGCTGTGTTGAAACCGCACCCGGTGTTCCACATGACCCACCACTTATATATATACAAAACACTAAGGTTTCCTGAACCTTCCCGGATAACGTTATTTGGGCGGCGGTGCTGGCCGCAATACCACCGTTGTGTATTTCCGTAGAGTAACCCGTGTCGCTATACATGCGAATTCTCGAATAAAAGCTGGTGTTAGTTGTTGCTTGGTTGGTAACATTATTAATGGACACTGTTACTGTTGCGCCGTTCAAATCCTCTGCAGCGGTCGCGCGAGTTATGGCTAATTTAGTTGCTGTAGACTGTGTGTCGTCAATGGTCCACGTACCAGTTAAGCCAGATGTAGAAAGTGTTTGATCATCGGCCTCCGCATTATCATTATCGATATCAATGTCGGGAACATCAGTGCCAGCCGTAGCGGTACAGCTCATGCTTATGATTGGTGAGTTGGCACAAAAAAGAAATTCCATTGTACGAGTACTCGACGGAACTGATGGAACCGTAAATGTCCAACTGTACGTAACCCCCGTAGCTCCACTGGCGGAGCTTTCCATGTCCATTTTTCTGGGAGTAACCATACCTGCTGCACTCTGCTCGGTGCTAGCCCAAAATACAGAAATACTAGTAAGTACAAGTGCTGCTATCTGCAGCCAAATAAGCGACTTGCCTGACATCTTTTTAACCAACATTCAATTCCTCAGTCATTTTTATTTTAACCATTCTGATGTGCTTATGCTATCACACACAATGTTCATTTGTAAACACCGCTTATCCACAGTGAATACACTTTAAAATGTACTAGTAGCTACTAGTACATGGTCCATCTCATATAAACCAGCAGGCGTAATATTAGAAATATTTATTACGTAAGATATAGTGTAATCAGTTCTGCCCCAACTGTACTGAGCAGGATCAGACTTTGCTATTACATCGCCTTTTGTGTATTTAAAACTATTCGCTGTATCATAGCCAGTTGCGGCAATACCATGAGCAAAACTACTATCGGGATACTGAGATGGATTTGCCCCAACGTCAACTGGGGTAGAGTTATCAACAAGATTAATACCGAACTGTTCGGTACCAGGGCTAGGAGCGCCACCAGACATAGTTGTAAACGTATGCGTTCCATAAGCAAGAGGGTCGGACTCCGTTGTGACTACATAGCCAGAAGCTGGATATGTTCTTACGTAAAATGTTGCGGTCGCATAGGCAGTGGCTCCGGTGTCCAAAACGCCAAGATCAATCGTCGCGCCACTGACCACAAACTCCAAATATTCGGTCCCCTCGGTATCATAACCCGCCCACAAACCATAATTATTACTTTCGCCAAATCCACCAGTGTACCCAAGAGAACCGCGCAATTGATAACTTCCCGAGGTTGGCCTACCTGAGCCAGAACCAATTTGACTTTCCTCAATTTTATAATTGGTAGAGGAACTTTGAGCATATACTGAAATTTTTTGTATTAAAAAGGATGAGGCAGAGAAGAACAGTGCGAGAAATATTAGCTTCCACTTCATTACGCTTAATATTGTGACTAAACTCACACCATCTTGCAAGAACACCCCACGTTAACTTGCTCAAGCTAAGCTCAACCAGTATGATTTAACGAGTAAGAGAGCTTATGGAAAAAGAAGAGAAAAACAAGCCAGAAGTTATCGATCCGTCCGACGATCCGATAAATGACGCGTCGCTTGAGGTTGAGTCTACCAAAGTCGAGGGAGAAGAGAATAAAGATGACTCTGACGAAACCAAGGAGCCAGCAGAAGAACATGACCCAGACGCGCTTCAAGGCGACCCGGGTAAAGAGAAAAAAGAAGAGAAGCCAGAACGCAACTTGAAGCAACCTCTTCATGAACGCATTTTTAACAGAATTAGAAGAATTAACCCCTATTTGCTCTTATTTATAGCAGTTATTTTAATAGCAATAGTTGTGGTGGTAGTAGCACAGCTAACGGAAACGCAAAAAGATCCAAACAATGTAACTTTTCAGGGCAGCGAGCTGGATCAAAACACTTTGGATAAATTGCTTTCAAAGGAAAATAATATCGGTACTCCAGACCAAACACTTACAGTCGCAGCCAATGCCATATTTAACGGTAAAGTTTTAGTAAAAAGTGATCTTGATGTTGCTGGAAAGATTACTGTTGGCGGGCCGTTATCGCTGCCAGGTATAACCGTCTCGGGTACCAGCGCGTTTGAAGACGTCCAGATCAAAACACTAAGCATTCTTGGCAGTGTCACAATTCAACAATCTTTAAATGTTCAGGATAACGCCAATATTACAGGTAACGTTTCGGTGGGCGGAACGATTTCTGCCGCAAAAATCAGTGCGGATGTCATTGAATTTACCCAAGGATTAAGTTTAAGCGGCCATTTAATAACTGGGGGCGGCGCGCCATCGGCGAGTTCCGGAACCGCCGTGGGTAGTGGTGGCACAGTTTCCATCAGCGGAAATGATACTGCTGGAACTGTAGTCGTTAACACAGGAAGTGGGCCACCAGCCGGAATACTGGCTTATATTAATTTCACAAAAACCTATGGCACCACTCCGAAAGTACAAATTACCCCAGTAAATTCTTCCACCGGAGCCTTACAATATTATGTAGAGCGTTCTTCGGGCGGATTTAGCATCGGAACTTCAAACGCCCCCAGCGGAGCTACAACATACGTGTTTGATTACTTTATTGTAGAGTAGTTTTCAAATTCCATTCGCTTCATAGCGAATCAGTTTTCAAAAGGTTCGAGCTCTAAATTGTTTGAAAATTGAAAGCTGATCTTTGAAAACTTACTTTTTACACGTCAAGAAAGACGGTGACTTTGTCTCTGCGGACATGCATCACGCCGCGGTCAATTTTTAATTTTTTCGACTCCAGCGGGCTTTCAACTTTTATTTCACAAGGTTTTAATAGCGTCAAGAAATTTTTATGCCCAGGCAGCACGTCAAACGGCCCGGTGCCATTTATCGCTGATACGCTATAGGCTTTATCGTCAAAATAAACCCTGTAAGGAGAGTAAATCTTTACCTGGCCAAGTACGGGACGTTCTTTTTTTTTATTCTCTTCCATGATTAAACTATTATTTCCTCTACGCCTTTGAGCGTCTCATCTCTTGTGTAAAATTCTCCCTTCTTACCTGTCAAATCTTCCGTAACAAACATATTTTGCGAGAAAAATTCAATTAATTTTTTGGCTTTGTTGTAGTCAGCGCGATCGGCTGGAGAAAGTTCATTCTCGCCAATGATCGCGATTATCCCCTTCAGTGATTCATATTTTTGCATCAACGCTTGAACCTGGACTGAAAGCACGTAATGGCGATCCCCCACAACTTCGGGGCTAAGGAGTGACGAGGTGGTTCTGAGCAAATCAACCGCCGGGCGGATCCCCTGCTCGGCAATTTTTCGAGATAAAACTATAACGGAATCGAGTTCGTGATGAATCATTTGCACCGCAGGGTCGCTAAGGTCGTCAGCCGGCACATAAATTGTTTGAACTGCAGTTATCGAGCCCTGGTCGTTCGAAGACAACCTATCTTGCAAAATTTTTACGTCCGAGAAAATCGTCGGCTGATATCCACCTTCGGATGGGATTTGATCTAAAATTGATGAAAGCTCATTGTGGGCCTGAACATAGCGATAAATGTTATCGACAAAGAACAATATATCTTTGTTTTGTTCGTCGCGAAAATACTCCGCCAGCGCAACTGCTGATACACCCACGAGAGATCGCTGGACCGGATTCTCATTCATTTGCCCAAAATACATACAGGTATTTTTTAACAAATCGCGTTCTTTAAGGGTCTCATAAAGTTCATGACCTTCACGAATACGCTCACCGATACCGGCAAAAAACGCCATGCCCGAACCACTTTTGGCAACATTATGGATTAATTCCATGGTAAGAACGGTTTTTCCTACGCCAGCACCGCCAACGATGCCGATTTTGCGCCCTTTAACAAAAGGGGTGAAGAAATCAATAACTTTTATTCCGGTTTCAAGAATATTAACCTTAGCGGGTTTGAAAGATGACGAACCCCTGGGGATTTCAAAAACATTCTTATATTTTGCGACCTTTGGAGGATCAACGCCGTCCAGAGGTTCGCCATAAGCATTAAATATGCGCCCAATTGCTTCGTTGCCTACGGGCACTTCAATGCTTCTTCTGGTGCGAACCACGCCCATTCCTTTATGCATGCTTTTTGAGGAACTCAAGTTAAAACATACTGCAGTGGTGTCATCTAAAAACGCGTGCAGCAATAATTTTGACTTGGCTTCATTGTCTACGATCAATACTTCATTGAGATCGGGAGTTTCCTGCATGAACTCAACGTAAATTATGAGGTCTCTGACTGATCTGATTGTGCCTGATATTACACTCATACGTGCACTTTCCTCATACCATTTATTATCTCTTTCAGACGCTCGTCGTTAGAAGCTCTTCTCGTGCGGTTATATAAAAGTTTTAGATCAGAAAAACTGTCTTTGGCTTTTTCGTTCGCAGCAGACATTGCCCTAAACCGGCTGGCGTATTGCGCCAGTTTTGATTCCAATATAACCTGCCCCACCATGATGCTAAGCATTGATCGCTCCAAGTGGTCAATAACGGCATAAGTGCTAGGTTCAAAAATGTAATTCGATTCGGTAATTATTTCATCGCTTCTTTTTACGTCGCGGCCAAATTCTTGAACCGCGGTCATTAAGCTCATGCGTTTGACATCCTGAACCATAATAGAGACATAACTTTGGTAGTAGACAGTCGTGGTTTTGTATTTCTGGATATCGTTAACTACAGGGGTTACATTGATGTTTTTGTCTTTAGACGGCAACTTGTAATACTTTGCTATAGAGACCCCTTTATGCGCCAACTGAACGGCGCCATGATGCCCGATAACAATAATGTCGTGATGTTCTTTATCATAACCATCTAACATCCAGTCAATCAGCTTCTGGTCTATGTCGCCGCTGAAACCGCCTTCAGCAGTAATGACAATGAACAAATCTTTATTGATAACTTTCTCCTTAGACATGCGTCTTCCAAAATGAAAAGTCGCGTCAACCCGGATTTGGGTGTAAATCTTCCAAAGTTCCTTGAAAAATTCTTCAGACTGAAGCACCTGATTTTTTATCTGCGAAATTCGGAGGCTGGCAATTCCTTCAAGCGCCCCGGTGAGATTAACGATAGTGCCGATTTGAGCCAAATCTTTTGCTACTTCTACGGGTCTTCGCATAATTTACCTTTTTATCTCCATTACACTTTTACTAAGCAACTCCTGATAAGCAACTTTGAATGATGCGTCGTCTGTAATTTTCTTTGCGACTTCATGAACTGATGCTTTCATAGCAGAAATATCAAGCATCGTATTTTTATCAGAACTCAAAACAGCCTCAAGCATTAATTGTTGGGCATTTAATGAAAAAACTTCTTCCGGACCCTGGCGAAAAACTTCAAATAATTTTTTTCCCATCTCCAGGTCATCTTTAACCTCAAGGGCCAGTTCTGACCCAAAATGAGAAAATTCTTTTGCCTGTTGATATTTGGCCAGATGTTTAAAGACCCGGCCGGCAATATTTTTTTGGCGATCATTTTGCCCGTAACCACCAACGCGAGAAACTGACAAACCAGTACTTATAGCCGGTCGAATTCCCTCATGAAATAAATCCATGTCAAGGATATACTGCCCATCAGTTATAGACATTATATTTGTGGGCAAGTATGCCGTGATGTCACCCCCAGGTGTATGAACTAACGGCAGAGCAGTAAGGGTTTTTTGTGTAGATTTAAGCCTACCGGCTCTCTCCAGGAGTGATGAATGTGAATAAAACATATCTCCAGGGTATGAATCTCGGCCCGGGCTGACCTCAGCAAGCAAGGATATTTCTCTGTGCACATGCGCGTGAGCTGATAAGTCGTCGTAAATCACAATGGTGTCTATTTGTTTTTCTTGCCAAAGAAACTCTGCTATAGCACAAGCAACGTAAGGCGCGAGATAGGACACGGCCAGTGAGTCGAACATAGTTGAGACAACAACTATGGAGTGTTTAATGGCGCCCGTTGCCTCAAGTTTTGAAATTAGCGTATCAACATCCGCACGGCGCTTAGCTATCATTGCATAGACCACCACCCTCCCAGTATCCTTTTGATTAATCGTAAGCTGAGCCATTAAGCTGCTTTTGCCGGATTTGCTGTCGCCAAGCATTGCCATACGCTGCCCCAACACAAGAGGGAATAACGAATCAATCAAAGTTATGCCCGTTTCCAGTTGGTCAGACAATTGCAACCTGCCGATCAAAGGAGGCGCCACGTTAAATACCGGCCAAACGGTATCCGCTGCGATCGGGCCCTTGCCATCCAGCGGTGCGCCATTAACTGAAATAACCCTGCCGATAAAATTTGTTCCGACTTTGGTTACAAGCTCGTGGTGTTGCAAAACCACGCCCGTACCAACACTCAGAGAATCCCGGCCTAGGTGAAGTATTGATACGTATTCTTCAGCAACCGCCCTTACGATTCCTTTAGAACCGTCTTCAAACAATACAAGGGCATGTTCATTGATGGGATGAAGCCCGCGCGCTTGAACTAAAAATCGGTTAACTGCCGTTACCTCGCCGATTGGATTGCCTTTATCAGCTAAATACTTAAAGTGCTTTTCAGCCATTTTTTAGAGCCTCCAAAAGTGCGTTTGATTCAGAGAGCTTTTGGCGTAACGAAAAATCATATCGACGCGACGGTGTTTCAACAATACAACCAACTGCTATTTGAGGCTGTACACCAACGTGTATTAAAACCGGTAAATGGCTGTTGCTCCTTATCCACTGAGCCAGTTTTGTGAGAATTTCCGATGATGGTTCACTGGCAAAAATAAATCTGATGGTAGGTGCTTTTTCTTTTAGGCTTCCCAGCTCTTTGAGTAGTTTAGCTAGATTCCCCATAGTAATCTCAACCTGATTAGCTTCTAGAAACTTTTTAAACATAAATCCAGGCTTGGGCGCGGGTATTTCCTTATCCGTCTCGCGCGAACGAACCTGAGCCTGAGTAGCAGCATCGATAAAATCCTCGATTTCATACATAAGGATCGATAATTGCTGTTTAGTCGCGACATCCGGAGGTAGTTTAAGATCCACTTCTTATGTCCTCTATTATTGCCTGCTTATTATCCTCAAGTTGCCGGAATATATAATCAAGCTGATCCGACAAATCTATTTCATTACCCACCGCGTCTAGCAGGTAATAACTGACTATTTGGTTCATATTTTCTTCGAATTTTTTGATAATGCGCTGTTTTTCCATCTGGACTTCCTGGGCAAGTTCCTGTTCCATCGCCGCTCTTTGTTGTTCCAAAAGCTGCTGAGTTTTTTCAATCGACTCAATAGCAATTTGTTTCGCGTTTTCTATGGATTGTTCGTACTTAGAGAATTCTTCTTTGAGAACTTTCTTTATCGAGTCCTGCATGTATTCATTGAGTTGAGACGCAGTAAGCTGAAGGTCTTGCTTAAGAAACATTGCGTTTTCATTAATAATCTTCTCAAAATGTAAACGTCCGCGATTTCTTAATTCTTCCCTAAAATCATCGCTAAAAATGCGCTCAACTTCGGCTTTAGCATCTTTAATATAGTCATCGTGCGGTGATTTTTTGGGGCTGGCGTTAAGACTTTTTATCGTAAAAATCAGCCATAAAAAAGCTCCAGTACCAACAAGAATCAGCCCGATGATGAGATACAGCCAAATACTATCCATGCCCACCCTTTTAAATCGTTAGTATCAAGTATACCGCAACGAAACCGGTGAAGAAAATAGCCAGTGAAGTTATAATAACTTTACTCATACTGCGAAGAACTGATTTTCTAGCAAGAGGATTTCGACCAATTGCGATTATGCTACTGCGAACACTAGCGTAAAGCATGCTGCCGCCAAGCCCGAAACTAATTATCAATACGCCTAAAGACGCGTAAATTCGCGAGGGCGCAACCTGTTTTCCTGCCACAGACTCCCCGACTCTTTTGACAACTTCAGGCACATACCCCAACACGCCGTGCGCCCTGGGATTGTCACCGATATCAACTTCCACAAGGATTTTGCCAATGGCCACTTCCCGCGTCTCGCCGTTTGTTGTGCTGACCGTAGTTGTGCTAAGAATATTATCTGTTTTCGTTAAGTCAAGGTCTTGTACGGCCTTGCCAAGTATATTAATTTCCTCCTCGCGCGCATTAGACGCAACTCCTTTAATTGAGGATGGCGCGATAAAATCGCCATTTTTAATTTCACCGTTTACGTTGCTCACAAAAACTTCATATGTTCCAGACGTGGCGACATACACCTGGTTTTCTTCGCTTGACAGAAGCAAGGCTGAATCATTTGAGCGCACCACTACGCCAAGTAAATTTTTACTATTGTCGCGGCTGGATTGTTCAACTTTATTGGGGTCATCAGTTCTGGATACAACCGTGCCTCTGAGTAACGTTGTGTCCGCTTTATAGCCTTTGATAAATTCTTCCGCGCGAACACCAATAACAAGAAATGCCAGCACTGCGCAAATCGCAATTACAATAAAAGGCATTAATTTTGCTTTTTGAGACAGTTTCATTACTAATTTATGGGCCATATCTTACCCACTAGTATAATTCTTATGCCTATAAGTGCAAAGAGGTGTCGCAGATTTGAGAAAAAGGAAAGCTATCTATTTTTTATTAAGGTCAGCCCGATTTTAGCGGTTTCAGATAAGCTGAGGAACCATCCATAAGGGGAAAGCCACCAGAATTTAGAATTCCAATTTTTGTCTTCGGCAGGAGAATTTATTATCTTTACTTCTTCGCCAAATTTATCGCGAAACTCCATGTAAGCACGTCTTTGGTGATAACTCGAAGTAACCAGAATTATAGAGTTAAATTTACGTTTTTTTGCTATTGATTGGCTTTGAGACGCGTTTGATTCTGTATCGATACTTTCTTCTTCAATTTGGATTACATTCGACGGCACGCCCATACCCTGAGCAATTTCTCTCATTACGGCAGCGTTAGATGGGCTTTTTGGGTCTAAAGCCGCCCCTGAAAAAATAATTTCACTAGCCCAACCTTCCCGATAAAGTTCCACGGCTTTTTGAGTACGCGCCAGAGTGTCTCCACCGCTTATGGCAATGATGGCATCGGCTTGTTTTAATTTATCTTTGGGCCCAAGATAACTACCCCAAAGCACTAATAGTCCTACCACAACAATAGCGATGAATGCCGTTTTGGCAAATGATGCGATCATAATAATAAGTTTAAACTAATTCCCCGTAAATTGGAGACCACTAAGTGCTTTTTTAAAAGCATCTATGGCGGCGTTTATGTCTTGTTCTGAATTAAGCCTACCCATACTAACTCTTATCGTTGAATTGGACTCTTGCTCGCTAAGACCTATCGATTTTAGAACATGTGAAGGCGAGTCATCTGAAGCGCTGCAAGCGGATCCGGTTGAAATCATAACCCCCATTTGATCTAGCAACATCATCAACGATTCTCCATCTACATCAGGGAATGTCAGGCTAACGACATTTGGTAAACAATGCTTTTGATTACCGTTTATTATAACGTCGGGATTAGATTGTTTTATTTCTTCGATAAATTTATTTTTTAGTGAGCTCAGCCGGTAACTTTCTTGCTTACGAATTTCTTGAGCAATTTCTAGTGCCTTTGAAAAACCAATAATTGCCGGTACGTTTTCAGTGCCGCTTCTTAAACCCGATTCCTGGCCGCCGCCAAACACAATTGGCAACAATTCAATGCCCCCGCGTACATACAGACAGCTTGATTGCTTTGGACCATAAATTTTTGAACCGCTTAGAGTCATTAAATCAACCTTAAGGCGGTCAACATGAAGATCCTGGTAGTTAGCAGCTTGCGAAGCATCGGTGTGAAAATATAAAGGTAAATTATTGCCGTTTTTTTGGCGATCTTCTCTGATCTGAGAGATAAGCTGGCCTACTTGGGCAAGTGGCTGTACGGTTCCAATTTCATTATTGGCATACATTATGCTCACAAGCACCGTTTCGTCTTTAATAATTTTAGCCAACTGATTTATATCAATTAATCCGTCTTTTTTTACCGGAAATATTGATAAGTTGTATTGACTCGCAGTTCTTAATACTGATTCATGTTCAATCGCGCTGATAGCAACATGTTCCGAGCGAAAGTTGTCCATTATGCCTCTAATTGCCAGGTTATTTGACTCGCTGCCACCAGCCGTAAAAATAACTTCCGCAGGTTTTGTGCCAAGTATTCGTGCCACTTTTCCGCGCGCAGCTTCAATTTCGTCTCTCACTTCTTTCGCAGCTAAATATCCGGCAGAAGGATTATAAAACTTTTCAGCCCAAAACTTATCCATGACTCTGGCAACATTTTTATCTAACGGCGTTGCAGCCGCGTGATCTAGGTAAATCTTTTTCATCGTTTAAATTGCCTGTGGAGTTTGATTATATACGTAAGCACTAACGTATTGATAATATAAGCTTATGGCTTTAAATAAATTTTGAGCTTCGTTATCAGACACAAAATGATAATCGAGATTGCCCTGAACTTTTATTATACCGTTAGAACGAATTTCATATCGAGTAGTTAACTCATGCTTTTGGCCTTTTTCGTCAAACCAAGATTCATACCACACCCAAGTATGTTCGTCCAGGCAAAAAAATTGCCTTTCCTGGCCAGGTTCAAGTTTCCCAAACAATTGCCCGCCAATCGCAGCTTCTTTTTTAATAAGGTCGCGTTCTGTCAACCCGCTTCTCCAAACCCATTTTTGAGCGTGTTTTTTAAAAAATTTAAGCGGCATTTTTTAATTCCCCTTCACTTTGTGCTATAGCTTGATGCCTTAAACTTTTGATTCTTTTGCCTATTTCATGAACTGTCCTTGCTAGTTCCGCCTGTTCTATTGTTTCAACCTTGCGTATGTTTGCTGCTCTTTCGGCAGCCTGCCTGGCGCACTCGGCAATTTCTGCTTGTTGTTGAGAGTTTAACTCTGTCGGCTGCTCTTTTGGAGTACTTTGAAAATCGCCTTGTTTTGACGTGATGTTATATCCGTTCTGCGCATACTGACGGTAACTCAAAGCTTATCTCCTGTCGTTATATTGAAAATAGATTTTGAACGTTTTGAGTAGAGATTTTTGCTATCTCGTCTTCGCTTTCATCACGAAGCTTTGCGACAAACTCAACCACAAAACGCATAAATTTTGGCTCATTTACCGTACCACGATTTGGAACAGGGGTCAAGAAAGGCGCATCAGTCTCAAAAAGTAGTTTTTCTTTGGGAATTTCCCTAATGGCATCCAGTTGATTTTGATCTTTGGAAAATGTGGCAATTCCATTGACGCCAACGTATAAATCTCTTCTAAGTATCTCAGTCAACTCTCTCTTCGTAGCCGTAAAACTATGGACTACGCCCCTAATGTTTTTGTATTCGTCTATAATTGCGAAAAAATCATCAAATGCTTTTCTGACATGAAAAATGAACGGCAAATTGTACTCCAAGCCAAGTTCTAAATGTTGTCTAAAAAGCCGCCTTTGAGCATCTTTCGATGAGTGTAAATAATAATAGTCCAGCCCACACTCTCCTATTCCGACTATTTTGTTGCTCAATTTAGGCAGATCAACCAATTCCTTGAACTGTTCTTCGCTATTATCGGCATAGTGCGGATGAATTCCAATTGTCGCCCAGCAGTTGTCGTGCGACTCGGCGAATTTGACTGCGTTTTGGCTGTCTTCAAGATCAGTTCCGACACAAATTAATTTGCTAATATTTTTTTCAAGAGCATTTTTTATAACTTGCTCTGGGTCAAGAGGATAATCTTTTGAATGAATATGACAATGAGTATCAACTAGCATGGAGCTAGTATAGCGCATGAATATTGGAAAAATCGGGAAGTGGAAAATTGCAATTGGGAATTAGGAGATAGCAATTATAAACTGGAAATTTAAAGATTGTATGACCATTTGAAAACTGATTCGCTACAAAGCGAATGAAAATTGAAAACTTGTGATACGCCATACTGCATACTCCATACTATATACTCACGAGGCTCGTTATACTGCAGACTTTTGCCCACTGTCCTTTGTGTGTTTGACGATCTTGGGGAAAAGCACGCCATCGTATTTTTTTACGATTCCGTCCTTGAAAATCGTAATTATTGTTGCGGAGGTCTGGGGTAAAAACGGGTTTAATAAACCGGCGACTTGAAGCAGTGAACTTACGACATAAGCAAGCACTTGTTGAATGTGCGTTGATTCACTTTGCTTTTTCGCAGCTTTCCAGGGCTTTTCTTCCTCTAAGTATTGATTCAAACCCCGAATTAAATTCCAGATATACTCAAGCGCCTTATCAAACTGCATGTTATTAATTGCCTCTTCATAAGGACCAATGTCGTGTTCAGGCCCAGGCATATCTCCAATAACACCATTTTGGTACTGGTTAATCATATGGGCGGTTCTCTGCACAAGATTGCCAAGATCATTCCCAAGCTCATTATTATAAGCAGTTTCAAACTTTTCCCAGCTAAAATCTCCATCATCTAAAGTTGGAATGTGCCGCAGGAAATAATAGCGAAACGCATCGGATCCATAAGCTGAGATCACATCGCTGGGTGAAACCACATTGCCCAAACTTTTGCTCATTTTCTGGTTATCCAGTGTGACGAAACCGTGTACCAGAAGCTTTTTTGGGAGAGGTAATTTCAGGGCAAGTAGCATTGCCGGCCATATGACCGCATGAAAGCGAATAATGTCTTTGCCGATAATATGTACGTCTGCTGGCCAGAACTTTTTGAATTCTTCACTTTCATAGCCCAAAACACTAACATAATTTATTAAAGCCTCAAACCACACATACATAGTTTGATCAGGGTCGTCAGGAACGGCTACTCCCCATGGGATCTTCGACTTTGGCCGCGATATACTTATATCTTCAAGCCCGGAATTGAGTAATGAAATTATTTCATTCTTTCTGCTAACGGGAACAATTTTATATTCATCTGACTCTATCGCTTTCTTTATGTTGTCAGTAAAACTGCTAAGTTTGAAAAAATAATTCTCTTCTTCTATTTGCTGATAGGGCTTGTTGTGATGAGGGCATTTACCGCCATTTGCATCAGCTTCAGATTTTGTTACAAAAGCTTCGCACCCACTACAGTAAAGACCGCTATATTTATGTTTGTAAATATATTCAGCCAGTTGAGTCCAAATTTTCTGTGCCGCCTTTTCATGCGCTTCATCAGTAGTCCTAACGAAACGATCATTGCTAATGTGTAAAACTTTTTGCAAATCCTTAAATAAAGCTACGATGCTATCGGCGTATTGTTTTGGGGTAACGCTATTCTCAGCCGCTTTTTCCATGACCTTGCTGCCATGTTCGTCGCTGCCAGTAGCAAAAATCACCTCGTCACCAACCGCCCGATGATATCGCGCCAACACATCTGCTTGTAAAAATTCGAGAGCATGACCTAAATGAGGCGCAGCGTTTACATATGGAATAGATGTGGTTACATAAAATTTAGGCATCTTTTTTGCCTCCTGTTTTTCTCAACTCTTACAGCTTACACTAACACTCTAAACTTGTTTAGATTTTTATTGTATTAAATAACGACGTGGTTTCTTTTTAATTTGAGGTTTTTGAGCGGTGTTGGTCGCGGCGGGATTTTCATGACTTATGGTTTCATGATTTGGTATGTTTGTTGCTTCGCCGCTACTAGAAGAAAAATTCTGATCGGATTTATCTGTAGGATAAATAGGCGAGATTTCGTGGTTTAGTGGAAACTTAGCAACTTCGTTTTGCGGTTTTTTGTTTTTTCTGGTTCGTTTTCTAATAATCACAATTATTAACAACATTGTTAAAACAGCCGCCAAGACTATCATCGGAATGAAGTTAAGGTCCACTTTGGCTGAGGCAATTTCTTGAGTGAACTCATTCTCTGCGCCCACAATGCCGAATTTTACTTCTTCCTTGCTATATGCGGATCCAAGAAAGGCGGGTGATTTAACTATAATGGTTTGCAAAGGAGCTAAAGATCCAAGTTTCATCATTTTTGAACTTTTTATGGCGGTTTTGTCGACAATATTGCCCGGTGGCATTGAAATTTTTACGCTCAAGATAGCAAGACCCGGCAACACTTGATACTTCCTAGCGCTAAGTTTTGTCTGATTTATATCCGATTTTTGAGCTTCTTCACTTGAGTAATTAACCTTGGCTGCCCCGAAATCAACTGGAGGAAAATCATCGCGCATTCCCCACAGCGCCATACCGATATGCAACACATCACCAGTACCGAATAAGTCGCTTTTGCTCCCAAGAGTTGGATCAAGCGTTACCCATCCCACGGTTGGAACATAGGCCTCCGCCCAAGCGTGTGGTTTGGGTTGAGCGGTTATTTTTGATCCGTTGCTTGATGTTAAGCCCAGGACAACCCTCGCTGGAATGCCCTTGCCGCGCAAAGTTCCAACCAATTTATCCACAGATGTAAGCGCGCCAGTCCTCTCGCTAGTCGATAAATCCACGCTGACATCAACATTCTCTTTAGACTTTTCATAAACTTTGCGAATAATTTCCACCACGGTTTCAGAATCTTTTACATCAACCTGCAAGGAATTATGCTGCCACTTGTCTGTTTGTTTTGTGTAACGCTCAACCAAAACTTTATCTATATCTGAAGTCTTTTTGTCGTTTTTCAGATCATACTTAACATTATTTATCACCAGCTCTGCGGACGCGCTGACTTTGACCGATTTTTTCGGACCAATTCTATACTCGGCAACAATATTTCCATCTTCATCCAGACGCAGGTTGCTGGGTTTGGGTTCAATACTTTTTAGAAAAACTTTTTGTTGATTAGTGTCGGGTGGCAGGGCAAGAGTTATCGTTTTCCACCACCAGCCATTATTAGTCAATGTAGTTTCATAATCTGCTCGCAGGAGAGTGCTCTCACCGAATAATATCGTAGCCGTACCCGCAATTGGGCCGCTTGCATTACTAAAATCAAAGACTTGCTTACCGGCAGTAATATTTTTACTGCCCGGCTCCAAACCGCGCACAATCCCAAAACCAAGTTTTAAATCTGCCAGTATTGACTCCGTTTGGCTTTTTGCCTGGTAGTTTTCAAGGGTCAGCGGAGCAATTTGCAAAGCCTTAACTTTCCCCAAGTCGCTGAGTAATTGAGATTTGTAAATAACTTTGAGCTCCCACTCACTGGAAGCCGCGCGATTTTCGACAGGGACCGTAATTTTTATTAATCCTACGTTTTCATCGACGGTTTTCGGTATTTCATCTGCGCCGCGTTTTACGCTAACATCACTGGTTTTCACGCCCAGAACAGGAAAATTTAAAATTTCTCCAAGCGTCTTGTCGCTATTTTTAAGCCTCAGTTCATGCGTAACTATTCCCGACCCGTCGGCACCAACATCATATGTGCTTTTTGAGGTAAATTCTCCGCCAGTTGCAAAAACGGATGATACCCCAATCAGGCTTGCGAATATGAATATAAGACAAGCCGCGAGCACAAAACTGACAGAACTGAACTTTCTCATGCTTGATTGCTATATTACCAAAAAGCATTATCAATATGCTAGATGCTATCCAATTACCGCCGCGAATCTTTTTGGGGTGTTTTCCTTGCGATAAGAATAAAAAAGGTGAGTATTTTCGAAAGTGCAAATATCAATGCGGTCAATTTGTTTAACGCCTGCTTTTTTTAATTGGTCGATATTTGCCCGGACTAGGTCAAGATAAATCTTCCCATTGTTAATATTTTTGTATTTTTTTGCAAACAAATCTCCAACATCGTTTTTCACCTCATAACATTTACCGCAAATCGCGGGCCCAATCGCGGCAATAACGTTTTTCGGCGCTATTTTGTAATTTTCGATCATCATCTCTATAGTTCTTTTCGCAATTCCGCCATTTGTTCCTTTCCACCCGGCATGGACTATGCCGATAATTCTTTGCCCAGGCTCAAACAAAAATATTGGTACGCAATCTGCTACCGTGAAGGCCAACGCTATTTGGTCAGAGTTTGTCAAAACCGCATCGTTATCGCTGAGCGTTATGTTAAAAGGGCTGTTTTTGCCTAAATCCAGTATTTTGTCTTGATTTGCACATTCCATAAACACAAAACCATGATCATCAATGTCAATTGCTCTTAACCAACTTTTACGGTTATCAACCGCTGAGTCCATGTATTTTTTCGAAGGTGGATTTTCATAAACAATGTGTTCGTTTGCTTGGCGCGTAAAAAAGCCATGAGGCACGCCATGCTTTGACAGCAACGGGGAAGTGAAATAACTTAGAGTTTTGCTTTTATCCATACCTGATAGAGTTTATGCCAATCATCCAATGCCAGCGCCTGCGCACGAGCATTTTTGTCTATATTCGCATCATCTAAAATCTTTTCAATTTCCGGCCTACCAATGCACAGTCCGCCGGAAAGCGAGCTTTTTAGCTTCTTGCGTTTATTACTAAATCCGGCTTTCACCAGTTGAAAAAATCGCTTTTGGTCAACCGGAAATTTTGGATTATCCCTAACTTTTAAGATAACTATTCTGGAATCAACCTTTGGCGGGGGATCGAAAAGTTTAGCCGGGATCACTTCTCCAAGTTCTGGTTCGGCAAATAGCTCAACGGCAATAGTGAGTAAAGATTTGCTCCCCGTTTTAGCGGTGATCCTCTCGGCTACCTCTTTTTGCACTAATAATGCCACGAGGCTAGGCGGATTTTGCGAACTTAATAATTGCCGAATAAGGTTTGATGTTAAGTAATAGGGGATGTTGGCAACTACTTTATACCCCTTTGGCAAGTCCAGCAGATTAAAATCTCTAATATCTGAGCATACTACTTTAAGCGATTCATGGTTTGTAAATTTTGAAATATTATTTAGTAGATTTTTCGCCAAGTCATGGTCTTTTTCTACAGCAATTAAATTTGCTCCTCTTTGTAAAATTTTCTCCGTCAAATGCCCGAGTCCCGGGCCAATTTCAAGCACAGTGTCGCCTTGATTTACTTCCCCGGCATCACACATTGCCTTCAAGGCGTCGTCATTTTTTAGCCAATGCTGGCCTAGTCTTTTTTTAGGGATATCTTGCATCTCCAGTTACGGTTGAATAAGCTTCAAACCCGTAACAGAGTCGTGGGCTCGCTCTATAGTTTGTTGAAATTGTTTTATGTAAATTTCACAGGTTGCACCAACACATATTTCTCTAATATGACCAGCGGCGCATTGCAAATTATGGTCTGACAATACCCCATGCAAGTGTATGACCGGACCCTGCTCATCTCGCGCGATAGAGCCGGATAAACTTACAATTTCCATGCGAAGTTGCAACTTCTTGAATTCATATTGTTTTTTATCTTGATGATAAAATCCAACTTCCGCCCACTCAGAAGAACCCACGCCTGAAATGCTTGCGCCTCGAATATTAAGCTCAGCAGATAATTGAGTTAATTGCTTAACCAGTAACTCACCGCTATCTACGCGGACGAAATAACCGTCATCGACTCTTTTATAAATCATTATCGATAAATATCCTGTAATCCTAGTTTAGCAGAACATGCCGGCCAAGGGCTCCATCCCCTTCTTTGATATAAGTTGGCTGCCGCTTGGTCTTGAATTGTTGGCGGAGCTTGATCAGGACGAACATTTTCATAGCCCGAAGGAGCCGCGCCTGCCCAGGTACTTTGACTAAATTGATAGGCACCGTAGTAACCAATGGAATTTACGCTTGTATAGCTACCCTCGCAACTCCTAAGTACGGCCAACGCATCCGCGAAGGCGCCACTGAAACCTTCCGTTTTTGTCCCCAGCACAACTTTAGCCGTTTTTGGTTCTTTGAGTACGACTGATTGTACCTCTTCTCTGTCAACTTCCACGCCATTGTGCAGAACGATTTTATAAGACACCAGTCTCAAGCCATCTTCTCCTTCAGTCTGAACTTGCCTGTAACCAACTGGTTGAGAGGTGTCGTAAATAACCTCTTGCTTATGTTTTATAGGTTCTTCTGCCGTTACCACATCTGAGCCAACGCTAATGATACTGATTTTCATATCTTGGCTAAGAATTGTGCCCGCATCGGGATATAGCATGTCTCCTTCACGAAGTTTTATTTGCTTATCGCTGAGGAGATCCCCAACAGTTTTAGCGTGAGTACGCACTATGCCCTCGTTGCCATAAAGGTTGAGTGTAACGGGAGTAGCTCTGTCAATTACTAATTTCAAACCAAGGGTCGTCTCGCCAACGAAATCATTTACCCTTTCAAGGTTTACCCAATCTTCATTATAAATTTCTACGCCGGCAGCTTCTATTATGCTGCGTGGGCTTTGATGGGCACTTACTACGTTTAAGCGCGACTGGCCATCGATAATCGTCACTGGCCGAGAACGAAATATATTAATGTTGAATGTATCAGTATTTATTACTGTATCCCTGGATGGCTCAACCAGATCACGCTCGTTAACCACAATTCCAGCCCTATCTAAAACTTCACCTACCGTGCCTGCGGAACTGGCCGTTGTAATCTCTCTGCCGTCACTGTAGATATTTATTATTCGAGCGTTGTTGGCTCTTGAAATTTTTGGAAAATTAATAGTGGCAATCACAAAAAAAAGACATGCGAAAATGCCTATCCCGCTCATCCACCCAAAATTTTGAGTAATATGCTTCATAAATCAAACAACTCTGAGCAAAAAGGGGTTTGAACATGGATATTGTACTTTAATAAAGAGGCTTATTCAATGTTTCTATCAGATGAGCCGTTTAATTAATTCTTCTACTATCCTTTTTCTCGGTTCTGGTAAATCATCGATTTTGAACCAGTCGGCATCAATTAATTCAAATCTGTTTCTTGAAATATTAAATTTTTCTTCGGCTCGGTAAACGAAAGAGTCGACCGTAAATTCTGAATTATGGTATTCCCCCAGTGAAATGAGTTTTTTATCATCAATTAAAATTCCCAGTTCCTCGTTTATCTCTCTCTGAGCGGAACGTAATTTGTCCTCACCATCATGAATTCCACCTCCGGGAACCGTCCACCTTTGCGTGGATAACCAGTTGCGCACCAGCAGTACCTCGTTATTAAACAAGATCAGTACTCTAACGCGCTGCGTGCGTTTTAGAAAAAAATATAAGACAGGTTTGAGTGTCTTGTGTAATATTCGACCGATTAGTGGATACATGAGGTTTATATTAAAACAACAGTGCTTTATCTTAAAGTTTTTCC